>NZ_JBPKBH010000006.1:379835-414601 GCF_051388915.1 Yinghuangia sp. YIM S09857 | reverse complement strand
GGTGCCGCCGCGGCCCCTCCACACGCGCTGCGAGGTGAGCTGCGACTCCATGCGCGTCACGAGGCTCGTGGACCACGCGATGACCGCGTCGGCGTCCGCGAAGCACTCCTGCTGCGGGGTCACGTGCATGACCAGCGGCTTGCCGGAGGTCATGACGGCGAGCTTGCCGGTGCCGCCGACCTCCAGGTTGTAGCCGCCGGCGCCGGCGATGCCGGTCTCGCTCTCGATGCGCACGACGTTCCAGCTCAGCGTCGAGTCGAGGGCGAGCACGTACTGCCCGTCCACCGTGATGCCCTCGTTGTTGAGGTCGAGGACGTGGATGGCCTGGGCCATGTTCGCCAGGAACACGGTGCCGTTGCCGCTGCACCGCATGAGGTTGAGCTGCTCGCCGGTCTGCCGCGCGGCCTGGCGCTCGCCGCCGCTCTGCAAATGGCCGTCGAAGTCGACGCCGCCGGTGAACGCGACCATCGTGCCCTTGCGGGCCAGAACCTCGCGGTTCTGCGCACCGAGCATGACGCGCAGCATCTGCCGGTTCTGAAGGGCCCAGCGCTCCTGCGACTGGACCTCGGTGTAGCCGAACAGTGAACTCTGCATGGTCTCTCCCCGCTCAGCCGCGGATGTGGAAGCGGTCGGTGGAGTCCTCCGACGGCTGGACGACGACGAACCCGGCGCCGCTGAACGCGACCTGCATCGCCTCGCCGGTGCCGCGGCCGACCAGCGCGCCCATCCGGGCGGACCGCTTGCTCTTGATGCGGAGTCCGGTGGACCAGGCCACCAGCGCGTCGGGGTCGACGCAGGTCTCCTGCTGCGACGGGTCGAGGACGACCGGGGTGCCGCGGGTGGTGATGGCCACCCAGCCGTTGCCGGTCAGCTCGATGTTCGTCATGCCGTTGCCGCTGAACTTGTTGGCGATGCCGGAGACGAACCCGATCGACTTCGTGAGCTGCGCGTCGAACGCGAGGATGTTCGCGCCGTTGACCGAGATGCCGTTGCCCTGGAGCTGGAGCATCACGACGTCCGCGCCGTAGTCGGCGAGGAACAGGTCGCCCTGCCCCGACACCTGCATGAGTTCGAGCTGCTCGCCGGCCGCCCGGCCGCGGATGCGGTTGCCGCGGCTCTCGCGGTAGGGGCTGAAGGTGATGAAGCCGTTGTAGGCGATCATCGAGCCCTGCTTGGCGAACAGGTCATAGCCCTGCTGCATGCTCACTCGGCAGATCTTGTTGCCGTGCGGGCTCATCCGCGCGGTCGGTGCCTGCTGGCCGTACGTGGCGAGCATCTGCTGCTGGTCCATGTCTACCTCACACCTCGTACGGCTGGACGACGATGAAGTGGCCCTGCATACCCCGGAACTGAAGCGAGACGGTCTCGCCGCTGTGGCCGGGGTACGCCGTACGACGTACGCGTACCGCCGTGCTGGTCGACACCTGCATCCCGTGCGTCCACGCGACGATGGCGTTGGTGTCCGCGAAGGTCGGCGCGCCCGGGTTGACCGGGAGCACCATCGGGATGCCCTTCGTCTTGACGACGACGGTGCCGTTGCCGCTGAACGTCTGCACGAACAGGCCGCCGCCGGGAATGCCCTGGCCCTCGATGCGGGTCGGTTCGAGGGTCAGGCCCTCGTCCCACGCGAGGACGTTGGCGGCGCTCACGCACAGGCGTTGTCCGGCGAGCTCCACGAGGTGGAGGTTCGCGGCCTCCTCGGCGAAGAACACCTCGCCGTCGCCCTCGCAGCGCATCAGCTCCAGGGACTGGCCGGTGAGGCGGTTGTCGCGCCGCTGGCCGAAGCCCTGGCCCTGGAACTTGAAGTCGACCTTGCCCTGGTAGGCGACCATGCAGCCCTGCTTGGCGATCACCTTGACGGTGCTGCCGGCGAGGGACGCGCGGATGAGCTTCGGGTTCTGCTGGACCCAGCGGCCCTGGCCCTGGACCTCACGGAACTGGTCCAGGCCGTAGCCGTACTGGGCCTCCATGGGCAGACCGGCGGGGCCCATGCCCGCCTGGTTCATACCGCCCTGCGCGGTGCCCATCGGCATGCCGCTCTGACCGGGCATGCCGGGCTGGCCCGGGAACTGACCGGGGGGCATCTGACCCGGGGGCATCTGACCGGGCGGCATCTGACCGGGCATACCGGGCATCGGGGGGGCCATCTGGCCCTGCGGCATGCCCTGCGGCGGCGGGAACTGGCCGGGCGGCATCTGGCCCTGGCCCGGAGGCATCTGCCCCGGCGGCATCTGACCGGGGGGCATCTGACCGGGGGGCGCCTGGCCGGGGAACGGCTGCCCGGGCGGCGGAGGCTGCTGCATCGGCATCGTCGGCTGCGGCGCGGGCGGGGCCTGCGCGGCCATCGGCTGCGGGGCGCCGGGCGGCGGGCCGAACGCCGGGGCGGGCGCCTGCGGGGCGCCACCGCCGGGGGGCGGGCCGAACGACGGCGCGGCCTGCTGTTGGGGCGGGGCGGCGAACGCGGGGGCGGCCTGCGGTGCGGGCTCGTCCTCCTCCATCGCCTCGCCGCCGAAGTTCTCCAGCAGCGCCTTGAGGCCGCCGTCGAAGCCCTGGCCGACGGCCGCGAAACGCCAGACGCTGGGTTCCTTGCGGTAGATGTCGGCGATCATCACGGCGCGCTCGGTGCTGAACTCCACACCTGTGAACGCGTAGCGCACGACCTCCTGGCCGCCCACCGCGATGCGGATGTACCCGTTCGCGACCTGCGACATCTGGCCCTGGCCGTCGATGGTCGCGGTGAACGCCAGCTTGCCGATCTGCTGCGGCACGCGGTCCAGCGTGACCCGGAACGACTGCTGGTCGCCGGCCTGCTCGCCGAGGAGCTGGATGGACTCCTCGGGGGACTTCGGCTGGTTGAAGAACACGAAGTACCGGTCGTCGGACAACCGGTCCTGCATGTCCAGGCCGAAGCAACTGATGTCGAATGTCAGGCCCGGGGCGTCAAGCCGCAGGCCGACGTACAGATCGGTTCCCGGGGTCAGATCGGACAGCTTGGCCTTCTGACCCTTCCTGAACTCGACCACCTCGTGGCTCCCTTCCCGTCAGAAGGGGCCCACCCGGGCATGACCCCCACCGCGCACGGCACGCTACAACATCCCGGCTTCTGCCGGACCCTGAGGCGGGCCCGTCGGAACCCGGTGCCTCGTGGCCCGCTTGGACCCCCGTGGACTCCCGACGCGGACACGGCACTCCCGGTTCCGTGTCGGGAAGACCGCACGTTCGCGCGGCCCTCGGCGGGCAAGCCCTCACGTTATTACGGACGCCCCGCTCCCCGCGACGGTCTCCGCCCGTTCGCCGGGATCCGAGGGTTATGCCTCACATTCGCAGAACGGAGGGGCCACCCCGGCTTCCGGGACCAGCCTTTTGGGTGCATACCTCTGTGGCACGCGTCTGTGCGCGCGGCACCTGAGCCGCGCGGGCGGGTCGGACACATGTGCGGAGCGACACGTCCCGTCCGGCGGGCGGCCGTGCGGCTCGGCGCGTTTCAGCGGTTGCTACGGGGGGCTCGGCCTGTGGTGCCCTTGCGCCTGTTGGACTCGGCGGCGCTGTTGCGGGTGGTGCCGGGCCTGGCCGCGCCCGAGGTGTCGCCGCCTGCGGTGTCGGGGGTGCCGACCTCGCCGTCGCGCTCGGGCTCGACGCCTTCGACATCGTCGTCCTCGTCCGAGATGTCGGAGCCCCCGGACGCGGCGACGCCCTCCAGGTAGCCGCGGGCGCGCTCGGTCCGCGGGTACGCGGCGAGCAGCGTCCAGAAGCGGGGGCCGTGGCCCGGCACGAGGAGGTGGGCCAGCTCGTGGAGCAGCACATAGTCGACGACGTACGGCGGCATGCCCTGCAAGCGGCTGGACAGGCGGATCGACGCGTCGAGCGGTGTGCACGAGCCCCAGCGGGTGTTCTGGTTGTCCACCCAGCGCACGCTCAGCGGCACCGCGCGGCCGCCGAGGTACCGGTCCGACAGGTCGCGGGCCCGCTGCGCGAGCGCCTCGTCGCTGGGCCGCCTGCGTTTCTCCTGGGCCGCCAGGCGGTCGAGCATTATCCCGACCCACCGCTGCTCCTCGGCCGCGGACATGCGGGCCGGCAGCAGGACGACGGTGCGGTCACCGTCGCGGTAGGCCGACACGGTTCTGCGCCGTCGAGCGCTTCTGCGTACCTCGACGGCGTGCTCTTGCGGGGTTTCGGGCACGGCGGAGCGCCCGGCCCCGGGGTCGGCGGCCACAACCAGACGTTACCCAACGTCGCGCGCCGCGAGCCGTTGCTTCGCCGCCGCGTCCGTAAATCGCCCGGGTTCGATGTCAGAACTCGACGGTTTTCCCGGCATTTCGGGCAATTCATATCACGATTAATACGATCATTGCGCCGTGCCTGTGGATAACCGCGGACACGTTGCGCAGTGATCGGGTGAAGCTGTCTCCCGGCGAACCGATCACTCTCGGTGTGTTCGCTGTGACCTTCCGAGACTTTCCGAGAATTTCCGAGACCTTGCGAGACCTTCCGACCCCGGAGGCACCCGATGCGACCCCGACTCCGCCCCGCGCTCGTCCGGATGTGGCGCGACCAGAGCACGCTCCAGTTCGGCATGGATCCGGAGCGCGCGCTGCTGCTGACCGGCCTCGACCCCGCCCTCTCCCGACTGCTCGACCGACTCGACGGCACGCGTACCCCCGACCAGTTGTACGAGAGCGCGGGACGCCTCGGCGTCGCCGCCGGGCGCACCCGCGCGCTGCTCGACGTGCTCGCCGACGCCGACCTGCTGGAGGACGCGGACGCCGGGACGCCGCGGGTCCGCGACCGGCTGGCCCCCGACCGGGCGTCGGTTTCCCTGGTGCGGCCGGGCCCCGACGGGGGCGCGGGGGTACTGGCCCGGCGTGCCGCGGCGCGGATCGCGGTGCGCGGCGCCGGTCGGGTGGGCGCGGCGACCGCGACCTTGCTGGCCGCGGCCGGGGTCGGCACGGTCGAGGTGACCGACTCACGGCCCTTCGGTCCCGGTGACGCAGGAGCCGCCGCCGGGGCCTGGAACGGCGTGCGCAAACGACGCGAGACCGCCGCGCGCGAGGCGCTACGGCGGACGGCGCCGGGCGTACGGCTGAGCTCGCCGACCGGTGGGAGCCGTCCCGACGCGGTGGTGCTCGCCACCGAGGGGCTGCGTCCCGAACGCGCGCTGCTGGAGCGCCTGGCCACGGCGCGCATCCCGCACCTGTACGCCGACGTGCGGGAGACCACCGGCATCGTCGGGCCGTTCGTGGATCCGGGCCGCTCGGCGTGCGGGCGCTGCCTCGACCTCTACCGGCGCGACCGCGACCCGGCGTGGCCGCGACTCGTCGCGCAGGCCTCCGCGCCCGACCGGCGGCGGGATGACCGGCCGTGCGACGGGGTTCTGGCGACCGCGGTCGCGGCGCAGGCGGCGCTGCAACTCCTCATATATCTGGACGGGGACACGCCCACCGCGACGGGCGGCACCCTGGAGATCGCGCTGCCCGACGGCGGAATGCGGAGGCGCAGTTGGCACCCGAACGCGGAGTGCGGGTGTGGTGCGTTCGCGGTCGCGACACAGCCGCGCGCGGCGGCGGCCGCACGGCACGGTCAGGTGGCGACGCAGCCGCCCGGTGCGGTGGCGACCCACCCCCGCGCGGCGGCGTCGTGACCGCGATCACGCATGGCAGCCCGGCGCATCCCCCACAATGGAACGCGTGAGCGATCTACCGCGTAGGGCAGTGACCCGGACGGCCAAGCTCGCCACGCTTCCCCTCGGGGTCGCGGGTCGGGCCACGTTGGGACTCGGGCGGCGGATAGGAGGCCGACCCGCGGAGATCGTCGCTGCCGAACTCCAGCAGCGCACCGCGCAGCAGATGTTCAAGGTGCTGGGCGAGCTCAAGGGCGGCGCCATGAAGCTCGGGCAGGCGCTGTCCGTCTTCGAGGCCGCGCTCCCGGAGGAGGTGGCGGGGCCGTACCGGGCCGCGCTGACCAAGCTCCAGGACGCCGCGCCGCCGATGCCGGCGCGCACCATCCACAAGGCGCTCGCGGAGAACCTCGGCGCCGACTGGCGCGGGCTGTTCCGGGAGTTCGACGACAAGCCGGCCGCGGCGGCGTCGATTGGGCAGGTGCACCGCGCGGTCTGGCACGACGGCCGCGAGGTCGCCGTGAAGATCCAGTACCCGGGCGCGGGCGACGCGCTGATCTCCGATCTCAACCAGCTCGGGCACGTGGCGCGGTTCGCGGGCGCGCTGATCCCGGGCATCGACGTCAAGCCGCTGATCGCGGAGCTCAAGGCCCGGGTGGCGGAAGAGCTCGACTACCAGTTGGAGGCCGAGGCCCAGCAGGCACACGCCGACGAGTTCGAGGACGACCCGGACATCTTCGTCCCCCGGGTGGTCTTCCAGGCCGAACGCGTGTTGGTCACCGAGTGGATGGCCGGCACGCCGCTGTCCCGCATCATCGAGAAGGGCACCCAGGAGGAGCGCGACCAGGCCGGGCACCTGCTGGTCCGGTTCCTGTTCTCGGGTCCGGTGCGCACCGGAATGCTGCACGCCGACTCGCACCCGGGCAACTTCCGGCTGATGCCGGACGGGCGGCTCGGCGTCCTGGACTTCGGCACGGTCAACCGCTTGCCGGACGGGCTGCCCGAGCCGATCGGCACCGCGATGCGGCTCGCCCTCGACAACGAGGCCGAGGGCGTCATGGAGGTGCTGCGCTCCGAGGGCTTCGTGAAGCCGTCGATCCAGCTCGACGCGCAGGAGGTGCTCGACTACCTGCTGCCGATGGTGGAACCCGCGCAGGTCGAGCGGTTCCAGTTCACGCGTACCTGGATGCGGGCCCAGGGCGCGCGTATCGGCGATCCGCGGAACCCGGCGTCGCAGATGGCCCGTCAGCTCAACCTGCCGCCCAATTACCTGCTGATCCACCGGGTCACGCTCAGCACGATCGGGGTGCTCTGCCAGCTCAACGCCGAGGTGCCGTTCCGCGAGGAACTGGAGTGCTGGCTGCCCGGGTTCGCGGAGCTGGACTTCGAGGTCGACGAAGAGCTCGACGAATACGGCGAGTTCGACGAGATCACGGTGGACGGGACCGACGTGGACGGGACGGACGGCGACCAGGCTGTGGACGGCGAAGTCGCGGGCGGGAGCGGCGTGGTCGAGGAGACCGCGGACGACCGCCACGTCTTGGACGACGGGCGCGGCCGGGGCCGCAAGGGCAGTAAGAGCGGCAAGAGTGACAAGAGCGCCAAGGGCGGCGTGAGCGGCGGCCCGAACGGCTCCGGCAAGACCGACTGACCCGCGCCGCGGCACTCGCGGCCGGGTCGGCGTGTGCGCTCGCCCGCCCGACGCGCACCGGACGGGCATTCGCACCGACGCGTACACGCGGCGTCCTCACGGCCGCCCGGACGGGCAGGCGGGCAGGCGGGCAGGCGGGGCGAGCGTCCTCACCGGCGCACACCAGGCGGCATCCTCACGGAAGCGCACAGGGCGGGCATCCTCACGGATGCCCGCCCTGGTCAGTACTCCGGCAGGTTTCGGCAGGTTTTCCCGCGGCGCAGGTTCACGCCGCGTGTGGTGCCACTACTCGGTACGGAACGTCTCGCCGTCGGCTACTGCATGACGGCGAGGGCGAGGGCCCTGCGGGCCCGCAGCGACGCCACCTCGGCGCGGCGCTTCATCTTGCGCGCGGCGCGGACGTGGGCTGCCCTGCGGTGCAGCTCGGCCTCGCGTAGTCGTTCCTCCATCTGCGCTCTTGCGAGCGCTTCATGGAGAAGATGCATCTCACGGCTCCTGTCCAGGATCGGGATCTGGTGGTTCGGGGTGGAGGGCGTACGGTCGGTCATCGGTTCCTGGCTTGCGGTCTTGGTGCGCTGGACGGTGGCTGCACGGGGCAGGTCGGCGGGGTTCACGCGGCGACCTCCGTCTTGCGCGGACGGCCACGCGGACGCTTGCGCGCCACGACCACACCCTGGATGAACAGCTCGCCACCCCAGACACCCCACGGCTCGCGGCGCTCCAGCGCGCCCTGGAGGCACGCGGCGCGGACCGGGCACTCGCCGCAGAGGGCCTTCGCGTACTCGACGTCGGCCGGCGACTCGGCGAAGAACACCTCGGGGTCGTAGGAACGGCACGGGATGGTGCCCTCGACGGTCTCGATGTCGTCGAACGCGGTCAGAGTCATCAGGTCTACCTCCGGTACAGGTACGGCTAGAGCAGTCGCGGTGGGCGGCTTGTCGAACGGCACGTGGTGCTCCTCGTGAGTGAACTCGGTTGGCATTGCTGCCACTTGGTTGCGCTTCGCGGTCCTGGCGGACGCGTCCTGCCGGGGCTTTCAGGGGCAAAGACAAGGGCCGCGGATCCCGGTGTACGGGTTCCGCGGCCCTGGAGAAGCCGACCTGACTCAACGTCAGGTTCGCGTCCTCCAGGACGGGTACCCGTGCATACCGGCAAATCCGGTCGTGCCCATGGCCTGGGCCATGTCCTCGACCTGCTGCTGCTCACATGCCGTCACGATCGATGCCGACGGTCGCTCATCGCGCGTGATGACACTGGTGCGCTCGCTGCCACGCCATCCCGACTCGACGTTGGACGCCAGACCGATGCCTTCGCCGCGACGGCCCAATACGGGCAGATCAGCGGTGATGATGCGGGCATCGGTCCCGGCATACGCCAGAGACGGGGTCCGCCCCTTGAGCGAGAGGAGGAGGGAGGCAGGCTTCGGCGAACCCAGCTCAGCAGAACGCACCGACATCGCGGAGGGCGCGACGGCAGTGGCGGCAACTGCGAGTTTGCGGTTGGTCATCATGTCGTTCGCCTCCCTTCGCGGAGGTCTCGTGGCGCCGCCTGTCGGGCGGAGCCAATGTCGTGCGTTCGGGCTGGGTGTGCAGCCGTGGTGCGCTGCACAGATTTCAACCTGTCAAGCGCTCGGTCTCACGACCGAGCACGGTCAACACGTTGACCGTGCTCGTGAGGTTAGATGCGCTTCCGAGAAGAGCGCAAACTATTTTCCGCGTGTCTGCCGTCACTTGAGGGAAATCCCTCGCCGACAGGCCTCCGGCGCGGGACTTCCTACGCTTCTCCGGGCACTTCGCCCGCGCCGCGGATGCCGCCTTCCCGGACACCCGCGTCCGCGACACCCGCGTCCCCGACGCCGTCTTCGCCGACATCCTGCCCCGGCAGATCGCCGGGCATGCCCGGGTCGTCGTCGGCACCGGGATCGTACGCGTCCGCGAGCTCCTCGGGGTCGCGCCCGGCGACGATGGCCAGGACGTCCTCGCCGAACTTGTTGATCTTGGTGCGGGTCACCCCGGAGACGGCCGCGAGCTGGTTGACCGAGCCCGGCTGGGCCTCGGCGATCGCGGTCAGCGTGGCGTCCGTGAACACGCAGTACGCGGGCTGGCCCAGCAGTCGGGCCTGGCCGAGACGCCATTCCCGCAGGCGCTCGAACATCGCCTCGTCGAGGTCAGAGGGGCACTCCATGCAGCGGGCGAGCTTGCGCTCGGCGGCCTCGGTCAACCCCCGCCCGCAGACCCGGCAACGCACCGGCCCCGCCTTGGAACGGCGCGCGGCCTTCGCCTCGCCCCCGCCCCACGACGAGCCGCCCGCCGCCGCGCCGGAGTCCGCGGAGCGCCCCCGTGCGGCGCGGCCGGGGACCCCCGAGCCGCCGTTGCGCAGGCCGTCCAGGAACCGCGAGGGGCCGCGCCCGGCACGGCCGCCGGGCGAGCGGGCCAGCGCCCAGGACAGGGTCAGGTACTCGCGGGCGCGCGTGATCCCGACGTACAGCAGCCGGCGCTCCTCCTCGACCTTGTCCGCGGTGTCGGCGTAGTGGATCGGCATCATGCCCTCGGTCAGGCCGACCAGGAACACGGCGTCCCACTCCAGGCCCTTGGCCGCGTGCAGGGACGCGAGGGTGACGCCCTCGACGGTCGGGACGTGCTGGGCCACCGCACGCTCGGCCAGTTCCGCGACGAAGTCCGCGAGCGTCGCCTCGGGGCGCGCCGCGGAGAAGTCCTCGGCGAGTCGGACGAGCGCGTTCAGCGACTCCCAGCGCTCCCGCACCTGGCCGGATCCGCCGGGCGGCTCCGGGGTCCAGCCCCCGGACACCAGCACCGCGCCCACCTCCGCCGCGAGCCCGCCCGCGTCCTCCGAGGCGCCTGCCGAACGTGCGGCGCCACGCAGCAGCACGGCGGCCTGGCGTACCTCGGGGCGCTCGAAGAAGCGCTCGGCGCCGCGCAGCACGTACGGGATCCCGAGGTCGGCCAGCGCCTGCTCGTACCCCTCCGACTGCGAGTTGGTGCGGAACAGCACCGCGATCTCGGCGGCGCGCACGCCCTGGTCGAGCAGCTTGCGCACTCTGCGGGCGACGCCCTCGGCCTCGCCCGGCTCGTCGCCGAACTCCACGAAGTCCGGCTCCGGACCGGCGTCGCGCTGCGAGATCAGCTCCAAGCGGTGCTTGGCGGCCTCACCGGTCGCGTGTGTCAGCAGCCGGTTGGCCAGGTGCACGACCTGCGGCGACGAGCGGTAGTCGCGCACGAGCTCGACCACCTCGGCGGCGCGGTGGCGGTGCCGGAAGCCGAGCAGGAAGCTCGGGGTCGCCCCGGTGAAGGAGTAGATGGTCTGGCTCGCGTCGCCGACCACGCACAGACTGCGGGCGTTCTGCGACCACAGGTCGAGCAGCCGCTGCTGGAGCGGGTTGACGTCCTGGTACTCGTCGACCGTGAAGTGCCGGTACTGCGCCTGCACCTGCTCGCGGACCTCGATCCGCTCGTCCAGCAGGCCGACGGTGAGCAGCAGCACGTCCTCGAAGTCCATGCGGCCCTGACCGGCCTTGATCTTCTCGTACGCGGCGTACACGCGCGCCACCTCGGCGGCGTCCCGCGGCGGCTTGCGCTTGGCCGCGACCACCTGCGCCGGGTAGTCGTCGGGGGCGGTCTGGGTGGCCTTCGCCCACTCGATCTCGCCGGTGAGGTCGCGCAGCTCGGCCCGGTCGGCGCGCAGGCGGCAGTGCTGCACCGCCTCGGCGACCAGCGGCACCTTGGTCTCCACGAGCCGAGGTGCGTCGGCGCCGTAGGTGCGCGGCCAGAAGAACTGGAGCTGGCGCAGCGCCGCCGAGTGGAAGGTGCGGGCCTGGACCCCGGCGACGCCGAGTTGACGCAGGCGCCCGCGCATCTCCCCCGCCGCCCGCGCGGTGAAGGTGACGGCAAGCGTCTGCGTCGGCTGCATGACGCCGGTCAGCACGCCGTAGGCGATGCGGTGGGTGATGGCACGGGTCTTGCCGGTGCCCGCACCCGCGAGCACGCAGACGGCACCGTCGACGGACTTGGCGACCCGGCGCTGCTCGGGGTCGAGCGCGTCCAGGATCTCGTCGGAGGTCGGCGGGGGCCCGTACTGGTCGATCACCGGGACATCCTCTCAGGACCCACCCTCACAGGAGTGGCGTTGTCCACAGCCCCCACACTTGTGGAAGAAATCCGGGTGCGCGGCGCGTTGTGACGCCGTGCAGCCCGGCCGCCAACACCGCCCGGCAAGCCAGCCACACCGAGCGGCACAGAGCAGACGACACCAAGCAGAGGAGACCTCCCGATGTCGGCCACCGTGACGATGTACAGCACCCCGTGGTGCGGGTACTGCCGCCGCCTGAAGAGCCAGATGGAGCGCGAGGGCCTGGCGTACACCGAGGTCGACATCGAGCAGGACCCGAAGGCCGCCGAGTACGTCATGAGCGTGAACGGCGGCAACCAGACCGTGCCGACCGTGGTCGTGACCGTCGGCGGCGAGATCCAGTGGGTCGCCACCAACCCGAGCCTCGCCCAGGTCAAGGACGCCTACACGGCCGCGGCCGCCTGATCCGCGGCCGCACATAAGCCGGCGCATCAGTCGGCGCGTCAGCCGGCACATTAGGCGGCGCATCAGGCGGCGCATCAGGCGTATAGGGAAGCCCCGGCAATCGACGCCGGGGCTTCCGCACGTGCGGCTCCCCGTCCGGGGATTCAGCGTGTCGGGCCCGCTACCACTTGTTGGTCTCCGGGATGGTCTCGCCGAACCACAGCTCGATCAGGTGCCGGGATATCGAGATGGCCCCAGGCAGCAGGACGTCGCCCGCCGCGACCGCGGCCCGCAGCTCGTCGCGCGAGAACCACCGCGCCTCGGCGATCTCCGCGCCGTCGACGTCGATGCGGTCGTCGGCGGCGGTCGCGTGGAAGCCGAGCATCAGGCTGGACGGGAACGGCCACGGCTGGCTGTCGACGTACGTGACGCCGGTGACCTCCGCGCCGACCTCCTCCGCGACCTCGCGTACGACCGCCTGACGCAGCGACTCGCCGGGCTCGACGAAGCCGGCGAGCGTCGAGAACCGCTTCTCGGGCCAACTGGCCTGGCGTCCGAGAAGGGCGCGGTCGAGCGGGTCGACGACCAGCATGATCACGGCCGGGTCGGTGCGGGGGAAGTGCTCGGCGGCGCACACCGTGCACTTGCGCACATGGCCCGCGGCCACCGGCTCGGTCGGCTGCCCGCAGCGCGCGCAGAACTTGTGCGTGCGGTGCCAGTTCTCCAGCCCGAACGCGTGCACCAGAAGCCCCGCGTCCCGATCGCCCAGCACCGAGCCGAGCGTGTAGAGGTGCCCCACCTGCGCGTCGACGCCCTCGGGCAACGCCTCGGCGGCGACCGCAAAGTACGCGACGTCGTCGGCGTCCACACCGAGGAAGTACCGCTCACCGTCCGGCGCGTCGCCCGAAGCCACCAACAGCAGGGCGGCCCCGCCCGCCTCCTCCGTCCAGCGCACCTTCCCCTGCTCGATCACCAGCACACGCGTCGCGGACGCCTCCCACGCCGCGGCCAACCACGCCTCGTCGAGCCGGTGCACGGCCGCCCGATCGTGCAGCGCCCTCGTCAACGCCAGCCCAGACCCGTGATCGCCCACAGATACACACCCCTAGTCGTCCGTCGTCCCGTCGCCGCCCCCGCCAAGCACACACTCCGGTGTACACGATCACCCAAACAGAGGGCACAGCGCCCTGAACGCGGGAGGTGAAGGAGGGACGGAAGGGGGTGGAATCGGGAGGGACGTCGGCCCGTGAAACACACATCGGCACGCCCCCACCCGGCCAGTGCCCGGCGCCGCCCGCGCCGCATGCGCCAACGGCCAATCCCGCGCCGGAGACGGCGGCGCGTCGACGTGGTCGGCAACGAGGGCTCGCCGCGGGACCGGGGTCGCGGCAGGTGTCCGGGACAAATACCGCCAAGCGGCCACTCCCGCACAGCACCGGTCGCAAGAGGACATGCCTCGGCGCGGGGGGCCGCGCGCCGTGCCGCGGGCGTGGGGGCTCGGGAGCGGGCGGGGCCGTACGGTCGGGGCATGACTGTGCTGCGGGTGGCCACGTTCAATGTTCTGCACGGGATGGCGCTGGACGACGGGACGGCGGGGCCCGGGCGGTTGGGTGAGGCGCTGGGCGAGCTGGACGCCGACATCGTCGCGTTGCAGGAGGTGGACCGGCATCAGGAGCGGTCCGGGTGTGCGGACCAGGCCGCGGTGGCCGCGCGGGCGATGGGCACCGATCAGTGGCGCTTCCTGGCTGCGGTCCACGGAGTCCCCGCGCCGGTGTCGGGGTGGTTGCCGACCCCCGGGGCGCCGGAGCGGCATGTGTACGGGCCGGAGCAGAGCGGCGAGGGCGGTCCCTCGTACGGCATCGCGCTGCTTTCCCGCCTCCCCGTCCTGCGCTGGCGCGCCCGGCGCTTTCCGGCGGCCCCGCTGAGTCTGCCGCTGCGCGTGCAGGGCCGCCCCGGCCTGACGCGCGTCCCCGACGAGCCCCGCTCGGTGCTGGCGGCGGTGGTGGAGGGCCCGAACGGCCCGCTGACCGTGTTGGCCGCGCATCTGTCGTTCGTACCGGGGTGGAACGTCTCGCAGCTTGCCCGCATCGGCCGCTCGTCCGCCGATCTGCCGCAACCCCAACTGCTCCTCGGCGACTTCAATCTGCCCGGCCGCATCCCGCAGGCCGTCGTCGGGCGCCGCGAGCGCGGCGCGCAGAACGACCGGCCCCGCCGCCACCGGGTGCGCTGGCGGTCGCTGGCCCGCGTGCCCACCTACCCGTCGTACCGTCCGCGCGTGCAGTTCGACCACATCTTCGGGCACGGCCTGGGGCCGGACGCGGTACGCCGCACCGAGACCGTCCGCCTCGGCGTGTCCGACCACTGCGCGCTGGTGGTCGAACTGCGCGTCTGAACAGGCGGCCGGCCCTCAGAGCTCCCCAGTTCTCCCCAGAGCCCCTCAGAGCCCGGCCCTCAGAGCCCGGCCCTCAGAGCCCGGCCCTCAGACCTTGCGGGCGTCCGCGCGCGCCGTCGGGCCGGGGTCGTACAGACCGCCGAGCGTCGGCGCGTACAGGAGCAGCAGCATCGCGGCGTCGTCCTCCAGCGGCTGCCCGACGTGGCGCTCGACGTCCGCCTCCAGGCGGTCGAGCGTCTCCTCGACGCCGGGCATGCTGTCCGGCGCGCGGTCGACGAGCGGGTAGAAGACACCGTGCGCGTCCCGCGCCTCCACGATGCCGTCCGTGTAGAGCAGCACCCGGTCCCCCGGGCGCACCGGCACCGTGAGTACCGGGATGTCGAACAGGTCCGGGTCGACGATGCCGAGCGGCGGGATCGCCGTCGGCGGCTCCAGCATCTCCGCGCGGGCGGCGCGCAGCAGCATCGGCGACGGGTGGCCGCAGTTGACCACATGCACCTCGCCCCGCTGCGGGTCCTCCTGCGGCGGGAAGCCGACCAGCACGAGCGTCACGAACTCCTCAAGGTTCTCCTCAAGGCGCCGGCTCATGCTCGCGGCGATGCGGCGCACGACCCCGGGCAGCGTCGGCTCCTCGTACGCGGCCTCCCGGAAAGCGCCCAGCACCGCCGCCGCCGTCTGCACCGCGCCGAGGCCCTTGCCCCGCACGTCGCCGACCACCGCACGCACCCCGTAGGGCGTCAGGATCACCTCGTACAGGTCGCCGCCGATCCGCGCCTCGGCGGCCGCCGCGCGATAGCGGACGCCGACCCGAACCGGTCCGATGCGCCGGGCGACCGGGCTCAAGAGCACGTGCTGCGCGGCTTCGGCGACGCTGCGGACGTCCTCAAGCGTGCGGTCCTGGCGGCGGCGCACCTGCACCCCGGCCCAACTGGTCATGGTGACCAGAAAGATCGACAGGAGTGTCACGAACGGTTCGCCGTCGCCCTTCGTCTCGCCGGTGCTCGACAGCACCAGCATGGCGACCGCCGCGGCGAGGCCGACCCACACGGGGGTACGGGCGGACCCGCGCGTCAGGCCCGCCAGCGCGGGCGCGACGGCCAGCAGCGGCCCGATGTGCACCTCGGGCGGGGTCAGGAAGCCGATGACGATGACGACGAGGATCACCGTGACGGGCAGCAGGCGCAGCGCCCAGCCCACCGCGGGCAGCAGGCGGGCACGCCGCGCGGACCCCACGGCCGGCGGCGTCACGCTGAACTCGTGCTGCGGTGGTGCCATCGAAGAGGCTTGTACCTCGAAACTCCTGGTCCGATGCGGCCGGACACCCTATCGACCGATTTTCGGACTTTCGGACTCCGGGAGGAACGCGCCGGGCCGTTTCGGTTCGCCCCGGTCACGGTGAAGACGTCCGCGGCGGCCCGGCGGGTTCCGGCGGACGGGCGAGTGTGGCGGACGGCACTGGACGGGACCCGAGTGCCCCGTGGGGTCGGGACGCCTATTCGGGGGCCGCCGCGGCCGTTTCCGGTGCGGGTGTCGCCGCGTCGGCGTCCGCCGGGCCGTCCGGCCGCGGGCCCGCGAGCACGCGTTCGATGCCCGTCCGGTCCGGCAGGCCGCGCGGGCGCACCACCTCGCCCGACCGCACGTACACGAACGAGGCCGTGACCTCCTCGGGAGGCACCCCCGCCAGCTCCGCCCAGGCCAGGCGGTAGACGGCGAGTTGCAGCGGGTCGGCGTTGAACGCCCGGTTCGTCTTCCAGTCCACGACCTCGAAGCGGCCGTCCGCGTCGCGGTAGACGGCGTCGATGCGGCCGCGCACGACCCGCCCGCCGAGCACGAGTTGGAACGACTCCTCGATGCGGTACGGCGCCCGCTGCGCGTACGGAGTGCGCAGGAACGCCTCCTGGAGCTCGACCAGGTCCGCCTCGTCGGTGATGTCCTCGTCCGCCGCCCCCGGCAGGTCGTCGGGTTCCAGCAGCGGCCGCTCGCCGAACTGCGACTCGATCCACGCGTGGAACCGGGTGCCCCGGCGCGCGGCCGGCGCGGGCGGGCGCGGCATGGGACGGGCCAGTTCGCGGGCCAGGCCGTCCGGGTCGGAGGCCAGGCGCAGCAGTTGGGAGGCGGAGAGCGAGGCGGGCAGTTCGACCTCGCGTACGCCCGAACGCCCGCGCACCAGTTCCTCGACCAGGCGGTCCAGGTCGCGGTCCCAGGACTCGATGAGCTCGCGGTCGGCCGGGCCGAGGTGTCCGGTGTCCGACTCGTACTCGGGCGCGATGTCGAGGTCGGCGGGCGCGGCGGCCGACTGGCTCTCGTCACCAGGGCGGCCGTCGCCGTCGGAGGTGTCGGCCGCACCCCATTCGGCAGGCCCCTCCCAGTCGTCCTCCGGAGGCGGCGGCTCCTCGTCGTCCGGCGGCGGCTCGTCGAAGAACGGCGGCACCTCGTCGTCCGCGACGGCCACCGCGGCGCCCCCCGGATCCGAGCCCGAGACCGCACCGGCGTCCGACCCGCGCCCCCCGGGGTTCCGCCCCGCCCCCTCCAGCCGCACCAACTCGTCGATCACATCGCGCGCCGCGCGCCGCCGTTCCTCCAGCGCCACGGTGTCCAGCGGCAGCGGCCACACCTGCTCCACCGCGCTGGCAAGGTGCGGGTTCGCCTCGTCGTCCGGTTCCACCGCCCATGTGGCGATCTCGCCGTGGCCCGCCGCGCAGTGGTCCGCGAGCCGCAGCAGGAACTCCGACGGCCCGCGCTTCTTCTTCTGCGTGCGGCCCCACCAGTGACCGGATGCGATGAGGAGTTGCTTGGGACGCGTGAACGTCACGTACCCCAGGCGCAGTTCCTCGATCGCCTTGTGCCGCTTCATGTCCGCGTCGAAGGCCTTGAAGCCCTTCGCGGACAGGTCCGACAGCTCGGGCAGCCCGCGCGCGTCGCCGCGCAGCGGGTGCGGCAGCGTGTGCCCGCTCCTGGTCCACTTGGACTGTGCCTGCGTGCTCGGGAAGGCCCCGTTGACCAGCCCGGGCACCGCGACCACCTCCCACTCCAGGCCCTTGGACTTGTGCGCGGTCAGGACCTTCACCGAGTCCCCCGCGCTCGGAAGGCTGCCGTCGAGTCCCTTGTCGTGCTCGGCGGCGGTGCGCAGGAAGGCCAGGAACGCGGTGAGCGACGGGTCGCCGTCCAGGTCCGCGAACCCGGCCGCGACGTCGAGGAAGGCGTGCAGCGTCTCGCGGCGGCGGGCGGCCAAGGCGTTCGGGGACGCGGACAGCTCGACCTCGAGACCGGTCACCGCGAGCGTGCGGTGCAGCACGTCCATGAGCGGTTCGCCCAGGTGCCGCCGGAGTTCGCGTATCTCGGCGGCGAGCCGGGCGAAGCGGATGCGGGCGGCGGGTGAGAACGGGTACTCGTCGCCGGGGTCGGCGAGCGCGTCCGACAGCGAGACGACCTCGGTGGGGTCCACGCCCGCGACCGCGGCTTCGAGCCGTGCGTCGGGGCCGTCCGCGGAGCCCTGGTCGAAGCGCACCAGGTCGCCGGCCCGGCGGCCGAGCAGGGCCAGGTCCCGGTGGCCGACGCGCCAGCGCGGTCCCACCAGCAGGCGGACGAGCGCCGCGTTTGCGGTCGGGTCGTCCAGCACCTCGCAGGTGGCCACCAGGTCGGCGACCTCGGGCAGGTTGAGCAGCCCGGACAGGCCCACGACCTCGACCGGGACATCGCGTTCCACCAGCGCCTTGTGGATCTCGGCGAAGTCGGCGGCGGTACGCGCGAGCACCGCGACGTCGCCCGGCCCGATCAGCTCGCCGTCCGGCCGGAACCGGGTGCCGATGACGTGCTGCACCTGGTCGGCGATCCAGGCGATCTCGCCGTCCTGCGTGGCCAGCAGCGCGCAGCGCGCCCAGCCGTCGCCCTCGGCGCCGGAAGCGGGCCGCAGGGCCTCCACGCCCTCGTGCATCTCCCGCAGCGGCACCGCCAGTTCGTTGGCGAACTCCAGCAGCCTGCCGCCGCTGCGCCGATTCTCGGCGAGCGAGAAGCGGTGCGCGGGCGAGCCGTCCCGCTGCGGGAAATGGTGCGGGAACTCGTCGAGGTTCGCGACCGAGGCGCCGCGCCAGCCGTAGATGGCCTGGCAGGGGTCGCCGACGGCGGTGACCGCGTGGCCGCGGCCGGGGGCGAGGCCCGGGTCCGTCCCCTCGGGGATGCCGAACAGGCCGGACAACAGGCGGCGTTGCGCGACCGAGGTGTCCTGGTACTCGTCCAGCAGGACCACGCGGTACGTGTCGCGCAGCATCTCGCCGACCTCGGGGCGCTCCTCGGCGAGCCGCGCGGCGTAGGCGATCTGGTCGCCGAAGTCGAGCAGATCGCGGTGTCGCCGCGCGTCCGCGTAGTCGGCGACCAGGCGCAGCAGGTCGAGCCGGTTGCGGGCGGCGTCGGCCGCGGCCTTGGCTCCCGCGGTCGGTTTCGCGGACGCCTCGACCTCCGCGACAAGGTCCTCGTCGAACGCGCGCAGCCGCTCGAACGGCACCAGGTGCTCGGCCAGTTCGCCGCCGAGCGCGAGTACGTCGGCGGTGATGGACGAGAGGGTCTTGGTGAGCGTCGGGAACGGCCCCGGGGCACGGCGGGCGGTGCGGGCGGCGAGTTGGAAGCGCGTCGCGTCGGCCAGCAGGCGCGCGGACGGCTCCAGGCCGATGCGCAGGCCGTGTTCGGACAGCAGGCGTCCGGCGAAGGCGTGATACGTGGAGATCGTCGGCTCGCCGGCGTCCTCGTCCCCTTCGAGGCCGCCCGCCGTCGGGGCCCCGGCGGCGCCTGCCCCTGTGCCGACCGCTCCCGCCGCGCCGCCCGCGGCTCCGAGGCCGCCGTACGGCCCGCCCGGCAGCCCGTACGACGCCGGGTCCGGCCACAGCTTCTGGAGCGCCTGGCGGACCCGCTCGGCGAGTTCCCCGGCGGCCTTGTTGGTGAAGGTGAGGCCGAGGACCGCGTCGGGGCGTACCGCGCCGGTGCCGACCAGCCAGACGACGCGCGCGGTCATGACGGTGGTCTTGCCCGACCCGGCGCCCGCGACGATCACGCCGGGTTCGAGGGGGGCGGTGATGGCGGCGATCTGCTCGGGTGTGTAGGGGACGCCGAGGACGTCCTTGAGGTCGTCCGGATCCCGGATGAGGTGGTGGTGAGCCGATCGCACCGGCGCAACGTTAGACGCACCTGAGGACAACAACCGCATCCTGTGTGTTGTGCCCCACCGGGCGCGCCGACGGGACTACGCTACGCACGCATCCGGCCCGCGACCTGCCCGCCGCACACCACCCGTTGCATGCGCCCCACTGCGCGCGGCCGGTCCGTCGCACACCGCGCGATCGACCCACCGCAACGCGGCCCGCCCCGTCACACACCACGCGGTCGCCCCGCCGCCCGTCAGCCCGCCGCCGCCATCCGCTGTTGCAGGGTCGCCTCGTCCACGACCCGGTCCGCGGGCGGCGCGGCCACCGCGACGTCCGCCCCGAAGTCGCTGACCTTGAGGTCCACCGGGTCGGCGCCGGTCACGGTCAGTTTGATCGGGTACGGGTCCCCTCCGGCCATCACGTACATCGTGGTGGTGGCGCCGTCCGCGGACTTGATGGTCAGCGGCCACACGCCCTTGCCGTCGATCTGCGTCTGCTCCCCCTTGGCCACCTCCCCCGCGTCGGCACCGAAGCTGCCCGCGAAGGGGTCGACCAGCTTGGGGTCGAGCTGCCCGCCGTCGGTCTTGAGGTAGGTCCCGCGCAGGTTGGCCGGGATGGTGGCGCCGGGCGTGGCCCCGATGACGCTCTCGACGTTGGAGTAGACGACGCCCGAGACGCGGATCAGCTCCTGACTGACGTCCGGCCGCGTGACGGTCTGGCGCACGTCGCGCTGCTTGCCGACGTCGATCGTCAGCGTCGCGGCGTCCGCCCCCGAGCCGAACCGCCCGGTGAGGCGGTACGAGGTCGCCGCCATCAACTGCACGGCCCGGTCCGCGAGTTCGCGTCCGTTCATGTCGGCGGGCGGCTTGGCCGCCGGGGGCGCCGCGGGCGTCTGCTGCCCGGGCAGGACCCCGCCGGGCGCGGGCCCTCGCCCGCCGGGACCGCTGGGGCCGCTCTTGGAGTCCACGGTCGCGTCGTCGACGTCGTCGCCGGAGCACGCGGTGAGGCCGCCGAGCGCGAGCACGACGGCGGTGACGGCGGCGGCCGTCGGCAGGAGGCGGGGCAGGCGCACAGGTACTCCTCGGGATGGGCGACGGGCCCGGCCGCCGGGGGGCGGGGGCCCGTCGTGGGAGCATCGCGCGCCCAGTATCCCGACCCTGTCAAGCATCTGACGGACAGTCACCCATGGTGAGCCGTCCGGGACGGCCCGCCCGGCCTCAGTTCGTCTTCGCGTCCCGGAAGATCTGGTTGAACTCCGCCTTGGTCAGCGTCCGGTCCTCGGCCGGTGCCACGACGTCGCACTTGCCGCCCATACCCGTCACGGTGGTCTCGGTGCGGGAGTCCTTCTCAACCTCCAGCACGCCGACCACCACCGGGTCGCCCTTGGCCGCGACGTAGACGGTCTTCTCCGAGTCCTTTTCCTTCTTCGTCAGCGGCACGACCTTCTTGCCGTTGAACTCGGTGACCTCACCCTTGGTGATGCCGTCCGTCTTGCCGTCGAAGAAGTCGCCCGAGTCGTCCGGCTCGTCGTCCTCGGTGACCATCCACCGGCCGTCGAGGGCCGCGTCCGCCTTCGCTACGTCGTAGTCCGCAGGGTCCTCACCGGCCTGCTTGATGAACAGCTCGGCCGGCCCGGTGACGTACTGCTTGCCCCCGACCGTGATGACGTCGGCCGTGTGCCCCTCCCGCGTCAGCGACCCCCTCACCGACTCGGTCTCGCCCTCGGGCGAGATGTTCACGCAGGACTTGCCCTCCTGCTCCTGGCCGTCCTCGGTGCCCTTGATGGACGCTTCCATCGAGCCCTGCTTCTTCGCGTACGCGACCGCCTCGTCGGCCAGTGCCTTCGCCTCGGTCTTCGTGTTGTCCTTGGCCTCGTCGTCGCTCCCACACGCGCTCAGCGCGGCAGTGGCGAGCAGAACTGCGGATGCGACAGCGGCGATACGGCGGGCACGCACAGGGGAACTCCATCGTTTCGGGGGTTGGATGGTGATCAGTATCCCAAGGCACCGAAGAGATTCGGCCAGTGCCCCGGCCCTGGTTCACCCGCCCGTGTCGTCTACTCGACGACCGTGCGCCCCTCGCTGCGCGCGCTGCAACAGCGCCGGAAATCGCACCGGTCGCAGTGCGAGCCGGTGTTCGGGGTGAAGCGCTCGCCCAGAATGCGGCCCGCGACGTCCGCGAGCAGCGCGGACACCCACGTGCCGCCGTCCTCGTCCGGAACCGGCGCGGTCTGGTCCTGGACGACCGGCAGGTGCCCGGCGTCCGGATCCTGGCCGGGCGCGCGGTGCCGCAACTGCACGAGTTCGGCGCCACCGGACGCCGGACGCGTCCCGCCGAACGCCTCGACGTCGTCCAACGCCCCGTTGGCCACCGCGATCTGATACACCGCCAGCTGCGGGTGCTCGGCCACCTCGGCGGCCCCCGGCTTGGACTTGCCCGTCTTGAAGTCGACGACGTACGCCAACCCGTCCTCGCCGCGCTCCACGCGGTCCATCGAGCCGCGGATGACGATGCGGTGCTCCCCCGCCGTCAGGCTCACCTCGAACTCGTGCTCGGTGGCCGCGACGACGCGGTGCCGGTCATGCGTGTGCCAGGCGAGGAAGCGTTCGAGTGCCGTCCGCGCCTCCTCCTTCTGCTGGTCGGACTGCCACGGCGCGTCGAAGGCCAGGGCATCCCACACCCGGTCCAAGCGGTCTATCAGCACCGGCAGCTCGGCGGCCGTCGCGCCCGTGCCGACCTCGTCCGCGAGCGCGTGCACCACGTTGCCGAAACCGAGTGCGGCGGTACGCGCGGACTCCGCCCGCACCTCCCGGCCCAGGAACCAGTTCAGCGCGCAGGTCCCGACCTTCTCGACCGCGCTGCCGGACAGCTTCACCGGCACGCGCGGATCGCGCACCGGAACCCCGGGGTCCGTCGGCTCGACCAGGCCCCACCAGCGCTCCGGGTGGGCGGCGGGGACCAGCGGGTAGCCCTCCTCGTCGCGCAGCGCGGCCAGCTTCGCCAGCCGCCGCGCGGCGGCGAGCTGCACCGTCCGCGGCGCCTTCGGGTCGACGGCGGACGCGCGCAGCTCGGCGACGAGCGCCGACGTCGACAGCGGACGCCGCGGGCGCGAGGTCACGTCCGCCCGCTCGACCCCCTCCTCACCCAGCTCGGCGAGGAAGCGCGAGGGCTGGTCGCCGTCGTCGTACGCGGACTTCACCGCCGTCACCACGAGCCGCTCGCGGGCGCGCGTGACGGCCACGTAGAACAGCCGACGCTCCTCGGCGAGCAGCGCGCCCGGCGACAGCGGCTCGGCGAGACCGTCCGCCCCGATCCGGTCCGCCTCCAGCAGCGAGCCGCGGCGACGCAGGTCGGGCCACAACCCCTCCTGGACGCCCGCGACGACCACGAGGCGCCATTGCAGGCCCTTGGAGCGGTGTGCGGTCAGGAGGCGCACCGACTCGCCGCGCATCGCCTTGTCGTCGAGCCGGTCGCCCGGGATCTGCTGGGCGGTCAGCTCGTCGAGGAAGTTCAGCGCCCCGCGGTGCCCGGCGCGCTCCTCGGCGCGGGCCGCGACCTCGAACAGCGCGACGACGGCGTCCAGATCGCGGTCGGCGTTGCGGCCCGCCGACCCGCCGCGCAGCACCGCGCGCTCCAGGCGGGCGGGCCACGGCGTCCCGTGCCACAGCTCCCACAGCGCGGCCTCGGTCGTACCGCCCGCGTCGAGAATCGCGCGGGCCTTGGCGATGAGCATGCCCAGGCGGTACGCCCCCGCACCGATCTGCGCGTCGACCGCCACCAGTTGCTCGGGATGGGCGAGCGCGTCCCTTATGAGCTCGGCGGACGGCCGGGCGAGCGCGGGGAGGAAGGGCGCGGTGGAAGCGGGCGGTGTCGCGGCATCCGGGACCCTCGCGCCGTCCGCGGCCTCTGCGGTCCGCGGCCGCTCGCCCGCAGTGTCGCCGTCGGCCCCGGCCGCCGCCGGGTCGGCCGGGTCGGAAGCCGCCCTGTCGGTGGCCGCCGTGTCGGCCGCATCGGCGGTCGCGGTCGCGTCGACCGAAGTGGCGGCGTCGCCCGCGCCCGGCGCGGGCACGGCGGAAGCCACTGGCGCGAGGTCGCCGAACGCCATCAGCTCAAGCTGCTCGGGGCCGTCGTGGCCCGCCGCGTCGCCACCCGCATCGCCGTCCCCGCCGGCCGCGGCCTCAGCCGCTTCCGCCGCCTGGGCCTCCGCGGTCTGCGCGTCGGCCATCGCCGCCGCGCGCTCCTCGGCCCGCAGCGCGCGGCCGAGGACCCGCAGGTCCGCCGAGTCCATGCCGCACATCGGCGAGAGCAGCAGCATGCGCGCGGTGTCCTCGTCCAGCGCCGCCGGGTCCGCGGCCACCCTGAGGGCGGTCAGCAACGGAGTCACCGCCTGCTCGGCGGCGAGCGGGAGTTCGTCGCCCGCGATCTCCAGCGGCACGCCCGCGACCGACAGCGAGCGGCGGATCGACGGGATGGACCGGGCGCCCGAGCGTACGAGCACCGCCATCTCGCCCCACGGCACGCCGTCCTCCAGGTGGGCGCGGCGCAGGATGTCGGCGATGTTGTCGAGCTCGGCGCCGGGCGTGGGATAGGTGAAGACCTGCACCCGGCTCGGGTCGTCGTCGCCGGTGCGGTCCGGGATCAGGTCCCGGTGGGCCGCGGCGTCGGCGGCCGGGAGGCGCGACAGCGGCATCCGGCGGGTGATCTCGCGCGACGCGCGCAGCAGTCCGGCCCCGGCGCGGCGCGAGGTGCGCAGGACGATCGTCGGCGCCGGCGCGCCCGTACGGTCCGGGAAGTGGTGCCGGAACTCCAGGATCCCGTTGACGTCGGCACCGCGGAACGCGTAGATCGACTGGTCGGGGTCGCCGACCGCGACCAGGTCCCGGCCGTCGCCCGCCAGGGCGCGCAGCAGGCGGACCTGGGCGGCGTCGGTGTCCTGGTACTCGTCGACGAACACCACCTTGTAGCGCCGCCGCAGCTCGTCGGCCACCTCGGGGCGCTCCGCGAGTATGACCGCGCGGTGCACCAGCTCGGCGTAGTCGACCACGCCCTGCGCGTCCAGCACGTCGAGGTACTCGGCGAGGAAGTCGGCCGCGGCCCGCCAGTCGCGGCGGCCGGTGTCCTCCGCGAAGCGCGCCAGCGCCTCCGGGTCCAGGCCGAGTTCGCGGGTACGCGCGGCGACCGCCCGGACCTCGTCGGCGAAGCCGCGGGTGCCGAGGGCGGCGCGCAGCTCGGCGGGCCAGCGGACGGTGCCGTCCTCCGCCTCGCCGGCCAGCAGCTCGCGTACGAACACGTCCTGCTCCGGACCCGACAGCAGCCGCAGCGGATAGGTGAACAGCTCCGGCGGCTGGTGCTGCCGGACCAGGGCGTAGCAGAACGAGTGGAAGGTCGTCGCCGTCGGCAGCGCGCCCGTGTGCGCGTCCCCGTTCCGGGAAGGCGCGCCTCCGCCGCCGCACAGCCGCGTCGCGATACGGTCGCGCAGTTCCCCCGCCGCCTTGCGGCTGAAGGTGAGAACCAGGATCTCCTCGGGAAGCATCCCCCGGGCGACCCGGTCCGCGACCGCCTCCACCAGGGTGGTTGTCTTTCCCGTACCGGGTCCGGCCAGCACCAGCAGCGGCCCGCCCGGGTGGGCCACGACGGCACGCTGGCGCTCGTCCAGCGTCAGCCGCGCCTGCGGACCGATGTCGGTGCGCCGCAAGCGGTACGCGGAGGTCGCGGTCGTCATGGCTCGGGGCCTTACGGGGAAGCCGAGGGGTTCGGGAACGACGGGGACGGGGATGACGGGGAAGCCGGGAAACGGGGAGATGTGGAGCGGGTCATCAAGGCGGTACGGCAGGCGCGCGGGGAGCCGCGCCCCGGTCGGCAGGGCGCGGCCTTGCCCCATCAGATCACACGGGACCCCCGTGCCACGCCGGACGCACCCGGACAGGGGTCGTCGGCCTCCGGCATCGCCGCGGAGTTACCGGGCACTGCTCTCGCTCCGTCCCCGGTCGGGGCCCCCGGCGCGCCCGACATGACCTCACCCCTCGTCGGACGCGGGGTCCCACCGCGCCCTGGCCATGTCCACGCGCGTACCGCCGGACCGCATCGGCGTGCCCTCGTCGCGCAGCCTGCGCAGGCCCTCGTCCTCCAGGCCCGGGGCATGCGTGCCGTCCGCGCGCAGCACGCGCCACCACGGCACGCCGCCGCCGTAGCGGGACATCACCCGGCCCACCTGGCGCGGCCCGAGTCTGGGGCCGTCCGCCCCGCCGCCCGGCCCTCGCTCGTCGTCGGCACGGTCGGCGGCGTCGGCACGGTCGGCGTCGTCGGCACGGTCGGCGGCGTCGGCACGGTCGGCGGCGTCGGGTTCGGGAACGCCCACCTCCGCTTCCTCGTCGGCGAACCAGGCCGCGATGTCCCCGTACGCCATCACCCGTCCGGCGGGGATGCGTTCGACCAGGTCCAGAACACGTTCGGCGATCGGCGTGGGCAGAGTCACGCCCCGCATCGTGCCAGACGCCACCCCCTCGTCCAGCCGGGTCCCGGCACTCCATGCCACCATCAAGGCGGCGGTGACTGGTGATTCGAGACCAAGAGGAAACATCTCCTGTGGGTGCCCCTGTGACCGGGCGCGCCCTCGTCGTCGAGCCCTCGCAACCCAACCGCGTGCACCGGTCCAGCGATCTGCTGCGGGTGCTGGTCGGCCTCCTCGCGCTGGCCGTGGTCTTCTTCCTCGCCAGCATCGCGCGCGAGACGACGTCGGGCCTGGAGTCCGACATCGTGCGCGGCGCGCAGAACAGCCTCCCCCGCCTGATCCTCAACCTGTCCGGCGGCGTTTTCGCGGTCGCGGTGCTCGTCGTGCCGGTCGCCTACGGCGTCGAGCGGCTGCTGCGCCGGGACGGCCTGCGCGTCGCGGACGGCGTCATCGCCGCGGCCCTCACCTACGCCGCGTCGCTCGGCCTGGACTGGTGGGTCACCGGCCCGGGGCCGGACGCGCTGGAGGCGGCGCTGACCCGCCCGCTGGCCGGGGGCGGCCTGACCGATCCGGTGCACGGCTACCTCGCGCCGATCGTCGCGTACATCACCGCGGTGGGCCTGGTCCGCCGCCCCAAGTGGCAGGCACTCGTCTGGACGCTGCTGGCGCTCAACGCGGCCACCGTCCTCGTCGGCGGCTACACCACCCCGCTCGCGCTGCTGACGAGCGTGCTGCTCGGCCGGACGATCGCGTACGCCACGATGTACGCGGTCGGCGTGCCCAACCGCCGCCCGCCCGCCGACGCGGTGGTGGCCGCGCTGCGCCGGTTCGGCCTGGTCGCCGCGAGCGCGGTGCGCACCGACGACGGCCCCGAGGACAGCCGCCGGTACGCCGTGCGGCTCACCGACGACCAACTCCTCGACGTCACCGTCCTGGACCGCGACCAGCAGACCTCCGGCGCCGTCTACCGCTTCTACCGCCGCGCGCGCCTGCGCGTCACCACCGCGCGCCGCACCTTCCTGTCGCTGCGCCGGGCGCTGGAACAGGAGTCGCTGATGGCCTACGCGGCGGCGGACGCGGGGGTCCGCACGCCGCGCCTGGTGGCCACCACCGAGGTCGGCTCGGACGCCGCGCTGCTCGCGTACGCGCACATCCCCGGCCGCAGCCTCGAAGCGCTGGACGACGACGAGTTCACCGACGCACTGCTGGTGGAGATCTGGCGGCAGGTGGCGCTGCTCCAGGCGCACCGCCTCACCCACCGCCGCCTCGGCACCAGCAGCTTCCTCATCGACCACGACGGCAACCCGTGGCTGGTCGACCTGCGCGCGGGCGAGATCGCGTCGGGCGACCTGTCGCTGCGCATCGACACGGCGCAGATGCTGACCGCGCTGGCACTGCGGGTCGGCGACGAGCGGGCGGTGCGCACCGCGACGCAGGGCCTCGGCGTCGACGCGGTCGCCGCGTGCCTGCCGCTGCTCCAGAAGGTCGCGCTCAACCGGTCGACACGCGCGGCGCTGCGCAAGAACCAGAACCTGCTGTCCGGGATCCGCGAGCGGATCCTGGAGCTGCGGCCGCGCGCCGAGGCCGAGCCGATCCGCCTGGAGCGCATCCGGCCGCGCACGCTGGTCACGGTCGTGGCGTCCGCGTTCGCCGGGTACTTCCTGCTGTCCCAGCTCACGCACGCCAACCTGGGCGACATCTTCGAGCGGGCCAACTGGGGCTGGGCGGCGATCGGGTTCGTGGCGTCGACGCTCAGCTACGTGGCCGCCGCGCTGATGCTGCTCGGATTCGTGCCGGAGCGGCTGTCGGTGTGGCGCACCACGATCGTGCAGCTCGCCGGGTCGTTCGTGAAGCTGGTCATGCCGGCCGCGGTGAGCGGTGTAGCGCTGAACGCCCGGTACCTCCAGAAGTCGGGCGTGCCGGCGGCCCTCGCGGCGGCCAGCATCGGTGTGTCGCAACTCGGCGGCCTGGTGTTCCACATCGGGCTGCTGGTCTTCTTCGGCTACATCGCGGGCACCGAGCAGACGCCGTCCTTCGCCCCGTCGGGCGCGGTCATCGCGGGTCTGCTGGTGATCGCGCTGGTGGCGCTGCTGATCATGGCGGTGGGGCCGCTGCGCCGCTTCGTGGTCAAGCGCCTCGCGGCGCTGTTCTCCGGCATCGTGCCGCGCCTGCTGGACGTCCTCCAGACCCCGACCAAGCTCGCCGCGGGGCTGGGCGGCACGGTGATGCTGACCGTGTCGTTCATCCTGTGCCTGGACGCGTGTGTGCGGTCGTTCGGCGGGTCGGCGAGCTTCGCCGCGATCGCCGTCGTCTTCCTGGCCGGCAACGCCATCGGCTCGGCTGCGCCGGTCCCGGGCGGCATCGGGGCGATCGAGGCGGCACTGATCGCGGGCCTCACGACGACCGGAAAGCTGCCGATCGAGACCGCGACGGCGGCGGTGCTGCTGTTCCGGTTCCTGACGTTCTGGCTGCCGGTGCTGCCGGGCTGGATGGCGTTCACGTACCTCCAACGCAAGCAGGCCATCTGAGCGGGCGCCCGTCCCCCGGAAACGGGGCGCCCGTCCCGCGGAAACGCCCGCAGGCCCCTTCGGATGGCCGAAGGGGCCCGCAGCGTAAGCAGCTTGACGGCACGTCAGGTGGCCGTCGCGCCAACCGTCAGTAGACGGGCTTCTCCGGCTCGATCTGGTTGACCCAGCCGATGACGCCGCCGCCGACGTGGACCGCGTCCTGGAAGCCCGCGGCCTTCAGGACGGCCAGCACCTCGGCCGAGCGCACGCCGGTCTTGCAGTGCAGCACGATGCGCTTGTCCTGCGGCAGGCCTTCGAGCGCGTTGCCCATCAGGAACTCGTTCTTGGGGACGAGCACCGCGCCGGGGATCGAGACGATCTCGTACTCGTTCGGCTCGCGGACGTCGATGACGTGGATGCTCTCGTCCGCGTCCATCCACTCCTTGAGCTGGCGCGGGGTGATCGTCGAGCCGAGCGCGGCCTCCTGGGCCTCGTCCGACACGACGCCGCAGAACGCCTCGTAGTCGATCAGCTCGGTGACCGTCGGGTTCTTGCCGCACACCGCGCACTCGGGGTCCTTGCGGACCTTGACCTGGCGGTACGTCATCTCCAGGGCGTCGTAGATCATCAGCCGGCCGAGCAGGGGCTCACCCATACCGGTCAGCATCTTGATCGCCTCGTTGACCTGGATCGAGCCGATGGACGCGCACAGCACGCCCAGCACGCCGCCCTCGGCGCACGACGGAACCATGCCGGGGGGCGGGGGCTCCGGGTAGAGGCAGCGGTAGCAGGGCCCGTGCTCGGCCCAGAAGACCGAGGCCTGGCCGTCGAAGCGGTAGATCGAGCCCCAGATGTACGGCTTGTTGAGCAGCACGCAGGCGTCGTTGACCAGGTAGCGGGTCGCGAAGTTGTCGGTGCCGTCGACGATCAGGTCGTACTGGGCGAAGATCTCCATGACGTTGTCCGCTTCGAGACGCTCCTCGTGCAGGACGACGTCCACGTACGGGTTCGCCTCCAGGACGCTCTCCTTGGCGGACTGCGCCTTGGACTTCCCGATGTCGGACTGGCCGTGGATGATCTGGCGCTGGAGGTTCGACTCGTCGACGGTGTCGAACTCGATGATGCCGAGGGTGCCCACACCGGCCGCGGCCAGGTAGAGCAGCGCCGGGGAGCCGAGGCCGCCCGCGCCCACACACAGGACCTTCGCGTTCTTCAGGCGCTTCTGCCCGCTCATCCCGAAGTCCGGGATGATCAGGTGGCGCGAATACCGGCGGACCTCGTCGACGGTGAGCTCGGCAGCCGGCTCGACCAAGGGTGGTAGCGACACGGGATCTCCGATGGTCAGACCTAGTTCTGCGACATTTCTCGCACCAACAGTGCCATGGCGTGTCGGATTCCCGGGAAGGGGGTCCGGACCGTGAGATGCCGGTCTCAGGACGGGATCGACGGCGGGTACGGCCACGCGTTCGGCGTGCACATCAGCCCGTTGTCCGCTTCCACCGACTTGGTCTGCTGCATCATGACCGGCGCGAGCCCGCCGGGCAGGCAGGCCTCGGTCTCGTGGTTGCGCCCGAGCCGGTGCCCGACCTCGTGGTTGATGAGCATCTGCCGGTAGCCGAGCATGTCGTCGCCGAACGTGGGCGAGCCCTCGGCCCAGCGCCACGCGTTGATGACCACCCACGGCGTGCTGGCCGCGTCGCAGGACACGTTCTGTATCGACGTGTCCAGCCCGGCCATGTCGCACAGCTTGTGCGTGGTGCCGGGGCTGGCGAGTCGGATCACGAAGTCCGCGGTGCCGTCGGTGCGGGAGAACGACTTCTTGTTGCCGTTGGCCCACGAGCGCGTGTCGTTCAGCGTCTGCTGCACGGCCGCCGCGAACAGCTCGCCGTCCAGCCCGAGCCCCTGTTCGACCTCGACGCGGTACGTGTACTTCTTGGCCGCGCCGCTCACCGGCGCCGGGACCTTGCCCGGCACGACGTCGAACTTGCCGCTCAGCGCCAGCGTCTCGGACAGGTCGAAGCGCACCTTCATGCGCTCGGTGGTGCTCAGCGGCGCCGACGGCGTGGGGATCGGGAGATCCGTCGGGCCGGGCGCGGGCGAGGAGGACCCGGGGTTGGGCGTGGCCTGGCCCGGCAGCGCGGCCTGCACCTGGGGCCGCTCCGCATCGCGCGACGCGACGTCGTCGGTGCGCCGGGTCGGGTCCTCGGCCTGCGCGCCGTCGCCCTTGGCGTGCGCCTCGGTGCCGCCGTCCGGCATCTGCATCACGACGGCTCCGGCGAGGACCGCGCCGGTCACCACGGCACCGCCCGCCACCACGAGGCGGCGGGGCTTGCGCGACGTCGTGCGGGTGGCGCGGCGCGAGGCCGCGCGTCCGGCGGATGCCGAGGTGGCCGGGGATGCGGATGCCGTGCGCGAGGCGGCCGAGGACGCCGTGCGCGAGGCGGGCACGGATGCCTCCGCGGAACGCCGGGGCGCCGCCGCGGCCGTGCGGGAGGTGCTGCGGGAGACCGGGTACGCACCGGCGCGCGTGGGCGGGTCGTAGCCGTCGCGGTCCGCGGGGGCGGGCTGCGGGGACGACGCCCGACGCGGCTCGTACCCGCGCTCGTACGCCGACGCCTGCACCTGGTCGTCCACGGGTTCTATGTAGACGGTCTCGTGCCAGGCGGCCGGTTCCGGGTCGAACTCCGGCTCCGGATCGGGCCGGTACTGCGGCTCGGGCGCGTACTGCGCGGGCACGCTGTGCAGAAGCTCGCCTGCGTACGGGTCGGCGGTCCACTGCGCCTGCGGCCCGGTGCCCCACTGCTGCTGGGCCTCGTCCGTCCACTGCGGCGCTTCCTCGGCCCACTGCGCGTACTCCCCGGGCCCGGGCTGCGCGGCCATCGGGTCGAGGGACGGGTCCGCGAGCGGGTCGACCTGCCCGGGGGCGGCCGCGGGGAAGCCGTAGAGCGGGTCGGTCAGCGGGTCGAAGCCGTGCTGCTGCCCGGGGCCCTGGTCGTAGCGGGTCGGCTCGGGCTCGTACGGGTACTGCGGGTGGTCCGCGTACTGCTGGTACTGCGGGTACGCGGGGTACTGCTCGGCGGCCCCGTACTCGTGCCCGTACTGCTCGGGGTACTGCTCCGCGTACGGCTCGGGGTGCTGCTGGACCGCCGCATACTGCCCCGACGAGGCCGAGTAGTGCTCGGACTCGGCGCAGTCGCCGGGGTACGGCTGCTGCTGCGCGTACCCGCCATCGGCCGCCGCATAGGGGGCCTGCTGATAGGCGGCCTCGTAGCCGCTCTGCTCCTGGTAGCCGTAGTCCTGCGGATATCCCCGCCCGTACTCCTGCCCGTACGCCTGCGCGGCGTCGGGTGCGTCGGGATGGGGCTGGTCGTACGAGGCTGCGCCGTGTCGGCCCACGGTCATATCACCGGGCCTCGGCCGACGGCAGGGGCTTCCCGGTGTCCGCCAGCAGGTCCCGGAACGCCCGCGCGACGACGCGCGGGTGCTCCAGCATCGCGACGTGCCCCGAGTCGGGCACCATCAGCAGGCGCGCGTCCGGGAACGTCGCCGCGGCACGGCGCGCGATCCGGGAGTCGACGAGCTTGTCCCGCCGGCCGTACACCAGCAGCGTGGGGGCCTGGACGGCCGCGGCCTGCTTCCACAACGAGCGAGGACCCCGTTCGAGGTAGGAGGTGACGACGCCGCGCGCCGACTTGGTGAACGCGTCGACCATGTACGGAAGCCCCAGACGCCGCCGGTACTCGGTGACAAAGTCGCTGAACTCCCGCTCGGACAGCATGTGGGGTTCACCGAAGCACAGCCCCACCGACACGCGGGTGCGCTGCTCCGGCGTCATATTGCGGGTCACGCGGTTCAGCGCCGCGGCGAAGCCCGGGACGGCCATCATCGCCGTCGGCAGCGCGGTGACCTGCGGCTTGCGGTCGGGCAGCGCGGGCGAGACCAGGGTGAGCGTACGCACCAGGTCCGGTCGGCGGGCCGCGACGCGCGTGGCGACGGCGCCGCCCATCGAGTTGCCGAACAGGTGGACCGGCCCGCGGTTGAGCGACAGGATCAGCCCCTCGACGGCGCGGCAGTGCGCGGACACCGAGTAGTCGCCGTCGTGCGGGGGCGGCGAGAAGCCGAATCCCGGCAGGTCGACCATGTCCGCCGCGACGGCGTCGAGCAGGTTCGCGACCATGGGCGCCCAGTTCAGCGAGGAGCCGCCGAGGCCGTGCACGAGGACGGCGGGGGGCTGCCCGGCGTCGTGCTCCGGGTGGCGCCGTACGGCCACCGTGGTCTCGCCGACGACCGGGACGGTACGCACAGGCCAGGCCGCCGCCGGGGCGCCGGAAACTGCCTGAGTGGTGGTCACGGTCGCCAATATTACGAGACGGTCACCGGGACGGAAGGGGGACCGTGCGCGATCGGTCCTTCCGGCGCGGCGATTTGGTGCTCGAATGGGCATTTTTGGGAGCAGCCCCAACGGCGCCGATGGCAACGGTTCGGTATCGATGATCAACCGGCCGCAACGCGGGTAGGCGGTTAGTACTCCGGTAAGCGCCGCGCGACGGCGCGAGCTTTCGGAGGCCCGGCAGGATCATGGGGAAGGTCGGAAGGAGTTGCACATGCCCGACAAGGCGCGTGAGACGACCGGTGCGGCCGGCGTTCGTGCGGACGAGAGCACCGCACCGGTCGACGCCCCCGACGTGACGCACGAGGACCCCGAGGAGGTCCCGGCGCCGGACGACCTCGACATCGAGGCGCCGGAGGCGGACGTCGCCGAACAGCGCACGGCCGTGGTCGACGAGGACGAGCGGGTGTGGGAGCCCGTACCGGACGGCGTGGACCCGGCGGACGGCACCGACCAGCGGCGGGTGGCGAGCCCCGACGAGGACGAATACCGCTGACCCGCGGCCCCGAAAAGGCCCGGGCAGGACTCCGGCAAGGCTCCGGCAGGATTCCGGCGAGGCCCCGAAGGTGCCCAAAAGCCTGTGGACGCGGGCGTTGCGGCCCCTCCGCCCCTGACGCAACGTCAGATTTGTCCGCGACGGGGCCTTGCACGGCACCCACAACTTCCAGAACCCTGTTCGTTGCGCCACGAAACTTACAACATCGGTTACCCAAAAGTAGGATGACGTGGCGGAACAACCTGCGCGTCCCCCGAATGGCCGTGGGGACCGCGGCACCGGGCAGGATCTGCCAGATCACGTTTTTTGAGGAGCGCCGTGACAGCCATCCAGGATGCGGATCCCCGCCCGCGCGGCACCCGGCTGCCCCGACTCGCCCGCAGGAACCAGCTGCTCGGCGCGGCCCAGGAAGTGTTCGTGGCGCAGGGCTACCACGCGGCGGCCATGGACGACATCGCCGAGCGCGCCGGAGTCAGCAAGCCGGTCCTGTACCAGCACTTCCCCGGCAAGCTGGAGCTCTACCTCGCACTCCTCGACCAGCACTGCGAGGCGCTGGTCGAGGCGACCCGCGCGGCGCTGGAGTCCACACACGACAACAAGCTCCGCGTCGCGGCCACGGTGGACGCGTACTTCGCCTTCGTCGACGACCACGGCGGCGCCTTCCGCCTGGTCTTCGAATCGGACCTCACCAACGAGGTCGCGGTCCGCGAGCGCGTCGAGCGCGTCGCGGAGACGAGCGCGGAGGCGGTCAGCAAGGTCATCGCCGAGGACACCGGCCTCGGCCAGGACGAGGCGATGCTGCTGGCCATCGGTCTGACCGGGATGGCCCAGGTGACGGCGCGCTACTGGATCTCCAAGGGCGTCCCGATCCCCCGCGACACCGCCTCCCGCCTCATCTCCACCCTCGGCTGGCGAGGCATCTCCCGCTTCCCCCGCAAGGACGAGGCCCCGTCGGGCTGACCAACGCCACACACCACCCGTGACCGCCGACCGCCTCCGCGGACGGCGGTCACGCGTTTCACAGCCGGGCGTTCCCGCGGTCCGCTCCGGGTCGTCGGCTTCTTCCGCAGCACCGACCCGACCCGCGGCTCAAGTCCAGCGCCCGCCTCATGCCGCGCATCGAGCAACTGGTCTCGTTCGTGGACGTGCCGCGGCCCTCCCCCCTCTTCTCCTGCCTGGCCGTGGGGCCTGCGGGCGCTCCCTGCGGTCGTTGCGGGAGATCGTTTCGCGCTCGGCGTATCCGCGGTGGGGCTTCGCACCCATCCGGCTCGATTAGCCTTCACTTCTGTACGGGCGCGCGCAGTTCGATGGCCGCCCTCACTCGCCTGAACCGGAGGGACAGCCGTGGAGGTCAAGATCGGCGTGCAGCACGCCGCGCGGGAACTGGTGCTGGAGGTCGCGGACAGCGCCGAGGACGTCGAGCGTGCGGTCGAGGCGGCACTGTCCGGCAGCGCGACCGTGCTCTCGCTCCAGGACGAGAAGGGCCGCAAGGTGATCGTCCCGTCCGACCGCCTCGCCTACGTCGAGATCGGCGAACCGAGCGTCCGCCGCGTCGGCTTCGGCGCGGTCTGAGGCCGCGGGTCTCGCAGACCACGAGGGG
>NZ_JBPKBH010000006.1:371872-379773 GCF_051388915.1 Yinghuangia sp. YIM S09857 | reverse complement strand
CCCCCCCCCCCCCCCCCCCCCCCCCCCCCCCCCCCCCCCCCCCCCCCCCCCCCCCCCCCCCCCCCCCCCCCCCCCCCCCCCCCCCCCCCCCCCCCCCTCGGCGTTCCGTCCGTGGAGGTGTTCGGCCTCAGGACGCCGGGCCGAGGCGCGGAACACCGACACACCCGCAGGGCGAGACCGCCCGCGCGGCATCCCGGGCCCCTCGAAGTCGGGGCTACGAAGCCAGGCCCAGGGTGGCCATGCGCTGGGTGTGGGCCTCGGTGATGCGGGTGAACATGCGGCCGATCTCGGCGAGGTCGAAGCCGGGGACGGCCAGGCCGCCGACGAGGAGGGCGGAGAGGGCGTCGCGCTCGGCGGCGACGCGCTGGGCCTGGCTCAGGGCCTCGCCCATCAGGCGGCGGCCCCACAGCGCGAGGCGTCCGGCCACGCGCGGGTCGCGTTCGATCGCGGAGCGTACGGCCTCGACCACGAATGCGGAGTGGCCTGTGTCGCGGAGCACCTCTTCGACCAGTGCGCGGCTGGCCGGGTCGAGATGGGCGGCCACCTCGCGGTAGAAGTCGGCCGCGATGCCGTCGCCGACGTACGCCTTGACGAGCCCTTCCAGCCAGTCGCCCGGCGCCGTGTGGCGGTGGAACTCGTCGAGCGGGGTCACGAAGGGCTCCATCGCGACCGCGGGGTCGACGCCCAGTGACGCAATGTGCGCGCGCAGGCTCTCGAAGTGGTGGAACTCGGCGACCGCCATGGCCGCGAGAGCGGCCTTGTCGTCGAGGGTCGGGGCCATCTTGGCGTCCTCGGCGAGCCGCTCGAATGCGGTGATCTCGCCGTACGCCAGCACGCCCAGCAGCTCCACGACGGCCGCCCGGGCGGCCTCCGGGGGGCCGGTGCGCCCCGCGTCCGGGCCGACTGCCGTTTCGGCGGCGGGGTCCGCGTTACCGGGCTGGTTTCCGGGGTGCGTTCCATCGGTCATGAGACCGCAGCGTAACCAGCATCACCCCACGTGGAGTACACCGGCGGGTACAGTGGTACAGAACGCGGATGCCCGGTCGGAGGACGATCGGCTCCGACCGCCCCGCTCGGGCTGCTGCCCGAGGCCGAGGTCCCGTGTCGTGCCACAGGTCCAAATGCGGACGTCGAAGTCCTGCTCAGATGGCCTGTTTACGGCAACGCGGTCCTGACCCGCCTCGGAGAGAGATACAGCGGCCCAAACACACAGAAGAGGCTGGACCCCTGACCACATTCAGAGAACTCGGCGTACTTTCCGAAACCGCCGAGGCCCTTGAGAGCCTCGGCATCACCGAGGCGTTCCCCGTCCAGGAGATGACGCTTCCGGTCGCCCTCGCGGGCAGCGATGTCATCGGACAGGCCAAGACCGGCACGGGCAAGACCCTCGGTTTCGGCATCCCCCTGCTTCAGCGCGTCGTGACGCCCACCGACGTCGAGGCCGGCCGCGCGACCGCCGTACCGGGCAAGAGCCCGCAGGCGCTCGTCGTCGTCCCCACCCGCGAGCTGTGCGTCCAGGTCACCAACGACCTGCTCGGCGCCGGCAAGCTGCGGGCCGTACGCGTCCTGGCCGTCTACGGCGGCCGTGCCTACGAGCCGCAGGTCGAGGCGCTCCGCAAGGGCGTCGAGGTCGTCGTCGGCACCCCCGGCCGGCTGCTCGACCTGGCCGGACAGGGCCACCTGGACCTGTCGCAGGTCCGCATGCTGGTGCTCGACGAGGCCGACGAGATGCTCGACCTCGGCTTCCTGCCCGACGTCGAGAAGATCGTCGACCGGCTGCCGGCGCGCCGCCAGACCATGCTGTTCTCGGCGACCATGCCGGGTCAGATCATCACCCTCGCGCGGCGCTACATGAGCCGCCCCACCCACATCCGCGCGTCGGCGCCGGACGACCAGGGCGCCACCGTCGCGTCCGTCGTGCAGCACGTCTACCGCGCGCACGCGATGGACAAGCCGGAGATGCTGTCGCGCATCCTCCAGGCGAAGGACCGCGGCCTCGTCATGGTCTTCTGCCGCACCAAGCGCACCTGCGCGGACCTCGCCGAGGGCCTGACCGAGCGCGGCTTCGCCGCGGCGGCGGTGCACGGCGACCTCGGCCAGGGCGCGCGCGAGCAGGCCCTGCGGGCGTTCCGCAACGGCAAGGTCGACGTGCTGGTGGCGACGGACGTCGCGGCCCGCGGCATCGACGTGGACGGCGTCACGCATGTCGTCAACTACCAGTGCCCCGAGGACGAGAAGACGTACCTGCACCGCATCGGCCGCACCGGCCGGGCCGGGGCGGCGGGCGTCGCGGTGACGCTCGTCGACTGGGAGGACATGCCGCGCTGGGGCCTCATCAACAAGGCCCTCGAACTGCCGTTCCCCGAGCCGGTCGAAACCTACTCGACCTCGGCGCACCTGTACGCCGACCTGGAGATCGCCGAGTCGGCCACCGGTGTGCTGCCGCGCGCCGACCGCACGCGCGCAGGCCTGGGCGCCGAAGAGGTCGAGGACCTGGGCGAGACCGGCAAGAGCGCGGGCCGCGGACGTGGCGGACGCTCCGGCGGCGGGTCGCGCTCCGGCGGCCGCGGCGCACGCGGTGAGGGGCGCGGCGAGGCGTCGGACGAGGCGAACGCCGAACCGAGCCGCCGCCGGGCGCCGGGCAGCCGTCGGCGCCGCCGCCTGAACGCGGCGGGCGACGACGCGACCTCGGTGGTCGAGGCCGCGGTCGTCGAGGCCGCCGAAACCGTGGTGGCCGAGGCAGAGGCGAAGGCCAAGACGGACGTGAAGACGGACGCGAAGCCGAAGCGCACCCGTTCGCGGACGCGCGCCAAGAGCGCGGTGTCGGCGGACGCGGTCGCGGTGGTCACCGAGGCCGCTGAGGCTCCCGAGGCCGCACAGGTCGCGGCCGGTGAGACCGAGGCGACCGGCGAGGGCGAGAAGGCCCCGCGCCGTCGTCGCCGTCGCCGCCGCCCCGAGTCGTCGGCCGGGTCGGCCGCCGATGCGGGCGGCGAGTCGGGCGGCGAGTCGACAGACTGAGGCACGCCGCCAGCGCGCGCACATCACGGGCGCGGTTCGGGACCGAGAGGTCCCGGCCGCGCCCGCGGCGTTTCCGGAGCCTGCCGAGGGCGGCGAGTGCCGAACAGCCTTGGGTCGTGTCTTCGCAAAAGCCCTGGGTCGTGTCTTCGCAACAGCCCTGGGTCGTGTTTCACATTCCCGCCGGGCCCGCGACGCCGGGCCTTGACGGCCCTCCCAAGCCCGAAACCAAGCCGAGGCCGCGCGCCGCGCCTTGCTAGTGCGGCGACCACAAACCTTCAACGGTTCTCGCCGCCCGGCACCACGCCTCGCGGCGTTGCAGGACCTCGCGAGTACGACCGAGTACGAGCTTCGGCCCTGCGCCTGGCGATGCACGGCACCGAACGACGAGAACCGGCAAACCTTTGTGGCCACCGCACCAGGGCACGCACCACGGCCCGCGGGCTGTCCGCCGGAAATGTGAAGCCACTCCCCTGGCGCAGGGCCTGCCGGTCGGCGAGCCCCACGCCGCCGGGGCAGGCGCGGAGTCCGGCGTCCGTCGCACGCCCGCGGCCGACGCTCAGGACGAGGCGGGGACGCCGCGACCTCGGTCGGCCCGACCCTCGACAACAGGGTCCAGCAGGTCGATCGGATCGAGGACGAAGACCGGGATGCTGCGGTCGGTGGAGCGCTGGTACGCGGCGTAGTCCGGGAACGCGTCGACCGCCCGGTCCCACCACAGCGCCTTCTCGTCCCCGAACACCTCGCGCGCCCGGTACTCCCGCGTCACGCGGCCGTCCTGCACGCTGACGACCGCCCCCTCGGCGGTGACACTGGCGCACCACTGCGGGTCGGTCGCGGTGCCGCCGTTGGAGCCGACCGCGACGTAGCGGCCCTCGTGCTCGACGCGCATGAGCGGTGTCTTGCGGATCTTGCCGGTCTTGGCGCCGCGATACGTCATCAGGACGGTGGGCCGGTCCGCGATCGTGACGCCGTCGGTGGTGCCCGAGCGCATGACCTGCTCGACGTGCTTGCGGACCCAGCCCCGCGCGCTCGGCTCGTAGTCCGGGTCGTCGCCGGACGCACGGGCGCGGCGGCGCTGCCTGCTGTCGACGTTGTCGGCGAGCGCCGTCAGCAGCGCGGGCAACGACGCCGCGGCCTCGGCGGGGACGCCGCCCGCGGTCTCCTCCGCGAGCACTTGCCAGGCGTCGCCGATCCTCCCGGCCAACTCCTCGCCGCTGTCGGTGAGTTCGACGACGCTCGCGCGCCGGTCGGAAGGGTCGGGGGCGCGGCGCACATGACCGGCCGCCTCCAGTTTGCGCGTCATGAGCGTGACGCTCGGCGGCTCGATGCCGAGCGCTTCGCTGAGCCGCCCTTGGATCATCGGCCCCGAGCGGGCGAGTTCGAGCAGCAGGGCCTCCTGGCCGGGGTGCAGGCCCAGGGGCGCGAGCAGTTCGGCGGCCCTGGCCCGGTGTCGCAGGCTCAGGAGGCGGACGGCCTGGTTGAGGGCGATGGCGTACTCGTGGTCCACGGACTCTCCTCGGGGTCGGCACTGGCTTCAGGATTTACTTATGCGGATAAATATTATGCACATAAGAGATTCGGCGTCCAGGTGCTCGCTCGCAGAGCGCCGCGCGGGGACCTTCGGCCCGTCGTACGCGCCGTGCTCTGGCCTACCCTCGGGTAGGTGAGCACTCCGCCCTTCCTCGACCTGCCCGCGACCGTCCGGGCGCACCGCGCCGCGACCGCGCGGGGCGAGTTCGCGTACCTGGGCGCCGTCCCGCCCGACGGGCAGCCGGTGGTGGGCACCGCGCTGCTTGTACCGGGTTTCACCGGCGGCAAGGAGGACTTCATAGGCGTCCTCGATCCCCCGGCACGCCGCGGGTACCGGGTCTTCGCGCTGGACCAGCGCGGGCAGTACGAGACGCCCGGCCCGCACGCCGACCCCGACGCGTACTCACGAGCCGAACTCGTCGCCGACCTGTGGGCCGTGCTCGACACCCTCGCCCCCGGAGAACCGGTGCACCTCGTCGGCCATTCGTTCGGCGGCCTCGTCGCCCGTTCGGCCGCACTGGACGACCCGGCGCGGCTCGCGTCGCTGACGCTCATGAGCACCGGCCCGGCCGCCGTCCGCGACACCGAGACGGCGCGGCTGCTGATGCTGGAGGACGCGCTCGCCGTCCACTCGCTCCAGCAAGTCTGGGACGCCATGCGGCAGTTGGACGCAGAGCAGGGCATACGGCCGTATCCCGACCCGGCCCTCGCGGCGTACATGCACCGGCGCTGGCTGGCCAACTCGCCGGCCGGAATCGCGGCCACCGCACAGCAGTTGCGCACCGAACCGGACCACACCGACGAACTGGCCGCCCGGGTCGCCGCCGGGCTGCGGGTGCTCGTGCTCTCGGGGGCGCAGGACTACGCGTGGCCCGTGGCGTGGCAGGCGGAGACCGCACGCCGCCTCGGCGTCCGGCACCTTGTGGTGGACGACGCCGGGCACTCGCCCAACGCCGAGCAGCCCGAGTCGACCGCGAAGGGACTCGCGGACTTCTGGGACACGGCGCGCTGAGCGGATGTTCCGAGCGGGCGCGGCGACGGGTCCGACCGAGCCGACGCGGCGGGCCGTCACGCCCTCGACAAGCACCCTCGTAGCGTTCGGCCGCGGCCCCGGAACTCACAGTCCGCCGCGCTGCCTCGTCAGGTGGATGGGACCCGATCGCCAGTGCGACTCCGCCCCGGAATCGCCGATCCCCCTCCCCCGAGGAGAACGCGCCATGAACGTCGCTCTGTGGGCCGTCGCCGGACTGCTCGCCGTCGCGTACGCGCTCAGCGGCGGCCTCAAACTGGCCATGCCCAAGGCGAAGATGGAGACGTTCAGGCCGGCGTCGAAGTGGGTCGAGGACTTCAGCGGCCCGAGCGTGAAGGCCATCGGGGCACTGGAGGTACTGGCCGCGATCGGGCTGATCCTGCCGGCCGTCCTCGACACGGCGCCGGTGCTGGTGCCGTGGGCGGCGGTCGGCCTCGCCGTGATCATGGCCGGTGCCACGGTCGTCCGCATCCGGCGCCGCGAGTTCGACCACATGGCGGTGGACCTGGTGTACCTCGGCATCCTGGTCTTCGTGGCGTGGGGACGCTTCGGCCCGGAGTCTTTCTGACGACCGGCGGCGCCCGTGCGGCGGACCCCGCGTCACCCCTCGCCGTGCGGCGTCACCCCGAACTCCTGGTTCAGCCGGTCCCAGAAGCCGTTGCGCAGCGCCCGCCGCAGGTCCTCGTGCGGGCGCAGCGAGAACTGGAGTTCGCCTTCGGCGTCCACGAGCAGGGCCTTGTCGACGTTCTCCGGGAGCCGCGGGCCGGGCATCAGGCCCGCCATGTCCTCCCGGCCGCGCGCCCCGAGCCAGCGTTCGGCGATCTTCCCGCCGAGCCGCCAGACCTGGTCGAACGTGGGCGGCGTACCGCCGTTCGTACGCTGCGGGGCAGGCGCCGGGGCCGCGGGGACCGGCGGCTGCCCGAAGACGCACGGCGCGCAGAAGTCGTGGTGCAGGGTGCGCGTCACGTCGGCCTCCCACACCAGCGGCTCGGCCTGGTTCATGCCGTACGCGGGCTCGATGCCCCACAGGTGCACGCGAACGCCGTACGACTGCGCGGTCTCGACGGCCAGCACCAGGTCCTCGTCGCCGCTCACCACGACCGCGTCCTCGATGGCGCGGTTCCGGGCCAGCGACTCCAGGTCGCTGCGGATCAGCGAGTCGACGCCCTTCTGCTGGTTGTGCGCGTTGAGGTTGCCGAGCCTGACCTTCACGTCCGGCAGTTCGGCGACCTGCTTCTGCTCGAACGTGGGTACGCGGTTGCGGGCGCCGTCGTACCAGTAGACGCGCAGCAGCCGCCCCTCGGGGAACACCACGCGCGCCTCGTCGATGAGCGAGCTGATCAGGAACTCGGCGTCGACGCGGAAGGCGCGGCGTTCGGCGGTCCCGGCGATCAGGAGGCCGATCGCGGCGTAGACGTAGCCGACGTCGACGAAGAGCGCGTGGGTCCCGGCGTGCGGGGGCGCGGAGACCAGGCGCACCGGAACCGCCGTGGGCGCGGCCCCGGCGTCGTCGGCCCCGGCGGTGCCGTGGGTGTTCTCGGTGCCGGGGCCGTTGTCGGCGGCCTGGGGAGTGTCCGCGCCCGACTGGGTCGCCGCACTCGCCTCGTCCGCCGCACCCGCTGCGCGCGCCGCGCCGTGCGGAGCGGCGTCCGCGGGTAGTCCGGAGTCCGCTCCGGCGGACGCGGCGGGGTACGTGCCGGAGCGTGCGCCGGATCGGGTGCCGGAGCCCGTGCCGGACGCGGGATCGGCGGAGTGGCCGTACATCCGTTCGGACGAGGGCTTCCGTTCGGTCCCGGGCACCGCCTCGTGCGCCTCATCCGCCACGGAACGCTCCGCCCTGGGGGCCTGCTGCATCGGGTCCATTGATTCGTATTGTCCTACGTCCCCGCGCTCCTGGCGGGGTAACGGCGCACGCACCACTCGGCCGGGTGGGCCGAACCGGGGACGGTCGCGTTCCGAAAACCTTTCGGTCACGGGAATGACTCGGCTGTGACCGGTGTTGTTCCGGTCACCCGCCGTGCTGCGAGGCGCGATCCCCGGCCGTCCCGAAGGGCGTCCGCAGGGAATCGCGCTGTTCGCCGCGCGCGTGTGCCGGGTGGTTTATACGCTATGTTGTGTTCGGTGGCCGCCCTCGCGGGCGCCCCCGACGCGTCCCGCAGACGAGGAAGAAGAGGAGGCGCGTATGCGCTACCGAATCACGAACCTCACCCGCAACGACGACACCAAGAAGACCACCGACGTGCACGCCAAACCGGCGGCCGTGGACATCGAGGCGGTCAATGAAGCGGTGAAGCGCGCCGCCGCCCGCGGCGAGAGCCTCTAC
>NZ_JBPKBH010000006.1:366915-371648 GCF_051388915.1 Yinghuangia sp. YIM S09857 | reverse complement strand
CCGGGTGGGGCGCCTCGGCGTTTCGCCGCCGCTTCGGGGCGGTGCGGCGGTCCGACACCTCGTCGGGCGCCCCGGCCGTTCAGTGGCCGCGTGCCACCCAGGCGTCGTAGTCCGCCGCCTCCGCGCCGATGGTCGTCTCGTCGCCGTGGCCGGTCAGGACGCGCGTGCCGGCGGGGAGCGTCAGGAGCCGGTCGCGGATCGAGTCGAGGATGACCGGGAAGGACGAGAAGGACCGCCCGGTCGCGCCCGGCCCGCCGCGGAACAGCGTGTCGCCGGAGAAGAGCGTGTCGAGCTCCGGCGCGTACAGGCACACCGCGCCGGGCGCGTGCCCCGGCGTGTGCACGACCCGCAGCTGGATACCGGCGACCTTCACCACCTGGCCGTCCGCAAGTTCGCGGTCGGGGGCTCGGTCGGGGTGGACCGCGTCCCACAGCATGCGGTCCTGCGGGTGGAGGTGGATCGGCGCACCGAACCGCTCGGCGAGCGCGGCCGCGGCGTTGATGTGGTCGTTGTGGCCGTGTGTGCAGACGATCGCGGCGAGGCGGCGGTCGCCGACGGCCGCGGCGATGGCGTCCGCGTCGTGTGCCGCGTCGACGACGACCACCTCGTTCGCGTCGCCGACGATCCAGACGTTGTTGTCGACGTCGAAGTCCTGGCCGTCGAGCGAGAAGACACCCGACGTGGTGAGGTGTTCGATGGGCGAGGGGCTCACAGGACGACCACCGAACGCAGCACGTCGCCGTGGTGCATCTTGGTGAACGCCGCCTCAACGTCGTCCAGCTTGATCGTCTCCGAGACGAAGCCGTCCAGCGGCAGGCGTCCGCGCAGGTAGAGGTCGATCAGCATCGGGAAGTCGCGGGTGGGGAGGCAGTCGCCGTACCACGACGACTTGAGCGCGCCGCCGCGGCCGAAGACCTCGATCATCGGCAGTTCGATCCTCAGGTCCGGCGTCGGGACGCCGACCAGCACGACCGTGCCGGCCAAGTCGCGGGCGTAGAAGGCCTGTTCGTACGTCTCCGGGCGACCGACCGCCTCGACCACCAGGTCCGCGCCGTTGCCCTCGGTCAGCGCCTTGATCGCCTCGACCGGGTCGCCCTCGCGCGCGTTGACGGTGTCGGTCGCGCCGAAGCCCTTCGCCCATTCGAGCTTGCGTTCGTCGACGTCGACCGCGATCACCTTGCGCGCGCCGGCGAGGTGCGCGGCGGCGATCGCGGCGTTGCCGACGCCGCCGCAGCCGATCACCGCGACCGAGTCGCCGCGCTGCACGTTGCCGGTGTTGGCGGCCGCGCCGAACCCGGCCATCACACCGCAGCCGATCAGACCGGCGGCCTCGGGGCGCGCGGCGGGGTCGACCTTGACGCACTGGCCCGCCGCGACGAGCGTCATCTCGGCGAACGCTCCGATGCCGAGCGCGGGGCTCAGCGGCGTACCGTCCTCCAGCGTCATCGGCTGCTTGGCGTTGAGCGAGTCGAAGCAGTACCAGGGACGCCCGCGCAGACACGAGCGGCACTCGCCGCACGGCGCGCGCCACGCGAGCACGACATAGTCGCCCGGCGCGAGGCCGGAGACGCCCTCGCCGACCGACTCCACGACCCCGGCTGCCTCGTGGCCGAGCAGGAACGGGAACTCGTCGTTGATGCCGCCCTCCCGGTAGTGCAGGTCGGTGTGGCAGACACCGCACGCCTGCACCTTCACCCGGGCCTCGCCCGGCCCCGGGTCGGGTACGACGATCGTCTCGACGCTCACCGGCGCGCCCTTGCCGCGCGCGACGACCCCGCGAACCAGCCGACTCATGTGCCGCTCCCCTCCGAGATGTGCGGATACTTTCCGCACTGTAACGCTGCGGGGACGTGCAGGTCAGATGGTCGCGATGCGCGAACACGCGCGCCGCGGAAGGGCCCGGCGGCACCACCCGTTCGGCGGCGGGCGCGGGTGTGCGGCAGGGAATGCACGGCACCGGTGGCTCGGGAGTGCGGGGGGTGCGGGAGTTCGGGGGTGCGGGCATTCGGGGCGTGCAGGCGGGCGGGCGTCCAGGCGTGCGGGCGTGCGGGCGTGCGGGAGTTCGGGGCGTGCAGGGGTTCAGGCGTTCAGCACCGGTACGCCCGTCGCGCGGTCGGCGATCGCGGCGAACGTGTCCGGGTCGGTGGTGTAGCGGCCGATGCCCACGGTCTTGCGGGTGCCGTGGTAGTCGCTCGAACCCGTGGTGACGAGGCCGAGGCCGCGCGCGAGATCGCGCAGGTGGGTGCGCATCGCGTCGTCGTGGTCCATGTGGTCGACCTCGACCCCGGCGAGGCCGGCTTCGGCCAGCGACTCGATCGTCGCGTCGGAGACCGTTCGGCCGCGCTTGGTGGCGCCGGGGTGCGCGAACACGGCGACGCCGCCCGCCGCGCGGATCATGCGGACCGCGTCGGCCACGGAGATCTCGTACTTGTCGACGAACGCCCGGCCGCCGTCCTTGAGCCAATCCGCGGTGAACGCGCCGGACACGTCGGGCACAACCCCGGCCTCGACCAGCGCCGTCGCGACATGCGGGCGTCCCACCGCGCCGTCGCCCGCGATCGCGACGACTCGCTCCCAGGAGATCGGCGCGCCGAGTTCGACGCAGCGCTCGACCATGGCCCGCGCCCGGCGCACGCGGTCGGTACGCACCAGCTCGCGTGCCCGCGCGAACTCCGGCTCGTCGGGGTCGAACAAGTAGCCCAGCATGTGCAGGCTGATGCCGTCGCCGTCGATGCAACTGATCTCCGCACCGCGTACGAGCGTGAGCCCGTCGGGCAGCGCCGCCTCCGCCTCGGTCCAGCCGCCTGTCGTGTCGTGGTCGGTCAGCGCGACGACGTCCAGGCCCGCGTCGCGCGCGGTGCGCACGAGCTCCGCCGGGGTGTCCGTGCCGTCGGAGGCGGAACTGTGGGTGTGCAGGTCGATGCGCACGCGGACCTCGCTGGTTCGGTGGGGCCGGGACGATCAAGCCTAATCAGCCCGTTCCGGAGCGGGATCGGCGGCGTCGCGGGGCGGCCTCGGTGGGAGCCGGGCGGAGTCAGGCGGAGCCGGGCGGAGTCAGGCGAGGAGTTGCGGGGACAGCGCGCCGCACGGCAGAAGCCCCAGTTCCGCGCCCGCGTCGCGGAGGTCGGTGAGGACGACGTCGTCGTACACCAGGTGCCCGGCCTTGCCGGGCCAGAGGATCGCCCACAGCCACAGGCCCATCGCCTCGCCGGCGTACACCGCGCGGTCGGCCGGCGTACCGGGCACACACCACAGCGCCGTCGGTCGACCCGCGGCCATCACCTTCGCCGGCGCCACCCGGTTGCCGAGCAGGTCGCTGCCCGGGTCGGGCCCCGGCAGCCCCGCGAAGCGGGCACCGAGGCCGACGCCCAGTTCCTCGGCCACCAGCACCAGCTCGCCGGGACCGCCCAGCGGTGCGGGTCCGGTGCAGGCGACGGCGACCGCGCGCGGGCCGGACCGGTCGTCGCCCGCGTGCGCGACGCCGGTGAAGAGCCAGCCGACCGGGAGCGGCCAGGGCAGCCAGACGGGGACGCGGGAGCGGCGTACGACGACGTCGAGGGCGTCGACGCTGGGCGGGACGACCGGTTGCAGGGGCGGCACGGATCCGTGCAGGTCACATTGCCAGGTCTCGGAGAACAACCCCGGGGCTCGGACCCGGCCTCCGCAGCGTGGGCAGCTCTGCTCGCCCTTCATACGCACGACGGTCCCTTGCCGAGGCCCCCGCGTCAAGGACGATCACCCCATTGGCGCCGATGTCGCGGCGGAGCGGAGGGGTGCGACGGGGTTGGACGTCGGGCACGGCGAGAACCACCGGCGGGCCGGTCGAAGGCCGGGCGCGCGACCGACCCGGGTGAACGACCTGGTTGAACGACGTGGTTGAACGACTGGTTGAACGACTGGTTGTACGACCTGGCACGGACCGCAACCATCGAGGCGCACGGCAACAACCCACACGGCCATCGACACCGCAATCGGCCGACACGGCCACCACATTCGACCGGTGCGCGGCCATGGCACCACAGGAGCCGCTGCCACACCGCCGACGGCTGTCGTCACCGCAGCCGACGACGCACAGGCGTCACGACCTCCGGGCCCACGACGACCGCGTTCGACGGGCCGTCGGGTGGCGGGCGGCCGTCGTGTGGTGGTTTCGGTGGGCTCGGGAGTTGTCGACACGCTGTGGCGGGGACGCCCCGATCCGCCCATACGGCGGATACGCTCGCGGATATGCGGGCAACTCCCTGTGTCGGTGCGATCGTCCTGGACGGTGAGGGGCGCATCCTCCTCATCCGCCGCGGCACGCCCCCGGGCAAGGGCCTGTGGTCGCTGCCGGGCGGGCGGGTGGAGCCGGGTGAGAGCGACGCCGGGGCCCTCGCGCGCGAGCTGCTGGAGGAGACGGGCCTTGAGGTCACCGTCGGTCCGTTGGTCGGGAGCGTGACGCGCCCGGCGCCGGACGGCGGGACGTACGACATACGCGACTACGCCTGCATCGTGCACGGCGGCACGATGCAGGCGGGCGACGACGCCGAGTCGGTGCGCTGGGTGCCGGCCGACCAACTGCGGCTGCTGGAACTGACCGACGGGCTGCTCGACGCGCTGACGGAGTGGAACGTCCCCGGTGTCGGCTGAGTCCGCGGACGGCCCGCTGGTGCTGGTCGTCGGGTCGGTCAACGCGGACCTCGTGGTGCGGGTGCCGCGGCACCCCCCGCCCGGTGAGACGGTCCTCGGCGGCG
>NZ_JBPKBH010000006.1:325499-366858 GCF_051388915.1 Yinghuangia sp. YIM S09857 | reverse complement strand
CCCCCCCCCCCCCCCCCCCCCCCCCCCCCCCCGGCCCGGTGAGACGGTCCTCGGCGGCGACCTCGCGGTGCATGCCGGCGGCAAGGGCGCGAACCAGGCGGTGGCGGCGGCCCGGCTCGGGGCGAACGCGGCGTTCGCGGGGCGGGTCGGCGCGGATGCGTACGGCCCGCTGCTGCTCGGCGCGCTGCGGCGGGAAGCCGTCGACACCTCGCTGGTCGCGACGGACGAAGGGCCGACCGGCGCGGCCCTGATCACCGTGGACGGTGACGGCGAGAACGCGATCACGGTCTCCCCCGGCGCGAACGGCCGCTTCTCCCCCGCGCACGTCATCGCGCTCGAACCGGCCCTGCGCCGGGCGCGCGTCGTGTCGCTGCAACTGGAGATCCCGCACGAGACGGTGGCGGAAGTGCTGCGACGTTGCGCGGAGTCCGGCACGCGCGTCGTGCTGAATCCGTCGCCGGGCCCGTGGACCTTGGCGGCGGGCGCGCTGCGTGTGTGCGATCCGCTGGTGGTCAACGAGCACGAGGCCCGCGGCATCGTGCCGTCGACGCCTCCGGAGGGTGCGGTCGAGGAGGCTGCGGTCGTGGAGGACGCCGCCGAGGAGGGCGCGGCCGGTGATCCGGTGGGGCGTGCACGGCGGTCGGTTCTCGCGTTGCGGGCCGCGGGTGCCGAGCCCCGGTCGCTGGTCGTGACGCTGGGCGCGGCGGGCGCGGTCTGCGCCGAGAGCGGCGGCGACCTCGTGCACGTCCCCGCACCGCCGGTGCGCGCGGTCGACACGACGGGCGCGGGCGACGCCTTCACCGGTGCTCTTGCCTGGCGTCTCGCGCTCGGCGACGCGCTGGCCGAGGCGGTCGCGTACGCGGTACGCGTCGGTGCGGCGGCCGTCACCGCCGAGGGGGCGCAGCCCTCCTATCCCACGGCCGCGGACCTGCCGGTTCACTGACAGGACGGGTCCGGGCCGCCGCCGCGGGTGCGGTCGGCGGCCCGGGTCCGCGTCCGCCGGGGTCAGTCCTCGCGCAGTTCGGGGCGGCCCGGCTGCTCGCCGCCGCGCGCCTCGCCGTACGAGGTCTTCGGCACCNGCCGCGGGTGCGGTCGGCCCCCCGGGTCCGCGTCCGCCGGGGTCAGTCCTCGCGCAGTTCGGGGCGGCCCGGCTGCTCGCCGCCGCGCGCCTCGCCGTACGAGGTCTTCGGCACCATCACCTTGCGGCGGAAGATGCAGACCAGGGTGCCGTCCTGTTTGTAGCCCTTGGTCTCGACGTACACGACGCCCCGGTCGTCCTTGGACTTGGACTCCCACTTGTCGAGCACGTTGGTCTCGCCGTAGATCGTGTCGCCGTGGAAGGTCGGCGCGACGTGCCGCAGCGACTCGATCTCCAGGTTGGCGATCGCCTTGCCGGACACGTCCGGCACGGACATGCCGAGCAGCAGCGAGTAGATGTAGTTGCCCACGACGACGTTCTTGCCGAAGTCGGTCGTCTTCTCGGCGTAGTTGGCGTCCATGTGGAGCGGGTGGTGGTTCATCGTGAGCAGGCAGAACAGGTGGTCGTCGTACTCGGTGACCGTCTTGCCGGGCCAGTGCTTGTAGGTCGCACCGACCTCGAACTCCTCGTAGTAGCGGCCAAACTGCATGGTGTATGCGGTCCTCTCTCGGGGAGCCCCGTGGGGTTCTGCGGCACATCATCCCCGACCCCGGTTACCGACAGGTAGGCGGCCCCGCCGGGAATCGCGGACCCGTCTGGACTCCCCGAAATTTAGGTGTACGCTACATTTATTAGCGTGGCTAACGATGGGAGGACGACATGGCACCGGGCGAGCACACCGGCGGCACCCTGAAGCAGCCCATGGCCGTGTGGGCGACCGCGTTCGCCGCCGTCGTGGCGTTCATGGGCATCGGCCTGGTCGACCCGATCCTCCCCTCGATCGCCAAGGGCCTGGACGCCTCGCCCAGCCAGGTGTCGCTGCTGTTCACCAGCTACTTCCTGATCACCGCGGTGGCCATGCTGGTGACCGGATTCGTGTCGAGCAGAATCGGCGGGCGCCGCACGCTGCTGCTGGGCCTCGCCCTCGTCGTGGTGTTCGCGGCCCTGTCGGGGACGTCCGACTCGGTCGGCCGGCTCGTCGGCTTCCGCGCCGGCTGGGGCCTCGGCAACGCGCTCTTCGTGTCCACGTCGCTCGCCGTCATCGTGGGCGCCGCGAGCGGCGGCAGCGCGGCGGCCATCCTGCTGTACGAATCGGCGCTCGGCCTCGGCATGTCCTGCGGACCGCTGCTCGGCGCGGTGCTCGGGGACGCGTCCTGGCGCTACCCGTTCTACGGGACGGCGGCGCTGATGGCGATCGGGTTCGCGGCGATCACGGTGTTCCTCGAGGAACAGCCCCGGCCCGCACGGAAGACCGGGCTGCTCGACCCCCTGAAGGCCCTCGGGCACAAGGGGCTCGCGGCGACGGCCGGGTCGGCGTTCTTCTACAACTACGCGTTCTTCACGGTGCTGGCGTTCACGCCGTTCGTGCTCGACATGAGCCCGTACAAGTCGGGCGCGGTGTTCTTCGCGTGGGGCATCCTGCTCGCGCTGTTCTCGGTGCTCGTCGCGCCGCGGTTGCAGGGGCGCTTCGGGTCGGTGGCGGTCGCGTCCGGGAGCCTCGTCCTGTTCGCGGCCGACCTGGCCGTCATCGCGTACGGGTCGAAGGCGGTGATCGTGACGGGAGTCATCGTTTCGGGCGCGCTGATCGGCGTAAACAACACTGTGTTCACGGAATTGGCCCTGGAGGTGTCGGATGCGCCGAGGCCGGTCGCCTCGGCCGGGTACAACTTCGTGCGCTGGTTCGCCGCGGCGGCCGCACCGTACCTCGCCCCGAAGCTCCACGAGCACTTCAACGTGCACGTGCCGTTCCTGGTGGCGACGGCCACCTGCCTCGTCGCGGCGGGCGTGCTGGCCGGGGCGCGCCGGCTGCTCGCGACCGCCGCCGAGCACGCGGACCCGGTCCCCCAGGCACCACGCCCCGTGCCCGCGGCGAGCTGAGACCGGCTGAGCCGCCGCCTGAACCACCGCCGGCCGGTATGGGTGAAGACCCTGTCGACACGACCGGCCGACACCAACACGCACAGCAGAACGCACAGGAAGAGGAACCATGTACGAGCGCATCCTTGTCGCCGTCGACTCCACCCCCGAGACCTCCGACGTCCTCGCCGCCACCGCCGCGCTGGCCAAGCCGCTCGGTGCCGTGGTGCGCGTCCTGCACGTGCAGACGGTCGACGTCATCGACGGCGGCGGAGGCGTGGGCGGCGTGGTCGAGGAGGAGGACGCGGACGCCGCGAAGAAGGTCGTCACCGACGCCGTCGAGGTGCTGCGCTCGGCGGGCGTCGGGACGGTCGAGGGCTGGACCGGCGAGACCCTGCGCAGCGACGTGCCCAACGCCGTCCTCGACCAGGTCAAGGACTACGGGGCCGACATCCTCGTGCTCGGCGCGCGCCGCCACCACGGCATGGCGCGGCTGTTCCTCGGCAGCGTCAGCGACGCGGTCGTGCACCGGGCCCCGTGCCCGGTACTGCTGGTGCCGTAAGTCCCCTGCGAGACAGGCGGACTTACGGATCCTGTCGTCGGCCCGGCCCGACAGGTCGACCGACCGTGTGGACTGCACATCGGGAGACCTGTCCGGCCCGGACCGAACGGATCCCAGGGCGCGTTGTGCGTCGAGTTGTCCGTCCGGCTGGGTGTCATGTCACCCGTCGGACTATCCGTCGAATTGTCGTTCGAGGGCACCATGACGCCGACGACGCCGCATTTGGGAATGCACCGCCCTGGGGGGCACCAGCTGAGCCTGTCGTTGTCGAAACGCCTGAACTGACCCTGCCGTGCCGTGCCGTCAGCTCAGGGGGACCGCCCTGCGCCGTGGGTCGCGCAGGTCCGTCCCGTGCTTGAGCCAGAGTTCCTGCAACGCGTCGGCGCCGTGCACGCGCTTCCAGGCGGTCTCGGAGGCGGTCATCGGCAGCAGCGGCAGGAAGCGTACGGCTTCCGCGGGTTCCGGCAGCGCGAGGTCCGGGACCAGCCCGCCCGGCTCGGCCACCAGGACGGCGGTGAACGCGGCGCCGTCCCACAGCGGACCGCCGACGTCCAGCGACGCGCCCGGGGCCACCACGATCCCCTCGACCTGCGGCGACGCCGCCAGCACGGCAAGCGGGCGCAGCACCGAGTCCTGACCGCCGCGCACCGACAGCACGAGTTCCGCGCGCGGACCGCGGACCGGGTCGGCCAGCGCGGCCGCCGGATCGGTCATGGGCACGCGGGACATGCCGAGGGTCGCGTAGCGCACCACGCCGCTCTCGTCGGGACCGAAGCGCAGCACCTCCATGCGGTCGGTGCCGACGAAGGTCACCCCGGCGCGCCCGGACGGCTCGCCGAACGCCGCTGCCAGATGCGCCTCCACCGCGGGGACGGGGTCGGGCGGCTCGTGGTGCGGCGTCAAGTCGAACATCCGGTCATGGTACGGGGAACGCCGAACGTGACCGTGCGGCAACTTGCCGCCTGCTACCCTGATTTGCTGGCCCACCCCGGAACGTCGGGGCGCGGCGTCGAGTCGTACCCCCAGCGGGGACAGGCCGAGGGAGGTGGTTGTGGTGCATACCAGTCCATCGTGCAGTACCGGCGGTTCACCCGACCTCCCTCGATACGCCGCCCGCGCCCATACCGCCTGACCCGCACCGCGGTTCCCCGCCGTTCCTTCCCTCGCCCGTGAATCCGGGCGGTATCCGGAAGGCGCCGCGTACCGCGACATCCGGGCCACCGGACGGCACACCTGTCCTTCCCCCAGCCTGACCGGCTGGGCGGTGCCCTATTGCCGCCCGCACCGGGGTCGGCCGCGTTCCCGCAGCACCGCGACACGCCTGCGTGCACCGGGAACACGCCTGCCTTGACGCGCGCCCTCCTGTGAAGGAGCCCGCCATGTCGATGATCCGCGACCTGCGTGCCGCCGTACGCCCGCACGTTGCCCGCCGAACGCCGCTGCTCACCGCCCTCCCGGATCCGGTGGACGGCGACTGCGTGGTGGACTGCGCGGTGTACCGCGACGGCACCCGGCAGTCGGGCTGCGCCGGGCCGGAGGCGGCGATCCACGACGTGCACGCGCGCGGCGACGGCTTCGTGTGGATCGGCCTGCACGAGCCCACCGCGGTCCAACTCGCGGGCATCGCCGAGCGGTTCGACCTGCACCCCCTCGCCGTCGAGGACGCCGTCAAGGCCCATCAGCGGCCCAAGCTGGAGCGCTACGACGACACGCTCTTCGCGGTCTTCAAGACCGTGCGGTACGTCGAGCACGAGCACCTGACCGCGACCAGCGAGGTCGTCGAGACCGGCGAGATCATGGTGTTCCTCGGCCGCGACTTCGTGATCACGGTCCGGCACGGCCTGCACGGCGGCCTCGGCGAGCTGCGGCACCGCCTGGAGGGCAACCCCGAACTGCTGGGCGCCGGGCCGTCGTCCGTGCTGCACGCGGTGGCGGACCGGGTGGTGGACGCGTACCTCGACGTCACGCAGTCGCTCCAGGACGACATCGACGAGGTCGAGAACGAGGTCTTCGGCGGGCGCGGCAGCGGCGACGCCGGGCGCATCTACCAGCTCAAGCGCGAACTCCTGGAGCTCAGGCGCGCGGTGACGCCGCTGGCCCGGCCGCTCCAGACGCTCGCCGAGCGCCCGATGCGGCAGGTGCACCCGGACATCCGCGAGTACTTCCGCGACGTCGAGGACCACCTGGCGCGCGTGAGCGAGCAGATCGCGTCGTTCGACGAGCTGCTGACCTCGATCCTCCAGGCGAACCTGGCACAGGTGACGGTCACGCAGAACGAGGACATGCGGCGGATCTCGGCGTGGGTGGCGATCTTCGCGGTGCCGACCATGATCGCCGGGATCTACGGGATGAACTTCGACCACATGCCGGAGTTGCAGTGGAAGTACGGGTATCCGACCGTGCTCGGGGTGACTCTGACGGTGTGCCTCATGATCCACCGGGGGTTCCGGCGGAACGGGTGGTTGTGAGGGCGGGGGCGAACGGTTGAGCCCCGGGGTCTGGGCTTGCTACAGGCTCAGGCGGCCGACGATGTTGCGGGCGCGTTCGGCGTACTGCGTCTCGACGAGTACGTCGTAGCGCGCCGCGACGAGCTGGCTCGTCGACACGAAGTCGCGCTTCCCGCCCATGCTGCGGTAGCCGATCCAGCCGAACAGGGCGCCCGCGAGCGCACCCCACACGACGCCCATCAGCACGATCCAGATCCACCCGGTCGCGCGCTCCGCGAAGATGCCGAGGAACAGCCCGATCAGCAGACCGAACCACACGCCGCTCGCGGCACCGGCGAGTGCCGCCTTCTTGGCGTCGAGCCGGCCGAGCACGTTCTCGACCAGCCGCAGGTCCCCGCCGACGATCGCCGTGTGCTCGACCGGGAACTCGTTGTCGGACAGGTAGTCGACAGCACGCTGTGCGCCCGCGTAGTCCGTGTAGGACGCGATGACCTCGCCGCTGACCGGCTTGGCGCCGGCCGACGGAGGAATCCTCTCCTGTCCGAACATCGTGTCTTCTCCAAGCTCGGGGACGGTGGAACCGGGTGGGATAACCCAGTTCGCACCATTTACCCGAACATCAAAAAAGCACACCGTCCCCATCGGCGGTTCCCTCCGACCACGGCAATAACCAGCCGGGGGCGCGACACGGCCGTGAGGTGGGGTGGCGTGGTCGGGTCGGGGTCGGGGACGACGCGGGCGGCGCGGTGCGGTGGGGTGGGTGGGGAGCGGTGCGGTGGGGTCGTCGGGTCGGGGCGACACGGCCGCGCGGTGAGGCGGGGTGGGTGGGGAGCGGTGCGGTGGGGTCGTCGGGTCGGGGCGACACGGCCGCGCGGTGAGGCGGGGTGGGGCGGTCGGGCCGGGGACCACGCGGGCGGCGCGGTGCGGTGGGGTCGTCGGGTCGGAGCGGCACGGCCGCGCGGTGAGGTGAGGTGGCGTGGTCGGGTCGGGGACGACGCGGGCGGCGCGGCGTCGGCGCGGTGGGGTGGTCGGGTCGGGCGGACGCACGCCGCCGTCGCTCCGAGCGGCTATCTCATCGACCTTCGCCGCTGCTGGTCCAGCGGGGCGACGCAGGCGGCGCGGATGGTGGCACGGGTGGTTGCGAGGGCGGCGGCGCGAGAGGGCGCTCGGGTGATGCGGGCAACGGCGCAGGAGACCGCGCGGCGACTCGGGGGGTGTGGTGGTCAGTCGGGCTTGGGTTCGGTGAGGACTTCGCGTACGGCCGCCGTCACGGCGTCGGGGCGGTCCATCATCAGCAGGTGTGCCGCGTCGTCGAGGACGGTGCAGTGGCCCTGGGGGGCGAGGTCGGCGAGGGTGCGTTGGGCGCGGAGCCAGCGGGCGCGTACGGCCAGGGTCTCGCGGCCGCCCGCGCCGGCGAGGACGCGCAGCGGTACGTCCGGCAGGGGGCGGCTCTTGCGGAGGGCCACCAGTTCGGCGGCCTGGTCGCGGTAGACGGTGTTCTCGGCGAAGGCCGCCGCCAGGAAGCGGCCGGAGCCGTACGCCTTCCGGGCCCAGTGCGGATCGGCGGCGACGTCGCGGCCGCGGCGGGAAAGGGCCAGGACGGCCAGCCACCGGAGCGCGGGGCCGAGCGGGCGGCTGAGGCCGGTCAGCCGGAACGCGGCTCCCGCGGCGTGCGCGGCCTTGACGCGCAGGTCGGCGGCGGGCCGTGCGCGCGGGGACGCCTCGACGCTGGGGTCGACCAGGACCAGCCCCGCGACCTGCTCGGGGTACAGGCGCGCGAACCCCTCGGCGTGGAAGGCCGCGAAGGAGTGCGCGACCAGGACGTACGGCCCCCGCACGCCCAGCTTCGCGACCAGCGCCGCGATGCGCTCCGCCTCGCCGCGTACGGTCTGCGGCCGGGGATCCAGCGCGCTGAAGCCCAGGCCGGGCCGGTCGAACCGGACCACCTGGCACTCCCGGCCGAGTTCGGGGGCGACCAGGTCCCAGTCGCACCACGCCCCGCCGAGGCCGCTCGTGACGACTACGGTCGGCCCGTCGCCGCGTCCGTCCCGGACGACGTGCAGGACCACGCCGTCCACCTCGACGAACTCACCGGGCGGCCGTCCTTCGCCTGCCATGTCGTTCTCCCCGCTCTTGCCGGGTCCGTCGGTTCCCCCGTGCGCGCGGCGCCGTCACCACGGCCGTGACCACGGCCATCATCGCCGCCGTCCGCTCCGGTTCGGCGCAGCGACGCGGCCGCGAGGCCCAGCCAGACCGCGAGCAGCCCGACCTGGATCCGCTGCGGGACGCCCTGGCCGTCGGCGAGGAACGACGGTACGTCGTAGTGCATGTCGTGCAGGCTCAGCAGCATGGTCGCCGACGTCATGACGAGTGCGCCCCAGAAGAGCCCGCCGCCCCAACGACGGGACGGCACCGGGCGCGCCGCGCCGCCGCGCGCCGACCACCACAGCGCCGCTATGGCCGCGAGCCCAGCGGCATTGGCGATCACGCTCGTCACCAGGTGCACGTCGTGCCGCCACGACAGCCGCCCGGCCTGTTCGAGTGCGTCGCAGGGCGCGAGCGAGGGCGCGCAGTCGAGCGGGAAGACGACGTCCAGGATGGTGGCGACGCCGAAGACCACGAGTGCGGCCCATCCGGCGTACGCCCAGCGCAGACCGGGTGGCCTCCCCCGGACGAGGCGCAGCACGAGCAGCCCGGCGAGCGCCGCGCACGCGCCCGCGACGATGTCGAGCCCGCCGAAGAACCAGCGGTAGGGCTGGTCGGCCGCGAACAACTCGCTGGCGAAGCCGTCGACCGTACTGAGCCCGGTGGGCAGCGCCGCCTCCAGGACCCACGAGCTGTACGCCACCGCGGCGACCGCCAGCAGCAACGCGGCGGCGGGCGAAATCACCCGTGCCGGGCGGTTCGTGATCATCCCGTCCAGGCTCTCACGCACGGGCCGACCGGGCGACGCTCGCAGCGGTGAACAGGGGGCGCGGGGCCACCCGTTCGGTCTACGCCGGGCAAACGCCGAGGCCCGGCCATCCCTCAGGAGAGCCGGGCCTCGCACGGTCACCCGTCATCAGCGCAGCTTGTACTCCTCCAGGAGCCGCCGCCCGATGATCATCTTCTGGACCTCGGCCGTGCCCTCACCGATCAGCAGCATCGGTGCTTCCCGGTAGAGCCGCTCGATTTCGAACTCCTTCGAGAACCCGTAGCCGCCGTGGATGCGGAAGGCGTCCTCGACGACCTCCTTGCAGTACTCCGACGCCAGGTACTTGGCCATCCCGGCTTCGAGGTCGTTGCGCTCGCCCGCGTCCTTCTTGCGCGCGGCCATCACCATCATCTGGTGCGCCGCCTCGACCTTGGTGGCCATCTCGGCCAGCTTGAACTGGATCGCCTGGTGCTCGTGGAGCTGCTTGCCGAACGTCTCGCGCTGCTGCGCGTACAGCACGCCCAGTTCGAACGCGCGCTGCGCGACACCGCAGCCGCGCGAGGCGACGTTGACGCGGCCGACCTCGACGCCGTCCATCATCTGGTAGAAGCCCTTGCCGGGGACGCCGCCCAGCACGCGGTCGGCGGGCACCCGCACGCCGTCGAGCACCAGCTCGGTCGTGTCGACGCCCTTGTAGCCCATCTTGTCGATCTTGCCCGGCACGGTCAGGCCCGGGCGCGTCTCGCCGAAGCCCGGCTCCTTCTCGATCAGGAAGGTCGTCATGTTGCGGTAGACCGAGTCCGCGCCCTCGTCGGTCTTCGTCAGCACCGCGACCAGGTTGGACGTGCCGCCGTTCGTCAGCCACATCTTCTGACCGTTGATGACGTAGAACTCGCCGTCCTTGACCGCCTTCGTGCGGATCGCGGACACGTCGGAGCCGCAGTGCGGCTCGGACATCGAGAAGGCGCCGCGGATCTCGCCCTCGGCCATCTTCGGCAGGAAGTAGTCCTTCTGCTCCTGCGTGCCGTGCTGCTTGATCATGTACGCGACGATGAAGTGCGTGTTGATGATGCCCGACACGCTCATCCACCCGCGCGCGATCTCCTCGACCACGAGCGCGTAGGTCAGCAGCGACTCGCCGAGACCGCCGTACTCCTCCGGGATCATGAGGCCGAACAGCCCCATCTTCTTCATGCCCTCGACGATCTCCGTCGGGTACTCGTCCCGGTGCTCCAGCTCCGTCGCGACCGGGATGATCTGCTTGTCCACGAAGGTGCGGACGGTGGCGAGGATCTCCCGCTGGACGTCGGTCAGCCCGTCAGTCTGCGCAAGGCGGCCCACCAGGCGCCTCCTTCTCGTGTAACGCGCATGTCCGGGCCTGCTCCACGGCTGGTCCCGGCCACGCGTCTGGTCGTGAGGGTTACCGGGCAGTATGTACGACGCCCGGGCGCCCGAACAGAGGGACCCCTGTCACACGCGGCGCGAATTTGCTGACGGAATGTCAGCCTGGGCATGTTGTCGCATCTCAGGCGTCGCGCGCGACGAGCCCGCGTACCAGCGCCTCGACGATCTGGACGATGTCCGCTCGCGCGGTCGCCCGGTCGTCGCTGGCGTGCAGGTACATCGCGGCTTCGTCCGCGACCGCGAGCAGGAGATGTGCCAGCGGTCTGACCGGCAGGGCGAGCAGTTCACCGTCGGCCGCCGCCTGGGCGAGCACGGCGTCGATGAGGCCGAGGATGTGACGCTGGCAGATGGCACGCCAGCGCGCCCAGCCGAGCACGGACGGCCCGTCCATGAGCAGAATCCGCTGCACCTCGGGGCTCTCGCAGGCATCGAGCCAGGCCTCGACCGCCCGCGTCATCACGACGACGAGATCGCGGCTGTTCGTCGGCATGGCCGCGACCAGGCGCGCGGTGACGTCGGCCTCGACGGCGGCCAGGACCTCCGCGAACAGCTCGGTCTTGTCGCCGAATTGGTGGTACAGGGCGCCTCGACTGATGCCGGCCTCACGCACCAGGGTCTCGGTGCCGACGCCGGCGAACCCGTGCTCCGCGAAGAGCTTCCTACCCGCCTCGACCAGGGCGGCGCGCGTCGCCGCGGTCCGCTCCTCCTGGGTCCGCCGAATTTCTTTCATACACTCTGCCCGTAAGTTTCATACACACTGTATGTTACTTCATGAAGGAAGGAGATTCGCATGCCGACCGTCGAACTTCCCGCAGGCCCCGTCCACTACCGCGCCGCCGGTCCCGAGGACTCGGCAGAGCCTCCCGTGGTGTTCGTCCACGCGTTCCTCATGAACGGTGCGGTCTGGTCCCCCGTCGCCGACCTCCTCGCCCATCGCGGCATCCGGTCCTACGCGCCCGACTGGCCCCTCGGCGCACACCCCACGCCCATGAACTCCGACGCCGATCAGACCCCTCGGGGCATCGCCCGACACATCCTGGCGTTCCTCGACGCACTCGACCTGAACGACGTCACCCTCGTCGGCAGCGACACCGGCGGGGCGCTCGCCCAGTTCGTGCTCGACACCGACGCACGACGGGTCGGCCGCGTGGTGCTGACCAACTGCGACGCGTTCGACACGTTCCCGCCGTTCCCGTTCTCCGTCGTCTTCAGGCTGCTCAAGGGCCCGCGGAGGATGAAGCTCAACCTGCTTCCGATGCGCATCCGGCTCATGCGGCATTCACCTCTGGGATTCGGACTGCTCGCGAAGAACCTGGACGCCGACCTCACCCGGTCCTGGATCGAGCCGGCGCTCACTCAGCCGGATGTCCGCCGGGACGCCGCGCGCCTCCTCCGCGCCGTCGACCCGCAAGACCTGCTCGACGTGTCCACGCGGCTCAAGGACTACCCCGGACCGGTCCGCATCGTCTGGGGTGCCGCCGACCGCGCCTACACCCCCGCCCTCGCCCGGCGCCTCCAGCAGGCCTTCCAGAACGCCGAACTCGTCGAAGTACCCGACGCACGCACCCTCGTCCAACTCGACGCCCCGGACGTACTGGCCGAACAAATCGCCGGCTTCGCCACCGCCCTGCGGTAGCCACAACTCCTTGCGGCGGCGGCTACCCGGCCTAGGCTACGGCCGCTCGGCCGGGATCCATCTCGTTCATTCCTCGAAACCTCAGGGCGCGATACGCACTGTGCCGGTCGGCGTGCGACTCCACGAAATCAGCCTCCGTGTCAAATAGCGGAACCACGCGGAGGCAGCCGACATCGGAGAGCGGTTCGGGGAACCGGAACCCGTAGACAGATTCCCAGTCCATGAGCATGGCACTACCGAATCGCGGGAAGCCGGGAAGTGCGACATTGGTAACTATCTGGCCGTCTCGGAAGAGACGCCCAGTCTGCAACGGTGTCGCAGCCAGGTCTATCAGTGCTCGGGCCATGGCCTGGGAGGTGCTGTCGTCGAGAGACCCCTGGATCTCCATTCCGATCTCACACGGGAAATCGGAGCAAACGGCAACTGCGCCGAACCCCGCGGTCCACAGTGAGGTCACATTGTCTTCAGCCACCTTTCGGTCGATTTCGTTCGGAAGATAGATCACCACGGCAGAGACGCCGGCAGGGTCGGAGCGGGAGAACCTGCGCGTGCAAGTCGGCTCCCCGTAAAGCTCCGTGTACGCGGTGATGGCTGTACGGATGAATTCTTCGTTCATGTCCGGCCGTTCCCCCACGCTTGCTGTCCAACCGTCGTCGTACATCCTGCCCCGGACCGCTGTGCACTCCGGCAGGTCAGAGGTGCTGCTTGAACGGTTCCGTGTCCAGGTGGAACCCGAACGGCTTGGGAAGCCACAGGCGTTCGCCGACCGAGCACACGGTGGGCGGGGCGTAGCCGCCGGGCCCGGGTTCGGCGTGGAGGGTGACCCGGGCGTCCTTGCGGTCCACGACCAGGTACAGCGGCACACCGGCCTCGGCGTAGACCCACGGTTTGCCGGGGTTGGCGGCGGTGTGCGCCAGGCCCAGGTCGGCGGCACGCGTGGAGGGTGAGGTCACCTCGGCGAACAGCCACACCCCGGAGGCGCCCTGGACGTAGCCGTCGGCCTCGGGGTCGTGCTGGTCGTAGTCAAGTCAAGGACGAACAGATCGGGGATCTTCTTCAGACCCGCCACGACGAACCCGGCGTCCTGGTTGACGTCGAGGCGGTCGCCGAGTCCGGTCTCCAGCTGGCGGCGCAGCTCGCGGATGACCGCGCCATGGGCGAGGTCGGCGGGGCTCTTCGCGACGATTCCGGTCGGGGTCGTCTCGAACCTGACGTCGCCGACAAGCTCCGGGTGCTCGTCGAGCATGCGCAGAAGCCGGTCGAACATGGCCCGATTGTCATCGAGAGGGATGTCGGTCGCCACGCGTCCGAGCGTAGTGCCGGACCGCCGGTCGGGTATCGTGCAGCCCGCGCTGACTGTGTGAGGCGCGATGCGCAACCGCCTCAGTCAGTCTGCTCGCGCTGAGCACGATCGGGGGCGGGCTGCGGCTTCTTGCGGCGGCGGCCCGTACCGGCGGTCCACGGCGTGACGGTCCCGTGCACAGCCGCCGCTGAGATCCACTCCCGGATGCGGTCGGCGCTGGTGGTCCACTCCTCGGTTCGCCACTGGTCTCCGTCCCACGTTTCGAGCGCGACCGTGCCACCCGGTGCGACCTGCCGAGGAAGACGGCGTACGCGAACCGCTCCCGGATAGTCACCGGGCTGGTTCAGCAGGTCGTCCAGATCCCCGGTACGCACATCCCCTCCCCCACCGAGCCGCAGCAGCCATCGTCTGAAGGCTACCCGCGGCCTGGAAGCCGGATCAGGCGCCGGATCAGGTCGGCTTGAGACCTGGCAACCCAATCGGAGAACAGCTTGTGCACAGTGCTGCCCAAGACATCCGGATCAGCACGCGCCAAGCCGGGCGGCAAAGCGCCCCTGATGGCGGGATCTTCGGCGGCGGCGATGGCGAGATCGCGCAGCAGAGAGTGCCAGGTCTGGAGGTGCACTCCGATAGTGAGGTGAAACGAGTGATCAGTGGTGGTGTGCCCGCTGTGCACCCACCCACGAGGCAGATAAAGAACGTCCCCGGCGGCAATGGTCGCGGTGAAGTCCGGCGGACCGTCGATACGGTCGCGATCCTGTCGGGTGAATCCCCGATTGATCCACTGGTCGGTCTCCAAGGGATCTCTGATGACCGGTGTCCACGCCGCCCATTGTTTGGCGCCTTGCACTTGCGCGAGGAACACGTGGTGTCCTGCGGCTTGTCAGGCCAGACCTGTACGAATGCCTCCGGATCGTCCGTGAGCATGGCCAGGTGAGGGAAGGACATGTACGCCTCCGCGTCGTCGCGAGCAAGCCTCGCCCCTACCAGGACTCAGGAGGGGCAGGGTGGTTGTCCGCGCTCGCGCCGGCGGCGCGAGCGCGGACACATCGGGTGTGATCAGGCGGTCAGCCCGTCGAACGCACCGGCGGCGACCCCCTGAATGAACGCGCGGACCTCGCCGGCGTCGTACGTCAACGGCTTTCGGTCCGGCTCACGCGTGCTGGCGATCGCGATGCCACCGTTGGGCAAGGGACTGAACGCCACGCAGTCGTCCACGTGTTGCGGGTTCGAGAACGGCGACTTGTACCACTCCGCATCGGGGGTGTGCTCGTTCCTGTATCCCTCGACACGGACGGCTCGGATCTTGTCGACCATGGGTGCCTCCTTGGTCTGTCGTGCGGTCCCGGACGCTCCGGCCGCTCGTTCCCACCTTCCGCCGGGCGAGCGGGCAATCGTCAGGGGTCTGTTCCCGACGTTTCGGCAAGCCCGGGGCAACAGTCCAGTCGGCTGGGGCAATAAACGGGTCACGAGTGCGGCCCGGCAGTCGACGCCGCGTCTGAGTCGGCCGACGACGCGGTTAAGGCGTCGAATACGGAAAGCAGTTCCCGGGCTCCGGGGGCGGACGCATCGAGCGGAAGGGCGGCGAGCCCCACGAGTCGGCAGCGAGTGTCGGCTCTGACGCACGCTGGAGAAAGCTCCGCTACATAGCCGAGTTGCCGGGCAGCAGCCAGAGGTTCGCCGAAGCGGACCAACGCGGCGGCCAACACAACGTGTGCGGCCGCGAGATCGCGAACAGACTGTAGGGCGGCAGGCGTAGCGGCGTGCGCGGTGACGGCACGCCGAGCCGCCTCAATGGCGGCCTGCGCGTGGCGTTCGCCGCCGAGATCCAGCAACGCGCCGGCCATGTAGCCCTCCTGCTCGGCGATGGAGAACGCGAACACGCCTACCTCGAAAGGCTCGTCCATGCACCGTTGCCGGGCGCTGTGTGCGGCGGCGAGCGCCGCCAGGGTCCCGGGCGTGTCGCCGATGCGCGCCCGTGCACAGGCCTCCATCACGAAGAGGCGAACAGCGGTCACCGTGCCTGCGCGTTCGCCACCCAGGAATTCGTGTCCTGACAACGCGAGCGCGACGGCGTCGCGCTCACGTCGTTCGGCGTATGCAACTGCGGACTGCGCGGCACGAATCCATGCAAGCAGCAGGGGATCTCCGCCGAGTCGGGCGCATAATTCCGCAGTCCGAACAAGGTCCGCCGCAGCTCGCTGTCGACCGGCGTCGAGCGCGATGATGCCGGCCAAGCCACAGAGACGGGCTGCTGCCAGGTGCAGGCGCAAGGCCTGGCGGGGATACTGCCGCCCCTCGATGAGCCGGAACGCTGTGCGGCGTCCGGCACGGAGTTCATCCACGAGTTCGGCAGAGGGCCTCGTCCGGTACGCGTCGGCCAGACGGGCGGTGTCCGCGTCGAGTTGATCGAGCACCAAGGGGTGGACATTGGTTGCGGCGGCGGCTTGGGCGAACTGAACTGCCTCGACCGCGTCGTCGTCGATGTCGATTTCGATGTCGACTTCGGCGGACACGTGTGGCTGACGGCGTCGATTGCCCGGCCCGGGTACGACGGTACGTGGCGGCGCAAGTAGTTCGGCGATCGTCCATGGCGGGAACAGTCGCTCCAAGACGAGGGCCGCGGTCGTCCGCGGGTGGCTCTTGACGTTGCCGCTGCGCCAGTTCTTGTACTGGCGTTCGCTCACGGCGGCGTCTGCGCCGAGCAAATCCCTCGCAGCCCGCACGTACTCGGCAGCGAACCGGCTGTACCTCCAGCCCAGGCGGTCCAACTCGGCCGCCAGTCGCGTCGGCGCACCTTTTGACACCACTGCGCGTCAACTCCTCGTCCGGCGGCTGAGGCTCAGCCACCGTCAGCGGGGAGTGGTAAGCGAGGCGCGCCCCTCCTCGGCAAGTGGACCCGAACCTGAGCCCAAGCCCTGGTTCCGCGGTCACGAGTGTGTGCGACGCCGCAGGCTGCCGCGTACCCCTCGACCACCCGCCACCCGCGGCCGCGCTCACACAGGCCGTCGGGAGCCGGTACGACGAAGGCCTCCGGCCACCGACCGCGGTCGGTCACCTCGATGTGCACGACGGTCCCGTGCAATGCCGCGGCCACAACCATGAGAACGGTGAAATCCGGGCTGCCGCTGTGCTCATGGGCGTTGGACGCAAGTTCCGTGGTGATGACCCGAGCGTCGTCCGCCACGTTCGCGTCCACGTCCCATCGTGCGCAGTGCAGGGCGACGAATCGGCGGGCCTGGCTCACTGATTGCGGCTGCGTCGCGTCGAAGGTGGCGGACACCGGAAGGTACCCGTGCAGCGGGGTGGGGGCGCTTGCAGATGTTGGCGGCGGAATCAGGTGGGCGCGATGCAATGGCACATGGGCCTCCGATCGTGGCAAACGGGTATCCACGGTCACCTCCCGGGTGGCGGGTCTGTCCAAGCCGCAGCAGCACACGAACGTCCGTCGGATACAACGGAGTTCATACTCCGTGATTTTCCGGATACGGAAAGTAGTGACAACACGTGGAGTATGACAGATGACCTTCCTTCATGAAACTCTCTTGAAGGAACTCTCTCCAAGAGTCGTCGAGCTCGTACGGGGGAGTTGCCGACAGGCTCCGTGATCCGGGATGGTGCGCACGGCGGCTGATCGCCTGCGCAGGCGGAGACCGTGACAGCAACGACCAGGACAACCAGGGGACAGAGGCGGAGATGACGGCGACGCAAGGACCCCGACGCATGCAGATCGCCAAGCAACTGGAGGCCCTGCGCGGTGACCTGACCCAACAGCAGGTGGCTGACCGCGCAGACGTCAGCAAGGCGACCGTCAGTCGCTACGAAGACTGGACGAACACGCAGAAGATCGTCCCGCGCACCGTGCGCGTGTTATGCGATGCCCTCGGCGCGCCCTCCGAAGTGCGGGACGCCCTGGTCGCGCTCGCCAAGGAACTGGACGAACCAGGTTGGTGGGTAGGCAAAGTGCCACCGTGGATGACGCCGTTCGTCAGTCTGGAGACCGAGGCGAGCACGGAACGTGTGTTCTCCTCCGCGTACATCCCCGGCCTTCTGCAAACCCGCGCCTACGCCGAGGCGACGCACCTTGCGCTCGAACCCCGCGCGACGCGGGAGACCGTCCGGGCGTCGGTCGACGCCCGCATGGAGAGGCAGAAGGTCCTCACCCGCGATCCCCAACCAAACGCGGGACCCCTGCGGCTTTGGGTCATCCTCGAAGAGGGTCTGTTGCACCGTCAGGTGGGTGGGCCGTCCGTCATGGCCGAGCAAATCAGCCACCTGATCGAACAGGCCGAGCGGCCGAACGTCGATATCCAGATGCTGCCGTACGCGCAGGGAGCACACGCTGCGGTCTCAAGCTTTGTGCTGTTCGGCGACGGACACGGGGCCGCCTCCGCGGTGTACGTGGAACTGCTCAAGGGTGGGCTGTACTTCCACAAGGATCCCGAACTGGGAGACTACATAGAGTCTTTCGAGCGCCTGTGCTCGCAGGCGGCCTCGCTGCCCGACTCGCTCAAGATCCTGGCCAAGGCCCGCAAGGAGTTCGCGTGACGCCACTCGCCCCCGAACAGATCGCCGCTGCACACTGGATCAAGTCCACCCACAGCAGTGGGGGTGGCAACGAGTGTGTGGAGGCAGCCCATTTCAGCGCGGCCGTTGTGGGCGTCCGCGACTCGAAGGACGCCGCGAGTCCGGTGATCCTGGTCTCCGGTGTGGCGTGGGTGGCGCTGACGGCGGGGTTGACTGTGTAGGACGCGGTACGCATTTGCTAGGCGATCAGGGCTCCTTGGTGCCAGACGGTGTGGGCCAGGGGGACGCCGGGGCGGTAGGCGAGGTGTACGTGGGAAGGCGCGTCCAGTTCGATGAGGTCGGCTCGGGCGCCGGGGGTGATGCGGCCTACGTCGGTGCGGCGGAGGGCTGCGGCGCCGCCGGCGGTGGCGGACCAGACTGCTTCGTCGGGGGTCATGCCCATCTCGCGTACGGCGACGGCGATGCAGAACGGGACGGACGTGGTGAAGCTCGATCCCGGGTTGCAGTCCGTGGAGAGGGCGACGGTCGCGCCCGCGTCGAGGAGGCGGCGGGCGTCGGGGTAGGCAGCTCGGGTGGAGAACTCGGCGCCGGGGAGCAGGGTCGCCACGGTCGAAGATCCGGCGAGGGCGGCGACGTCGGCGTCGGTGAGGTGGGTGCAGTGGTCGGCCGAGGCCGCGCCGAGTTCGACGGCCAGTTGTACGCCGGGGCCGGGGCCAAGTTGGTTGGCGTGCACACGCGGGACCAGCCCCGTGGCCATCCCGGCCGTCAGAATCGCGCGGGCCTGGTCGCCGTCGAACGCGCCGCGCTCGCAGAAGACGTCGACCCAGCGGGCGTGCGGCGCGCAGGCGTCGAGCATGGGGCCGGTGACGAGGTCGACGTACGCGGCGGGGTCGTCGGCGTACTCGGGAGCGACGATGTGCGCGCCGAGGAAGGTCACTTCGTCGGTGACCCGGCGGGCCAGGCGCAGCGCCCGGGCCTCGTCCTCGACGGTCAGGCCGTAGCCGGACTTGCACTCGATGACGGTCGTGCCCTGGCGGGCGGCCTCGGCGACGAGGCGTTCGAGGTTGGCGGCGAGGGCTTCGTCGGATGCGGCGCGGGTCGCGGCGACGGTGGTACGGATGCCTCCGGCCGCGTACGCCTGCCCGGCCATGCGCGCGGCGAACTCCTCGGTCCGGTCGCCCGCGAAGACGAGGTGTGTGTGGGAGTCGACAAAGCCCGGGATGACGGCGCGGCCCGACGCGTCGTGCCGCGTGTCGGCGGGGGGCGCAGCGGCGGACGGCCCGACCCAGGCGACGTGTTCGCCGTCGAGGACGACGGCGGCGTCGCGGACCACGCCGAGCGGCCCGTCCCCGAGCGACGGGTCGTTGGTGACGAGGGACGCGATGTTGTCGATGAGGATGGACGCCACGGGCGCTGACTCCGGGAGGTAGTGGGTGGAGAGGTCGGCGACTCGGATCGGGGGCGGTCGAGCGGGCGGTGGTTTTGCGGACGTGCACTTTTCGGGCGCGGGCCGCACGGGGACGTGTTTGGACCTCGGCGCGCCTGTCGGACTACTCGACCAGCGCTCTGATCGCCCGGTTCAGATTGCCGGGGACGTCCTCGATCGTCCGGTGCACGCCGTCGGCGACGACCGTCCGGCCGCCGACCATGACGTGGGTGACGTCCGCGGCGGAGGCGGCGAAGACGGCTGACTCGGAGGCCAGGCGCGGGAGGGTGCCGGCGAGGCGTACCGAGTCCAGGCCGATTGTCACCAGGTCGGCCCGCATGCCGGGTTCGACGCGGCCGATGTCGTCCCAGCCGAGGGCGGCCTGTCCCATGACCGTGCCGTGCGCGAGGAGGCGCGCGGTGGTGAAGTGGCCGCGGCTGCCGGTGCGCAGGCGCTCGTCCAGCTCCACCGCGCGGGCCTCCTCGAACATGTCGATGACGGCCTGGCTGTCGGTGCCGAGCGACAGCGGTACGCCTGCCCGCGACAGTTCCCCGGCCGGTCCGATGCCGTCCGCGAGGTCGCGTTCGGTGGTCGGGCACAGGCACACGCCCGCGCCCGAGGTGCCGAGCACGGCGATGTCGCGGTCGGTGAGGTGGGTCGCGTGGACGGCGGTGAAGCGGCCGCCGAGGGTGCCCGCGTCCTCGAAGACCCCGATGGGGGTCTTGCCGTACGCGTCCAGCGACGCGTGGTTCTCCGCGGGCTGCTCCGAGACGTGCGCGTGCAGCGGCGCCTCGCGGGCGGCGGCCCACGCGGCGACGACGGGGATCTGGTCGGCCGGGACGGCGCGTACGGAGTGCACCGCCGCGCCGACGCGCGCGTGGTCGTCGCCCTTGAGCGCGCCGGCCAACGCGTCGACGCGCGCGGCCCAGCGGTCGGCGTCGCCGTCGCCGAAGCGGAGTTGGGTGCCCGCCAAGTTCTCGCCGATGCCGCCGGCGAGGTAGCAGGTGTCGAGCAGCGTGATGCGGATCCCGGCCTGGCGGGCGGCCTCGACGAGGGCGTTGCCCATCGCGTTGGGATCGTCGTACGGCCTGCCGCCCGGCGCGTGGTGCAGGTAGTGGAACTCGCCCACCGAGGTGATCCCGGCGAGGGCCATCTCGGCGTACACGGCGCGGGCGAGCGCCAGGTAGCTGTCCGGATCCAGCTTCGCCGCGGCGGAGTACATCATCTCGCGCCAGGTCCAGAAGGTCCCGGAACCGGCCTGCGTGCGGCCGCGCAGGACGCGGTGGAACGCGTGCGAGTGGGCGTTGGCGAAGCCGGGGAGGGTCAGCCCGCGGCGTACGGCGGCGCCGGGCGGCGGGGTGCGGGTGTCGGGGCGTACGGCGGTGACGCGGCCGTCGTGCACCTCGATGACGGCGTCGCGTTCGATTCCGGTGCGGGTGTGCAGGATCTCGCACCACAGGAGTCGGGTGGGGGGCAGAGCGGTCACGCGGTCGGTCCCTTGTCGATCGGGTGCGCGGTCTTTCGGCGGGCTGGTCGGTGGGGTTGTTGTCTGCCGTGTGGGCGGCCTCAGTTGTCGGCCGTGTTGTCGGCCGTGTGGGCGACCTCATCGGCGGCCTTGTCCGCGAGCAGGTCGGCCAGCACGTCCGCGAGGGCGTCGACCCCGGCCAGGCAGTCGGACATCTCCGCGAACTCGGCCGGGGAATGCGATACCCCCGTCGGGTTGCGCACGAACACCATGGCGGTCGGCAGCGTCGCCGACAGGATGCCCGCGTCGTGTCCGGCCCCCGTCGGCAGCACGGGCGCGCCGCCCAGGTGCCCCGCGATGCGGTCCCGCAGGCCGCCCGCGAACTCGACGATCGGCGTGTACGACTCCCGCACGACGTCGACCTCCGTCCCGTCGCGCTCGGCCCGCTCGCGCGCGGCCCTGGCGATCTCGGCGACGACGGCGTCCAGCACCTCTTCCTCGGGCGCGCGCGAGTCGAGCCAGCCGCGCACGAGGGAGGCGATCGCGTTGGTGCCGTTGGGCTCGACGGCGACCTTGCCGAACGTCGCCACCGCGCCCGCGAGCCGCGCCTTCTTGCGGGCGGCGAGCACGGTGGTGGCGTACGTCAGCATCGGGTCTCGCCGGTCTTCGAGGCGCGTCGTCCCGGCGTGGTTGGCCTCGCCGCGGAAGTCGAAGCGCCAGCGGCCGTGCGGCCAGATGGCCGACGCGACGCCGACGGCCGCGTCCCGGTCCACGAGGGCGCGGCCCTGTTCGACGTGGAGTTCGACGAAGCAGCCGATGCGGTCGAGGAGTTCGGGGTCGGCACCGATGCGGTCCGGGTCGTACCCGGCGGCGGCCATGGCTTCGGGCAGGCGCGTACCGTCGGCGTCGCGCAGGCCGCGGGCCTGCTCGGGGGTGAGCACGCCCGCAGCCAGGCGCGAGCCGACGCACGCGACGCCGAAGCGGGCACCCTCCTCGTCGCCGAAGTTGACGATTGCCAGCGGGCGGTGGAACGCCGCGCCGCGCTCGACCAGGAGGTCGAAGGCCGCAAACGAGGAGATGACGCCGAGCGGGCCGTCGTACGCGCCGCCGTCCGGCACCGAGTCGAGGTGCGACCCGGTGACGACGGCGTCGCGGGCGTCGGCAGGGGTCCAGGCGGCGTTCGCCGCGGCGGGCGAACCGCCGTACCACGCCCACTGGTTGCCGTTGCGGTCGATCTCGTACGCGAGCCCGCGGCGCTCCGCCTGGGCGCGGAACCACGCCCGGCACTCCAGGTCGGCGGCGTTCCACGCGAAGCGGCGGTAGCCGCCGGAGCGGGTGTCGCGCCCGACCGGCAGCAGGTCCCGCCACATGTCCTCGAACGGGACAGCCGACTGAGCAGTGGCTTCCGAGCTCACGACGCGTCTTCCCGCATCGGCACGCGCACGCCGCGCTCGGCGGCGACCTCGGCGGCCAGGTCGTAGCCCGCGTCGACGTGCCTGATGACGCCCATGCCGGGGTCGTTGGTGAGCACGCGGCGGATCTTCTCCCCCGCCAGCTTGGTGCCGTCGGCGACGGTGACCTGGCCGGCGTGGATGGAGCGTCCGATGCCGACGCCGCCGCCGTGGTGGATGGACACCCACGAGGCACCGGACGCCACATTGACCATGGCGTTCAGCAGCGGCCAGTCGGCGATCGCGTCGGAGCCGTCGAGCATGGCCTCGGTCTCGCGGTACGGGGACGCGACCGACCCGCAGTCGAGGTGGTCGCGGCCGATGACCACCGGTGCGGACAGCTCGCCGCTCGCGACCATGTCGTTGAAGCGCTCGCCCGCCTTGTCGCGCTCGCCGTACCCGAGCCAGCAGATCCGGGCCGGCAGGCCCTGGAAGTGCACCTTCTCCTGGGCCATCTTGATCCACCGGGAGAGCGAGTCGTTCTCCGGGAAGAGGTCGAGGACGGCCCGGTCGGTCGCCGCGATGTCCTTGGCGTCGCCGGAGAGGGCGGCCCAGCGGAACGGGCCCTTGCCCTCGCAGAACAGCGGGCGGATGTACGCGGGGACGAACCCCGGGAAGTCGAACGCCCGCTCGTAGCCCGCCAGTTTGGCCTCGCCGCGGATCGAGTTGCCGTAGTCGAAGACCTCGGCGCCCTTGTCCTGGAAGCCGACCATGGCCTCGACGTGCCGGGCCATCGCGTCGCGCGCGGCGGCGGTGAACTCGGCGGGCTTGTCGCGCGCGTACTCGGCCATGTCCTCGAACGCGACGCCGATCGGGAGGTACGCGAGCGGGTCGTGCGCGCTGGTCTGGTCGGTGACGATGTCGATCGGCGCGTCCATCGCGAGGAGCTGCGGGACGATCTCGGCGGCGTTGCCGAGCAGGCCGATGGACAGCGGGCGGCGCGCGTCGCGGGCCTCGACGGCGAGGCGCAGGGCCTCGTCGACGCTGTCGGCGCGGACGTCGCAGTAGCGGTGCTCGATGCGGCGCTCGATGCGCGAGGGGTCGCACTCGACACAGATCGCCACGCCGCCGTTCATGGTGACGGCGAGAGGCTGGGCGCCGCCCATGCCGCCGAGTCCGGCGGTGAGGGTGACCGTGCCTTCGAGGGTGCCGCCGAAGCGCTTGGCGGCGACCGCGGCGAAGGTCTCGTACGTGCCCTGGAGGATGCCCTGCGTACCGATGTAGATCCACGAACCGGCGGTCATCTGCCCGTACATGGTCAGGCCCTGGGCCTCCAGGCGGCGGAACTCCTCCCAGTTGGCCCAGTCGCCGACCAGGTTGGAGTTGGCCAGGAGCACGCGCGGCGCCCACTCGTGCGTCTGCATCACGCCGACGGGACGCCCGGACTGCACGAGCAGCGTCTCGTCGCCGCGCAGGGTCCGGAGGGTACGGACGATGGCGTCGTACGACCGCCAGTCGCGGGCGGCCTTGCCGGTGCCGCCGTAGACCACCAGCTTGTCCGGGTGCTCGGCGACCTCGGGGTCGAGGTTGTTCATGAGCATCCGCAGGGCGCCTTCCTGCGCCCAGCCGAGCGTGTTGAGCGCGGTGCCGCGCGGGGCGCGAACCGGGCGCGCGCCGGCCGTGGGGTCCGTCATGTCCCTTCCCCTCCCACCCGGCCCGTCCGGCCCGCGGAGGGACCGGCCGCCGAGCGGCTTGCATGGAAATCTTCAAAGCCTTCGAGAGTGAATGTATCTCGTCTTCAGGGAGCCGAACAGGGGTCTTGTCGTCCACCCGGTTAGGCTTTTGGGAGATTTGATCCGCATTGTGATCACGACGAGGAGAGGGCCGGGCGGCACCGCGATGCAACTTGAGCAGCTCATCTGGGGCCTGACGGCACTCGGCGCCCTGGCGGTCGGGGCGTCCGGCGCACTCCTGGCCTTCGGACGCGACCGCGTACGCGAAAGCGGCGTCGCCCTGGCGATCCTGCTCACCGGCCTCTTCTTCTGCACCGGCGGCTTCCTCCTCAGCACCCCCCGCTACGCCGCCACCACCCTCATCGCAGGCGGCGCCGCACTGGTCGGCGTGATCGTCGGCCTCGCCTGGAGCCGAGGCGGCGGCGACCGCAATCCGCGGCCCCAGAACCGCCGCGGCCAGCCGGCACGGCCACGAACACGGCGCAGGTAGCGGGGATGGTGACGCGTGTCCCAGCAGGAGGGATCACGCGCGACGTCGCCATCCTCTCCTGCGACGTATTTCCCTGACGCACGTCGCCTACTGTGCTTTTCTCGGTTCTCCGTGAGGAATTTCGGAGGCTGCAATGGCGGCCGTACGCATTCCCTGATGCGCCATGACCGCCCTACCCGGTCGTCGGGTTCTACGATTTCACCGACCGAATTCAGGTAGTTATTCGGTGTGCGGATGATGCCGCAGCAGCGGCCGTCGGTCCGGCCGCCGGAGCGCGCGGTATCCGCGCGGGCAATTACCTGCCGCTTTCCACGCATTCTTGTGGCGTGCCGACGGCGCTACTCTTTGCACCGGGTCGGCCTGCCGACCACCGAGCCGTCAGCAAAGGATGTTTTCGCATATGGGTCAACCTGACCCGCCGCCAGGTCACACTGCGGCCGGCGGCATCGGCGCGGCAATGGCCCGCGTCACCCGCGCAATCGCCTCAGCGGCCGCCAGAGTTTCGGGAGCGCAGCCTTCCGATCGCGCGCGCCTGGTCGAGGTGAGGAGAAGCTACCTTGACCTTGTCCAAGACATGGAAAACGTCGAGGCGAGAATGCGCAATGCCGGGGAGAAAGAGGAGGCAATAGCCAGGAAGCTTGTGGACATGCGCAATTCGGCTAAGCTGGTAACCCGAAATCGGATGGATCCGAGGGAAGTGAAAAAGCTCGAGAAACGCAACAAGAAAAAGTACGGAAATCCCGTGGGGCCGACCGCCGACTCACTGTACCAAAAGAACTCGAAATCCCCGGATCCCTGGAAGAGCGTAATCGCCTCGACCTACCGGACGAATGAAGAAATCAACACGGAGCTGGGCGTCGAGCCGGGAACGTCCCCTAGTAATACGCCCGCACACGGCCGTGAAGCGCCCGCTGTCGCTCCGAAATCAGCCAAGCTGAAACACTCGGGCTTTCTGGGCGCTCTCACCCGTGGATTCCCACCGCGAAGCCCATTCCGACGACGCGAACGCGGCGCCGCGCCGCAGCTCCCTCCCGCGCAAGGGCCCGGCGCGTCATCCTCGCGCGAACCCCCATCGGGCCCCGAGGTGGGGCGTCAGCTGTGACCGTCCCCCTCACCCAGGTGGCCGCCTTCGAAGCGTCCGGCCCCGTACGAGGCAGTCGAGGTCGACCGCTCCGTGAATCCGCTCGAACGCACCGGCATGGGGAACCCGCGCGAACCGGGAACCGGGGCGATCGCTGGTCTGAAGGACCGGAGTGGTGCGGCGGTCGAAACGTCTGCCGCGGGCTGGGGCTGCGGCGGTCAGGACTCGAAGAGGTTGCGGTCGGCGGCTTGGCGGTCGAACTCTTCGAGGCGGGCTTGGGCGCGGCCGGGGGTGATGTCGCACATGGCCTGGAGCAGGACCTGGCCGAGGAGCATGGGGGCGCCGCAGGAGTCGAAGACGAGTTGGCCGCTGACTCCGGCGACCAGGACGGCGTCCGACAGGGCCGCGGCGGGGGCGAAGGGGCCGTCGGCGATGGTGACGATGCGGAGGCCCATGTCCTTGGCGGTACGCAGCGCGTCGGTCAGTTCGCGCGGGTAGCGCGGCAGCGCGAAGCACAGGACGCCGGTCGCGCCGGCGGAGCGGGCCTGGTCGAGGCGGTCGGCGAGCAGGGAGCCGCCTTCGTCGAGGACGCGGACGTCCGGCAGCACCTTCGCGGCGAAGTAGCCGAAGCCGCGTGCCGGGGCCATGCCGGTGCGCAGGCCGAGGACGATCAGCGGGCGCGAGTCGGCGAGCAGGGCGGCGGCGCGGGTGACGGGTCCGGGGTCGGCGAGTTGTTCGGCGAGGCGGGTCAGGTTGGCGATCTCGGCGTGCACCGCGCCGACGTACTCGTTGCGGTGCACCTCGGCCTCGGTCTCGGTGCGTACCGGCAGGCCGAGGGTGCGCAGGCGGGCGCGCAGGGAGGGGTAGCCGTCGAAGCCGAGCGCGACGGCGAAGCGCGTGACGGACGGCTGGCTGACCCCGGCCAGTTGCGCGACCTCGACGCTGGACAGGTACGGCGCCTCCCCCGCGTGCCGGACCAGGCAGTGCGCGATGCGGCGCTGGGTGGGGGTCAGGCGGTGCTGCTCGAAGAGCGCGAGGAGGCGGGAGGAGGGGCTGTCGTGGTTGTCGGACTCCCCGGGATTGCCGGGATCACCGGACTTGTGGTCCTTGTCGGACTCCGGCTCGGGTACGGAGCCGCGTGTCCCGTCGGCTCCGGAGTCGGACGTGCCGTCCACCGCCACCATTGCTCCCCCTCTCCCTTCCGCTCTCCGTGCGCTCTCGTCGCCGCGCGGGGCTGCCCCCGGGCCGGGGGCAACGCGTCAGGCCAGTGGCCCCGCGACCTCGGCGGCCGCACGGACCAGCGCGCCCGAGCGTACAAACTCCTCGGCCGCGACGAGTTCCGGGGACAGGAAGCGGTCGGAGTCGGGGCCCCGGACGCCCGCCGCACGCAGCGCCGCGATGACCGCCGCGGTGGCCGGGGCCGGGGTCAGGCCGCCGGACTGGGAGCGCATGTCGGTGGCCCGCGCGGCGGCGACCAGTTCGACCGCGAGGATGCGCGTGAGGTTGTCGACCGCGGAACGCAGCTTGCGGGCGGCGCTCCAGCCCATCGACACGTGGTCCTCCTGCATCGCCGACGACGGGATCGAGTCGACCGACGCCGGGACCGCGAGCCGCTTGCACTCGGAGACGAGCGCCGCCTGCGTGTACTGGGCGATCATCAGGCCGGAATCGACCCCGGGGTCGTCCGCGAGGAAGGCCGGGAGCCCGTGCGAACGCGCGGGGTCGAGGAGGCGGTCGGTGCGGCGCTCGGAGATCGAGCCGAGATCGGCGACCGCGACGGCGAGGAAGTCGAGGACGTACCCGACGGGCGCGCCGTGGAAGTTGCCGTTGGACTCGATGCGCCCGTCGTCGAGGATGACGGGGTTGTCGACGGCGGCGGCCAGTTCGCGTTCCGCGACGAGGGCGGCGTGCGCGAGGGTGTCGCGGCCCGCGCCGGCGACCTGCGGTGCGCACCGCACAGAATAGGCGTCCTGGACGCGCGGCTTCTGGTCCTGGTGGTGCCCGGTCATGCCCGATCCCGCGAGCACGCGCAGCATGTTGTCGGCGCTGGCGGCCTGGCCGGGGTGCGGGCGGATGGCGTGCAGGGCCGGGTCGAGGACGCGGTCGGTGCCCAGCAGCGCTTCCAGGGTCATCGCGGCGGTCACGTCGGCGGCGGTGAAAAGCGCGGCGAGGTCGGCGAGGGCCATGAGGAGCATGCCGAGCATGCCGTCCGTGCCGTTGATGAGGGCGAGGCCCTCCTTCTCGCGCAGTTCGATCGGCGTCAGGCCGTGTTCGGCGAGGAGTTCGGCGGCCGGGCGGACCGTGCCGTCGGGGCCCTCCGCCTCGCCTTCGCCGGTGAGCACGAGCGCGCAGTGCGACAGCGGGGCGAGGTCGCCGGAGCAGCCGAGCGAGCCGTACTCGTGCACGACGGGGGTGATGCGCGCGTTGAGCAGCGCGGCCATGCCCTGGGCGACGTCCGGCCGTACGCCGGTACGCCCCGACGCGAGGGTCTTCAGGCGCAGCAGCATCAGGGCACGGACCACCTCGGTCTCGACGCGCGGGCCCATCCCGGCGGCGTGCGACCGGACCAGCGAGTGCTGGAGGCGGGTGCGCAGTTCGGTGCTGATGTGGCGGGTGGCCAGCGCGCCGAAGCCGGTGGAGACGCCGTAGACCGGGCGCGGGGACGCGGCGAGGTCGTCGACCACCGCGCGGCTTGCGGCCATGGCCTTGAGGGCGCGTGTGGACAGGTCGACACGGGCGCCGCGGCGGGCGACGGCGAGGACGTCGGCCGGGGTCAGACCGGCTTCGGCGACGGTGACGGTGGCGGCGGGAGCGGAGCCGCCGTGCAGATCCTTATTCACAAGCACATTATGTGCATAGTTGACGACAGAGTGGGGGGTGGGTGGGGGCGGTTGCGCGGGGAGGGGGTGTTCTCAGCGCAGGGAAGGGGCGTTCGGGGCGCAGGGAGGCGGCGCCGGGGCACGGGGAAGGGGCGTTCGGGGCACGGGAGGGGGACGTCCGGGGCGCGGGGTCGGGCGGTCGCGCGGGGTGGGGCGCACCCCCGCGGGATGGTTGCGTGGACCGGCGGCACGTCGGAGTCGCCGGGTGCGTAAGGCTGGGGGCGGCACAATGCGGCGTGTACACGCAGACGGCAATCCGCAGGGTGTGTGCCCGGGACCGAATGCGGGATGGTCGCGGGACAGTCGAGGAACGATCGCGCGACGAGCGAAGAGCAAACGAGGAGCCGCCACGTGGGCAGGGTCACCAGCCGCCACAAGATCCTCCGCCTCGACGGCGGCGACTCCGTGCGCCGCACCGACACCCTGGCGGCGGAGGAGCCGCTTGAGATCCGCGTCGGCGGGCGCACGCTGACGGTGACCATGCGCACTCCGGGCGACGACTTCGACCTGGTCGCGGGGTTCCTGGTCGCGGAGGGCGTGATCGGCGGGACACGCGACCTCGCGGGGATGCGGTACTGCGCGGGGGCGGACGAGGACGGGCGCAACACGTACAACGTGGTCGACGCGGTCCTCGGCGCGCACGTGCCGCCGCTCGACCCGGGCTTGCAGCGCGGCGTGTGGACGTCGAGCGCGTGCGGGATCTGCGGGACGGCGGGCATCGAGGGGCTGCGTCGGATCGCGCGATGGGATGTCGCGGCCGACGAAGTGCGGGTCGTACCAGAGGTGTTGTACGCGCTCCCGCGGCAACTCCGCGCCGCACAAAGCGTCTTCGAGGCGACGGGCGGGCTGCACGCGGCGGGGCTGTTCACGGCGGACGGCGAACTCGTGTGCGTACGCGAGGACGTGGGGCGGCACAACGCGGTCGACAAGGTGGTGGGGTGGGCGCTGCGGGAGGGGCGGCTGCCGCTGTCCGGACACCTGCTCGCGGTGAGCGGCCGCGCGTCGTTCGAGCTGACCCAGAAGGCCGCGATGGCGGGGGTCCCGCTGCTGGCCGCGGTGTCCGCGCCGTCGTCGCTGGCGGTGGAGCTGGCCGAGGACGCGGGGGTGACGCTGGTGGGGTTCCTGCGCGGCGAGACCGCAAACGTCTACGCCCGCGCGGACCGCATCCGCCTGTAGGGGGCCGGTGGCGAGCTCCGCGTACGCCTACTCGTTGGGACTCACTCCGGCAGCGAAGCCCCGCCCGTCAGCGCCACCGCCACCAAAGCCCTCAGCACCGGCGCCAACCCTTGTACCGGCAGGCTCAGGCCGTCCGTGAAGACCTCCACGAGCCACCCCCCGGCCGCGTTCGTGCCGCCCGCGACGACCATCGCCTTGTAGCCGCCGACCAGCAGCAGGTCCTCCTCCGCCGGATCGTTCCCCGGGTCCCCCACCTGCTGGACGAAGCCGCCGCCCTGCACCGCCTCCGCCGAGGCCGGGTACGCACGCAGGTCGTACTCCGTCGAGGTCGCCTCGTACCGCGCCCGGGCGGCGCTCGGCGAGCCGGTCATGCGGTGGATCGAGTAGCGCACGGTGCGCAGCGAGCGGCCGTGCGGCGGCACGTACGAGATCCACCACGCCACACCGTCCAACGCGCGCGCGAAGGTGTCCGCGACGATCTCCAGGCGGCCGAGCGTGTCCGCCCGGTGCACCCGCCCCGGCTCGCGCTCGTCGAGCGCGCCCAGCACCGCCGCGAGCAGCCGCCCGGGGTCCGCGTTGTGCAGCGCCCCGCGGAACCGCCGCCGGTCCCGCAGCGGCATCCCGGCCGGCGCCGAATCCGTCGGTACGGGTGCCTCGCCGCCCGCCAGCGACACCGTCAGGTCCGGCGGCTGCCCGCGACCCGCGACGACCGGGTGGATCGCCCGACTGCCCTTCGCCCGGTACTGCGCCGCGTCGGCCAGTCGGAACAACCGGTCCGCACTCGTCACCGGCCCCACCGGATCACCGGTCGAGGCCACCCCGCACGCCACGCCCTCGCCGTCGTGCATGCGCAGCGCCCGGCGGCACAGGTCCTCCGCGACCGCGACCACCTCGTCCGGGCTGAAGCCCTCGGCGAGCACGCAGAACTCGTCGCCGCCCAGCCGGGCCGCCATCGACCCGGGCAGCATCGCGCTGCACGCGGACAACTGGTCGGCGAAGCGTTCGAGTAGCCGGTCGCCCACGTCGTGGCCGCGTTCGTCGTTCAGCCGCTTGAGCCCGTTGACGTCGCACACGATCAGGCTGACGACGGTGCCCTCGCGGTAGTGCCGGGCCATCGCCGCGTCCAGGCGCGCATCGATCGCCCGGCGGTTGGCCAGGCCGGTGAGCGGGTCGGTGAACGCCAGTTTCTCGATGCGCTGGTAGTGCTCCGCCTGGGCGAGCCCGGCCGAGATCTGCGCCGCCAGCACCGCGGCGAACTCGGCGTCCACCGCGTCGAAGCGCGGCTGCTCGGCGTGCCGCGCGAGATACAGCTCGCCCCACACGCGGCCCTCGACCATGATCGGCGCGACCATGCAGCCGTGCCGCCCGCGGCGGCGCAGCGCCACCACGCGCTCGTGGTCGGAGTCGTGCTCGTCGACCGAGTTGGACCAGGTGGTGGGCCAGGTCGCGGGGTCGATGATCTCGGGGAAGTCGGTGACGGCGTACGTCTCGGCGTGCGGCAGCGCTTCCTCGCCCTCGGCCAGGTCGCCGTCGTTGACGAGCACGCGCAGGTGCCCCGAGTCGCGCTCCCACACGGAGATCGAGGCGAGGGCGGCGTCCATCGCGAGGCGGGCCTGCCGAGCGGAGATCCCGACCACGTCCATCAGGGTGTGTGCGGTGGCGAGCGCCTTGGCCAGCTCCATGACCGCGTGCAGGCGTCTGGCTGCGTCCGGGGCGGAGCCGTCGCCGTTGCCGCCGCGGTCCGCGCGGCCGGGGCGCTCCGCGGGGCCTGTGCCGGGGGTCCCGGAGTCCGGCGACGCGGGCTCGGAGGCGGCCGCGTCCGCCGCGGTACGCCGGTCGCCGGGGTCGGGCCGTTCGTGCCCTTGCGGGCCTGCGCGCGCTACGACTTCCCTCACCTCGCCTCCCTACGGGTATGCCGACGAGAGAACCCGGGGGCGCGTGTCCGAGGGGCTGTTCCGGCACCGCCGAACAGCCTGGGACAGCGCCCGGGCCACCGTGTCGGCCGTCGTTCGGCCCCGCCCGACACCACTCAGAGTATGTCGCTATTTGCCGTATTCGCAGCAGAAAAAGGTCACATCTGTAGACGATTCGTCACAGTGCGTTCACTTGCCGGTGCTCATCCCCCTGGGAACCCCCCATGGGTGCGGTGCGCCGCCGAAACCCCACGGGACCCTCCGTCCACGCCCTTCGCACCTTACTCCTCCGTACCGACTTGGCAACGCCGCGTGTCCATACCGTCGCGTACCGGCGGGTCCCGCGGCGCGGTGCGGCAGCCCGATTGCGCGCGCGGCGGCAGGCCCCTCCCCGCCGCCCGACCGAGCCGGTACCGTGCCGGACAGGGAGGACCAGTGCCGACACTCTCCGTCACCACCGTGATAGACCGGCCCGCCGACCAGGTCTGGGACGTGGTCCGCGACTTCCGGGACCCGTCCCCGTGGTACCCGCTGCCGCTCGCCGAGCACCCGGACGGGGCCGAACCGGGCATCCGCCACGTGCACGCCCCCGGCGGCGCGACGCTGCGCGAGCGCCTGGTGGAGCACGACGACCCGGATTGCCGTTATACGTACGAAATTCTCGACCTGGACCGGCACCCCTGCGGCCTCCGCTTCGACGGACCGTGTCTGGCGACGCTGCGCGTCGAATCGATCATCGGCGGCACGATGGCGCGGGTGGTGTGGTCCGCGCGGTACGCCTGGGCGGCGCCGCAGGACGAGTCCGGTGGCGGGCACGAGCAGGTGCGCCACCTCGAACGCAGCCTGTTCCGGCCGGCGCTGCGCGAACTGCGGCGCAAGCTGAGCTGAGCTGAGCTGAGCTGAGCCAACCTGCGCCGAGCTGAACAGAACCGAACCCCAGGAACCGTGTCGGGCCGGACCGGGCCGCGCCGCGCCGCGTCGAACGAAGCCGACGCCGTTACAGAGCCCCCGCACGCACCTCCCGGCACCACCCCCCTGTGCCGCTCACTTCCTCCTGAACGTCTCCACGCCGCGTCCCGGCCGCCACATCCGGACCACGAGCTCGTCCCCCTCGACCCCGGTCATCACGGCCTCGTGCAGGTCGAGCCGGAAGGAGTGGAAGCCGCCAGGCGGTTCGCCGCCCGTGGTGAACGCGGCCTTCTCGTCCGGGTCGGTGACCTCGACGGCCACACCGGCAATCTTCGCGTCGCCGTTCGCGGCGGGGTGCGCGTGGATCGCGCAGCGTCCGTCCCGGCGCAGGTCGCGCGCCTTGACGGCGTCCAGCATCGAGCCGAAGGAGAGCTCACCGGCCCGGAAGTCGACCTCGCTGCCGCTCACCCTCGGCGCCCCGTCCTTGCGCAACGTCGCAAGCACATGGGTCTCGGCCGACTCGAACCGCTGCCGGACGTCGCGGGCGACCTCCCCCGCTTCGGCCTCGAACTGTTTCCACGTAGCCATGCCCGGCAGTCTGACAACGAGCACCGACACCCGGGGCGGGGCGTAGCGGCTCCGCAGACTCAGCCCGTCGGCTCCCCGGCTCAGCCCACCGGCCCTGCCTGGTCGGGTATCGCGGTGCCGTCGACCTCCGGCTCGCGCACGCCCGGCCGTCCGACCGTCCAGGGCTCGACGAGCCCCAGGCCACGCACCGGGCGGCGCCACATCGGCTGGAGCTCGTACGCCGGGACCTCGCCCAGCGCGGCGGCCAGGTCGCGGTCGATGACCACGGTGTTCTTCGGCGCCAGCGCGGTCAGGCGGCTCGCCAGGTTCACGGTGGTCCCGAACACGTCGCCCATGCGGGACAGCACCTGGCCGTACGCGATCCCCACCCGCAGCTCGGGCAGCACCGGCTCCTCGGCCATCACCTCGACCATCCGCAGCCCCAGCTCGACCGCCGACTCCGGCTTGAACGCGACGAACAGCACCTCGTCGCCCAGCGTCTTGACCAGCCGCCCGCCCAGCGACGTGATGACGTCGGACGCCGCGTCCTCGAACGTCTGGACGAGGCGCCCCAACTCGGCTTCCGAGAGGCTGCGCGACAGGCGCGTGAACCCGACCAGGTCCGCGAAGCCCACGGCGAGGCGCTGGCCGACGGTGTTGTGGTCGGTGAGCGACTCCATGACGCGCGTGGTCGCGGCGGCGAGGTGGCGGCGCCATGCATAGAGCACCAGCGACTCCAGCTCGGGCATCACGTCGCCCGCGCCGCCGACGACCTGCTCGGAGCGCTCGCCGGTCAGCTCGCCGCCGATGTACTCGACCCACGCCTCGGTCTGCCACTCGGCGAAACGCGCCATCGTCTGCCCGACGGACCGTACGAACTGCGCGGCGACGGGCTCGGGCAGCAGCCCGGTCGAGATCAGGTCGAGCAGGTGCCGCAGCGCCTCGACGTCGGCGTCGGTGAACGCCCGGGCCGGGCCGAAGTCCGGGAAGCCGAGCGCGCGCCACAGCCGCCGCGCCTCCTCCAGCGGAACGCCGACCAGGTGCGCGACCTGCCCCGAGGTGTAGCGGCGGGGGGCGCCGAGGACCAGTTCCTCCATGTCGGAGATGGAGTGCTGGACGGCCTCGGCGTCGTCCAGGTCGGGCAGCCAACTGCTGTCCTTCTGCACGCCCGACGCCCTGGCGTTCGCCGGGCCGGACGCACCGGCGGCGCTGCCGTTCTGCTCGGGGTCCTCGCGGTCCTGTTCGTCGGGGCCGTGGTTCCCGCGATCGCGGGCCGGGGTCGTCCGGCCGTCGACGCGGTGCCCGTCCCGGGCACTCTCCTCGGGCATGCGCTCCACCATGGGGTCAGGGTGTCTCGTCAGGCCCACCTTACGTGTCCGGCATCACACCGGTCAGCCCGCTCCCCCGTCATGATCTTGCACGGTACGTGCGGGCGGCGCGCCGCGGGGTTCCCCGGCCCGCTCCGCGTAGTACTCGGCGTCGCGCGCGAGGTCGACCAGCCGCAGCAGCCGGGCCTGCGCGTCGGTGACCCGCGGCAGGCCCACGATCTCGACCGGCTCGCGCCCGTCGTCGGACTGGACGCGCAGGGTGCCTATGCCGAGCACGCGTTCGACCATGGAGTCCTGCGTGAAGGTGACGTCCTCGATGCGGGTGAGCGCTATTGCGCGGCCCTCCTGCGTCCACAACCCCGAGCGCACGACGAGGCGGCCGTCCGCGACGATGTGCCGGTCGGTCAGCCAGCGCAGCCACGGGACGACCGTCCAGTGCACGACGGCCGCGACGGCGATCACGAACACCGCGATGCGGGCCCAGTTGCGACCGCTCCCGCCGCCGGGGGCGATGGACGCCAGGAAAGCCGCGACGGCCACCACGGCGAACAGCATGACGACGGGCCGCACCAGGACCCGCCAATGCTCGCGGAAGACGAGGTCGACCTCGTCACCGTGCCGCCGAGCCGCCACCGCCCCCACCTCCGTCCACACCTGCCGCGCAGGGGACCGCACAGGAAAATTGTGCGCCGAACGGAGCAGTCCGGCCCGCCGGACACGCGGGAAGCGAGGGGCGCGTGCGACACCGGAGCCGCGTCGGCGACGCGAAGCTCGCGGACCACGCCCTTCAAGGACCACGATCTTCAGGGACCGCGCCTTCAAGGACCGCGGTCTTCAAGGACGACGGTCTTCAAGGAGCGCGATCTTCAGGGACCACGGTCTTCAGGGACCACGACCGTCCCGACCGAGACCCGGCCTCAGGTGTGCGGAGCGTCCTGCGCCGGGCGTACGTGGACCACGTCGCCCGCGCCCACCGCCTCCGGGCCGTCCGGGCCCGCGACGATGATGCGGCCGTCGTCGTCGACGCCCGTGGCGGTGCCGACCAGCACGCGGCCTGCCGGGAGTTCGACGCGGACCCGGCGTCCGATCGTCGCGCAGGACTCGGTGTACGCGGCGTGCAGACCGCTCGCCCGCGCGTCCCCGCCCGCCGCGCGCCAGCCCTGGTACCAGGTCTCCAGCTCGCGCAGCACCGCACGCAGCAGCGGGTCGCGGTCGGTGGTGATCGACTGGGCGAGCGCGAGCGAGATCGCGCCGGGGACCGGCAGCTCGTCCTCGCGCAGCGTGACGTTGAGGCCCATACCGACCACCACACCCGTGCCCGCGCGCTCGGCGAGGATCCCGGCCAGCTTGCGGTCGCCGACGAGCAGGTCGTTCGGCCACTTGAGGCGTACGTCCACACCGCCGACCCGGCTCACCGCCCGCGCCGCCGCGACGCCGACCAGCAGCGGCAGCCACCCCCAGCGCGGCACCGGCACGTCCTCGGGCTTGAGCAGCACCGAGACGAAGATCCCGGAGCGCGGCGGCGCGGTCCACTGCCGGTCGAGGCGCCCGCGCCCGGCGTTCTGGTACTCGGCGACGAGCACCAGGCCCTCGTCCTCCGCGGCGCGCGCCGCCAGGTCGGCGTTGGACGAGCCGGTCTCGGCGACGACGCGGACCTCGCGCCACAGGCCGCCGGCGCCCTCCAGCGCCCGGCGCAGCGCCGCCTCACGCAGGGGAGGCCGGTCGAGGTCGGTCCACGGGGAGGGCTGGGGGGCTTCGGGGGCTCCGGTCATGTGGCAAGACTAGGTCGTGTCCGCCGGATCCCTGTGCTGCTCGGGGGCGCGTGCCGGACGCCGGGGGAGGGCGTTCGGACGGGGCGGTGAGAACGTGTTTCGGCGCGCGGATACGCTACGGATCGCCGCTGTTCGACTTGACAGGAGCCCGCGCAATGGACCCGGTACAGGGCGATCCCGACATCCACACCACGGCCGGCAAGCTCGCCGACCTGCGTCGCCGCATCGATGAGGCCGTGCACGCGGGCTCGGCCCGCGCGGTCGAGAAGCAGCACGCCAAGGGCAAGATGACCGCCCGCGAGCGCATCGAGTACCTGCTCGACGAGGGCTCGTTCGTCGAGCTCGACGAGTTCGCCCGGCACCGGTCGACCAACTTCGGCCTGGAGAAGAACCGCCCCTACGGCGACGGCGTCGTGACCGGTTACGGCACGGTCGACGGTCGCGAGGTGTGCGTGTTCTCGCAGGACGTCACCATCTTCGGCGGCTCCCTGGGCGAGGTCTACGGCGAGAAGATCGTCAAGGTCCTCGACCTGGCGATCAAGACCGGCCGTCCGATCATCGGCATCAACGAGGGCGGCGGCGCGCGCATCCAGGAGGGCGTCGTCTCCCTGGGCCTGTACGGGGAGATCTTCCGCCGCAACGTCATCGCGTCCGGCGTGATCCCGCAGATCTCGCTCATCATGGGCGCCGCGGCCGGCGGACACGTCTACTCCCCCGCGCTGACCGACTTCATCGTGATGGTCGACCAGACCTCCCAGATGTTCATCACCGGCCCGGACGTCATCAAGACGGTCACCGGCGAGGACGTCTCGATGGAGGACCTGGGCGGCGCGCGCACGCACAACACCAAGTCCGGCAACGCCCACTACATGGGCGGCGACGAGAAGGACGCCCTGGAGTACGTCAAGGGCCTGCTCTCGTACCTGCCGAGCAACAACCTCGAAGAGGCGCCCGCGTTCCCCGAGGTCGCCGACCTGGAGACCAGCGAGTACGACCTCGAACTCGACACGCTGATCCCGGACTCCGCGAACCAGCCCTACGACATGCACAAGGTCATCGAGCATGTCGTGGACGACGCGGAGTTCCAGGAGGTCCACCCGCTGTTCGCGCCGAACATCATCGTCGGTTTCGGGCGCGTCGAGGGCCGCAGCGTCGGCATCGTCGCGAACCAGCCGATGCAGTTCGCGGGCACGCTCGACATCGACGCGTCGGAGAAGGCCGCGCGCTTCGTGCGCACCTGCGACGCGTTCAACATCCCGGTGCTGACGTTCGTCGACGTGCCGGGCTTCCTGCCGGGCACCGACCAGGAGTGGACCGGCATCATCCGGCGCGGCGCGAAGCTGATCTACGCGTACGCCGAGGCCACGGTGCCGCTGGTCACCGTCATCACGCGCAAGGCGTACGGCGGCGCGTACGACGTCATGGGTTCCAAGCACCTCGGCGCCGACGTCAACCTGGCGTGGCCGACGGCGCAGATCGCGGTCATGGGCGCGCAGGGCGCCGCCAACATCGTGTACCGCAAGGAGCTCGCGGCCGCGGAGAACCCGGACGCGCGCCGCGCCGAGCTGATCCAGGACTACGAGGACACGCTGTGCAACCCGTACGTCGCGGCCGAGCGCGGGTATGTGGACGCCGTCATCATGCCGTCGTCGACGCGCGCGCACGTCGTCAAGGCGCTGCGCGCACTGCGCGGCAAGCGCGAGACGCTGCCGCCGAAGAAGCACGGCAACATTCCGCTGTGACCGGCGCGCCGTGGGATGCGGCACCGGCCACCGGTGGCGCGTCCCACGGCCCGGCCCACGACCGGCAGGGAGCACGAACCCCATGATCAAGATCGTCCGCGGCGAGCCGACCCCCGNCCCCCCCCCCCCCCCCCCCCCCCCCCCCCCCCCCCCCCCCCCCCCCCCCCCCCCCCCCCCCCCCCCCCCCCCCCCCCCCCCCCCCCCCGGCCCACGACCGGCAGGGAGCACGAACCCCATGATCAAGATCGTCCGCGGCGAGCCGACCCCCGAGGAACTGGCCGCGATCGTCACCGTCATCGCCGCCAAGGCGTCCGGCGGCGGGGCGGCCGCGCCCGCTCCGGCCCCGTCCGAGTGGAACGCCCCCGCGCGCCTCGTCCGCACACCCCTGCGGCCCGGTCCGGGCGCGTGGCGGGCCAGCGGCTGGACGCGCTGACCGCGGCGGTGGTGTCTCGCCTCCGCCGCCGCGCCGCTCCTGGTGCCCCTGGGGCTCAAGTGCCCTGAGGTGGCCCCCAAATGAATTGAGTACACGTACTCAAGAGCCCGGCCGCGCCCCGGCCGGACCATGGACGGCATGCGCCGCATACGTGAGGAACCGCCGGAGGAACTGCGCCGAGCCGTGGACCACCTGCGCCGCGTCGTCTATCTGCTGCCGGTCCTGATCATCGTCGTGGTGGCGATGCTGGCGTCGTGGTAGACGTCGCGTGTGCCGGGGCACCACGCGAGACACGGCACACGAGACACGGCACGCGGGACGGGCCGGGCGTACGGCCGCACACGCCGTCCCTGCGGCCGCGGCGGCTGCACTACCGTTGGGGACCATGTCCCAGCGCACGCCCATCCGCCGCCTGATCCTCGCCTCCGCCTCCCCCGCGCGCCTCAGCCTGCTGCGCGACGCCGGCCTCGCCCCCGAGGTACGGGTGAGCGGTTTCGACGAGGACGCCCTGACCGCGGCGACCCCGGCCGAACTCGCCCTGGTCCTCGCCGAGGCGAAGGCGCGCGTCGTCGCGGAGGTGTGCGCGGACGGCGAGTTGGTGGTCGGCTGCGACTCGGTCCTCGAACTCGACGGCCAGGCGCTGGGCAAACCCGCCTCGCCCGAGGAGGCGACCGCGCGGTGGCACGCGATGCGCGGCCGTTCCGGCGTCCTGCGCACCGGGCACTGCGTGGTCGACACCCTCAAGGACCGCCGGGTGTCGGCGACCGCGTCGACCGTGGTGCGCTTCGGCACACCGAGCGACGAGGAGGTGGCGGCGTACGTCGCCTCGGGCGAACCGCTGCACGTGGCGGGGGCGTTCACCCTCGACGGCCGGTCGGCGCCGTTCATCGAGGGCATCGACGGGGACCCGGGCAACGTGATCGGCCTGTCGCTGCCGCTGCTTCGCACGCTGCTCGCCGAACTGGACATCGCCATCACCGACTTGTGGGCGTAGGTCACCCGCGGCCGCGCGGGTCCACCGGTGGTTTTGCGGACGTTTGCGCGTGGTCGCGCGTGGTTGCCGGTGACCTCGGGCGGGTCGCGCGTCGGGCGGTCGGATGCGGGCCGCCGGGTGACATGCCTCACCTCGGCCTCGCGGTATCCGGATCACGTCGAATCGCACCGCGCACGGCAGAAATCCGGTCGGCACTGGTAGCGTCCTTCGCCCGGCTCCACGCCATACGACGCCCTCGACCCCCTCGGGACGGAACCCCCATGTCCGCACCCGGCCGGACCAGGCCGCAGCAGACGGAAGCCCTCACACCGGCACCAGTGCCGCAACCCCGTGCGGATCGGCCGCGCCCACCGCTGAGCGCGCCGGCGCCGCTGCTCGACACGACGTTGGACCAGTTGCGCACGCTCGTCGCCGTGCACGCGACCGGCACCGCGCTCGCCGCGGCCCGCCTGCTCGACCGGGAGCAGTCCAGTGTGCAGAAGCAACTCGACACCCTCAACCGGAACTTCCGCGAGATGTGCGGGGAACCCCTGGTCGTCAAGCAGGGCCGGGGCCGGGACGTCCTGTTCACCGGCACCGGGCGGACCCTCGTCGACATGGCGCACACGACGCTGGGCGACTGGGCGCAGCGCATACGCGACTGCCGCAGCCGCGTTGACGGGACGCTGACCGTCGGCACGACGCGGTACACGCTCAGCCTGATGGCCGACGCCTGCGCCGACATCGCCGATGAACTGGCGCGGCGCGGTGTCGAGTTGAAGGTCGAGCACGTGCGCACCCGGAACTTCCTGGAGCGGCTGCGGGCCAAGGAGATCGACCTGGTGTGCGGCAGCGTCGTCACGCGCGTGGGGGCGGACGCGACGCCCGGCGACTGCGAGGTCATGGAACTGGCCCGCGGCGACCTGTACTTGCTGACGAACCTGCCGGCCGACCGGGTGCCCGACGGCCCCGTGCCCGTCGGTGCACTGCCCTCGCTGCCGCTCGCGGTACCGAGGAGCGGGCTGATCGCGGACTTCCTGCGCACGTGGTTCGGGCCCGCGTACCGGGACAACCTGACCATCGCGGCGGAGATCGACGCGGTGCCGTTCGGCCTCGAACTGCTCAGCTCTCGGCTGCCGATGTACGGCTGCATGCTGGTCACCGAGGGCATCGGCAGGGCGGTCCGCGAGGGCCGCATCCCGGGCGGTACGGCGCTGCGCGTCCTGCCGGTGGTGGACGACCGCGGTCCGGGCCACGCGGTGGAGCACGCGGTCGGGATTTTCGTGCGTAAAGGCGAGCGCGAGCGGGTCGGCCCGGACCATCCGCTCAATTTGCTCTGGGACGCCCTGGCCCGCCGAATTCCCCGGGCCGACCGCGTGGCGGCGACGGCCGTACGGTGACCGCCGGGAATTTTTCGGCGGTCCCGGAATACGGGTGAATTCGGCGGGAGGTGCGTAATGCGTCGGTGCGGTGGCGCTTATGTCGGGCGCTGCCGCCCTTGTGTGCGGCGTTGCCGTCTTCGGGTCAGGCGCTGATGTGTCAGGCGCTGCGCTTGAGGAAGGCCATCACGCCCGCCGCGACGGCGACCAGGCCGCCGATGAGGACGACGTACACGCCGAACGACGTGGAGACGTCCACCATCTTCAGTACTTCGGTGATCTCCTCCGAGGAGACGCCGTCGTCCTCGGCGTTCTGGGTCGGCAGGCGCTCGGCGTCGGCGACGTTGAGCACCGCGAAGACCAGCACCGCCAGCCCGGGCAGCGCACCGATCGCGCTGACCACGGCCTTGCGGAGGCCGATGCCCAGGGCGAACAGCACCGCCGCGGCGATGGCGGCGATGATGACGATCATGCCGTCGTCGCCGTCGGTGCCCTTGAGCGTCTCGCTGCTGCCGCCCATGCTGATCTCGACCCAGGCGAGGGCCGAGCCGATGGCGGCGAGAATCGCGCCGCCGATGCCGACGTAGGAAACCGTGGCGTGTGCCTTGCCGACCTGCGGCCCAGCACCGTAGGCCTGTTGTGCTCCATAAACCGGTGTTGTCATGAGCCGTGAGTCTAGGAGAGGAAAAGCCTTCCCCATAACCCTGGGGAATTAACTCATCCGCAGAATATCTACGCTGTCCCGGAGATTATCTCGGTGATGCACGGCCCGGGCCGCGGGAATCGGCCCGGTGCCGCGCAACGATCACACACCAGGGGTTCCCCGGGGTCAATGCCGGCGCCTCGCGGGAAACGCCGGGTGGTTCGTCGGGGCGGCAGGCGTGCGAAGTCGCCGTGCCGGGCCCGGGGCCGGC
>NZ_JBPKBH010000006.1:287184-325382 GCF_051388915.1 Yinghuangia sp. YIM S09857 | reverse complement strand
GCCGTGCCGGGCCCGGGGCCGGCCCGGCACGGCGTCACCGACGTTCGCGGACCGCCGAAGCCTCAGTCCTGCGTTCCCGACAGATCGCCGCGGCGCGGCCCTGGTCCCATGCCGCCGCCGAAGCCGCCCTGCGGGTCCTGGCCCGGCTGGTCGGGGATCGCGAAGCCGGTGTTCGGGGGCGGGGACGGGGGTGCGGCCTGGTTGTAGCCGGGGCCGGAGTGCTCGTACGCCCCCGGTCCCGGATTGCCGGGGTACGGGCCCGGGGCATAGGGGTCGGGCCCGGTCGGGTACGACTCGGCCGCCCCCGCCTGCACGGGCACCGGCGCCGGGCCGTACGGGTACGCCCCGACCCCGCCCGGGTCCGGACCGCCCGTCCCCGGCGCGGGGCTGCGCAGCGCCGCCCAGATGCTGAGCGGAACCGCCAGACCGGCCAGGATCAGCAGCGGCACCGGGACGCCCCCGGGACGCTCGGTCAGCACCTCGACCCACTCGTACTGCGTGCTCGCGCTTTGCAGGTCCGGCCAGACCGGCCCGCACGCCGCCGTCAGACCCAGCGCCGCGAGCGCGGGTTCGGGGCGCAGGCCGCCGATCACCACGCCGAGGGCGAAGGCCCCCGCGCAGCGCACCAACAGGATGTGCGTCTCCCCGGTGTCCGCTCCCGCGAACTCGGCGGCGACGAGCACGACCGCCGCCAGGCCGATCGCGTACGCGCCGGTCAGCCGTGCGGCCACCGCACCGGCCACGCCCGCGGCGACCAGGCCGACGAGCCACGGCACGGACTCGCCCGCGCCGTCGAAGCCCAGCCCCGGGTTGAACGACGTGCGGTCGAAGCCGAAGAGCGCGGCAGGCAGCGCCGCGATGCCGACCGCCATCGCGAGCAGCGACCCGGCGACCGAGCGGATGCCGTCGACGCGGTACGTCAGCCCGGCCGCGACCAGGCATCCGGCCAGCGCGACCACCGGCCACAGCGCGACCGCCTCGGGGATGTCGTCGCCGTCCACGAGCGTCCAGACCGCGACCGCCACGCCGACGAGGCCGAGCAGCACGACCCCGCGGAAGGCGCCGCGCGAGGCGCGCGGCCAGCCCTGGCCGGGACGTACCAGCACCATGCCGGTCGGCAGGAGCAACAGCACCAGCACGAAGCCGACCAGCGGCAAGGAGGTCTGCCAGACCGCGTCGGCCTTCCACAGCGGGTCGAGCAGGTCCTCGCCGACGACGCTGAACAGGATGGGCAGCGCGGCCGCCAGGGTCGCGGCGAAGGCCGCGTTGAGGGCCACCCGGTGGCGCGGCGGCGCGAGGTGGATCCACAGCACCACGCCGACCAGGATCTGCACCGCGAAGCCGAAGCGCAGCAGGTAGACGACGCCCAGCCAGCGCGGCGGCTGGCCTTCGCCGGCCGCCACGAGGTCGAGCAGCGAGGTCAGCGCGGCGCCGCCGAGGCCGACCAGCAGGACGCCCGCGACCGCGCCGCGGCGGTGCACGTACGCGGTGTCGGTGAGTCCCACCCCGCCGATCACCAGCGGGATCGACCACGGGAGCAGGACCGCGGTGAGGTCCCAGATGTCCCATCCGGTAGCGGCGGCACCCGGGTCCGCGGGCACCGCGCCGTAGCCCTCCGCGTCCGGGGCCGCGACGGCCTCCGGACCGCCGACGGAGGCGCCCGTCCGGAGCAGTATCAGCGCCGAGCTGACGGCGATGACCACGAGCAGGACGCCGGGTATCCACTCGGCCGCCCTGGCGCCCCACGGCTCGGGCTTGCGCGCGGTGCGTTCCGCGACCGTCGCGCCGGTTTCGTACGTTCTGCGCAGCAATCCGCCGCCCACGGCCATCGCCGCTCCCCCAACCCCTGGTGGAATATCCCGAAATCCCGCGCCCGCGCGGCAGTTGATGATTCGGATGATAGGGACGCGGAGGGCGCCGCGGACCGTTCGGCGACAAGTTCGCGGCGGAAGCGGTACGCGGCGGCGACAAACCACACGGTTCCGGGAACGAACCGACGCCCGGTGCGTCGTGCGGGTGTCGGGGGCGATTCGCCGGGACGGCCCAACTGGCGCCCGCCATACGGCCCGAGCGCACCTCGTTCGAGTGAAGCCGACGGGGCTTTTGGGGCCTGCCGACCTAGGCTGACCTGGTGTCTCGTACCCATATGTCGCGCTTGGCCATTGCCATGACCACCGCAGGTACGCTCGTGTTCACGCTGGGCGGCCTCATGACCATCACAGCGTGCTCCAGCGAGGAGTCAGGCCGGCCCGCGGCCCGCTCGGCCACCTCCGCGCCGCCGCCCGCCCCCGAGCAGAAGGACACCACCGTGCAGCCCGCGCTGCCGCACGGGGTGGCCGCGAACGCGAACGCGCTCCCCGGAATGCCGCCGGTGCTCGACCCCAACGACCTCTACGCGGCCGACCGTCCGAACCAACTGGTGGACGCGGTGAAGGACTTCCCGTCCCGCGTGTACGTGCCCAACACCGAGTCGGACACCGTCTCCGTCATCGACCCCGCGACGTACAAGGTCATCGAGACCATCAAGGTCGGCGACCAGCCGCAGCACGTGGTGCCCTCGTGGGACCTGAAGACGCTGTGGGTCAACAACGACCTCGGCAACACCCTGACGCCGCTCGACCCGGCCACCGGCAAGATCGGGCCGACGGTGGACGTGCACGACCCGTACAACCTCTACTTCACCCCGGACGGCAAGCACGCCGTCGTCATGGCCTCCGCCGACCACGAGCTCGTCTTCCGCGACGCGCACACCATGAAGGCGGTCAAGCACCTCCCGGTCGGCTGCGACGGCGTCAACCACGCCGACTTCTCCCCGGACGGCCGCTACTTCATCGTGTCCTGCGAGTTCGACGGCACGCTGCTCAAGGTCGACACCGAGAAGATGGAGATCATCGGCCGCCAGAAGCTGCCGCGGCACCACACCATGCCGCAGGACGTGAAGATCTCCCCCGACGGCCGCACCTGGTACATCGCCGACATGATGAGCCACGGCGTATGGGTCCTGGACGGCGACGCCTTCACCACGCCCAAGCTCGTCAAGACCGGCAGCGGCGCGCACGGCCTCTACATCAGCCGCGACTCCAAGTACATGTACATCTCCAACCGCGGCGAGGGCTCGATCACCCTCTGGGAGTTCACCCCGGGCGGCGAGAACGGCGGCCGCATCAACACCAAGTGGCACATCCCCGGCGGCGGCTCCCCCGACATGGGCGGCGTCTCGGCGGACGGCAAGGTCCTGTGGCTCTCCGGCCGCTACGACTCCGAGGTCTACGCCATCGACACCACCGACGGCCACCTCATCGCCCGCATCAAGGTGGGCAGCGGCCCCCATGGCCTGGCCGTCTACCCCCAGCCCGGCCGCTACTCCCTGGGCCACACCGGCATCTTCCGCTGACCCGCGCAACGCGGCAGGGCGGCTCCACCCCGCGGAGCCGCCCTGTTCGCGTGCGGCCCACCGTCAGCCCGTGATCTCGCGCTCCACCGCCGGGGTGGTCAGGGACGGGGGTCGGCGGTCCAGGTGACCGCCGTGGAGTGGGGGTCGGTGCGGAGGGCGGATTCGAGGCGGCGGATGCGGTCCGGGTCGTTGCGGGCGGCGGCTCGGGCGCGCCACAGGCGGAGGACGGGTTGGAGCCGGGAGGTGTCGGTGCGGCGCACGTCGGCGTCGAAGTCGGAGCGCATCGGCTCGGGGAGGGAACGGCGGATGATGTCGATCATCTTGGGCGCAACTAGGGCTGAAACCATGGCGAACTCCCCTTATGGGTGATTTCGTTCTCCACGCTAACGCCCGAAGATCAACAGCGCGTTCCCGGCCGAACAACTTTTTGCGTCCTCTGGACAGCGGACGGACAGGGGACGGACAACGGACGGGCCCGACGGCCAGCCGACAGACAGCGGGCGGGCCCGACGGCCAGCCGACAGACAGCGGGCGGGCCCGACGGCCAGCCGAAGGGCCCGACGGACGGCGGAAGGGCCGGACGGCGCCCGCGGTGGGCCGTACGGCGGACGCACCCGGGACACCCGGCCCCCGGTTCCGGGGGGCGGAAGGCCCGGAGTACTTTTGACGCATCGGCAGCGCCGCCGAAGTCCCGTCACCAGTCAGGTCGACCGGGGCGCCGACCTGTGACGGGGTGGGGCGGCACAGCATGTTCGTGTGCCACTCCCTAGACTCTGCCCAGTTCTAGGAGGGAGCCAGATCGTGCGCAAGGTGCTGATCGCCAATCGCGGGGAGATCGCCGTCCGCGTCGCCCGTGCCTGCAAGGACGCCGGCATCGCCAGTGTCGCCGTCTACGCGGACCCGGACCGCGACGCCGTGCACGTGCGGGTAGCCGACGAGGCCCACGCCCTCGGCGGCAACACGCCGGCGGAGAGCTACCTGGACGTCGCCAAGGTGCTCAAGGCCGCCGCCGACTCCGGTGCCGACGCCGTGCACCCGGGCTACGGCTTCCTGTCGGAGAACGCCGAATTCGCCCAGGCCGTCATGGACGCCGGGCTCATCTGGATCGGCCCGCCCCCGCAGGCGATCCGCGACCTCGGTGACAAGGTCGCCGCCCGGCACATCGCGCAGCGGGCCGGCGCGCCGCTGGTGGCCGGCACCCCCGACCCGGTCTCCGGCTCCGCGGAGGTCGTCGAGTTCGCCGAGGCCAACGGCCTGCCGATCGCGATCAAGGCGGCCTTCGGCGGCGGTGGCCGCGGCCTCAAGGTGGCCCGCACCCTGGAGGAGATCCCCGAGCTGTACGACTCCGCGGTGCGCGAGGCGGTCACCGCCTTCGGCCGCGGCGAGTGCTTCGTGGAGCGCTACCTCGACAAGCCGCGCCACGTCGAGACGCAGTGTCTCGCCGACAAGCACGGCAACGTGGTCGTCGTCTCCACCCGCGACTGCTCGCTCCAGCGCCGCCACCAGAAGCTCGTCGAGGAGGCCCCCGCGCCCTTCCTGTCCGACGAGCAGAACGCCGAGCTCTACCGCGCGTCCAAGGCCATCCTCAAGGAGGCGGGCTACGTCGGCGCCGGCACCTGCGAGTTCCTGGTCGGCCAGGACGGCACCATCTCCTTCCTGGAGGTCAACACCCGCCTCCAGGTCGAGCACCCGGTCACCGAGGAGGTCACCGGCATCGACCTGGTCCGCGAGATGTTCCGCATCGCGGACGGCGAGGAGCTGGGGTACGACGACCCGCCGCTGCGCGGCCACTCCTTCGAGTTCCGCATCAACGGCGAGGACCCGGGCCGCGGCTTCCTGCCCGCGCCCGGCGCCGTCACCGTGTGGAACCCGCCGAGCGGCCCCGGCGTACGCCTGGACTCCGGCGTCGAGCAGGGCTCGGTCATCGGCCAGGCGTTCGACTCGCTGCTCGCCAAGCTGATCGTCACGGGTGCGTCCCGGCAGCAGGCGATCCAGCGCGCGGTACGCGCTCTCGCCGAGTTCGAGGTCGACGGCATGGCGACCGCGCTGACCTTCCACCGCGTGGTGATGGAGGACCCGGCCTTCACCCCGGAGACGCACGGCAGCGACGCGCCGTTCACGGTGCACACGCGGTGGATCGAGACCGAGTTCGACAACACGATCGCCCCGTTCGCGGGCGGCGCCGCCGAGGGCGAGGAGGCGGGCGAGCGCGAGACCGTCGTCGTCGAGGTCAACGGCAAGCGCGTCGAGGTCACGCTGCCGGCGGGCCTGGGCGCGTCCGGCGCGGCCGCGGCCGGTCCGGCGAAGAAGGCCCCGAAGCGCGGCGGCGCGAAGAAGGCCGGCGCGGCGGCGAGCGGCGACGCCCTCGCCTCGCCGATGCAGGGCACGATCGTCAAGGTCGCGGTCGAGGAGGGCCAGGAGGTCGCCGAGGGCGACCTGATCATCGTCCTGGAGGCGATGAAGATGGAGCAGCCCCTCAACGCGCACCGCTCCGGCACGATCAAGGGCCTCGCCGCGGAGGTGGGCGCCACGGTCACCAGCGGCGCGGTGCTCTGCGAGATCAAGGACTGACGCGATCGAGGGCTGACGAGATCGAGGACTGACGCGGACGGAACCGCTTCGCGCGCCGAGCCCCCGGCCCCACGGCCGGGGGCTCGGTGTATCCGGGGTCGGGACGTCCGGGCCCACGCACGCGACGGCTACCGTGCCTCCCGTACGAAGGGGCCCGCTACCGTGCCGACATGGCAGCTTCCACCGGGCTCCGGCCTCTGCTTTTCCTCGACGTCGACGGTCCGCTGATTCCGTTCGGGCGGGCATCCGGCGCGTATCCGACGTATGACATGGCCGGCGTGCCGCCCGAGGTCGCCGACCATCCGTTCCTGCCCCGGCTCGACCCCGCGCACGGGCCGCAGCTCGCCGGGCTGGCCTGCGACCTGGTCTGGGCCACGGCCTGGGAGGGCGAGGCCAATACCTACCTCGCCCCGCGCCTCGGCCTGCCCCAACTGCCCGTTGTGGAGTGGCCGGTGGCCTCGCCCGCGGACGACCGCAACCTGCGGACGGGACTGCACTGGAAGACCCGCGCCCTGGTCGCCTACGCGTCGGACCGCCCCTTCGCCTGGGTCGACGACGAGATCACCGGCGTCGACACCGCGTGGGTCGCCGCGCACCACGGGACGCACGCGCTGCTGCACCGCGTCGATCCCGGCGAAGGGCTCTCCTCCGCGGACTACGCCGAACTCGCGGCGTGGCTGCGGGACGCGGCCGCGGCACCGGAGCGCGACCGCCGCGGATGACGGGCGGACGACGGGCGGAGCGGCGGAGCGGCGAAGCGGGGTCAGGAACGGCGGTCGCGCGCCTCCGCGGCGGCCGCGGCGTGGTCCACACCGAGAAGCCGGTCGCCGTTGATCTCGGAGCGGGCCCCCGGCACCGCGCGCTGCGGCAGTTGCGCGACGTGGATCTGGGCGCCCAGTTCGGAGAGCGCGGACAACTCCGCGGAGGGAGCGTCCTCGTCGGTGACCAGGTGGGTGATGCGCTCGGCGGCCACGGTCTGGAACATCGTGTCGACGCCCATCTTGGTGTGGTCGACCAGCACGACGACTTCGTGTGCCGCCTGGACGAGCGCACGGTCGACGCTCGCGGACAGCATGTTGGGGGTGGACAGACCGCGGTCGGCCGTGAGGCCGTTGCCGGACACGAAGGCCCGGCGGACGCGGAGCCCGGACAGGGCCTGCTCGGCACCGCTGCCGACCAGGGCGTACGACGAACCGCGCAACGTCCCGCCGGTCATCACGACCTCGACGCGGTTGGCGTGCGCGAGCACCTGGGCGACCAGGAGCGAGTTGGTGACGACGGTGAGGCCGGGGATGCGGGCCAGTCTCCTGGCCAGCTCCTGGGTCGTGGTTCCCGCGCCGACGACGATCGCGTCTCCCTCGTCGACGAGCGACACGGCGAGATCGGCGATCGCGGCCTTCTCGGCGGCGGCGAGATGGGTCTTCTGCGAGTAGCTGGGCTCCCTCGCGAGTCCTCCGGGCAGTACCGCACCGCCGTGCCTGCGATCGAGAAGCCCTTCGGCCTCCAGCGCACGCACGTCCCGGCGTACTGTCACCTCGGACGTCTGGACCACCCGGGCGAGCTCCCTGAGGGAGACCGCTCCGTTGGCCCGCACCATTTCCAGAATCAACTGACGACGCTCTGCAGCGAACACGTGACGAAGGTAACGCGACCGACCACCTCTTTTCAGCCGGTTGCAGGTCTTACCCAAACTTGTTCACCGAGATGGTGAATCTCCGGGGCATTTAGGGCATGCAACTGCGGCGGTGACGGGACAATCCACCGAACACCGCTTGCGGCCGATACGTATTTTGCCCGCGGGCAATACTTCTGACCCGCCGTCAGGACATACGCGCGACACAGTCGGGTCAGGTCGTGCCCATCCGGGCGCGACACCTGACCACTCGCAGACGAGTATGCGTGCTCGGCGAGCGCGGAAACGCCGGTTCACGGAAAGCCACCCGATCGAGCGCATCGGCCCGCACCGCGAACTCGCCCGCGTGCCACACCCCGTCGCGCGTCACGCCCTGTCGTACGTCACACACCACCGCGCGTCACACGCGGTCGTACGTCACGCCCGGTCGCGCCGGTGCAGTCGGCGCGCCGCCTCCGCGAGCGACCCCGAAAGCGACGGGTACACGGTGAACGCGCTGGAGATCTGATCGACGGTCAGATGCAGGTCGACGGCGAGCGACACCGCGTGGATCAGCTCGCTCGCCCGCGGCGCGACCACCACGCCGCCGACCACAATGCCGGTGCCCGGACGGCAGAACAGCTTCACGAACCCGTCGTGAATGCCCTGCATCTTCGCGCGCGGGTTGCGGGACAGCGGCAGCTTGACGACGTGCGCGTCGATCTCGCCGGCGTCGATCGCGGCCTGCGAGTAGCCGCAGGTGGCGATCTCCGGGTCGGTGAAGACGTTGGACGCGACCGCCTTGAGGTCCAGCGGCGAGACCGCGTCGCCGAGCATGTGGTACATCGCGATGCGGCCCTGCATGGCGGCCACCGAGGCGAGGGCGAACACGCCGGTGCAGTCGCCCGCCGCGTAGACGCCGGCGGCGGTCGTACGCGAGACGCGGTCCACGCGCACGTGCCCGCTGTCCTTCAGGTACACGCCCGCCTGCTCCAGCCCCATGTCCGCGGTGTTGGGCACCGCGCCGACCGCCATCAGGCAGTGGCTGCCCTCCAGCGTCTGGCCGTCCTGGAGCCGCACGATGACGCTGTCACCGAGGCGTTCGACGCTCTCCGCGCGCGAACGCGACATGACCCGCATGCCGCGCCGCTTGAAGACCCCCTCCAGGACCTCGGCGGCGTCCGAGTCCTCGCCCGGCAGCACCCGGTCGCGGCTGGAGACCAGCGTGACCTTCGAGCCCAGGGCCTGGTACGCGCCGGCGAACTCGGCGCCGGTGACACCCGAGCCGACCACGATCAGCTCGCGCGGCAGCTCGCTGAGGCCGTACACCTGCTTCCAGTCCAGGATGCGCTCGCCGTCCGGCTCCGCACCCGGCAGCACGCGCGGCGTGGCGCCGGTCGAGACGAGGATCGCGTCGGCGTCCAGCGACTGCTCGGTCCCGTCGTCGAGCCCGGCGACGACACGGCGCGGCCCGTCCAGCCGCCCGGTGCCGCGCAGCACCTCGACCCCGGCGCGGCGCAGCCCGTTGGCGATGTCGACCGACTGGGCCTGCGCGAGTTCGAGCACGCGCTTGTTGACCACGTCCAGGTCGACGCCGACGATCGGGCGGTCCAGCGTGCCCGGGGTGCCGTCGTCCACGTAGATGCCGAGCTCCTGGTGCGAGTCGGCGAAGTTGGTCATCACCTCGGCGGTCGCGATCAGCGTCTTGGACGGCACGCAGTCCGTGAGGACCGCCGCGCCGCCCACGCCTTCGCGTTCCACGACGGTCACCTCGGCTCCGAGCTGGGCCGCGACAAGCGCGGCTTCGTACCCTCCGGGGCCGCCACCAACGATCACGATGCGAGTCACGGGTGTCATTCTTCCGCATCACCGGGCGCCGCGTAGGATGCGGTCCCATGCCCCTCTACGCCGCGTACGCCAGCAACCTCGACGCGCGGCAGATGGCACGGCGCGCTCCCCACTCCCCGCTCCGCGTCACCGGCTGGCTGCCGGGATGGCGGCTGACCTTCGGCGGCGAGCAGTTGGGGTGGGAGGGCTCCCTTGCCACCGTGGTCGAGGACGAAATCTCGCAGGTCTTCGTCGCGCTGTACGACCTGACCGACTCGGACGAGGTGGACCTCGACCGCTGGGAGGGCGAGTCGCTCGGCCTCTACCGCAAGGTCAAGGTGCGCGTCGAGACGCTGTTCGGCGAGGAGCTGGCCTGGCTGTACGTCCTCAACGACTACGAGGGCGGCCTCCCCTCCGCGCGCTACCTCGGCATGGTGGCGGACGCCGCCGAGTCCGCGGGCGCGCCCGACGACTACGTCAAGGAGCTGCGGACCAGGCCGTGCCTGTCCGTCGGGCCGTGACCTCGGGGCGGGTGTTCGGGCAAACCCCCGGGCACCCACCCGATCAGACCTCCCGGCCGTCGTCCCGACCGCGGTGCCGCGGCCGTCGCCCGTCCGGGTGATGCTGCCCGCCGTACCGGCGACGTCGCCCGCGCGGCTTCCCGCACCTCGGCGCCAACCGTTCTCGGCATCGATTGCGACACGATCTCTACGCGCATAGACCCCAAGCGCGACGATCGCCCCACCACCATTTACGCTCACCGTGTGAACGCTTCCGTCAGCACCGACCCGACCGCCGCGGCCAGCGCGGCAGCCCAGCGGCTCCAGGAGATCACCGGCGCGGCGACCCACGACATCGCGCTGGTCATGGGCTCCGGCTGGGTGCCCGCCGCCGACATGCTGGGGACTCCGGACCACGAGTTCGCGGTCACCGACCTGCCCGGCTTCCCCCCGCCGGCGGTCGAGGGCCACGCCGGCAAGATCCGCTCGATCACCGTGGGGAACCGCCGCGCGCTGGTGTTCCTCGGCCGCACCCACCTGTACGAGGGCCGCGGTGTCGCCGCGGTCGTGCACGGCGTCCGCACCGCCGTCGCGGCGGGCTGCAAGACGGTCGTCCTGACCAACGGCTGCGGCGGGCTGCGCCCGTCGTTCGCCCCCGGGCAGCCCGTGCTGATCTCGGACCACATCAACCTCACCGCGACGTCGCCCATCGTCGGCGCGAACTTCGTCGACCTGACGGACCTGTACTCGCCGCGCCTGCGCGACCTGTGCCGCGAGGTCGAACCGAGCCTCGAAGAGGGCGTGTACGTCCAGTTCCCCGGCCCCCACTACGAGACCCCGGCGGAGATCGGCATGGTCCGCGCGATCGGCGGGCACCTGGTGGGCATGTCCACCACGCTTGAGGCGATCGCCGCCCGCGAGGCCGGGGCCGAGGTGCTCGGCATCTCGCTGGTCACCAACCTCGCCGCGGGCATGACGGGCGAACCGCTCAACCACGAAGAGGTCCTGGAGGCCGGACGCGCGTCGGCGGTGCGCATGGGGCACCTCCTCGCCGAGGTCCTGCCCCGGATCTGACGGCCGGTCGTCCGCCGCCGCGGACCGTACGCCCCGAGTCGCAGGCGAGGGTGTGCCCGTTGCGACCGCCCGTTCCCGCCCGTTCCGCTCATGAGGAGACCGCCTTGAGTGACGTCGTCGAGACCGCCCGCGCGTGGCTGGCCGAGGACCCCGACCCGGACACCCGGGCCGAGTTGCGGGCGCTGCTCGACGCCGACGACCGTGCGGCACTGGAGGACCGGTTCGCGGGGCTGCTGCAATTCGGCACCGCCGGGCTGCGCGGCGAACTGGGCGCGGGGCCGAACCGCATGAACCGTGCGGTGGTGATCCGCGCGGCGGCCGGGCTGGCGGCGTACCTCAACACGGGCGCGGCGGATGCCTCCGCGCCCGCTTCCGCCGCGACGGACTCCGGTGTGTCCGAGGCGGCTTCGGGCACGCCGTCGGGTCCGGAGCGGGACGCGGCCGGGCGGCGCACAGTGGTCATCGGCTTCGACGCCCGCCACAAGTCGGACGTGTTCGCGCGCGACACCGCCGCCGTGATGGAGGCGGCCGGGCTGCACGCGCTGCTGTTGCCGCGCCCGCTGCCGACCCCGGTGCTGGCGTTCGCCGTCCGCCATCTGGGCTGTGCGGCGGGCGTGATGGTCACGGCCAGCCACAACCCGCCGCGCGACAACGGCTACAAGGTCTACCTCGGCGACGGCTCGCAGATCGTGCCGCCCGCCGATGTCGAGATCGCGGCGGCGATCGGCGCGGTCGGCCGACTCGCGGACGTGCCGACGGCGGACGGCGGGTGGGAGGTGCTGGGCGAGGCGCTGCTCGACGCGTACCTCGACCGCGCCGTCACCGTCGTGCGTCCGGACGGGCCGCGCGATGTGCGGATCGTGCACACCGCCATGCACGGCGTCGGCGGCGCGGTGATGCTGAGCGCGTTCGAGCGCGCCGGCTTCCCGGCCGCGACCGTGGTGGCCGCGCAGGCCGAGCCGGACCCGGACTTCCCGACCGTCGCGTTCCCGAACCCCGAGGAGCCGGGCGCGATGGACCTGGCGTTCGAGACCGCCGCGGCGGCCGACGCGGACCTGGTCATCGCCAACGACCCGGACGCGGACCGCTGCGCGGTGGCGGTCCCGGACCGGGCGGCGCGCGGCGGGTGGCGCATGCTGCGCGGCGACGAGGTGGGCGCGCTGCTGGGCGTCGAACTCGCCCGTCGGGCCGCCGAGGCGTCCGGCCCGGGGGTGCTCGCGACGACGATCGTGTCCTCCTCGCTGCTCGGCCCGGTCGCGGCCCGATACGGACTGGAGTACGTCGAGACGCTGACCGGCTTCAAGTGGCTCGCGCGCGTTCCGGGGCTGACGTTCGGGTACGAAGAGGCGCTGGGCTACTGCGTCGACCCGGGAGGCGTACGGGACAAGGACGGCGTCACCGCCGCGCTCGCCGTCGCCGAACTGGCCGCTGCCGCCAAGCGGGACGGCCGCACGCTGCTCGACCTCCTGGACGGCATCGCGGTCGAGTACGGCCTGCACGCCACCGACCAGTACTCCGTCCGGGTGGATCGCCTCGACCGGATCGCCGAGGGCATGACCCGGCTGCGCGCCACCCCGCCGACGTCCCTCGGGGGCCTCGCCGTCGCGCGCGTCGACGACCTCGCCGCGGGCTCGCCGGACCTGCCGCCCACCGACGGCCTGCGGTACACCCTCGCGGGCGCCGACGACGTGGCCTCGGCCCGCATCGTGGTGCGCCCGAGCGGTACCGAACCCAAGCTCAAGGGCTACCTCCAGGTCGTCGTCCCGGTGCGCAGCCAGGTCGCGGAGGCCCACACGGTCGCCGCGACGACGTTGCGGGAGCTCAGGCAGGACCTGGCGGCGGCACTCGGCATGTGAGCGAGGCTGCGGGCGGACTTCCCTCTTCCTCCGCCTCCCGGTCACACACGCGTCACGATCACCTCCCTGAACCGTTCCCCTCGCTCTACCGTGGTTGCGGGGAGGGACAACCGTGGAAGCACTGCGTTCTGAGGATCCGTCGGTCATCGCGGGCTACCGCATGCTCGCCCGGCTCGGCGCCGGGGGCATGGGCCGCGTCTATCTCGCACGTTCGCCCGGTGGGCGGCCGGTCGCGTTCAAGGTCATCCGGTCGGACTTCGCCGACGATCCCGACTTCCGCGTGCGGTTCGCGCGCGAGGTGGCGGCGGCGCGGTCGGTCAGCGGCGTGTTCACCGCGCCGGTGCTGGACGCCGATCCGCAGGGCGATCCGCCCTGGCTGGCCACCGGCTACGTCGCCGGGGTCGCGCTCAACGACGCGGTGACGCGCTTCGGTCCGCTGCCCGGCTCGCTGCGGCAGCTCGCCGGCGGACTCGCCGAGGCGCTGGCCGCCGTGCACGCCGCCGGGCTCGTGCACCGCGACCTCAAGCCCGCCAACGTCATGCTCGCGGCCGACGGACCGCGCCTGATCGACTTCGGCATCGCCCGCGCGCTGGAGGGCGGGACCATCACGCGCACCGGCTTCCTGGTCGGCTCCCCCGGCTTCCTCGCGCCTGAGCAGGCCGGGAGCGGCGCGATCGGCCCCGGCACCGACGTGTTCGCCCTCGGCTCGGTGCTCACCTACGCGGCGACCGGCCAATCGCCTTTCGGCGAGGGCGTGTTCACCGAGCTGCTGTTCAAGGTCCTGTACGGCGAGCCGGACGTGTCCGGGGTCCCCGAGCCCTTCCGGCCGCTCGTCGCCGCGATGCTCGCCAAGGAGCCCGCCGACCGGCCCACGCCGGGGCAGATCCTGGACCGGCTCGCGGAGTCGGGCCCGGACGCCCGGGCAGGGGCGTGGCTGCCGCGCCCGGTGACCGAACTGGTCCTCGCGCGCTCGGCGGCGCTGCTGGCCGAGGACCCCCTCGTACGCCCGGCGGCGGAGACGGTCGTCGAGCATCCGCGGTCCGCCGCGCCCGCGCCCCCTGCGCCGCGGCCCGTCCCGCACGAGCCCATCCGGCCCGAGCCGGCTCCCGAACGACCGCCGCCCGTACGGCAGTCCCCCGGTCAGGCCGTCCCGTCCCAGGTGACCGCGCCCCAGTCGGCACCACCCCCGGCCCCGCGCGTCACCCCCGCGTCCCCGGCCTCCTCCTCCACGACCTACCGCGGACACACGCCGTCGCTCGGGCCGCCGCACGGCGCGTCCGGCGGCACCACCGGTTCCCCCGACCGCAACCGCAAGCGCCGCGCCGTCGTCGCGGTCGTCGCGGTCGCCGCGCTGGCCGTGGCCGCCGCCGTCATCACCCCGCGGCTGCTCGACGACGACAAGGACCCCAAGGACAGCTCCTCGGCCGGTCCCCCGGGAACCCCCTCTGGCGGTACTCCCGGCGCCAACACCCCCGCCTCGCCCGCCAATTGCGGCGCGGTGGCCGCGAACTTCACCGGGACCACGGTGTACCCGCAGATCAGCACGCCGACGGACGGGATCGAGCCGGAGCAGACGGCGGCGGGCTATGTGATCACCGCGGGACCGGAGTCGGACGTACGCGTGGACTTCCAGGGCAAGGTGACCGCCCCCTTCGCGAGCGCCCAGGTCAACGGCGATCTCACGGTCGAGACGCGCGTGTCGGTAGATCCGCGCGTCGGCTACCAGGCGGCGGGACTGCTGCTGTTCGCCGACGAGCACAACTACGTGCGCCTGGAGCGCGGCTACGGCGACATCGACGCCATCGCCTTCGAGTACTTCACGAACTCCGAGCACCACAAACTGACCACGCCGTACGGCGGTGAACCGCAGGCCAAGGTGCGGACCACGGCCGACACGGTCTCGCTGCGCCTGGAACGCACGGGCGGCCAGGTCACCGCGCAGTGGCGGGCCGCGGAATCCGAGCCGTGGAAGGACCTGCCGGGCGCGGCGCCGTTCCCCTCGGGAAACGCCCGTGCGGGGATGACCGTCCTCAACGCCCCGGAGACCGGCCAGTTGAGCGCGACGTTCCGGCACCTGACCATCAACTGCCTGGTGACGGCCCCGGGCGCCTCGCCGCCCACCTGAGCGAGCCGGCTGAAGCTGTCGGCCTGAGCCAGCCCGAGCGAGCGAGCGAGCCCGCCCTGAGCGAGCCGGCCCCGAGCGACCGTCGCGTCGACCGCTACATCGACCACCCGATCGCCGCGAGCGCGATGCCCACCGCCAGCGCGCCGAGGATCTCCCAGGACCAAACGACCTTGACCGGGCCGGTCGACTCCTTGCCCAGTTGCTCGGCCATGCCGCGGAAGTCGGCCACCGCGTGGTCGGCGAGGGCGGCCTGCGCGATGTCGCGGTGGTGGGCGCTGTACGGATTCTCCGCGGTCGCCCGCGAGTTCATCCGCATCGCCCGCTTGCGCTCGCGCAGCGAGACCGGGATCGACCAGATGTGGAACTTGCGGTCGTCGGCGCGTACCTCCAGCGAGTACTCCGCACGGACCTCCTGCACGGCGCCCCACGGGATCTCGATCGTGCGGAACGGGTTGCGGATGCGCAGCATCTCCGGTCCCGCGAACACCGCCGCGCGCAGGGTCAGCGCGACGACCACCGCGCCCACCGCGAGCACCGCGCCCACGACGGTGACGGTGTCCTTGCCGTCGCCGCGGACCATGCTGTCGACGGCCAGCCACAGCCCGGCGGCGAGCAGCGCGACGCCCGTGAAGACGGCCGGCTTGGACCGGTATGTGGTGACGCCCTCATCGGTGTTCATGACTCGGGATTGTGCCCCACGCGCGCGCGGCTTCGAAACGGCAGGCCGGGCGACCCGGGCGGGATGCCGTGCGGCGCCGGGGCGAAACGTTCCGCTGACCAGGCCCCCTGGCAGGGAGCTACGCGTGTAGATATGCTCATCTGGTGACCATGCTGTCTGCCTTCCCAGCCGACCCGGCCGAGGTGACGTCCTCCGAGGCGGCCCTCGCCCGGTTCCTCCACGGGCTTCCCGGCATCGACAAGGTCGGGGCCGAGTCCCGGGCCGCGATGCTCGGGACGCGTTCGATCAAGAAGGACGCCAAGGCGTTCGCGATCGACCTCGCCATCTCGATGATCGACCTGACCACCCTGGAGGGTGCCGACACCCCCGGCAAGGTCCGGGCGCTGTGCGCCAAGGCCCTCCACCCCGACCCCGGTGCCCCCGACGCGCCGCGGCCCGCCGCCATCTGCGTCTACCCGGACCTGGTCGCCGAGGCCAAGAAGGCCCTCGGTGCCGCGCCGGTCAAGGTCGCGTCCGTGGCCACCGCGTTCCCGTCGGGCCGCGCCGCACTGGACGTCAAGCTCTCCGACGTCGCCGAGGCGGTCCGCGCGGGCGCCGACGAGATCGACATGGTCATCGACCGGGGCGCCTTCCTGTCCGGGCGCTACCAGCAGGTGTTCGACGAGATCGTCGCCGTCAAGGCGGCTTGTGGCGACGCGCACCTGAAGGTGATCCTGGAGACGGGCGAGCTGTCGACGTACGACAACGTGCGCCGCGCGTCGTGGCTCGCCATGCTGGCCGGCGCCGACTTCATCAAGACCTCGACGGGCAAGGTCGCCACCAACGCGACGCTTCCCGTGACACTCGTGATGCTGGAGGCGGTACGCGACTTCCGCGCCGCGACCGGGCGCCAGATCGGCGTCAAGCCGGCCGGCGGCATCCGGACGACCAAGGACGCGGTCAAGTACCTCGTCCTGGTCAACGAGACCGCGGGCCCGGACTGGCTGACCCCCGACTGGTTCCGCCTCGGCGCCTCCAGCCTGCTCAACGACCTGCTGATGCAGCGTCACAAGCTGGCGACCGGCCGCTACTCCGGCCCCGACTACGTGACGGTGGACTGACCCGTGACCGCAAACGCTTCCACTCCGGGCAAGGCGTTCGAGTACGCCCCGGCGCCCGAGTCCCGCTCCGCCGTCGACATCGCGGCGTCGTACGGCCTGTTCATCGACGGCAAGTTCAGCGAGGCCGCGGACGGCGGCGTGCTCAAGACCGTCAACCCGGCCACCGAAGAGGTCCTGGCCGAGGTCGCGGTCGGCGGCGAGGCGGACGTCGACCGCGCGGTCAAGGCGGCCCGCAAGGCGTTCAGGTCCTGGTCCGCGCTGCCCGGCGCCGAGCGCGCCAAGTACCTGTTCCGCATCGCGCGCCTGGTCCAGGAGCACGGTCGCGAACTCGCGGTCCTGGAGACGCTGGACAACGGCAAGCCGATCCGCGAGTCGCGCGACGTCGACGTCCCGCTCGTCGCGGCGCACTTCTTCCACTACGCCGGGTGGGCCGACAAGCTCGCGTACGCGGGCCGCGGCCCCAACCCGCGCCCGCTCGGCGTCGCCGGGCAGGTCATCCCGTGGAACTTCCCGCTGCTGATGCTGGCCTGGAAGATCGCCCCGGCGCTCGCCGCGGGCAACACGGTCGTCCTCAAGCCCGCCGAGACCACGCCGCTGACCGCGCTGCGGTTCGCGGAGATCTGCGTCGAGGCCGGGCTGCCGCCGGGGGTCGTCAACATCGTCACCGGCGCCGGCGCCACCGGCCGCGCGGTCGTCGCGCACCCGGACGTCGACAAGATCGCCTTCACCGGCTCGACCCCGGTCGGCAAGGAGATCATCCGCACGGTCGCCGGGACCGGCAAGAAGCTGACCCTCGAACTGGGCGGCAAAGCCGCGAACATCGTCTACGACGACGCCGCGCTCGACTCCGCGATCGAGGGCATCGTCAACGGCATCTTCTTCAACCAGGGCCAGGTCTGTTGCGCCGGGTCGCGGCTGCTGGTCCAGGAGTCCGTGGCCGACGAGGTGCTGGCGATGCTGACGCGCCGCCTGGGCAGTCTGCGCCTCGGCGACCCGCTGGACAAGAACACCGACGTCGGCGCGATCAACTCGGCCGCGCAGCTCGACCGCATCAGGACGCTGGCCGCGTCCGGCGACGACGAGGGCGCGGAGCGCTGGACCGCGCCGTGCGAGATCCCGGCGAAGGGCTTCTGGTTCCCGCCGACCGTGTTCACCGGCGTGACGCAGGCGCACCGCATCGCGCGCGAGGAGATCTTCGGGCCGGTCCTGTCGGTGCTGACCTTCCGCACCCCGGCCGAGGCGGTGGAGAAGGCGAACAACACGCCGTACGGCCTCTCGGCGGGCGTGTGGACGGAGAAGGGCGCCAAGGCCCTGTGGACCGCGCAGCGGCTGCGCGCGGGCGTGGTCTGGACCAACACGTTCAACCGCTTCGACCCGGCGTCGCCGTTCGGCGGGTTCAAGGAGTCCGGGTTCGGCCGCGAGGGCGGCCGCCACGGCCTGGAGGCTTACCTCGATGACTAAGGCTGCGATGTCAAAAGCTGCGATGTCCAAGGAAATGTTGCGCGCATCTGGCACCGCCCGGCTCGCGGTCAACAAGACCTACAAGCTGTACATCGGGGGCAAGTTCCCCCGGTCCGAGAGCGGGCGGGTGTACGCGGTGACCGACACGAAGGACCGCCCGCTGGCGAACGCCCCGCGCGGCACCCGCAAGGACGCCCGCGACGCCGTCGTCGCCGCGCGCAAGGCGTTCGGCGGCTGGGCGGGCGCGACGGCGTACAACCGCGGTCAGGTCCTCTACCGCGTCGCCGAGATGCTGGAGGCCCGCCGCGAGGAGTTCGCGGGCGAGGTCGCCGCCGCCGAGGGCGTGGGCCGCAACAAGGCGCTCGCGTTGGTCGACGCGTCGGTGGACCGCTGGGTCTGGTACGCCGGATGGACCGACAAGCTCGCGCAGGTCGCGGGCGGCGCGAACCCGGTGGCCGGGCCGTACGCGAACTGGTCGGCCCCCGAGCCGACCGGCGTCGTCGCCGTGCTCGCTCCGCAGAAGTCCTCGCTGCTGGGCCTCACCAGCGTGGTCGCGCCGGTGGTCGCGACCGGAAACACCGCGGTCGTGCTGGCCGCCGAGAAGGCGCCGCTGCCGGCGCTGGCCTTCGCCGAGGTCCTGGGCGTCTCCGACGTCCCGGCCGGGGTGGTCAACCTGCTGAGCGGCCCGCTCGCCGAGGTCGCCCCGTGGCTCGCGGCGCACCAGGACGTCAACGCGATCGACCTCGCGGGCGCGGCGCACAACGCCGGGGTCGCCTCGGTCCGCGACCTGGAGATCGCCGCCGCCGACAACCTCAAGCGCGTACTGCGCCCCGAGGCCAGGGAACCGGACTGGTCGGCGGACCCCGGCGTGGGCCGCATGCTCGCCTTCACGGAAACCCGCACCGTCTGGCACCCCACCGGGAACTGACCGCGAAGCGCCGGGCTGGTGCGTGGTGGGGCGGGTGCGTGGTGGGGCGGGTGCGTGGTGGGGCCGGTGCGCGGTGGGGCCGGTGCGCGGTGGGGCCGGTGCGCGGTGGGGCCGGTGCGCGGTGGGGCCGGTGCGCGGTGGGGCGGGTGCGCGGTGGGGCTCCCTTGTTCCGCCAACGAGCGGCGGAACCCCGAAGTCACGGGGCCACTCCTGCGGGTCCGGCTCGGCACCAGCCCGTCCGAACACGCGTCCGACAGCCGGACCCGCGCGCGGCGCGCACCCCTCGATCTGCGCCGTTCGCGGGTCCGGAGGCGGCGCGGCGACGCGGCCGAGCCCCGAATCAGCCCGTCAGGCCCTTCACGATCTCCTGCAAGTTGGTGCCGTCGGCGACCTGGCCGGTGACCATGGCGGTGCTCAGGGGGAGGTCGCCGACCGTGGTGCCGACGGAGTTGTCGAGGGGGTTGACGCCGGTGCCCGCGAGCGGGTTCAGGGCGATATTCGACACCGGGTCGACAGCCGCGGGGACGGCCGCGTCCAGGGCGGGTTCCAGGCGGGTGGGGCCGGGGGCCTTGGGGGCGGCGGTCGCGGCCGGGGCGGCGACGCCCAGGGCCACCGCGGCGCCGATCGAGGCGGCCATCACGGTGCGCATTGCCGAAGCCATGGCAGGTCCTTCCGTACGACACGACCAGCCGGCATCTCGCCGACCGCGACCGACCACGGAGTGCGCCCGATCAAACACGCAAGGTAGCGAAATTGTCGGCGCCCGGGCAACGTGACACCCGTCGGAACCGAACCGGCGACTGTGCCGTCCTCAACCGCGTGACAGCACACCCCGGCGGCGGACGCCTCCGGGGCCACCCGGAAACGACGAAGCCCCGGGCCGGTCCGGCGATCGGACCACACCCGGGACTCCAGGTCCCCACCAAGCCCCCCCGGACCAGTGTGAACACTCGACGTCGCGCAGTACCCGCCGCATTGGCGGGGTGCCTCATCGGCCGCGGTTCAGGCGACCAGCTCCGCGAACGCCTCGTCCGCGCCGAAGCTCAGCGCCTCGTCCTCGCGCAGTCGGCGCAGCGCGCGCCAGATGCTGCTCTTGACGGTGCCGACGCTGACCCCGAGCACCTCGGCGACCTCGGGGTCGGTCCGGCCCTCGTAGTAGCGCAGCACGAGCATCGTGCGCTGCGGCTCCGGCAGCTTGGCCAGGGCCGACCACAGAACGGCGCGCAGCTCGGTGTCGCCCATCGAGTCCGAGCCGTCGGGGCGCTCGGGCATCTCCTCGGTGGGGTACTCGCCGATGCGGCGGCGCCGCCATGCCGATATGTGCAGGTTGGTCATCGTGCGGCGCAGGTAGCCGCCGAGCGCGGCCTTGTCCTGGATGCGGCCCCACGCCTGGTAGGTGCTCATCAGGGCGCTCTGCAACAGGTCCTCGGCCTCGTTGCGGTCCCCGGTGAGGTGGTACGCGGTGGCGAACAGCGCCGAGCGGCGCTCCCGCACGTACGCCGTGAAGTCGTCGTCGACGCAACCGGTGTCCTGGACCGCGGCGCGCGAGGCCGAGGTGCCGACACTCGGGACCGCGGCGAGCGCGACGACCGTGCGGCGGTTCTCGTGGCGGTCGATGAGCTGTGACTGCATGGTTCCTCCCCCAGAGCCTGCTTCAACGCGAGCTTCGTTCACGACCACAACTCTGCTGGTCGGGCTTCATCGGACCGTCCGCCTCGTGTCACAGGTATGCAACAGGGCCGGGGGCCGGAGAACCGCGGAACGCGGACCCGTGTTCTTCCCACCCGTGACGTCAGACACAATGGCTCGCGTGCCCTACCTGTTGCTGATCGAGGACGACGAGGCCGTACGCACCGGCCTCGAACTCGCGCTTGGCCGCCAGGGTCACCGTGTGGTGACCGCTGCCACCGGCGAGCTCGGACTGGAGCGGTGGCGCGAGCAGCGCCCCGACCTCATCGTGCTGGATGTGATGCTGCCCGGGATCGACGGCTTCGAGGTGTGCCGGCGGATCCGCCGCACCGACTCGCTGCCGATCATCCTGCTGACCGCCCGCAACGACGACATCGACGTCGTCGTCGGCCTGGAGTCCGGTGCGGACGACTACGTGGTCAAGCCGGTGCAGCCGCGCGTCCTGGACGCACGCATCCGCGCGGTGCTGCGCCGCGGCGAGCGCGAGGTCTCGGACGCTTCGGTGTTCGGCGACCTGGTGGTCGACCGCAACGCGATGATCGTGACCAAGGGCGGCGAGGAGTTGTCGCTGACCCCGACCGAGCTGCGGCTGCTCGTCGAGCTGAGCCGCCGCCCGGGCCAGGCGCTGTCGCGGCAGCAACTGCTGCGGCTGGTCTGGGAGCACGACTACCTCGGCGACTCGCGGCTGGTGGACGCGTGCGTCCAACGACTGCGCGCCAAGGTCGAGTTGGTGCCGTCGGCGCCGACGCTCATCCGCACCGTCCGGGGCGTGGGTTACCGCCTCGACCCGCCGTGACCGGCCGGTTCACCCGTACGCGGAAGCAGTCCGCCGCCCGTCCCCGCTCGCGCCGCCCGGTGCTCGCGCGGCTCGGCCACGCGCTGCGCCTGAGCTCGCTGCGGGTGCGCATCCTCGCGGTGTTCGCGATCGTCGCCCTCATCTCGGCGGTCGCGGCCTCCGGGATCGCCTACTGGCTGACCCGCAACGCGGTCCTCCAGCGCGCGCAGGACTCCGTCATCAAGGAGTTCCGCGACGGCCTCGGCCGGGTCTCGGCGAACCTGCCGGCCGATCCCACGCAGGAGCAGTTGAACGCCGCGGCGCTCCAGCTCAAGAGCACCAGCTTCGGCTACCAGGTCGTGCTGGTCGGCAAGGACAACCTCGTCTCGGCGCCCGGCGGCGGCGAGTTCACGCTCGACGACGTGCCCGAGGACCTGCGGCGGGTGGTCAACGAGACGGACGACCAGCTCAAGTACCACATGTACTTCAAGCGGGTGAACATAAACGGCCAGCCGTACCTGATCTGCGGGACGAAGGTCGTCGCCTCGTCCCCGGGACAGGCGGACGGCCCGACCGGCTACATGTTCCAGTCGCTGCGCGCCGAGCAGACCGATCTGACGTCCCTGGCCCGCTACTTGACGACCGGCGCGGTGCTCGCACTCGGTGCGGCGGCGGTGCTCGCCCTTGTCGGCGCCCGACACGTGCTGCGTCCGGTACGCCGACTCGGGGACGCCGCACGGCAGTTGGGCGCCGGCAAGCTGGACACCCGGTTGGACGTCCGGGGCTCCGACGAACTCGCGGACCTGGCACGGACCTTCAACGACGCGGCCGAGAAGCTGGAGCGAAGCGTCACGGAACTGCGGGCGCTGGAGGCGTCGTCGCGGCGGTTCGTCGCCGACGTGTCGCACGAACTGCGCACACCGCTGGCCGCGATGACCGCGGTCAGCGAGCTGCTGGAGGAGGAGGCGGACAGCCTCGGCGAGCAGGGCGCCCCCGCGGCCCGCCTGGTCGTCGCGGAGATCGACCGGCTCGCCACGCTGGTCGAGGACCTGATGGAGGTCTCGCGCTTCGACGCGGGCACGGCGGCCCTGGTACTGGACGACGTCGACATCGCCGACCTGGTCACCGCGTGCCTCGACGCGCGGGCCTGGATGGACGCCGTCGACCTGCGTTCGGCACGCGGCATCATCGCGCGGGTGGACGCGCGGCGCCTGGACGTGATGGTCTCCAACCTGGTCGGAAACGCGCTGCGGCACGGAGGTTCGCCGGTGACGGTCGAGATCCGCCGCGAGCCGCGCTCGCACGTGCCCGGCATGCTCGCCGTGGAGGGCACCGAAGACCTGGTCATCGACGTGTCCGACACCGGCCCCGGCATCCCCGAGGAGGTCCTGCCCCACGTGTTCGACCGGTTCTACAAGGCGGACAGCTCGCGGGCGCGCTCCGAGGGCAGCGGTCTCGGCCTGTCCATCGTGATGGAGAACGCACGGATCCACGGCGGCACCGCGTCCGCGTCCAACGTGCCGGGCGGCGGCGCGATGTTCAGCCTGCGGCTGCCGCTCGTACCGCCGGCCGACGACGACATGGAGGACGGGGCCGACGCGGCCTCCGGATCCGACGCGTCGCGGCGGCTCGGAGGTGGCCGGTGAGCTCGGCGACGCGCGGACGCCCGCGCCGCGCCCTCGCGCTGCTCGGCGTCTTCGGCGCCACGGCCCTGCTCGCCGCGTGCGGGATCCGTGAGACCGAGGGGCCGATCAACGCGGGCGAGCCCGCCAAGCGCCCGCAGGGCACCGCGACGTCGCCGGTGCTGGCCATGCACTCCATCTATCTCGTACGCAACGGGCGCCCGGCCCCGGTGCTGCGCGGCGACGCGGTCGACCTGCCGGTGCCCGGGCACAACTCGACGCGCCAGCCCGGGCCGGGCGACCCCCTGCGCATGTCGCTGATCGACCGGCTGTTGCGCGAACTGGCCCGCGGACCGAACGCCGAGGAGGCGGCGGCGGGCTGGACCACGCGGCTGCCGACGGGCGGCGTACGGCTCGCCGAGCCGGTGACCGACGATCCGGCGGTGCTGATCCGCCTCGACCTGGCCTCGGTTACGGACCTGGACCCGCTCGCGCTGGGCCAGGTGGTCTGCACGCTGGAACACGCGGGGAGCTCGGCGTCGGTGCTGCTGGCCGGGCGGACCGGCCCGGGGCGGGCGCTGACCTGCGCGGCGTTCGAGGACGGCCCCATCGGGCCCATCGGCGCGGAGGGCGGCCCGACCGCCTCGGCATCCTCGTCGCCCACCGCGACGAGGTAGGCCGCCGCCGCCGCGACCGTGCGGCTCGTCCTCAGGGTCGGCCCCTGAGGAAACCCCTACGCCTGCGAGCCGGTTCCTCCGCCCTGCGCAGCATGTCCGTCCGGTCCGGGAGAAGGACGAAATGCCCCGCGGTCGTGCGTACCTTCGAAAGGGAGGGTGCGAGGTACGCACCCCCCGAGGAGGAACCGACCGCCATGTACGCCATGACGCAACCCGCCCGATTGACCCGGCCGCGCGAAGGCCGGATGATCGCCGGCGTCTGCGCGGGTATCGCCCACCGCTTCGGCTGGACGCCCAAGGCCGTCCGCATCGCCTTCGTGGTCTCCTGCCTGCTGCCCGGCCCGCAGTTCCTGCTCTACCTCGCGCTCTGGGTCTTCATCCCCAAGGAGAGGTGACCCGGGCCCGGTCGCCAGGGCCGCCCAGCGCCTATCATCCGTTCAGGGTCCGGACCGCGTCCGGACCGGGGACGGTCGGACGGCGCAGGCGAGGGGGGAGGCCCGGTGGGGCCGACGTACCACAGGAACCGGATCATCACGCTGTCCGTCGTGGGCGGCGTGGTGGTGACGCTGCTGGGGCTGTTCCTGAGCGGGACGCTCGCCGTGAAGGCGGCGAAGACGTCCGCGATGTCGTCCAAGGAGTACTCCTCGCAGGAGATCGACGACACCAACGACTTCTGGGACGACGAGGGCAAGCTCGGCGAGGCGAAACCGGTCGGCCCGCAGGGCGTCGAAGCGCCGTCCAATCCGAACTTCCGGCCGCCGCGCACGGTGGACGCCGAGGCGGTCGCGGCGCCGTACGACGAGCAGACCGCGATACGCGGCAAGATCTTCTTCGAGGTGCCGGGCGGCGTCGCGGAGTGCAGCGGCACGGTGGTGAGCCATCCGAGCGGCAACATGGTGTGGACCGCGGCGCACTGCCTGCACGGCGGGCGGGACGGGGCGTTCTACAAGCGCGTGACGTTCATCCCGGGCTACAACGGAGCCGGGCGCACGCTCGCCGAGAAGGCGCCGTACGGCCGCTGGCCGGCCCGGCAGGTCGAGGTGAGCGACCAGTGGGTCGAGGACGCCGACCCCGAGCGGGACAGCGCTGCCTCGCCCTTCGACTTCGGCGCGTTCACCGTGCAGCCGCCCTCCGGCCGGCAGTCGCTGGAGGAGGAGTTGGGCGCCGGCGCCGAGATCATGTTCAACGCGCCGCGCAATCTGGTCGTGGACTCGTTCGGGTATCCGGGCGAGGAGCCGTACGACGGCAGCGAGTTGTACACCTGCCACTCGCCGACCACGGACTTCCGCAACTCCGGCTGGCCGGAGCCGGCGATGTTGTGGATGGGCTGCACGATGACCGGCGGGTCCAGCGGCGGGGGCTGGTTCGCGGAGGTCGAGGGCAAGAGATACCTGGTCAGCAACATCTCGCTGGGGATATTGACGTCGAGCGCGGAGACGATGACGGGGCCCTATCTGGGGAACGTCGCGCGCTCGCTGTACGACCGGTTCTGACGCACCCGGCAGGCTGCTCGCCGCCCCCGCATGCGAAAGCCGCCGGGACGCGCCGATACGGGCGCGGCCCGGCGGCGGGCGGTCGTACGGGTCAGCCGAGGCCGGGGACCCCGGGCAGGCCGGGAAGCGCGTTGGTGGGCAGGGTCTGGGTCGCCGTCTGGGCCGCGGTGTCGAGGCCGCCGGTGACCTGGCCGGTCGGCAGGCTGTCGGTCACCCCGCTGATCGGGAACGGCCCGAGGGTGCCGCCGTTCTCCTGCGCCACCTTCGGCATCACGGGGACCTGCGGGTTGAGGAGTCCGGCGTTGCCGCCGGTCGCGGCCATCGCCGATCCGGCCGTGCCGGCCACGATCGCCGCTCCGAGCCCGACCGTGACAGCCGCCTTGCGCGTTACCGATCCCATGAGCATCCTCATCTTCCGGACGCGGCTCTTCCACGCCACGTGACTACGTGACCACGAAAGGTAGCGAAGGGAAGAGGCGGATTGCAAAACGCAAAAGGCCCGGGCGGCCCCTTGCCAGGGGGTGTCCGGGCCCTTTCGTCGGCGGTGGATCCGCGCCGGGTCCCGGGCGGGTCCGCGATCAGCCGCGGGGGAACAGCCATTCGGCGCGGAGGGCCGCGTACCCGGGCTTGATCACCTCGTTGATCATGGCCAGACGCTCGTCGAACGGGATGAACGCGGACTTCATGGCGTTGACCGTGAACCACTGCATGTCGTCGAGGTCGTAGCCGAACGCGCCGACCAGGTGCTCGAATTCGCGCGTCATCGACGTCCCGCTCATCAGCCTGTTGTCGGTGTTGACCGTCACGCGGAAGTAGAGCTTGCGGAGCAGGCCGATGGGGTGGTCGGCATAGGAGTCGGCGGCGCCGGTCTGGAGGTTGGAGGTCGGGCACATCTCCAGCGGGATGCGCTTGTCGCGGACGTAGGCGGCGAGGCGGCCGAGCGCGACGGAGCCGTCGTCCTTGACGTCGATGTCGTCGATGATGCGCACCCCGTGTCCGAGGCGGTCGGCGCCGCACCACTGCACGGCCTCCCAGATCGACGGCAGGCCGAAGGCCTCGCCCGCGTGGATCGTGAAGTGGAAGTTCTCGCGCTGGAGGTACTCGAACGCGTCGAGGTGGCGCGTGGGCGGGTGGCCGGCCTCGGCGCCCGCGATGTCAAAGCCCACGACGCCCTGGTCGCGGTAGCGGTTCGCGAGCTCGGCGATCTCCAGCGAGCGGGCGGCGTGCCGCATCGCCGTGAGCAGCGCGCCGACGCGGATGCGGCGGCCGGTCCGGAGGGCGTTGTGCTCGCCGAGGCGGAAGCCCTCGTTGACGGCTTCGACGACCTCGTCGAGGGTCAGCCCGCCTTCGAGGTGCTGTTCGGGCGCGTAACGGACCTCGGCGTACACGACGCCGTCGGCCGCCAGGTCCTCGGCGCATTCGGCGGCCACGCGCACCAGCGCCTCGCGCGTCTGCATGACGGCGCAGGTGTGCGAGAACGTCTCCAGGTAGCGCTCCAGCGAGCCGGAGTCGGCCGCTTCGCGGAACCAGGCGCCGAGCGCCACGGGGTCGTCGGTCGGGAGGTTGCCGTAGCCCACCGCGGCGGCGAGTTCGACGATGGTGGCCGGACGCAGGCCGCCGTCGAGGTGGTCATGGAGGAGAACCTTCGGGGCTCGGCGGATGTGTTCGGCCGAGGGCGAGGCTGCGTGTTGGCTGTGCATGGGCAGACTTTAGTACCTACGCGCGTAGAAGGCACGAATGTCAGATGAAGACGGGACCGGGGAAAGGTGGCCGTTCGGCTGGGCTCCCGTTCGGTTCGACGCGGCTCCGGAGCCGCTCCGGGGCCGGTCCAGAACAGCTCAGGGTCGGCTCGGGCTCAGCTCGCGTTCGACGGGGGCTCGGCGCGAGCTCGGCTCGTGCTCGGCGCGGGCTCGGCTCGGGCTCAGCTGCGACCCAGCAGCCTGCCGGTGCGGCCGACGACGAACTCGCGGAACAGCTTCACCGGCACGGTCTCCGGGCGCTCCCGCGGCCAGGCCAGCCCGATGGTGCGGTACGCGCGCGGCTCGGTGACCGCCAGTTGCACCGTGCCCGGGCGTACCGCCTCGGGTGCCGGGAGCAGCGCGACGCCGAGCCCGGCGGCGACCAGGCCGCGCAGCGTCTCGGCCTCCTCGCCCTCGAACGCGACGCGCGGTACGAACCCCGCCTCGGCGCACAGGGCGTCGGCGATGCGGCGCAGGCCGTACCCGGGCTCCATGCACACGAACTCCTCGCCCGCCGCCTCGGCCAGGCGCACCCGCCCGCGGTCCGCGAGCCGGTGGTCGGCCGGGACGACGAGGTAGAGCCGCTGCCGACCGAGGGCGCGTACCGCGAGGTCCGGGTCGTCGGGCAACGGCGAGGTCAGGCACAGGTCCAACTCCCCCGCCCGCATGCGGGCCAGCATCGACACGGCCGAGTCCTGCACGAGCGAGAAGCGGATGCCCGGGTGATCGGCGCGGAAGGCGCGCAGCAGGCCCGGCACCGCTTCGGGCCCCATGGTGTGCAGGAATCCGAACGCCACCTTGCCGCGCGCCGCGCTCACCTCGCCCTGGATCTCCTCGCACGCCTCGCCGAGCCGGTCCAGCACCGGTCCGACGGCGGCCAGCAGTGTGCGGCCCTGCCGGGTCAGGCGCACGCCGCGCCCGGTGCGCACCAGCAGCGGCACGCCCAACTCGGCCTCCAGGCGCGCCATGGACCGGCTCAGGGTCGGCTGCGGTACGCCCAACTCCTCGGCGGCCCGCGTCACATGCTCGGTGCGCGCCACGGCGGCGAAGTGCACGAGCCTGGGGACGAGCACGTCCAGCGGGTTCTCGGCCACGGGACCCGCGGCGGCCCGGTCGACCGGCATCCGGCTCGCGGGCGCCGGGTTCACGGACACCCGACTCGCGGGCTTCTGGCCTGCGGGCTTCTGTCCGACGGGCGCCCGTTTCGCGCCCTGGGTCGGCTGCTTCCCCCCGACTGACCTGCTCTCATACGACATGGCATCAATCATCACCGAAACATGCATTGGACGCATGACTCGGTGGGCCGTACGTTCGCCGGTATGTCCGCGTCGTCCGCACAGTCCGAGTCCGCCACACCGGAACCCGCCATACCGGGGACTCCCCCGGCCGTCCGTCACGCGAAGGGCACCGCCGCCTACCGCCGCGTCAACCTCGCGCTCTTCCTCGCCGGATGCGCGACGTTCGCGATGCTCTACACGACGCAGACGCTGCTGCCGCAGTTGTCCGGCGCCTTCCACCTCACCCCGGCGCAGGCCAGCGTGTCCGTCTCGGTGGCCACCGGCGCACTGGCCCTCGCGGTGATCCCGGTGAGCATGCTCTCCGAGCGGTGGGGCCGCACGCGGATCATGACCGTGTCGGTCTTCGCCGCCGCGCTGCTGGGTGTACTCGCCGCGTTCGCACCGGACTTCGGCACCCTGGTCGCACTGCGCACCCTCCAGGGCGTGGCGCTCGCGGGCCTCCCGGCGACCGCCATGGCGTACCTCGCCGAGGAGATCGAGGGCACCTCGCTCCCGGCCGCGATGGGGCTGTACGTCGCCGGCAACAGCATCGGCGGCATGGGCGGCCGCCTCGTGACGGGACTCGCGGGGGACCTCGGCGGCTGGCGCACCGCCCTCCTGTCCGTCGGGCTCGTCGCCCTCGCCTGCGCGATCGCCTTCCGCGTGCTGGTCCCGCGCTCCCGCAACTTCCGCCCCGCGGACCGCGGCGCGCGCGAACTCGCCGGAACGCTGCGCACCCACCTCGCCGACCCGGTGCTGCGCCGCCTCTACCTGCTGGGCATGCTCTTCATGGCGGCCTTCGGCACCGTCTACAACTACCTCGGCTACCGGCTGCTCGACGCTCCGTTCAACCTTCCGGAGGCGGTCGTCGGCGCGGTCTTCGTCATCTACATCGCCGGGACGTTCAGCTCCGCCGCCGCGGGCCGCATGGTCGGCCGGTTCGGCCACCGCACCACGCTGTGGGCGGCGTCGGCGGTCACCGCCGTGGGCGCGCTCCTCACGCTGCCGGACCACCTGGCCCTGGTGATCCCCGGCCTGATCGTCCTGACCGCCGGGTTCTTCGCCGGCCACGCCGCCGCGAGTGCCGCGGTCGGACTGCGCGCGACCCGCGGCCGCGCGCAGGCCTCCGCGCTCTACATCGCCGCCTACTACCTCGGCAGCAGTCTGGGCGGCCCGCTCGGCGGCGTGGCCTTCCACGACCTGGCATGGCCGGGCGCGGTCCTGTTCGTCCTGGCCCTGTGCGCGCTGGCCGCCGCCGTCACCGCGGGCCTGCGGAATCCGTCGGCCGCGGCACGGCGGACGGGGCCGGACGACGCCCCCCGTTCCGCCGCGGCGTCGCCCGCGGTCCGGCCGCGGGGTCAGTGGTCCATGAAGTCGGCGGACAGCCCGAAGAACTCCTGGGGGTTGCGCAGCACCCGCTGACGGATGTCCACATCGCGACCGTCCGGCGCGGACACGAAGGGCCGGACAGGCCGGTCGACCTCGGGGTTCACGAAGTACACGACGGACTTGCGTCCTTCGTGACCGTGGTTCCGGACGCGGTGGTAGAGCGGGGGGATCTCGCCGCCGGTCATGTCCGTCATGATGCTCCCGGGCATCACGAGAAGGTCGTCCCCGGCGAACGCGGCCGGCACGGCCTCGCCGTCGAGCATCAGCTCCAGCCCGTCCGCGCTCGCCCAGATGGTGCTGAGGAACACCGCGTCCTCGTGCGTCTCCTGGAGGAACTCACGTTCCCGGTCCTCAGGATAGGAGTTCACCTGGACAAAGGACGCCTCCGCGAAAGGCAGTTCGCCGCCGTGGCCGTAGTGGCGGCAGATTTCCGCCATGATTTCCGCGACGACGGCCGCGACCATCGCGCGATAGTCCGCCAGGCAATCAAGAAACGCCGCCGCCTCGCGGCCGCGCGGGATTCTTCTCGGCGTCGTGGTCCAGTACAGGAACGATTCGTTGACGTCCGGGTATTCGGGCGACCGGGCGTACGCGGACCGCACCGGGCGATATCCCGCGTTGCGCGCATCCGTGGCGTACCGCATTTTCGCCGCGGTATCGAGCGCGAAGAACTCCGCGGCGCTCGCGCACAGCCGGCTCTGCACGGCGGCCTGACGGGCACCGAGACGGATCACGGCGTACCCGTGCCGACGGATCGCCGCGAACACGCCCCCCTTGCCGAGGCCGGTGCCGGTGCCGCCCAGAGCGTTCGCCGAGATAGTCATCGCTGCGCGGATCCTCTTCCTAGGACGCGATCTCGGCCCCCGACGCGGAGTCGGCGCCGAGGATCTTGGCGGTCAGGTCCACGGCGCAGCCCCAGGCCAGCGAGAAGCCCGCGCCGCCGTGGCCGTAGTTGTGCGCGAGCCGGTGGCCGTTCGGCAGTTCCTCGACTTCGAGGCAGACCTCCGGGCGGACCGGCCGCAGGCCGACGCGGTGGTCCAGGATCGCGGCCTCCAGCAGCAGCGGCTCGACGGCGCCGCAGCGGCGCACGATGGCCTCGGCGGCCGCCTCGTCCGGGACCATCGTGGTGCTGTCCGGCTGCTGCGAGCCCCCCAACGTGACCACCTGGTCGTGCGGGTAGAAGTAGGTGTACTCGTCGCTGTCCGGCGTGTCGTCGCAGAAGAACCGGTCGACGCCCGGGTTGCGCACCACGACGACCTGGCCCTTGAGCGGCTGCACGGCCGCGTCGGGCACCAGCGTGCGCGCCCCCGAGCCGGTGCAGTTCACCACGATCGGGGCCTCGACGACGGCCTCGGTGAGCGAGGTGTACGTCCGCGGGCACACGCGGCCGCCCGCCCGCTCGAAGCGGCGGATCAGGTGCCGGAGGTACGCGGGGGCGTCCGCGATCGGGATGCTCAGGCGCCACCCGGTCTCGAAGCCGGGGTGCAGTTCCTCCGGAGCGCACATCTCGACCTCGACGGCACTGGCCCAGAACGGGAGCGAGCACGGCACCCGCGACTCCTGCGTCCCCTCGACCCACCGGACCCCGGTCTCCGCGGGGTCGTCGGTCAGCCGGGTCAGCTCCTCCAGCGACATCAGCGACCACTTCAGCGCCCGCGAGGTCGGTTCGGCGAGGTACGGGTCCCACGCCGCGCCCGCGGCCGCCGATGTGGTCTGCCAGGGCGGCCTGGATGTGTCCACCCGCACCTTGAGGCCCGCCTCGGCCAGGCACACCGCGGTCGACAGGCCCACGACCCCGGCCCCCACCACCACCACATCGGTATTCCGCGCCACCGACGTCTGCGTCATCACTGTCCTAATCTCGGCTTCGGGTGAGCGTGGCGCATTCGGCTCCGCGGCGAGTCGCTCCCCGTTCCCGGGCCGAGGAATTTCCGGGGATCCTCGGTTTCGGCGAGAGGGCGGCCGGGTGCTCCAGGATCGGATAATGCGCAGATGTGCCACCCGAGCGGCCGGAACGTGGAATTCCCCGCTCAGGCCGGATTCCGGCACGCGCAACGGGACCGCTTATGTGCGCCCGGCAATGTGCCGCCCGGGGCGGGGCGGTTCTGACGTATTCGGGATACCGCCCGCACCTGGCCGCGCAGGCGGCCGGAGCCGGTCAGGAAGTGGGGCCGATACGGTCGATGACGATCGGCGTCGGGGTGAACCCGGTGCCCGGGGCCGCGATGTCGTACGCGTCGGCGACCGCTTCGAGGGCGTAGTCGAACCGCTCGGGGGTGTCGGTGTGCAGGGTCAGCAGGGGCTGGCCCTGGGCCACCGTGTCGCCGGGCTTGGCGTGGATCTCGACGCCCGCGCCGGCCTGGACGGCCTCCTCCTTGCGGGCGCGTCCGGCACCGAGGCGCCAGGCCGCCACGCCGACGCCGTACGCGTCGAGGCGGGTCAGCACGCCGGAGGTGCCCGCCGCCACCACGTGTGTCTCGCGCGCGGTGGGCAGCGGGGCGTCCGGGTCGCCGCCCTGTGCGGCGATCATGCGGCGCCAGGCGTCCATCGCGGAGCCGTTCTTGAGGGCTTCCGCCGGATCCCGGTCGGCCGCGCCCGCGGCGGCCAGCATCTCGCGGGCCAGGGCCAGGGTGAGTTCGACGACGTCGGCCGGGCCGCCGCCCGCCAACACCTCGACGGACTCCCGGACTTCGAGGGCGTTCCCGGCGGTCAGGCCCAGCGGGGTGGACATGTCGGTCAGCAGCGCGACCGTCTTGACGCCGTGGTCGACGCCCAACCGGACCATCGTGCGGGCGAGTTCGCGCGCGTCGGCGAGTTCCTTCATGAACGCGCCGGTGCCCACCTTGACGTCCAGCACGAGCGCGCCGGTGCCCTCCGCGATCTTCTTGCTCATGATCGAGCTGGCGATCAGGGGGATGGCCTCGACCGTGCCGGTGACGTCACGCAGCGCGTACAGCTTCTTGTCGGCGGGGGCGAGGCCGTCACCCGCCGCGCAGACGACCGCGCCGACCGACTCCAGGACGGCGAGCATCTCGTCGTTGGACAGCAGGGCCCGCCAGCCCGGGATCGCCTCCAGCTTGTCGAGCGTGCCGCCGGTGTGGCCGAGGCCGCGTCCGGACAACTGCGGTACGGCGACGCCGCACGCGGCCACCAGCGGCGCGAGCGGCAGCGTGATCTTGTCGCCCACGCCGCCGGTGGAGTGCTTGTCCGCGGTCGGCCGCGACAGGCCGGAGAAGTCCATGCGCTCGCCGGACGCGATCATGGCGTCCGTCCAGCGGTTGATCTCGGCGGACGTCATGCCGTTGAGCAGGATCGCCATCGCGAGCGCGGACATCTGCTCGTCCGCCACTTCGCCGCGCGTGTAGGCGTCGACCACCCAGTCGATCTGACTGTTGGTCAGCTCGCCCCGGTCGCGCTTCGTGCGGATGACGGAGATGGCGTCCATGCTCAACAGGCTCCTCGCTTCGCGGTCAGGTCAGGTTGTCGGGACCGAAGGCGTCCGGCAGGACCTCGCTCATCGGCCGGACGCCGCGCGCGGTGTCCACCAGCAGCCCCGGACCGCCGTGCTCCCACAGGAGTTGGCGGCAGCGACCGCACGGCATCAGCACCGCGCCGTCGCCGTCGCAGCACGTGAACGCGACGAGGCGGCCGCCCCCGCTCATGTGCAGCGCTCCCACCAGACCGCATTCCGCGCACAAAGTCACGCCGTACGACGCGTTCTCGACATTGCAGCCGACGACGGTGCGCCCGTCGTCCACGATCGCCGCGGCGCCCACCGGGAACTTCGAGTACGGCGCGTACGCGTGCGTCATCGCCTCGCGCGCCGCCTCCCGCAGTGCCTCCCAGTCGACGTCCGCCGCCTGTGCCGCCTCGGTACCGGACATGCCGTCAGCCCTTCGTGTAGGGCTTGTTGGCCGCGGCGGGCGGCCGCACCCTGCCCACCAGACCGGCCACCGCGAACACCGTGACGATGTACGGCAGCATTTGCAGGAACTCCGCCGGGATCGGCGTCTGGAGCGGTTGCAGCGAGGTCGCGAGCGCCTTCGTGAAACCGAACAGCAGCGCCGCCGCCACCGCGCCCAGCGGGCGCCAGCGGCCGAAGATGACCGCCGCGAGCGCGATGTAGCCCGCGCCGGACGCCATGTCCTTGCTGAACGTGCCGACCGTGCCGATGGTGAGGAACGCGCCGCCGACACCGGCGATGAGGCCCGCCCCCGACACGTTCAGGTACCGGGTGCGCCGCACCTTGATGCCGACCGTGTCGGCCGCCGTCGGGTGCTCGCCGACCGCGCGGGCCCGCAGGCCCCAACGGGTGTGGAAGAGGGCGAGGTGGACGGCCGCGATCAGGACGTACATCAGGTACACGATCACGTTGACGTCGAACAGCACCGGGCCGATCACCGGGATGTCGGACAGCCCGGGGATCGCCCAGGCGTCGAAGGTGCCGGGGTTGTTGTACTTGTCGCTGTTCGGCCGCAGGAGCTGCGAGTAGAGGAAGCCCGTCATACCCGCGACGAGCAGGTTGATGACGACACCGAGCACGACCTGCTCGACCATGTAGCGCACCGCGAAGACGGCGAGCAGCAGGCCGACCAGACCGCCGGAGATCGCGCCGGCCACCAGACCCGCGTACAGCGAGTCGGTGATCGAGCCGACCAGCGCCGCGGAGAACGCGCCGGCCAGGAACTGGCCCTCGATGGCGATGTTGACGACGCCGGAGCGCTCGCCGATGACGCCCGCGAGGGCGCCGAGGATGAGCGGCGTCGCGGCGAGCATGGTGTTCTGGAGCGCGCCCGCGAAGGACATCTGCTTGCCCGCGATGGCCCAGCTCAGGAACGCCACCACGAAAGCGATCACGAACACCGCGGCGCTCAGCCGCCGGGCGAGCGTGGAGCGGTCCAGCAGGATGCGGGCGACGCCCGCCGCCATGCACACGATCGACATCGCGATGGCGGTGCCGCGCGCGGCCACGTCCAGGTCGCCGACCTCCGGGCCGGAGCCCGAGACGGTCATGCCGAAGACGACGTCGACGCCGCCCTTGGTGCCGAAGCCGAAGGCCCACAGCGCGTCGGCGCCGATCAGGACGAAGCCGATGCCGGTGATCAGCGCCCGGCGCCAAGCGGCGGCCGCGAGCGTGCGCGCCGCGGCCCCGGTGGCCTCCTGCGGCGCCTCCGCCTCGGGGGTGATGAGAGTGTTCGACATCAGACGGCCTCCGCCCCTGCGGTTTCCTTCGCCACCAGGCCGCCTTCGCCGCCCTTGTGCGCGCCCTTGAGGCGGAAGATCGTGCGGACCAGGGCGGGTGCCGCGACACAGAGCACGATCACCGCCTGGATGACCATGACGATGTCGATCGACACGCCCACGGCCGCCTGCATCTTCGAGCCGCCCGCCTGCAACGCGCCGAACAGCAGCGCCGCGAAGACGACGCCGACCGGCTTGGTGCGACCGAGCAGCGCGACCGTGATGGCGGTGAAGCCGAGGCCCGCGTCGATGGTCGGGCTCAACTGGTGGCCCGCGTTGTACGGGCCGGCGAGCTGCGAGACGCCGACCATGCCGGCCATGGCGCCCGCGATGGCCATCGCCACGATCTGCGCGCGTCCGACGCTCATGCCCGCGGTGCGCGCGGCGTCCGGGTTGGAGCCGACCGCGCGCAGCTCGAAGCCCATCGTCGAGCGGTTGAGGATCCACCAGTAGAGCACCACCGCGGCGAGCGCGAGGATGATGCCGAGGTTGATGCGCAGTTCGTCGCCGAACAGCCGGGGCAGCAGCGCGTCGTCGTCCAGCGGCTTGCCGATCGGCTGCTGCTGGTCCTCCTCGCGGAACGTGTCGGTGGTCAGCAGCCACGCGAGGAAGTTCAGCGCGATGTAGTTGAACATGATCGTGACGATCACCTCGTGGGCGCCGAAGCGCGCCTTGAGGACGCCGGCCAGCCCGGCGTAGACCGCGCCGCCGAGGATGCCGCCGACGATCACCAGGATCAGCAGCAGCGCGCCCGGCAGGTCGAACGTGAAGCCGACCCACGACGCGACGATCGCGCCCGCGATGAGCTGGCCCTGCGCGCCGATGTTGAACAGGCCGGCGCGGAAGGCGATGGAGACCGCGAGGCCGCCGAAGATCAGCGGGGTGGCCTGCGAGATCGTCTCGGAGATCGGGTTGAGGATGTAGGGCGCGTAATTGCTGTCGAAGGTGCCCGGGTCGACGATCGCGCCCTTGAAGAGCGCGACGTACGCGTCCTTGACAAGGTCCCACGACGCGGACAGCGCGTCGCCCGGGTCGTCGAAGAAGTACTTGTACTTGTCGAGGACGTCCTGGTTCGACAGGACGATCAGGACCGCGCCGACGAGCAGGGCCAGCACGATCGCGAGGAACGTCACGACGGCCGAGTTGCCGGTGACGATGCCGTCGATCACCTGGCGTCCGAAGGACTTCTGCGGCTTCGCCTTGGGCTTGGCCGCGGCGATCGCCGCGACCGGCTTCTCGGCGGACGTGTCGGCGGGCTGCTCGGACGGCGTCTTGGGCGACTGCTCCCTCGGCTCCTCCGTCGGCTGCTCCGCGGGCCGCTCGGGTGTGCCGTCCGCGGGCTTCCCGCCGTCGTTGTTCGCGTCGCTCATGCCTGCCCCTCCTCTCCACCGGTCGTGTCGTCGTCGCCGGCCTCGGCGCTCTCGATGTCCTCGACGTCCAGCTCCAGCGACGGACGCGTGGCGGCCTTCTCCAGCAGCGCGGGGTCCTCGACCCCGGCCATCAGCAGGCCCAGTTGCTCACGTGTCGCGGTCGGCGGCACGATGCCGACGATGCGGCCGCGGTACATCACCGCGATCCGGTCGGCGAGCGCGACGACCTCGTCCAGCTCGGTGGAGACGATGACCACCGGCGTGCCGACGTCCCGTTCGGCCACGATGCGCTGGTGGATGAACTCCATCGCGCCGACGTCCACGCCGCGGGTCGGCTGCGAGGCGATGAACAGCCGCAGCGGGCGCGACATTTCGCGGGCCACCACGACCTTCTGCTGGTTGCCGCCGGACAGCGAGCCCGCCGGGCTGTCGATCGACTGCGTGCGGATGTCGAACTCCTCGACCCGCTGGTACGCGTTCTCCCGCACCTTCTTGGGGTTGATCGCCACGCCGCCGCCGTAGGGCGGACGGGTGACCAGGTCGAGCACCAGGTTCTCGGACACTGTGAACTCGCCCACGATCCCGTCATGTTGGCGGTCCTCCGGGACGAACCCGACGCCCGCGTCGAGCGTCTTGCGCGGGCTGAGCGCGGTGATGTCGCGGCCGTCCAGCCGGATCCGCCCGGCGGCGGGCCTGCGCAGCCCGAGGATGGCCTGGGTCAGCTCGGTCTGGCCGTTGCCCTGCACGCCCGCGATGCCGAGGATCTCGCCCTCGCGCAGTTCCAGGTCCACGCTGTCCACCTGGACGTTGCCGAGGTCGTCGAGCACCGTGACGCCTTCGAGGGTGAACCGCACCTCGCCCGGCTGCGCGGGCTCCTTGCGCACCACCAGGTCCACGGGCCGGCCGACCATGAGCGAGGCCAACTCGGTCTCGGAGGACGACGGGTCGGCGCTGCCGACGACCTTGCCGCGGCGGATGACCGTGATGCGGTCGGCGACGGCCTTGACCTCCTTGAGCTTGTGGGTGATGAAGACGATGGAGTGGCCGGAGTCGCGCAGCGCGCGCATGACCCGGAACAGCTCCTGGGTCTCCTGCGGCGTCAGCACCGCGGTCGGCTCGTCCAGGATCAGCACCTTGGCGTCGCGGACCAGGGCCTTGAGGATCTCTACGCGCTGCTGGAGGCCGACCGGCAGGTCCTCGACGGTCGCGTCCGGGTTGACCTCCAACCCGTACTCGGCGACCAGGTCGAGCACCTTCTTCCGGGCGCGGCGGCGGTCCAGCCAGCCCAGCGCCTGGGTCTCCTCGTTGCCCAGCATCACGTTCTCGGCGACGGTGAACACCGGGACGAGCATGAAGTGCTGGTGGACCATGCCGATACCGGCGTCGATGGCGTCGCCCGCGGTCCTGAAGGTGCGCGGCTGCCCGTCCACGACGATCTCGCCCGACGTCGGCTCGTAGAGCCCGTACAGGACGTTCATCAGCGTCGACTTGCCGGCACCGTTCTCACCGAGGAGGCAGTGGATCTCTCCGGGCTCGACGGTCAGATCGATGTGGTCGTTCGCGACCAGCGATCCGAACCGTTTCGTGATCCCGCGCAGTTCCAGCTTCAGCGCGGTCACCTCCTCAGCGGCGCGGCGCCCCGGGCGGCGGGGCGTGCGGGGGGATGGTCAGGGGTGTGGGTACTCGGTGCGGTGCCGGGCGGTGGGGGCGGAGTTCCGGCAAGGCTCCGAGTGGGCTCCGGATTGGCTCCGGCTTGGCTCCGGCTTGGCTCCGGCGCAAGCTCCGGTGAGCCTCCGGGT
>NZ_JBPKBH010000006.1:270241-287048 GCF_051388915.1 Yinghuangia sp. YIM S09857 | reverse complement strand
CGCGGACCCACGGGTCCGCGACACCCGGCCGCGGGGTCAGCTCTTGGGCTGGCTCGGCGAGGTGATCTTGATGGTGCCGGCGATGATGTCGGCCTTGATCTTCTCCAGCTCGGCCTTGGTCTCGGCGGAGACCTGCGAGTCGAAGTCGTGGAACGGCGCGAGGCCGACGCCGTCGTTCTCCAGCGTGCCGAGGTAAGGCTTGGTGGTGTACTGGCCCGCGGCGGCTTCCTTGAGCGCCAGGAACACCGAGTCCTTCATGGACTTGGTGACCGTCGAGAGCATGACTTCCTTGTCGTTCGTGCTCTCGTAGCCGTCCACGTCGACCCAGATGATGCTGGCCTTGCCGGACTGCTTGGCCTTCGAGGCCGCGCCCAGGCCGGTCTGGCCCGCCACCGGGTGGATGATGTCCGCACCCTGGTTGATGAAGTCGTTCGCGATGCGCTCGCCGTCGCCGGGCGAGTCGAACTTGCCGGCGATCGAGCCGTCCTGCTTGGCCTCGTCCCAGCCGAGGACCTGGACGGACTTGCCCTTCTGCTGGTTGTAGTAGTTGACGCCCTCGACGAAGCCGTCCATGTAGATGGTGACCGGCGGGATCTTCATGCCCCCGAACGTCGCCACCTTGCCGGTCTTGGTCTGCGCGGCGGCGAGGTAGCCGCCCATGAACGCCGCCTGGGCGGTGTTGTACTCCAGGCCCTTGATGTTCGGCTCGACGCTGCTGGAGTCGACGATGATGAACTTCTGGTTCGGGTTGTTCTTCGCCGCCTCGCTGGTCGCCTTGGCCATCAGGCCGCCGACCGCCACGACGACGTCGCACTTGTCGGCGACGAGGCTGTCGATGTTCGGCACGTAGTCGTTCTCCGTCTTGGAGTCGACCTTCTTGATCTGCATGCCGAGTTGGTCCTTGGCCTGGTTCAGGCCGGCCCACGCCGCGGCGTTGAACGAGCGGTCGTCGACGCCGCCCTGGTCGGTGACCATGCACGCCTTGAAGTCGGCGGCGCTGGTGGCCCCCCCGGCGCCGCCCGCGGACGGCGAACCGCTCGCGGTCGAGCCCTTGTCATCGTCCTTCGGCTTGTCGCCACAAGCGGACGCGGTGAGGGCGAGAGCCCCGGTGACCGCGACCACGGCGACCTTGGATACCCGGCGCACGGGGTGTCTCCTTCCGATGCACGCCCAACCAGGCGTGAAATCCGCTGAACATCTGGCAAGACCTGTGGTGGCGGTTGGCTGACACGCTGCGTTCAACGCGAGTAGAATGCGCCGTGTACGCGCGTAGACATCCGAACCGCCGCTGAGCATACATACAAAATCAATATCTCTGACATACGGGTCAGATCACCGCTTGGACACGATCTGGTGAGCCAAGCGGATGACCGGAACCCGCGGTCGGGCCAGGTCTCACGGCTCCACGGTTTCCCCGTCGCGGCCCTCGGTAAAAGCAAGGCCCCGCACCTGTCGGTGCGGGGCCTGATTCGTGTCCGGGTCGTTATCGCGGGTACTACGTATTACCTGGTCAGAGCGCCCATACGGGTGTGCGGCGGCTGTCCCTACGGCCCCGTACGCGAGGCGCCGGGCCGGATGCCGGGGACTACCGGTGCGGCCGCAGCGCGAGCCCGACGAAGAGCCGCACACCGACCCCGATCGCCTGCTCGTCGACGTCGAAGCGGCCCTGGTGCAGGTCGTACGGAGCCTCCCCCACCGGGCGCACGCCGAGCCGGGTCAACTGCCCCGGGACGTCCTCCAGGAACCACGAGAAGTCCTCGCCTCCGAGGCTCTGTTCGGTCACCTCCACGGAGGCGGCACCGAGAAATCCGGTCGCCACCGTACGCGCCGCCGCGACCGCGTCGGCGTCGTTGACCACCGGGGGCACGCCGCGGTGGTGCTCCAGCTCCCACTTCGCGCCGTACGTCGAGGCGATGGTGTCGACCAGCTCCTGGATCAGGTCGGGGGCCTGCCGCCATGCCTCGATGTCCAGGCAGCGCAGCGTGCCGTCCAGTTCGCCGCGCTGCGGGATGACGTTCGGCGCCGCACCTGCGTTGATGCGGCCCCACACGATGCTGACGCCGGAGCGCGGGTCGATGCGCCGGGCGAGCGCCGAGGGCAGCTCCCCGGCCATCTTCGCGAGCGCGGTCACCAGGTCGGTGGACTGGTGCGGGCGCGCGGTGTGCCCGCCGGGGCCGCCCAGTGTGATGATGAGGCGGTCGCACGCCGAGGTGATCGCGCCGACCCGCAGCGCCACGCGTCCGACCTCCACGCGCGGGTCGCAGTGCACCGCGTGGATCTCCTCGACGCCCTCCAGGCCGCCGGCCTTGATGACGTCCAGCGCGCCGCCGGGCAGCTTCTCCTCGGCGGGCTGGAAGATCAGCCGCACCGGACGCGCCAGCATGCCGTCGCGCGAGAGGTCGGCGAGCACAAGGCCGGTGCCGAGCGTGACCGTGGTGTGCACGTCGTGGCCGCACGCGTGGGCGCGGCCGGGCACGGTGGAGCGGTACGGGACGTCCTTCGCGTCCTCGACCGGAAGCGCGTCGATGTCGCCGCGGAAGGCGATGAGGCCGCGCCCGTCGGCCGCGCCCGGCGAGGCCGGGATGTCGCATACGACACCGGTGCCGGGGAGCAGACGGGGCGTCAGACCGGCGGCCGCCAGGCGGTCGTGGATCAGCGCGGTGGTGCGGAACTCCTCCCGTCCCAGCTCAGGATGCATGTGCAGGTCGCGGCGAATGGCCACGAGCTCGTCGGCATAGGCGGCGAGGCGGGAGGATGCGGCCGAAACTGCGCCCTCGGCGCCTTCGGGCTGGGATGCGCTCACCCCTGCAAGGGTACGTTGCCGCGGTACCCGCGACGGGGGAGACGGCGAATTACCCCCGTTAGTGTGAGGAAAACTGCCCTCCGTGGCGCATGACCCAGGGCCAGTGGGGGTATGCCTCTACGCCCACTTGGCTGACGCCCCGTCAGGAGCCAACCGTACGGTCAGTCTTCGCCTTCGCCCCGGCCCCGGAAGGCGTCCAGGATGCGCGCGGCGGCGAGCGTCGCGGTGATCTCGCCGTCCCTGACCTGCCGTTCGAGACCCGGTACCAGGCTCTTGACCTCGGGGTTTGCCCGCAGCTCGGCCAACAGCGAGTCGTGCACGGCGGCCCAGGTCCAGTCCACCTGCTGACGGCGCCTCAACTCCGCGAGCCGCCCTGCCGACTCCAGGGTCTGACGGTGCTTCAGGACCGTGTCCCACAGTTCGTCCAGGCCGGATCCGGTCAATCCTGAGCAGGTGAGCACCGGCGTGTACCACAGTTCGCCGGATCGCCTCATCAGCCGCAGAGCGCCCTGGAGTTCGCGCGCAGCGGCCTTCGCTGACTGTGCGTAGTCGCCGTCGGCCTTGTTGACCGCCACGATGTCCGCCATCTCCAGGACGCCCTTCTTGATGCCCTGAAGCTGGTCCCCGGTCCGCGCGAGGGTCAGGAAGAGGAAGCAGTCGACCATGTTGGCGACCGTCACCTCGGACTGCCCGACGCCGACCGTCTCGACCAGCACGACGTCGTAGCCCGCGGCCTCCATGAGCACGATCGACTCGCGCGTGGCGCGCGCGACGCCGCCGAGCGTCCCGGCGGTCGGCGACGGGCGGACGAACGCGGCCGGGTCGACGGCGAGTTTCCCCATGCGCGTCTTGTCGCCGAGGATGCTGCCGCCGGTCCGCGTCGACGACGGGTCGACGGCGAGCACCGCCACCCGGTGCCCGGCGGTGGTCAGCCTGGTGCCGAGAGACTCGATGAAGGTGGACTTGCCGACGCCCGGCACGCCGGTGATACCCACCCGGTGGGCGCCTCCGGCGTGCGGCAGCAGCTTGACCAGCAACTCCTGGGCCAGGTCGCGGTGGTCGGCCCGGGTGGACTCCACCAGGGTGACCGCGCGGGCCAGGACGGTGCGGTTGCCGGCCAGCACGCCTTCGGCGTACCGGCCGACATCGATCACACGACGTGCCACGTCACTCCGATGCGGTGGAGATCGCGGCGGGCGGCTCGTGGCCGAGCTGGTCGTACAGGCGCTTGAGCAGGTCCACCGCGGCGTCCGAGATGACGGTGCCGGGCGGGAAGACCGCGGCGGCGCCCATGTCGAGCAGCGGCTGCACGTCGGACGGCGGGATGACGCCGCCGACCACGACCATGATCTCGCCCGCGTCGAGCTTCGCCAGCTCCTCGCGCAGGGCCGGCACCAGCGTCAGGTGGCCGGCCGCGAGGGAGGAGACGCCGACCACGTGCACGTCGGCCTCGACGGCCTGGCGGGCCACCTCCTCCGGCGTCTGGAACAGCGCGCCCACGTCGACGTCGAAGCCGAGGTCGGCGAACGCGGTGGAGATCACCTTCTGGCCGCGGTCGTGCCCGTCCTGGCCCATCTTGGCGACCAGGATGCGCGGGCGGCGGCCCTCCTCGCGCTCGAACTCCTCGACCAGCGTGCGGACCCGCTCGACGTTGCCCGTGGCCCCCACCTCCTCGCGGTACACGCCGGTGAGCGTGCGGATCGTCGCCTGGTGCCGACCGTACGCCTTCTCCAGCGCGTCGGAGATCTCCCCCACCGTGGCCTTCGCCCGCGCCGCGTCCACGGCGAGCTTCAGCAGGTTGTGCTCCAGGTCGTTCGGCCGCTCCCCCGCGAGGTCGGCCTCGGCGGCGCCGGCGAGCGCGGCGAGCACGCGTTCCACCTCGGCGCCGTCGCGCTCGGCGCGCAGCCGCTCCAGCTTCGCGATCTGGTCGGCGCGCACCTGCGCGTTGTCGACCTTGAGCACGTCGATCGGCTGGTCGTTGTCGACGTGGTACTTGTTGACGCCGATGAGCGGCTGGCGGCCCGAGTCGATCCGGGCCTGGGTGCGCGCCGCGGCCTCCTCGATGCGGAGCTTGGGGATGCCCGCGTCGATCGCGGCGGCCATGCCCCCGGCCTTCTCGATCTCGGCGAGGTGCTCGCGGGCGCGCATGGCCAGGTCGTACGTGAGGCGTTCGACGTACGCGCTGCCGCCCCACGGGTCGATCACGTTGCAGGTGCCCGACTCCTGCTGGAGCATCAGCTGCGTGTTGCGCGCGATGCGGGCCGAGAAGTCGGTCGGCAGCGCCAGCGCCTCGTCGAGCGCGTTGGTGTGCAGCGACTGCGTGTGGCCCTGTGTCGACGCCATCGCCTCGACGCACGTGCGCACCACGTTGTTGAAGACGTCCTGCGCGGTCAGCGACCAGCCGGAGGTCTGCGAGTGGGTGCGCAGCGACAGCGACTTGGGGTTCTTCGCGCCGACGCCCTGTACGAGGTCCGCCCAGATGAGGCGGGCCGCGCGCATCTTGGCGATCTCCATGAAGAAGTTCATCCCGATGGCCCAGAAGAACGACAGGCGCGGCGCGAACGCGTCGACGTCCATGCCCGCGTCCATGCCGGCCTTCAGGTACTCCAGGCCGTCCGCGAGGGTGTACGCCAGCTCCAGGTCGGCCGTGGCCCCGGCCTCCTGGATGTGGTAGCCGGAGATCGAGATGGAGTTGAACTTCGGCATCTTCTGCGAGGTGTACGAGAAGATGTCGGAGATGATCCGCATCGACGGCTTCGGCGGGTAGATGTAGGTGTTCCGGACCATGAACTCCTTGAGGATGTCGTTCTGGATCGTCCCCGCGAGCTGCTCCGGTTTCACCCCCTGCTCCTCCGCCGCGACGATGTAGAGCGCGAGAATCGGCAGCACCGCGCCGTTCATCGTCATCGACACCGACATCTGGTCCAGCGGGATGCCGTCGAACAACTGCCGCATGTCGTAGATCGAGTCGATCGCCACGCCGGCCATGCCGACGTCGCCCGCGACGCGCGGGTGGTCGGAGTCGTAGCCGCGGTGGGTGGCCAGGTCGAAGGCGATCGACAGGCCCTTCTGGCCGGCCGCGAGGTTGCGGCGGTAGAAGGCGTTGGAGGCCTCGGCGGTGGAGAAGCCCGCGTACTGCCGGATGGTCCAGGGCTGGTTGACGTACATGGTCGGGTACGGCCCGCGCAGGTACGGCGTGATGCCCGGGTAGGTGCCGAGGAAGTCCAGGCCCTCGGTGTCCCGTTCGGTGTACAGCGCCTTGACCGGGATGCCCTCGGGCGTGTCACGGGTCAGCTCGGCCGCGTCCTTGCCGGTGGCCTCGGCGACCGCGGCGACCCACGCCTCGGCGTCGGCGGCCTCGGGGGTGCCGAGGCCGATGCCCGTGAAGTCGGGAATGGTCATCGGTTCGCTCCCGCGATGATCGAGTACGCCTGGTTCAGGACCGCGAGTGCGTCGCACCCGACATATACGTACCCGTCGGCGTTCGTTTCGGCCCACTTCTTGGCGGCACCGGCGAGGAGGACCTGCTCGGCCCCGGCCTCGTGCAGGCGCGCGACGGTGTCCGCGGCGCGGCTCTCGTAGATCTTGTCGCTGGACGCCAGGCAGGCCACCGGGGGCGATCCGGCCGCGCGGTACGCCTCCACGACCTCGTCCGCGGTCTCCGTGGCTCCCGCCTCGACCGCGTCGACGCCGCCCGCGGCGAACAGGTTGCGGGCGAACTGGGCGCGGGCGGTGTGCTGGGCGACCGGGCCGAGGGTGGCCAGGAAAACGACCGGGCGGGCGTCGGTGGCCAGGTAGATGTCGTCCGAGCGGTCGCGCAGGGCCTCGAAGCCCTCGGCGTACCGCACCCGCGGCAAACCGCCGCCGGGCAGGGCAGGGCCGGGCTCGCGGATGACCGCGTCCTCGGTCAGGTCCGGGAACTCGCTGACGCCGGTGAGCGGATCCTTGCGGGTGGCGACGGCCTTCTCGCGCGCCGCGCGCACCTCGGCGACGCGCTCCGCGACCAGGCCGGAGTCCAGGGCCGCGGCGATGCCGCCGGCGCGTTCGATGTCCTGGAAGAACGCCCAGGCGGCGTGCGCGAGTTCGTCGGTCAGCTTCTCGACGTACCAGGAGCCGCCCGCGGGGTCGATGACCTGGGCGAGGTGCGACTCCTCCAAGAGCAGCGACTGCGTGTTGCGGGCGATGCGGCGCGCGAAGGCGTCCGGCAGGCCGAGTGCGGCGTCGAACGGGCGTACGGTCACCGCGTCGGCGCCGCCGACTCCGGCGGCGAAGGCCGCGACCGTGGTGCGCAGCATGTTGACCCACGGGTCGCGGCGGGTGGCCATCGACCACGAGGTGACCGCGTGCTGCTTCTGCGCGCCCGCGGCGGGCGAGGCGCCGGAGGCCTGGGCGACGCGCGCCCAGATGCGGCGGGCGGCGCGCAGCTTGGCGATGGTGAGGAACTGGTCGGCGGTGGCCGCGAAGCGGAACTCGACGAGGCCGAGGGCGGTGTCGACGTCGAGGCCGGCTTCGGTGAGCGCACGCAGGTAGGCGACACCGGCGGCGGTGGCCGCACCCAGCTCCTGGCCCTCGGAGGCACCGGCCTCGTGGTACGGCTGGCCGTCCACGGCGATGGCCTGGAGGTGCGGGAACTCGGCGTGCGCGCGGACCGCGAGCCCGGCGGCGGCGGCCAGGTCCCGGCCGGGTCCCGGGGCGGTGCCGGTGCGGGCGTGCGCGGTGACGGGGTCGGCGCCGAGGTTGCCGCGCACCTCCGCGGGGGCGACGCCCCGGTCGCGGAAGACCGCGAGGAGGGCGTCGGCGGCGGGGACGAAGTCGGGGCCGGGGTCGAGGGCGACCGGGGCGAGGTCGAGGAGGACGCCGGCCAGCACGGCGGGCAGGGCGGCGGGGTCGAGGGCGCCGCTGCCGGGTGCGCCGGTCTCCAGGAAGACGGAGGAGACGCCGTTCTCCAGGTCCGCGAGCACGGCTTCGGCGGTGCGGGCCGGGTCGGGGTCGTTGTGGAGCTGGCGTACGTCCCATCCGTCGACGGAGCCGCCCGCCGCGCGGGAGCCTCGTACATAGGAAGGGAGTCCGGGGACGCCGGATCCGGGCGAGGCGTCGTCGGCCGTGTAGAGAGGGGCCAGCCTGATGCCGTCGTAGGTGGTGGTCGCGAGCAGATCCTCAGGGTTGTCGGGTGCGTCGTCCGCACCGATCACCCTCGACTTGCGGAGCACGCCGGCCACCAGGCCCTGCCACTGTTCACGCGTGGGCTGCGGGAACTGCGAGGCAAAGGTGGGACCGGTAGACGTGCCGCCGTCGACAGTAGCCTCCGTCATGTTCACGCATCGTAGGGACCGCGCCCGGAGATCGATACACGGCCTCGGTGTGACATCAGTCGCGAATTTCTTTGACTGCGACAAGGACAGGGTGGGTGGCGGCACGCGGACGGCTCGGGGCGGCGGTCGGGGTCGGCCGCCGGCACCCGCAGGTGACGCTACGTCACATCGGGTTATCGGAAAGGCCGTAGAACGCGAAGTGTCACCCGTTTGGTTCCCGTCGGCGTGCGGAATCGATCACATCACGCGCCCCCGGGCGGGAGCCGGTGATTTCGATGGCTAACATGGCCGGGGCCGGAGGAAGGTACCCGGCCGGGCCGACCGACGGCTTGCCGGCCGAGCCCCGTCTACCGCATCCGGAGGGTAGTTTCCGTGCCGGCTGGAACGCTCTACCGCGGCCGGGAAGGCATGTGGTCCTGGGTGGCTCATCGAGTCACCGGCGTCCTCATCTTCTTCTTCCTGTTCGCCCATGTCATCGACACCGCGCTCGTGCGGGTCTCGCCCGAGGCGTACGACGAGACGATCGAGATCTACAAGAACCCGTTCGTCAACGTCATGGAGTACGGCCTCGTGGGCGCCGTCCTCTTCCACGCGCTCAACGGCCTGCGCATCGTGGCCGTCGACTTCTGGGAGAAGGGCCCCCGCTACCAGAAGCAGATGTTCTGGGGTGTCGTCGGCCTGTGGGTCGTGCTCATGGCGGGCGGGTTCTACCCGATCCTTGAGCACACGCTGCGCGAGATCTTCGGGAGCTGATCCAGATGGCACTGATCGAGAACGCCCCCAAGATCAGCGGCGGCGGCCCGTCCATCGAAGCCCCCCGCTCCAAGCGCTCGCCGCGCTCCACCCGGACCAACTTCGAGCTGTACAGCTGGCTGTTCATGCGGCTGTCCGGCATCCTGCTGGTCGTCCTCGTCATCGGCCACCTGATCATCCAACTGGTGATCGACGGCGGCGTGTCGCGCATCGGCTTCGCCTTCGTCGCGGGCCGCTGGGCCAACCCGTTCTGGCAGGCGTGGGACCTGATCATGCTGTGGCTCGCCGAGCTGCACGGCGTCAACGGCCTGCGCACGATCATCAACGACTACGCGGAGCGCGACCAGACCCGCTTCTGGCTCAAGGTCGTGCTGTACGCGTCGGCGCTGATCGTGCTCTTCACCGGCACGCTGGTGATCTTCACCTTCGACCCGAACATCGGCCAGTAGCCGGCCAACGGACCGCACTCGAACGCACCCGAACGCGCCCCTTTTGCGGCCGCGGAGATCGGTACCAGAGGACACACAGGTCATGCAGATCCACAAGTACGACACCGTCATCGTCGGCGCGGGCGGCGCCGGCATGCGTGCCGCCCTGGAGGCGAGCAAGAACAGCCGTACGGCCGTTCTCACCAAGCTCTACCCGACCCGCTCCCACACCGGCGCCGCCCAGGGCGGCATGTGCGCCGCCCTCGCGAACGTCGAGGAGGACAACTGGGAGTGGCACACCTTCGACACGGTCAAGGGCGGTGACTACCTCACCGACCAGGACGCCGCGGAGATCATGTGCAAGGAGGCGATCGACGCCGTCCTCGACCTGGAGAAGATGGGCCTCCCGTTCTCCCGGACCCCCGAGGGCCGCATCGACCAGCGCCGGTTCGGCGGCCACACGCGCGACCACGGCAAGGCCGCGGTACGCCGGTCCTGCTACGCGGCGGACCGCACCGGCCACATGATCCTCCAGACGCTGTTCCAGAACTGCGTCAAGCAGAACGTCGAGTTCTTCAACGAGTTCTACGTCCTCGACCTGCTGCTCGTGGACGACGAGGACGGCAACAAGACGACCTCCGGCGTCGTCGCGTACGAGCTGGCCTCCGGCGAGGTGCACGTCTTCCAGGCGAAGGCCGTCATCTTCGCGACCGGCGGCTTCGGCAAGGTCTTCAAGACCACCTCCAACGCGCACACCCTCACCGGCGACGGCATGGGCATCGCGTGGCGCCGCGGACTGCCGCTGGAGGACATGGAGTTCTACCAGTTCCACCCGACCGGCCTCGCGGGCCTGGGCATCCTGCTCACCGAGGGCGCGCGCGGCGAGGGCGGCATCCTGCGCAACGCGGACGGCGAGCGCTTCATGGAGCGGTACGCCCCGACCATCAAGGACCTCGCGCCGCGCGACATCGTCGCCCGGTCGATGGTCCTGGAGGTGCTGGAGGGCCGCGGCGCGGGTCCCAACAAGGACTACGTCTACCTCGACCTGACCCACCTGCCGGCCGAGCAGATCGAGGAGAAGCTGCCGGACATCACGGAGTTCGCGCGGACGTACCTCGGCGTCGAGCCGACCACCGAGCTGGTGCCGGTGTACCCGACCGCGCACTACGCGATGGGCGGGGTCCCGACCAACGTCGAGGCGGAGGTGCTGGCGGACAACGAGACCGTCGTCCCCGGCCTGTACGCGGCCGGCGAGGTCGCGTGCGTGTCCGTGCACGGCTCGAACCGCCTGGGCACCAACTCGCTGCTGGACATCAACGTGTTCGGCCGCCGCGCGGGCATCGCCGCCGCGAAGTACGCCGCCACGGCCGACTTCGTCGAGCTGCCCGAGAACCCGGCCGCCGACGTCGTTGCCATGCTCGACCGCCTCGTGAACAGCGACGGCACCGAGCGGGTCGCGCAGATCCGGTCGGAGATGCAGGAGACGATGGACGCCAACGCGGGCGTCTACCGCACCGAGGAGACCCTGAAGCAGGCCCTCTCGGACATCAAGGCGCTCCAGAAGCGCTATCAGAACGTCTCGATCCAGGACAAGGGCAAGCGGTTCAACACCGACCTGCTCGAAGCCGTCGAACTCGGCTTCCTGCTCGACCTCGCCGAGGTCCTGGTGGTCGGCGCCGCCAACCGCAAGGAGTCGCGCGGCGGCCACGCGCGCGAGGACTTCCAGGCGCGCGACGACGCCAACTACATGAAGCACACGATGGCGTACCGCGAGGTCGACGCGGACGGCGACGTCTCGATCCGGCTTGACTGGAAGCCGGTCGTCGTCACCCGCTACCAGCCGATGGAGCGTAAGTACTGATGACTGCCGTTGTCGAGACCCCGGCTGCGCCCGCGCAGAAGCCCGCGCGCGACCACACGCCGGTCACGATCACCCTCCGTATCCGCCGCTTCCTGCCGGACCTGGTCGGCCCGAACGGCGAGCCCCCGGTGCCGTTCTGGCAGGACTTCCAGGTCGAGGCGGACCCGACCGAGCGCATCCTGACCGCGATGCTCAAGGTCAAGGGCGAGCAGGACGGCTCGCTCACGTTCCGCCGCTCCTGCGCCCACGGCATCTGCGGCTCGGACGCCATGCGCATCAACGGCCGCAACCGCCTCGCCTGCAAGACGCTGGTCAAGGACCTCGACGTCACCAAGCCGATCACCATCGAGGCGATCAAGGGCCTGGAGGTCGAGAAGGACCTCGTCGTGGACATGGAGCCCTTCTTCCAGTCCTTCCGCGACGTGATGCCGTTCCTCATCACCTCGGGCAACGAGCCCACCCGGGAACGCCTCCAGTCCCCCGAGGACCGCGAGCGCTTCGACGACACCACCAAGTGCATCCTGTGCGCCTGCTGCACGACGTCCTGCCCGGTCTTCTGGACCGACGGCCAGTACTTCGGCCCGGCCGCCATCGTCAACGCGCACCGCTTCATCTTCGACTCCCGCGACGAGGGTGCCGAGCAGCGCCTCGAAATCCTCAACGAAAAGGAAGGCGTCTGGCGCTGCCGCACGACCTTCAACTGCACCGACGCCTGCCCCCGCGGCATCGAGGTCACCAAGGCCATCCAGGAAGTGAAGCGAGCCCTGATCTTCCGCCGCGTCTGACACCCGTCGCCGCAAGCTGCACGCGACCCGTGGCCGCCTCCCAACCGGAAGGCGGCCACGGGTCGTTGGTGCGGGTCAGCCCAGTGACCGGCTGAGGTCCCATGCGGGACCGTCGGGGTCGCGGCCCCTCGACGTGGGCCCGTCCGGGGTGGGTGCGGCGGGTGTGTCCAGGTCGGCGGCGTGGGCCCGGCCCGGCGCGAACGCGTCGGCTCCGGACCGCGCGACGGACGGGTCGGCGTCCTGCAGGTGGCTGCGCAGCTTGCTCAGGTCGGTGATGCCCATTGAGGCCACGCGGGACGCGGCCGACGGTGCCGCCGAGGCCGATGCGACCGGTGCGGGGCCTGTGTAGGGCGCGTCGCGTCCGGACGGCCCGGCCGGGGAGAGATCGAGGGCTCCCGGCTCCCGCAAAGCGAGGATCGGGCCGACACGGCCGACCGTCTCGGTCGGCAGGGACTGCGCGAGCTCCACGAGCACATCCCTGACCTCCGCGGCGGAATCGGGCCTCCTGCCTGGGGTGTTCACGGTGAGCGCGGTCACGACGCCCGCGAGATCTCGCGGTACGCCCCTGACCAACTCCGAGATCGGCGGCAGTTCTTCGGTGGACTGCGCAAGCATTTTGTCTTCACGGTCGAAGCCGCGGAACGCCGGTTCGCCCGAGATCATCTCGTACATGACCACGCCGAGGCCGTACAGGTCGTTCTGGCGTGTGTTCACCGGTTCGCCGCTCGGCGGGAGTCCGTACGTCCGCGCCACGAACGCCCGTGCCATTTCGGGTGACATGTATCCGGGAGAGCCGGCGATCGAGGTACCGCGGCCGTCGCCGAACTCCAACGCGGCATTGCCGTAGTCGGACATCTTCACCGCGCCGTCGCGGCCGAGCAGTACATTCGCGGGTTTCACGTCGCGGTGCAGGATCCCGCTTTCGTGCGTCGCGGCCAGCGCGTCGGCGAGCGCCGCCCCCACTTTGGCGACCCGGTCCAGGGGAAGCGCCCCGCCGACGCCCATTCTGTGGGCGAGAGTTCCGCCGCCCACCAACTCCATCGCCAGGAAAGCGTCGTGATCCCTGCTCTGTACGGGCGAGCTGTCGTGGATGCGCACCACGTGGGGATTCTGGACCGCCGAGGCGAGGTGGTACTCCCAATTGAGTTTGTCGTAGTGCGCCGGTCCCAACGCCTCGTCGAACTTCAGGGTCTTCACCGCGACGTCCTGGCCGAGATTCTTGTCGCGGACCCGCCACACGTATCCCTCGGCTCCCTGACCGATGCGCGTCACGTCCGCCGGGTCGAACCTCTCGGGAGGGAGTTGCGGCTTGCGGCCGGCCAAAACAATCCCTCCTTGGGTGAAGTGCGGCCAAGGAGCTTAGGGGCCCTGTCTTCAAGCCGCTGCGAACAGCCGTGCGGCGCGGAAAAAGCTGCGGAATCGGGTGTTGTGGGACGACGGCTGTCGGCTACACGCCGTGCGGCTCGGCGGCGGCTCGACGGCGGCCCGGCCGGCGGGCTGGCTGTCGTCACCAGGTCCTGTTGGTGAGGCCGGTGCCCAGGTAGACCTGGTCGAAGGTGTTGCCGTCGTGGTCGTCGGTGTAGGTGAGGGTGGTCTGGCCCCAGGGTCCGCGGCCGGGGCGGGTTCGCCCTGGCGGGCGGTGGTCTGCGTGTGGACGCGAAGTCGGGGGAGGCTGCCGGTGGTGTTGCCGTCGGGGTTGAGGCCCTGGGCGTAGGTGTCGGAGGCGGCGGTCCAGGCGACAACGACGGAGGGGTGCCGCTGTCGGCCGCCGCCGGAGACGTTCGCGGAGGCTGGGCGACCTTGACGCCGCCGGTCGGGGTGAGGACCTTGCGGGCGATGTTGAAGTAGCCGCTGCCGTCCGCGTCTTCGTCCCAGACGGGGATCGCGTTGCCGGCGGCGCCCACGGCGACGTCGGGCGTTGGTGGGTGCCCGGCTTCGTCGTCCCCGATCCGATACCGTCCCCCCGGCGCCACGCCACGTGCCACCCGCCACCGCCCCGCACACCCCCGCCCAACGCGCCCCCCAACCCCGCGCGTCCACAGATCGCGGCGCGGTTCGGGTCTTCACCGGGTGTGCCCGCGGACGGGGGTGGTTCAGTAGGTGGCGGTGACGCAGACGGAGAGGACGCCGGGTCCGCCGACCACCATCCTGTAAATGATTTGCAGGATCACCGCAAAAAATTGACTCAATCGGTATTACTCTTGCGGCATGGTGCGTCGACTTGCTGAGGTTGCCAAGAAGGTCGGAGTGAGCGAGGCGACGGTCAGTCGCGTCCTCAACGGAAAGCCCGGGGTCTCGGAGGGGACCCGGGCCGCGGTGCTGACCGCGCTGGACGTCATGGGTTACGAGAGGCCGACCCAGCTGCGCGGCGAACGCGCCCGCCTGGTCGGCCTGGTGCTGCCCGAACTACAGAACCCGATCTTCCCCGCGTTCGCCGAGATCGTCGTCGGCGCGCTCGCGCAGCGCGGCTTCACGCCGGTGCTGTGCACCCAGACCGCGGGCGGGGTGAGCGAGGCCGACTACGTCGAGATGCTGCTCGACCAGGCGGTCTCCGGGGTGATCTTCTTCGGCGGGCTGTACGCGCAGGCCGACTCGCCGCACGGCCACTACGACCGGCTGGCCGAGCGCGGGCTGCCGACCGTACTGCTCAACGCGGCCGTCGAGAACCTCGACTTCCCCCGCGTGAGCTGCGACGACGCCGCCGCGGCCGAGCAGGCGATCGCGCACCTCCAGGCCCTCGGCCACGACCGCATCGGGCTGATCCTCGGGCCGCCCGACCACGTGCCGTCCAACCGCAAGCTGGCCGCCGCGCGGGCCGCGATCGGCATCCCGGACGACCGTGTCGAGCACACGCTGTTCTCCTCCGAGGGCGGCCAGGCCGCCGCCACGCGGCTCATCAACCGCGGCATGACCGCGCTCGTGTGCGCGAGCGACCCCCTGGCCCTGGGGGCGGTACGCGCCGCCCGCCGCCTCGGCCGCGCGGTGCCGGGCGACGTGTCGGTCGTGGGGTACGACGACTCCGCACTGATGGCCGCGACCGATCCGCCGCTGAGCACGGTGCGCCAGCCCATCGAGCTGATGGGCCGAGCCGCCGTCGAGATGCTGATGGCGGAGATCGCGGGGAGCCCGGTGACCCATGACGAGCTGCTGTTCGAGCCCGAGCTGGTGCTGCGGCGGTCCTCCGGCCCGGCCCCCGAACCCGCGTAATCGATGTTCTTCCGTCCACTGTCAGTTTTTTGCGGAATCTCATCGAGATATTGAGTCCTGCTGCCCGGCGTGGTTGAGTGTGGCCCGCGCCACGCACGAGCCGGAGGGACGGCCTTCCGGTTCGCCCGCGTATCCGACCTCGTTCGACTTCCCGGGCAGAAGGGCCATTCCCATGCGCAGCTCCACCCGGCTCCGCAGAACCTCCGCGATAGTGCTCACCGCCGGCCTGCTGTTCACCGGCGCCGCGTGCTCCGACGACGACTCGGGGGACAAGGCCTCCGACGCCGGGGGAACGGCGGGCCCCGGCGACTCGGGCGGCAAGAAGGTGACCCTCACCGTCAACTGCAAGCCGCCGCGCACCGCCGAGGTGGACCGCAAGCAGTGGGAGCAGGACGTCGAGGCGTTCGAGAAGCTCAACCCGAACATCAAGATCGAGTCCAAGGACGCGTTCCCGTGCTCGGACCCGACCACCTTCGAGGCGAAGCTGGCCGGGAACCAGATGGAGGACCTGTTCTACGTCAACTACACGAACGTCCAGACGGTGCTGGCGCGCGGCGGCGCGGCGGACATCACGCAGTACATGGACAAGATCGTGAAGGACAAGGAACTCCGGCCCGACCTGGTGAAGTTCTTCCAGGACGGCAGCGGCAGGACGTTCGGTGTGCCGCGTACCAACTATTCGATGGGCCTGATCTACAACCGCGCGCTGTTCACCAGGGCCGGGCTCGACCCGGACAAGCCGCCCACGACGTGGGACGAAGTCCGGGCCGCCGCAAAGAAGATCGCGGACAGCGGCGGCGGCAACATCGGTTACGCCGACTACAGCGCGAGCAACCAGGGCGGCTGGCACTTCGTCGCCGAGCTCTACTCGCGCGGCGGCGCGGCCGTCTCCGCCGACGGCAGGACAGCGACCGTCGACACCCCTGAGGGCAGGGCCGTCCTCCAGACCCTGCACGACATGCGCTGGACCGACGACAGCATGGGCAGCAAGCAGTTGCTGACCATCAACGACGTGCAGCAGATGATGGGCAGCGGCCGCCTGGGCATGTACATCGCGGCGCCCGACAACGTCACCCAGATCGTGAACGAGTTCGGCGGCAAGCTGGCGGACGTCGGCCTGGCCCCGATGCCGGACGGCAAGGGCACGCTGGCCGGCGGCGACGGCTACATGTTCAACAAGAAGTGCACGCCGGAGCAGATCGAAGCGGGCCTGAAGTGGCTTGAGTTCCTCGCGCTCACCCCCGGCAAGGGCCTGAACGACTGGGCGCGCGGCAGGCAGGACAAGGAGCCCGTCGGCCTCCCCGAGCCGGCCATCTGGACGGGCGCGGCCGCCAAGTCGAACGCCGACCTCAAGGCGCAGAACGCCACCCTCCCGGTGGGCAACTACCAGGCCTTCGTCGACGCGTCCGGCAAGATCCCGGAGATCGCCGAGCCGCCGCAGGCCCAGCAGATCTACTCGGTGCTCGACGGCGTGGTCTCCAGCGTGCTCACCAAGAAGGACGCGGACATCGCCAAGCTGCTCGGCGACGCCAACGGGAAGATCAGCGAACTCCTGAGCAAGCAGTAGCACTTCGCCCGTCCGGGCTCTCGGTCTCTCCTCGCAGCCCCGAGGAGGACCGGGGGCCCGGGCCCCCGGTACATCGAGGGAGTGCTCGCCA
>NZ_JBPKBH010000006.1:208654-270099 GCF_051388915.1 Yinghuangia sp. YIM S09857 | reverse complement strand
GGTGCGCCCCGGAAGCCGGGGCGCACCACCAGGGCCCCGGCCCCGCCCGACGGACGGCCGCCCGGGAACCTGCGCCGCAAGATCACCGACAACCTGACGGCGTACGCGTTCCTCGCAGGCGGCCTCATATGCTTCGCGCTCTTCTCGTGGTACCCCGCGATCCGCGCCATCCAACTGGCCTTCCAGCGCACGGGCGGCCAGGACGGAGCGGAGAAGACCGAGTGGGTCGGCTTCGACAACTTCACCACGGTCTTCCGCGACCCGGAGTTCGCCGCCGCGTGGCGCAACACCGTCCAGTTCACCGTGCTCGCGCTGCTCATCGGCTTCGCGGTGCCGTTCCTGCTGGCCCTGCTGATCAACGAAATGCGGCACGCCAAGGCGTTCTTCCGGCTCGCGGTCTACCTGCCGGTGATGATCCCGCCGGTCGTCACGGCGCTGATGTGGCAGTGGTTCTTCGACCCCGGACCGGGCCTGTTCAACGAACTCCTTCGGGCCGTACACCTACCGACGTCCAACTGGACCAACGGCGAGGACACCGCCATGGTTTCGCTGGTCCTCGTCGCGACGTGGGCCAACATGGGCGGCACGGTGCTCATCTACCTCGCCGCGCTGCAAGGCATACCGGGCGAGTTGTACGAGGCCGCCGAACTCGACGGCGCCAACCTGTGGCAGCGCATCCGACACGTGACGATCCCGCAGACGCGGTTCGTGATCCTGATGCTGATGCTGCTTCAGATCATCGCCACGATGCAGGTGTTCGTCGAACCCTTCATCATCACCGGCGGCGGTCCCGGCGATTCCACGATCACCGTGCTCTACCTCGTCTACAAATACGCGTTCGTCTACAACAACTACGGAAGCGCCTGCGCGCTCAGCGTGTTGCTGCTGGTCTTCCTCGCCACCTTCTCCGCGCTCTACCTGCGGTTGACCCGGAACCAAGGCTGAGGAGGCGGCGATGGCCGGCAAGGAGACCGCGCACGTCCGCACACTCGTGTCGCCGATGCGGCTGCGCACGCGCCGCGGGCGCACCGTCTACTGGACCGTGTTCACGCTGACGGTCGCCGGGTTCGCGTTCGCGTTCCTGTTCCCCGTCTACTGGATGGTCACCGGGGCGTTCAAATCCCCCGACGAACTGCTCCAGAGCCCTCCGACCTACGTGCCCGACGAATGGCACGCGGACAACTACTCCGAGGCCTGGCGCCGGATGGACCTGGCCGGTGTCATCAAGAACACCCTCCTCCAAGCGGGCGGGGCCTGGCTGTTCCAGATCGTGCTGTGCACCGCCGCGGCGTACGCGCTGTCCAAGCTCAAGCCGGTGTTCGGCCAGGTGATCCTGGGCGCGATCCTGGCGACCCTGATGGTCCCGGCGTCGGCGCTGCTGGTGCCGAAGTACCTCACCGCGGTGGACGTCCCGTTCGTCGGCACCAACCTGCTCAACACCCCGTGGGCGATCTGGCTGCCGTCCGTCGCCAACGCCTTCAACCTCTACCTGCTCAAGCGGTTCTTCGACCAACTGCCGAACGACGTCCTGGAGGCCGCCGCGATCGACGGCGCCGGACCGCTGCGCCGCCTGTGGTACATCGTGCTGCCGATGTCGCGGCCGGTGCTCGGCGTCGTGTCCATCTTCGCGGTCGTCGCGGTCTGGCAGGACTTCCTGTGGCCGCTGCTGGTCTACCCGGACACCGACAAGCAGCCGATCAGCGTCGCCCTCGTGCAGTTGTCGGCGAGCCTGCCGCTCACGTACCTCATCGCGGCGATGGTCATCGCGAGCATCCCGATGGTCGCCGTCTTCCTGGTGTTCCAGCGGCACATCATCGCCGGGATCAGCGCCGGCGGCGTCAAGGAGTAGGCCGAATCCTCCCGAAAACCGGTACCGCCCGAAAGGACACGGCACGTGGCAGAGCACGGCCCGCAGAACGCACCGGAAACCCCGTGGTGGCGCAGCGCGGTGATCTACCAGGTCTATCCGCGCAGCTTCGCCGACGCGGACGGAGACGGTACGGGGGACCTGGCCGGCGTCCGGGAGAAGCTGCCGTACCTGGCGGAACTCGGCGTCGACGCACTCTGGTTCAATCCGTGGTACCCGTCGCCGATGGCGGACGGCGGCTACGACGTGGCCGACTACCGGGGCGTGGCACCGGAGTTCGGCTCACTCGCCGGGGCGGAGAAGCTGATCGCCGACGCCCTGGAGCTGGGCATCCGCACCATCGTCGACATCGTCCCGAACCATGTCTCCAGCGAACACCCCTGGTTTCGAGCGGCAGTTGCCGACCCGCGGGCGGTGGAACGGGAGTTGTTCTGGTTCCGGCCCGGCCGTGGACCGGGCGGCGAACTACCGCCCAACAACTGGATATCCGAGTTCCACGGCTCGGCGTGGACACGGACGGACGACCCCGAGGGCAACCCCGGCGACTGGTACCTCAACCTGTTCGACTCGCGGCAGCCGGACCTCAACTGGGCGCATCCGGCGGTACGCGAGGAGCACGAGGACGTCCTGCGGTTCTGGTTCGACCGGGGTGCGTCCGGGGTGCGGATCGACTCCGCCGCCCTGCTCGAAAAGGACCCGGCGCTGCCGGACCTCGCGCCGGACGCGACCCCGCACGGCGGCACGCACCCCTACATCGATCGCGACGGACTGCACGACATCTACCGGCGGTGGCGGCGCATCGCCGACTCGTACCCGGACCCGCGGGTGCTGATCGGCGAGATCTGGCTGCCGGACACCGAGCGGTTCGCGCGCTACCTGCGGCCGGACGAGCTGCACACCGCGTTCAACTTCGACTTCCTGACGTGCCCATGGGAACCTGCCCGCCTGCGGGCCTCGATCGACGGGACGCTCGCCGCGCACGAGCCGGTGGCGGCACCGGCGACGTGGGTGCTGGCCAACCACGACGTCACGCGCACGGTGACGCGGTACGGGCGTGAGGACACGTCCTTCGGCTTCGCCGCGAAGGCCCGCGGCGTACCCACCGATCTCGCGCTCGGCACGCGTCGGGCACGGGCGGCGGCGCTGCTCACGCTTGCCCTTCCCGGGGCCGTATACATCTACCAGGGCGAGGAGTTGGGGCTTCCGGAGGTCGAGGACATCCCGGCGGAGGCTTTGCAGGACCCGATGGCGCTGCGGTCGGGCGGGGTCTCGCCGGGGCGGGACGGCTGCCGCGTGCCGCTGCCGTGGTCGGGGGACGCGCCGCCGTACGGGTTCAGCCCGGAGGGCTCGGGGGCACGGCCGTGGCTGCCGCAGCCCGGGGACTGGGCGGCGCGTACGGCCGAGGCGCAGGACGGCGACCCGGGCTCGATGTTGGAGCTGTACCGCACCGCGATCCGCCTCCGGCGGGCCGAACCCTCCTTGGGAGACGGGGAGTTGACCTGGCTGCCGGACGCCGCCCCGACCCTTTTGGCGTTTCGGCGCGGTGACAGCTTCTGCTGCGTGGTGAACCTCGGCACGGAGGCGACCGAACTACCGCCGCACAGCGCTGTGCTGGTTGCCAGCGGCCCGCTCACCGAGACCGGAGCGCTGCCGACCGACACAGCGGTTTGGCTCCGCGTCCGAGCTCAGACGACGACCACGTAACGACAGACAACACCGAGCTGCGGCGCCAACGCCCCGTCGACGCAGTCGCGCACGATCCGGACGTCCCCCGTCACCGTCTCAACCCGCCCAGGCGCGCGCCACACGGTGACCCCGTCGGTGTCCCCGTCATCCGCACTCGCCGCGGCCGCGGCCGCCGCCGCCGGCAGCACCCCCACGGTAGCCACGCCTGCTGCAACCATCCCAAGAGCCACCGAACTTGCCCATGCCCCAAATCCCCTGCCTGTCACCATCACCCCTCCAAAAGGGAGTCGGCACCCCCACCACCCACCCAACGGCGATAGGCAGTGCGGGTAACGCGCGACGAGAGGCGAGAGGGAGCACAGGGGAGCGCACGTGGTCGCGCGAATCGCGGTGGCGAGCGAAGGCTTGGAGGTGTGGGCGGGCGGCGAGGCGGAGGTGCGGCAGGCGACGTGACGTGGCACGGCAGCGACGGCCTTTTCTGGAACGGCGCCTGGCGCGGAGCGGAGGCGTGGCGCGGGGGGCAGCCCGACGCAGGAGGCGGCGTGGGCCGCTCGTCGGTTCTGCTTTGTTCGGGCGTGATCCAGCGGGGGGACGCCACAGACAAGCGCAGCGGCTATCTGCGGCAAAGAAGGCGGACAAGGTCGCGTGACCGCTCTCGCTCCCCGGCGGTGCACTCACGTCTCCTTGCTCTGCTCTATTTCCAACTCGGGGGCGGGCGCGACCTCAGGGGCCAGGTCCGGGGCGGGCTGCGACTCGGAGCCCGACTGTTCGGGGGCGGCGGCCGAGCGTGGCCCAGGCTCTCCACGTCGCTGCCCAGCGCGGCGGCGATCGCATGCGCTCGCTCCATCTGCGCCTGCGCCTGCTGCCCGCCTTCCAGGCGGCTGATGACGGACGGCGAGGCGCCGGCCCGGGACACGAGTTCGCTCATGGTCCAGCCCGTCGCGGTGCGCGCGGCGCGGCGGCGGGCGGCCTGGCCTGCGGCTATCCAGGGGTTGGGCTCGCTGTCCCCGCCATGTCACCCCTGCCTCGACAGCGCTCTCGTGTATCCCTTCCGCCGTGCCCGGCCAATGATCATCCGGCGTGCGAACAGGGCTTTTCAAGAGACCTGGGATGCGCTGCGTTCCCCGGATAGCGCGGCACGCCGAGTGTTGTCCGCGGGGCAGGGCGCCGGGACGCGGTCCGGATGGGTGCCCGTGCCACCAACTGCCGAGGATATCGGTGCTGTTACCCCGCGACACCCCCGCGTGAATCCGTTCACAAGGTGATTGGCACAATCGACCTCGCGGAGGCTCGTGCACTGGGGAGGCAGCATGGCCGACACCATCGAGAAGGCGGCGGACCACGACGGGGGCGGGGGCGGCGAGGCGGACGCGCAGCCCGACCGGAGGCGGTGGATCGCGCTCGCGGTCGTGCTCACCGCAGGCTTCATGGACCTGCTGGACGTCACGATCGTCAACGTGGCGATCCCGGCGATCCAGGGCGAACTGGGCGCGAGTTACGCGTCCATCCAGTGGATCGTCGCGGCGTACGCGCTCTCATTCGCCGTCGTGCTCATTACCGGCGGCCGCCTGGGCGACATCTTCGGACGCCGCCGCCTGTTCCTGATCGGCATGACCGGTTTCACCGTCGCGTCGCTGCTGTGCGGGATCGCGACCGGGCCGGGCATGCTGGTCGGCGCCCGGGCGTTCCAGGGCCTGATGGCGGCGATCATGGTGCCGCAGATCCTCGCCATCGTGCACGTCACCTTCCCGCCTTCCGAGCGCGGCAAGGTCTTCGGGATGTACGGCGCGATCGCGGGCATGGCCGCGATCAGCGGGCCGATCGTGGGCGGACTCCTGATCGAGGCCGACGTGTTCGGCTGGGGCTGGCGTCCGATATTCCTGGTGAACATCCCGGTCGGGATCCTCGGCATCATCGCAACGCTGGTCTACGTACGGGAGTCCAAGGCACCGCACGCGCTCAAGCTCGACCTCGTCGGCGTCGGCCTCGTCACCACGGCCCTGTTGATGCTGGTCTTCCCGCTCGTGCAGGGACGCGAACTGGACTGGCCCTGGTGGACGTTCGCGCTGATGGCCGGATCCCTGCCGCTGTTCGCGGTGTTCGTCGCGTACGAGCGGGTCAAGACGCGGCGGGACGGCTCGCCGCTGGTCGAACTCGGGTTGTTCCGGGCGCGTTCGTTCTCCGCGGGCATGCTGGTGCTGCTGCTGTTCCAGGGCTGCATGGCGGCGTTCTTCCTGACCTGGAGCCTGTACCAGCAGCTCGGGCTGGGGTGGGAGCCGCTGCACGCGGGGCTCGCGGGCGTGCCGTTCTCGCTGGGCGTGTCGGTGGCGGCGGGGATGTCGATCCAGTTCCTGGTACCGCGGTTGGGCCGCCACGTGCTGAGCCTCGGCGCTGTGGTGATGGCCGTCGGCATGCTGGTGTACGCGTGGGCCGTCGACCACTACGGCACGGGCATCTCGGCGTGGCAGATGCTGATACCGCTGGTGGTGGCCGGCCTCGGAATGGGCTTGCTGCTCCCGCCACTTGCGGACACGGTGCTGTCGGGCGTGGCGGAGAAGGACGCGGGGTCGGCGTCGGGCGTGCTGAACGCCGTCAACCAACTCGGCAACGCGATCGGCATCGCGGTGGTCGGCGTGATCTTCTTCGCGCTGCTCACGGGGCAGTCGGGCCCCGCGGCGTCGGCGGCGGTACCGGAACTGCGGCGGGACCTCGCGGCGGCCGGGGTTCCGGCGCAGTACCAGGACCAGATGGTCGCGGGCTTCCGGGACTGCGTGCGGGACCGTACGGAGGAACAGGACCCGGCGGTCGTACCGACATCGTGCGACGACGCTCCGCTGCGGGAACTGCCGCAGCCCATGCGGGACATGGTGATGGAGGCGGTGGAGAAGGCGGGACGGGAGGCGGGCGCGACGGACTTCGCCCGCTCGTTCCAGCGGACGTTGTACGGAGTTGCGGGCGGGATGGTGCTGGTCTCGGTGCTGATACTGGCGCTGCCGAGGCGGATCGAGCAGCACGAGGGCGTCCACGTCGGCTGAGAGTTCACGAACGCCCGATCGCCCCCACGAGATCGCGACCGGGCCGGAGCCCCCGCGGCGTACCGTTGAGTGACGGTCAGACCGAGGCTCGGGTGGCGGCATGGCAGCGACGCTGGGACAGAACGTCAAGAACTATCGGCGACGCGCCGGGTTCAATCAGGAGCAACTCGCCGAGGCGGCAAGCCTCAGCGTGGCGACCGTCCGCAAGGTCGAGCAGGGCCGAACGGTCGAGATGGCCACGCTGCACAAACTCGCCCGCGCGCTGAACGTGCAGACATCGGACCTGTTGGCCGCCGACGCCCCCGTGCCGGTGGACGGCAACGATCCCAACCGTCTCCATCTCGTCGACCTGCGCAAGGCTCTGACACCGCCGATCGGCCTCGTGCCGCTCTCGCGCACGGCCGAGCGCGAACCGGATCTGTCAGCTCTGGCGGGCGCCGTGCTCGACGCGGGCAAGCTCTACCACGCCGACCAATACCAGGCACTTGCAATGCGGTTGCCGCAGCTGGTCCGCGAAACCACGGACGCAGCAGCCTGGTTCGCCGACACTGACGGTGACGCGTGCATCACCGCCCTGGCCACGCGTGCACGCGTCCTGGAGCTCACGGGCCGTTTCCTCACGCAGACGCGGCAATACGACCTCGCCTACCAAGCGCTCGCGGGCGCAATCGGAGATGCAAAGGCGGCCAACATCGAACTGACGGCGGCCTCGGGCATCAATGGCCTCGCGTGGCTGCTCCTGAGGCAGGGGCGGTTTGATGATGCGGAGTCCTTGGCCGCCACCACCGCGGATGTCATCGAGCCGCGTCTGTCCGATACTTCACCGCAGCGCTTCGCCGCGTGGGGCTGGCTTGCCCTGCGGGCAGCCGCGGCCGCCGTGCGCAACAACCGCCCGCAAGTGGCGGAGGACTACCACCGCATGGCGATGATGGCAGCGGTGGCGCTCGGCGCGGAATATCACGATCCGCACCACCAATGGTCGCGCTTCGGGCCCGTCACCGTCGCAATGAAGTCGGTCGAGGCGACGGTCGTCATCGGTGACGCGCGAACCGCGTTGCGACAAGCGGAGGAGGGGCCGCTGAGCGCTTACGGCCGCCAGAAGGCAGGACGGCCGAGCGGCGACAACTGGCATCGGCACCGCCTCGACGTCGCCCAAGCGCACGTCGCACTGGGTGACTTCCAGTCAGGCATGGACGAACTCACGTATCTGCGACGCTGCTCCCCCGCCTGGTTGAAGCACCAGGGCGCCGCGCGTTCAGTGCTCGGTGATGTCCTGCGCAAGCGCAAGCGCACGCTCACGGTCGAGATGCGCGACATGGCGGTCTTTCTCGACGTCACGGGCTGACGCATCGCCAACTGCGCTGCTGCGTAGCAGTTTGCGGCGCAATCACCGCGAAGTGCGCCACAGTCCTTCTGGGGGTGCCGTCGAAGACTCCCTAGCGTCGGACTCGGCCTGATACCGACGTTCGGGGGACCGCCTCGTGACAAACTCCACCCCGCCGCGCACCTCCCGCATGACCATCCGCGTCTACCGCATCACCCCCGAAACCGGGGAGCAGACGACCCTGCGGCCACGACGCGAGATCGCCCTGACCCTCCCCATCGCCCCACCCTTACCTTCCAATCCCCTCGCCTTCCCGGCGTGCCGGTGTCTTGGCTGCCGGGTCCCCGAACCCGGCGTCTGACCGGCCATCCCACTCCTCCATTGGGCGCAGCTCGGCGTGCCGTCGTCCTCACAACAGGTGACGATGGCAAGGCTGCGTGGTCCGCACGTGGTGGGTGCGGACTACAGGAGTCGTGAGCAACGTGACGATCGATCGACGGCGGTTTCTGGCCGCGCTGGGGGTCGGCGGGGCGATGGCGGTGGCGGGCGGGACCGGTGCGGCAGCGCAGAGCCTGGCACCAGCCGCGTTTGATCGGCGTTCGATATCCCGGCTCGCGCCGGGGCCGCCGGACTGGGCCGCTCTCAAGGCCCGGCTCGACGGGCGGCTTCTTCTCCCCCAGGACCAGGGCTACGCCGTCGCCCGCCTCGGGTACAACGAGCTGTACGACTTCCAACTCCCCGCCGCCGTCGCCCGCTGCACCTCGGCGAACGACGTACAGGCGTGCCTCGAGGTCGCCCGCGGACACGGCGTACCGATCGCCGCGCGCAGTGGAGGGCACAGCTACCTCGGTTACAGCGTCCCGAGCAACGGTCTCGTCATGGATCTCCGCCCGATGGCCAGGGTCCAGGTCCTCGGCGACGGGACGGTCCGGGTCGGCGCCGGCGCCCGGCTGATCGAGGTGTACGCGGCTCTCGCCGACGCCGGGCGGCTGATGCCCGCCGGGTCGTGTCCGACCGTGGGTGTCAGCGGGCTCGCCCTCGGCGGCGGAGTCGGCGTCCTGGCCCGCAAGTACGGGCTGACCTGCGACCGCCTCCTCTCAGCCGAAGTCGTCACCGCCGACTCGCGGGTCATCACCGCATCCGCGTGCTCCGAGCCCGATCTGTACTGGGCTTTGCGGGGCGGGGGCGGCGGCAACTTCGGTGTGGTCACCGAGTTCACCTTCAGCACCGAGCCCGCACCGGACCTGACCGTCTTCTCGCTCCGCTTCCCGGCCGGTGCGACGGCCTCGGTCGTCGGGGCCTGGCAGCAGTGGGTCACACGAGCGCAACCCGAACTCTGGTCGAACTGCGTGGTCTCCGGCGGCACTCCGCCCACCTGCCGCGTCGGCGGGTGCTACGTCGGGCCACAGAGCGAACTCGACCCGCTCCTCGACCGGTTGGTCAACGCGGTTGGCACGCAGCCCAGTTCCCGCACCGTCCAGGGCAAGAGCTACCTGGACACGATGAAGTACATGGCCGGATGCGCGAACGACACCATCGCCCAGTGCCATCCGATCTCCGAGGGCGGCGTGCTGCCGCGCGCGTCCTTCGTGGCCGTGTCCCGCGTGCTGACCGCTCCGGTGGACGCGGAGCGGCTCGTGCGGCTCATGGACGGACGCACCGGCATCGACCTGCTGCTCGACTCGATGGGCGGGGCCGTCGCGCAACTCGCTCCCGACGCAACCGCGTTCCCGCACCGCTCGGCGCTCGCCACCGCGCAGGTCTACGCGAGCACCACGCCGGCGGGCCAGGCCGCGGCCACCGCCGCCGTGGACGCGATCCGGGACGGCCTCGCCGACTTGGGCGCGACCGGGGCGTACGTCAACTACATCGACGCGAACCTGCCCGACTGGGGCACCGCCTACTACGGCGGCAACCTGCCCCGGCTGAAGGCGGTATCGCACCGGTACGACCCGGACGGGGTGTTCGCGTTCCCCCAGTCGATAGCTCGCGCCTGAGCCACGCCCTTGCGGACTCCACGGCCCACGTTCAGGAATCGGCGGTCGGCCAGGAATCGGCGTCCGTTCAGACCTCCTTGGCGCCCTCCGCCGCACGGACCGCGTCGCGGTGGCGCAACGCCGCCGCGCGCAGGGCGGTTTCCGGGTCGACGCCGTGTGTCGCGGCCAACTCGGTGGCGGCGAGCAGCAGTTCGCCGATCGACTCGTCGTCGACGCGGTCGGGCACCGCGACGGACCCCGGCACCGGCACCTCAAGTCCCGCGCGCCTGCTCCGCGAAATGACCTTGCCCGCAAGGGACAGCGCGGGCTGGCCGAGCGGAATGCCGTCCACGACCGACTCGCGGCCGGTCTTCTCGGCGGCCTTGAGCTCGTCCCAGTTCCGCTCGACGTGCTCCGCGCTCTCCGCCACGACGTCGGCGAACACGTGCGGGTGGCGCCGCGTCAGCTTCTCCACGATCTCGCCCGCGACGTCGTCGATCGTGAACGGGTCGTCGGGGTCCTCCTCGGCGACCCGCGCGTGGAAGGCGACTTGGAACAACACGTCGCCCAACTCCTCGCGCAGGTGCGCACGGTCGCCGGACCCGATGGCGTCGACCAGTTCGTACGCCTCCTCGACCAGGTAGCGGACGAGCGACTCGTGCGTCTGCTTCGCGTCCCACGGGCACCCGCCGGGCGAGCGGAGACGGTCCATCACCGCGACCACGTCGAGGAGTCGCGCGCCCGGCAGGTCCCACGAGCCGGGGACCACCTCGATGGCCGGGAGTGGCTGCGTACCCCCGGCCGCAACCGCGCCGAGCGCCGCGCCGAGGTCGGGGTCGCCGTCCGAGCCGGCGAGCCACACGACGGGCCCGGTCTGCGCGTCGGCGAGCAGGCGGCGGGCGAGCACCTGCGACGGGACGGCGTCGACCACGGACACGTCGACGCCCGCGTCGCGCACGTACGGCAGTTGCGGATGCGCCGCGTCGCCGGCCAGCACCTGTCCGCCGCCCGCCGCCGTCTCGCGCAGCACCTGCCACGCGGGCCAGCTCAGCAGCCCGGGGGCGACCCGGTGGGTGCCCGTCAGCAGGATCAACCGGTTCCGCGGCACACCGCTCTGTTGCTCGCTCACGGAGATCACCGTACGCGGTGCGCCGGAGGGCGTGGGCGGGACGGCGCCGGAAGGGCGTGCGGGGCCGCGTCGGGTCGACGAGGCCGACAAGGGGTGCCCGGCGGTGGACGGCCCGCTCAGTCGACCGGGGTCTTGCCGGCCAGGACCGCCTGCACGCGCTCCACCTGCGTCCGCACCAGTTCTTCGTCGGGCAGGATGACCTGGGAGCCGGTCAGGTTGACGTACGTGGACTCGACGATCGTCGTCCCCACCCGCACCGCGACGATGCCGTGCACCCACGAACGGCCGTCCGCCGTGCGCGTCGTCTGCGCCAACGCCAGCGCCTGGTCGCCCAGGGCCGGGGCCTTTTGCATGACGTTGCCGCTCCGGAAGACCTGGCCTTCGGACGAGGTGATCCGCACGTCGCCGCAGAGCGGCACCAGCCGCTCGACCTCGGCGAGAAGCTTCTCCGCGTCACCGGCCGAGAAGGACGCCAGGTTGACGCCGACCATGGCGTACGCCTTGCCGCCGCCCGCCGAGTCGACGGCCATCACCGAGGCCCTGCCGCGCGCGGTCACCGACTCGGCGTTCCCGGGCGACAGGATCTCGTCGATCGCGTCGCACTCGGGCTTGTCGGACGTGCCGCCGTCACCGCCGTCCCCGTCGTCCCCGTCGTCCCCGCCGACCACCGTCCAGCCCTCGGGCAGCGCGCTGTTCGGGACCAGCGCGGAGGCGAGCTGATCGTCGGTCAGGTACGCGAACTGCGCGCTCTTCGGGGACTCTGCGGCGAAGCCCCCGCCGGTGGCGGTCGCGGACGCGCTCGGTGCGGGCGCCGAGGGGCCGCCCGACCGGGCGGCCGAGTCGGCGGCGTCCACCACGTCGTCGGCCCCCGAGGAACACGCCGTCGCGGCGAAGAGCACGAGGGGCAGCAGCGCCGCCGCGGCATGGCGTGCCGTACGGCGGAGAGGGCGGGTTCTTCGGGTCAAGGCCGGGCGTCCTCGCACTCGCAGGATTGGGGCGATCATCCTGCCAGGCGGGGTCGGACCGGCGATTGCCGGGGCCGGGACCGCGTGTGAGCGGCTACGGGGCCGTACGCGAGCGCCTACACGCTCGGGTCGGCGGCGCCCTTGCCGGGGGTGAGCCAGGCGTAGTCGACGGGCGCCAGGGCGTCCTCCGCGAGGTCCCACTTGCCGTAGCGCGGGTTCACGGTGATGTTCAGCGACTCGGCGGTCTCGATGTAGATCGCGTTCGCGCGCGCCTCGCCATGCTTGGCGAGCAGCCGGTTGATGATCGTCTGAGTCCGCACCGCCGAGTCGACGCCCGAGGCGGGCACGCCCCGCCCGGCCAAGATCGCTTCGATGGGTTGCCCACCGGTCTGGGCCAACAACTTGCGCTTCTCCACGGCGATGTCGGTCGCCGACACGACGATCCCCTCGCGGCGCGCGACCTCGTCGAGGACCTTGGTCTGCACCAGCAGGGTCAGCTCTTCCTGGGAGGCCTCGACCCCGGGAACCGCCGCGGCCCCGACGCTCTCGCGGGCGTCCGCGGCCTTCTCGACGCGGGAGTTCAGCGTGGAGATGTCGATGCGGTCGCCGCCGACCACAGCGGCGGCACCCGCCTTGGAGTCGCCGCAGCCGGTGAGGGCGAAGCCCGCGAGCAGGGCGGCGAGGGCGAGCGTGGGGACGGAACGCGACGTGCGACTCACACGAACTCCCAGGGTTCGATGGCGCTTGTACAACAGCACTGCGTGTGACCCATGACCAACGACCAAAGATACGGGCGGGCACGCCGCCGCACTTGGATCTTTGCCAAGTTCGTGCGGGGACGTCACGGATCTTGGCTTCGGTCGAGTTCGGTCTTACACGGGTCGGCACCGGTCATCAAGAGGCGCGGCCTGGTCAGCGGCTGTCCGGCGACACCGCACGCGGCGGTCAGCCGCCGTCCGAGGACGCGGCCTTCGCGTCCCGCACCGCCTTGCGCAGCGCCTCCGGCACCGGGCCCAGCCCCTCACTCAGTTCGGCGATCCGGCCGCGGGCCTCGCGGCGCTCGCGTCCCGACATGACCGTCGACATCTCGCCGAGATGCGCGAAGACCGCGGTGGCGGCCTGGCGGCGCGCTACGCGGGCGGGAGGTTGTGTCGGGCGCAGGGCGTCCCGTACGCCTGCCATCGCCGCCGTCCGCATGCGCGGCCGGCGCAGCGAGACGGCCCGGCGCGGGAAGACCAGCAGGATGCGGCTCTCCTCGACGCGGATCACGCGGGAGCGGGCGAGCTCGTCGCGCACCGTGGCGAGCGCCGAACCGGCCGACTTGGCGATCCAGTGGCGCCACGAACGGGGGCGGTCGGACGCCGAGATGCGGGCGTACACGGCGGTCTCCAGCGCCCCGCCCGGAACCGCCGCCGTCCCGTGCGACGCGGTGGCCCGTGCCTTGCCGCCCTCGTCGGCGAGCAGGCCCGCGTCGAGGAGGTCCTGCAACACGGCGGCGTGGAGGACCAGGCCCAGGTGCTGCGTGCCGCCGACACGCTGCCGCTCGGGTTGGCAGGCGAGCAGGAACGCCCGGTGGGCGAGGGAGACGTCGTCCGGCGCTTCCATGTCGGTCACCTTCCTGCCGTGCTTCGCGCTCTCATCGTTCCCGGTGGGGTCGTGGTGTGCGTGGTCGCGGCGGGCTCCGGCGCGGCGGGCTTCGGCGCGGCGGGCCGTACGGCTTTGGGCTCGGGCACGGACATCCGCGCCGCGTGCGCGCGGTCGGCGACGTCGTCGCCCCCACGCCCGCCACCGCCGCACTCGCCGCGCCGCCGCCGATCAGCCGGATTCCGTTTCGACACCGCCATCGTCGCCAGCGCGGCCGTCACCGTCGCCAGCACCGCCAGTACCGTTTCGAGCGGCATCGTCGGTTCCCTCCCCCTCCCGCCGCCGGGGCGGCCTGCCGCGCCGCACCGGGCGTCCGGCGTCGCCGGGCATGCGGCCCGCGTCGCCCAGCGCCCGGCGCAGCAGGAACTCGATCTGGGCATTGGTGCTGCGCAGTTCGTCGGCCGCCCAACGGGCCACGGCGTCGTGCACGGCCGGGTCCAGGCGGAGCAGGATCTTCTTGCGCTCGGTCATCGGCGCAGAGGCTATTGGTACAGCGAACCGGAGTTGACGACCGGCTGCGTCGCCTGCTCGCTGCACAACACGACCAGGAGATTGCTGACCATCGCCGCGCGGCGCTCGTCGTCGAGGTCCACGAGCCGCTGCTCCTCCAGTCGATGCAGTGCCAGCTCGACCATGCCGACCGCTCCCTCCACGATCCGGGTCCGGGCGGCGACCACCGCGCCCGCCTGTTGGCGGCGCAGCATCGCCTGGGCGATTTCGGGGGCGTACGCGAGTCTCGTGATGCGCGACTCGATCACCCGCACGCCGGCCGCCTCGACGCGCACCCCGATCTCGGCGGACAGCTTGGCGGTGATTTCGTCCGCGTTGTCGCGGAGCGAGAGGCCGTCGGTGTTGTGGTTGTCGTACGGGTAGCTGTTCGCGATGTGCCGCACCGCGGTCTCGGTCTGGATCGCGACGAACTCCTCGAAGTCGTCGACCTCGAACATCGCCTGCGCGGTGTCCTGCACCTGCCACACCACGACGGCGGCGATCTCGATCGGGTTGCCGTCGAAGTCGTTGACCTTGGCGGTCTGCGTCTCCAGGTTGCGGATGCGCGTCGAGATCTTGGTGCGGTCGGTCAGCGGGTTGACCCAGCGCAGGCCCTCGTGCCGCAGGGTGCCCTTGTAATGGCCGAAGAGCTGGATCACCCGGGCCTGGCCGGGGGCGATGGTGGTCAGCCCGCACAGCCCGACCAACGCCGCGATCGCGATGACGACGCCGAGGGCGATGAGCCCCGCCCGGGCGCCGCCGTCCACGGTCGCGCTCACGAAGAAGACCACCACGGACGCCGCGAGGCCGAGGAACCCCACGCCGAGTGCGGGCAGCCCGCCCGCGCCCCGCACCAACCGCTCGCGCACCTGCGGCGCGGGCATCTCCACCTTGGTCTCGGGTGCCGTCTCGGCCATGGTGTCCTCCACTCGTCGACCTGACAGCATCAGGTTAGCAAAGTGATATCACTTTTCGCATGAGGGACCTCCCTCGATCCCCTGCGCCCCCGCCCGGGCGGGCCGTGCGGGCGGCGGGCCGGGGCGGGACTGTTCGCGCGAAGGCGTCCATCCGGCGCCCGCGGGCTACCCGGCGGGAATTTGAAGACACTTCCGCAGGCCCGCTGGGGAACCCGCGCGAGGGGCCTAAGCCAGGCGGTTCCGCGAGCCACGCACGCCGCCGGCTCTCCGCTCACACCCGCCGTCCGCGAGCTCACCGCGCGCACGCCAGGGCGCTCCGCGCTCACCGCACTCAGCGGTCACCGGGCGCACGTCAGGGCGCTCCGACAACGCCGAGCCCCCGCACGGGGTGCGGGGGCTCGGCGGGGTGCGTCAGCGGGTGGCGGCGATCGGCTCCAGGATCACCGCGTCGACCAGGTCGCGGGCCCAGTTGAGCAGCGCGGTGTCGCGCAGCGGCTGCCCGCCGATGCGGGCCGTCATCGGCTTCGGNTCTGCTCCCCCCCCCCCCCCCGGGGTGCGTCAGCGGGTGGCGGCGATCGGCTCCAGGATCACCGCGTCGACCAGGTCGCGGGCCCAGTTGAGCAGCGCGGTGTCGCGCAGCGGCTGCCCGCCGATGCGGGCCGTCATCGGCTTCGGCACCAGGATCTGGTGCACGGCCGACTTGACGAGCGTCTTCGGGTACAGCCGCTGGAGCCGCAACTGCTGCGACTCGCGCAGGTCGACCGGGCCGAAGCGGACGAAGTTCCCCTGCAACGTGACGTCCGACAGCCCCGCCTTGCGAACGTGCGCCCGGAACCTGGCCACTTCGAGCAGGTTCTCGACCGGGACCGGCAACGGGCCGTACCGGTCCGTGAGTTCGTCGCGCACCGCGGAGATGTCGTCCTCGCACGTGATCGCGGCGATGCGCTTGTACGCCTCCAACCGCAGCCGCTCGCCCGGCACATAGTCGTGCGGGATGTGCGCGTCGACCGGCAACTCGACCTTGACCTCGGGCACTTCCTCGGCCTGGTCGCCCTTGTACTCGGCCACCGCCTCGCCCACCAACCGCACGTACAGGTCGAATCCGACGCCCTGGATGTGTCCGGACTGCTCGCCGCCGAGCAGGTTGCCCGCGCCGCGGATCTCCAGGTCCTTCATCGCCACGAACATGCCCGCGCCCATCTCGGTGTGCTGGGCGATGGTCGCCAGCCGCTCGTGAGCGGTCTCGGTGAGCGGCTTCTCCGGCGGGTAGAGGAAGTACGCGTACGCCCGCTCCCGTCCGCGCCCCACCCGGCCGCGCAACTGGTGGAGCTGCGACAGGCCGAAGTTGTCGGCGCGTTCGACGATGAGCGTGTTGGCGTTCGAGATGTCGATGCCCGACTCGACGATCGTGGTGCAGACCAGGACGTCGAACTCCTTCTCCCAGAAGTCGACGACGACCTTTTCGAGGGCGTTCTCGTTCATCTGCCCGTGGGCGGTCGCGACGCGCGCCTCGGGGACCATCTCACGGATCTTCGCGGCCGCCTTGTCGATCGACTCGACCCGGTTGTGGATGTAGAACACCTGGCCCTCGCGCAGGAGTTCGCGGCGCACCGCGGCGGCGATCTGCTTGTCGTCGTACGGCCCCACGAACGTCAGCACCGGATGCCGCTCCTCCGGCGGCGTGGTGATCGTGGACATCTCGCGGATGCCGGTGACGGCCATCTCCAGGGTGCGCGGGATCGGCGTCGCGGACATCGTCAGCACGTCGACGTTGGCGCGCAGCTTCTTCAACTGCTCCTTGTGCTCGACGCCGAAGCGCTGTTCCTCGTCCACGATGACAAGGCCCAGGTCCTTGAACCGCGTCTCGGACGAGAACAGCCGGTGCGTGCCGATCACCAGGTCGACGCTGCCGTCGGTCAGCCCCTCCAGCGTGGCCCGGGCCTCGGAGTCGGACTGGAAGCGGGACAACGCCCGGACGTTGACCGGGAATTGCGCGTACCGCTCGGCGAACGTCGAGAAGTGCTGCTGCACCAGCAGCGTCGTCGGCACCAGCACCGCGACCTGCTTGCCGTCCTGCACCGCCTTGAACGCCGCGCGCACCGCGATCTCGGTCTTGCCGTAGCCGACGTCGCCGCAGATCAGCCGGTCCATCGGGACCGACTTCTCCATGTCGGCCTTGACCTCCTCGATCGAGGAGAGCTGGTCCGGAGTCTCGGCGTACGGAAACGCGTCCTCCAACTCCCGCTGCCACGGCGTGTCCTGGCCGAACGCGTGGCCAGGCGCGGCCATGCGCGCCGAGTAGAGCTGGATCAGCTCACCGGCGATCTGCTTGACCGCCTTCTTGGCCCGGGACTTGGTCTTCTGCCAGTCGGCGCCGCCGAGCCGGTGCAGCGAAGGGGCCTCGCCGCCCACGTACTTGGTGACCTGCTCCAGTTGGTCCGTCGGGACGAACAGGCGGTCGCCGGGCTGGCCGCGCTTGGCCGGGGCGTACTCGACCACCAGGTACTCGCGCTGCGCGCCACCGACGGTGCGCTGCACCATCTCGATGTAGCGGCCCACGCCGTGCTGCTCGTGCACCACGAAGTCGCCGGTGCGCAGTTGCAGCGGGTCGACGACGTTGCGCCGCCGACTGGGCAGGCGACGCATGTCCTTGGTCGAACTGCGCTGCCCGGACACGTCGGTCTCGGTCAGCACGAGGAGCTTGAGGCTCTCCGAGACGAAGCCGTTCTCGATGCGTCCGGTGGTCACGTGCACAAGGCCCGGCTCCGGCGCGCCCGGCAGGTCGGGGTCCAGGCGGGCCGTGACCCCTTCGCCCGACAGGAGTTCGACGTACCGCTGCGCCGGGCCCTGGCCCTCGGTGACGAACACGATCCGCCAGTCCTCGGCGAGGCGGCCCTTGACGTCGGCCAGCACCCTCGCGGAGTCGCCGCGGTACGACTCGACCGCGTGCGCGCCGACGGCCACCGTGTCGGCCTCAAGCCGCACGTCGAGGTCGGTGTCCGCGCTGAAGGGGCTGGTCGTCCACCACGCCACTCCCAGCTCCGCCGCGTGCTCGCGCGTGTCGGCGAGGCTGCGCAGCGACGCGGCGCCGAGGTCGATCGGGCTGTCCCCGCCGCCGGCCGCGGCGGCCCAGGAGGCGTCCAGGAACTCCTGGCTCGTCGCGACCAGGTCCGCGGCCCTGGTTCGCACACGCTCGGGGTCGCACACCAGGATGTGCGCGCCGGCGGGCAGCACGTCGAGCAGCATCTCCATGTCGTCCACGAGCGCGGGCGCCAGCGACTCCATGCCCTCGACGGCAATGCCCTCGCTGATCTTGCCGAGCATGTCGGCCAGGTTGGGGTGCTCGTCCAGCAGCGCGGCGGCGCGCTCGCGCACCTCGGGGGTGAGCAGCAGCTCACGGCACGGCGGCGCCCACAGGCCGCCCTCGGCGACCTCCAGCGAGCGCTGGTCCGCGACCTTGAAGTAGCGGATCTCCTCGACCTGATCGCCCCAGAACTCCACGCGGAGGGGGTGTTCCTCGGTGGGCGGGAAGACGTCCAGGATCCCGCCGCGCACCGCGAACTCGCCGCGCTTCTCCACCAGGTCCACGCGCGAGTACGCGGCGGCGGCCAGGCGCTCGACCACGTCGTCCAACTCGGCGTCGGCCCCGGCGGTGAGGCTGACCGGCACCAGGTCGCCCAGCCCCTTCACCTGCGGCTGGAGCACGCTGCGCACCGGTGCGACCACGACCTTCACCGGCCCGCCGGCGGTGTCGGGCGCGCCGGGGTGGGCCAGCCGCCGCAGCACCGCCAGCCGACGGCCGACGGTGTCCGAACGCGGCGACAGGCGCTCGTGCGGGAGCGTCTCCCATGCGGGGAACTCCACCACCGACTCGGGCGGCAGCAGCGACCCCAGCGCACTGACCAGGTCCTCGCTCTCCCGCCCGGTGGCGGTGACGGCCAGCACGGGCCGCCCCGCGCGGGCCGCGATCGCGGCGATCACAAACGGCCGCAGCGCGGGCGGTCCGACCAGGTCGAGGTGGGTACGGCCGCCACTCGCGGCGGCCTCGACGGCCTCGGCGAGGGCGGGATCGGTGACGACGACGTCAAGCACACCGGTAAGGCTCATGAGATGCGCGGATCCTCCGGACGGGCGGCGCGCGGGCAACGCGGAACGCCCCGGCCTGAGAAGGACCGGGGTTCCCCCAAGCCTACGCGGCCCACCGAGAAGGTGCCGGACAGCCACCCCCCACCCCGCTCCCCTCACCCGGTCGCTAGGCCAAACGGGTGAACCAATCCCCAATCCCGCCACCCCGCTACCTAACGTCCTCGCCATGCCAAGCACGAGCCACGAAGCCGCGCACCGCATCTTCCAGGAACGCCCCGAACTCCTTGCGCACGCTTTGGACGGCGCTGACGTGGACACCTCCATCTACTACTCGGATCTCATTGAAGCCGGGTTGAAAGACACCCCGGCGCGAGAACTCTTGAGGCAACTGGTGGAGACCGACACCCTCTTCCCCGGTCTCGGCACCCTTGTCGAGCAGAACCAGCTCATCGGCATGGCCGAGGGCAAAGCCGAGGGCAAGGCGGCGGATGCCGCCGAAAAGGTCCTGCGGCTGCTGGACGGGCGCGGTGTGGCGGTCTCGGAGACCGAACGGCAGCGCGTGCTGAAGTGCGACGACCTGGACACGCTCAACATGTGGTTCCGACCGCGCCATCACCGCCGCAACGGCGGACGAGGTGTTCGCCGAGCCGGGAGCGGGCGCGCGTTGAAGCCATTGCAGCCGCCTGCCGACCTTTTCCACGAACACGAGACCGCTTTGGGCGGGTGCCACCAGGCCGGCCGTGCTGCCGGGGTGGCTGCCGCGGCGCCCGGGCTCTGCGCAGCACAGGTCCTTGCAATCCTCGCTCGTAGGGACATGATCCCTACGACCGAGGAGCGCGACCGCGTGTTCGCATCGAGGGACCTCGACGAACTGGACCGGCTGATGTGCCGTGCCGATGACCGTCCAGCCCGGCGAAGATCTGTTCGACAGCCCGTCGGCGTAGCGGCCACGCTCCCTGTTTGTGTGCCGGTGCGGCTCGGTGTGACGAGTGACGCTTGTTCGGTCCCTGGTTGCCTCTTGGCAACTCACGGCGTAGGGGATCAAATGAGACCGGAGAAATCTGACGAGGCGTCGGATTACTGTGAGTCACACCGGGTCGTACGGGCGTACAGGGCGAGGGAGACGACGCAAAAGATGAGTGGCGAGGCGCAGAAGCTCTTCATTGGTGGCGAGTGGGTCGAGCCGGAGCGTGGTCACTACGAGGTGATCAACCCGGCGACCGAGGAGGTCGTGGGCCTGGCTCCCGAGGCGTCGGTGGAGCAGGCGCACGCGGCGGCGGAGGCTGCCTCGAAGGCGTTCGAGTCGTGGTCGCAGTCGACTCCGGAGCAGCGCGCCGCGATCCTCGACCGCGCCGCCGACCTGCTCTTCAAGGGCGGTGACCTGCCGGGCCTGGCCGCGGCGGAGTCCGGGGCCACGCCGCAGACCGCCATGATGATGCACGTCGGGACGGCGTACGCACGGTTCAAGCGGTACGCGAAGGGCGCCCTGGAGCCGGTCGAGAGTGCGCTCCCGCCGTCGATCGCCCCGGCCAACGCGCTCAGCAAGGCCGGCGTCTTCGGGTCGCTGGTGATCCGCCAGCCGGTCGGCGTCGTCACCTGCATCACGTCGTACAACAACCCGCTGGCCAACACCGCCGGCAAGATCGCCCCGGCCATCGCGATGGGCAACACCTGCGTCGTCAAGCCCGCACCGCAGGACCCGCTGGCCGTGTACCGCCTGGCGAACGCGCTGGAGGAGGCGGGCCTGCCCAAGGGCGTGCTCAACATCGTGACGGGGTCGGCGCCGGACGTCGGCGTGGCCACCGTCGAGTCGCCGTACGTCGACATGGTGAGCTTCACCGGTTCGACCCAGGTCGGCATGAAGATCGCCGAGGCCGCCGGGCGCGGTATGAAGCGGCAGCTCATGGAGCTGGGCGGCAAGGGCGCCTGCGTGGTGTTCGACGACGCCGACATCTCCGCGGCGGTCGCCGGCATCGGCACGGTGTGGAGCTTCTACTCCGGCCAGATCTGCACCGCCCCGACGCGCGTGATCGTGCAGCGCGGCGCGTACCAGCAGCTCGTGGCGGGCCTGGAGGCGTACGCCAAGGCGCTGAAGGTCGGCAACCCGGCCGACGAGGGCGTCGTGGTCGGCCCGGTCATCTCCGCGGTGCAGCGCGGCCGCGTCGAAGACCTGATCGCGACCGGCAAGTCCGAGGGCGCGCACCTGGTGACCGGCGGCGAGCGCCCCGACTTCGACAAGGGCTTCTTCGTCACCCCGACGCTGTTCACCGAGGCGACGAACGAGATGAGCATCGCGCGCGAGGAGTTCTTCGGCCCCGTCGTCACGGTCATCCCGTTCGACGACGAGGAGGAGGGCGTCAAGATCGCCAACGACTCCGACTACGGCCTGATCAGCTACGTCTTCTCCGGCGACTCGGAGCGCGCCTTCCGCGTCGCGCGCCGCCTGCGCTCCGGCGGCGTCGGCATCAACACCGTCGGCCGCAACATGGAGTCGCCGTTCGGCGGCTTCAAGAAGTCCGGCGTGGGCCGTGACGGCGGCTCGTACGGCCTGCTCGCCTACAGCGAGATCCAGTCCCTGGTCTGGCAGGGCTGAGCAACAGGAGCGAACGGCCGAGGGCCGCACCGGAGACCATCCGGTGCGGCCCTCGGCCGTTCGCGGGCGGCGCCGGGCAACCGGGCGAATCGCCGTCGGGGGCGCGGTTTGTCGCATAGCCTGGCGTCGTGCGGCCGGGGGTGGCCGCGGGGGCCGGGGGGCTGGGGGTTCGCGTGCGGGATGTGCGTGCCGATGTGTGCCGGGCGGTACGGGGTGCCGCCGGGCGGTTCGCCGCGCCCGTCGCGGCGCAGTTCGACGCGGCGACGCGGGCCCGCCGGTGGGAGTGGTTCCGCGAGGCGTTCCCGGACATCGACAAGCTGCGGGTCGTCGACCTCGGCGGCTCGGCCGATTTCTGGCTGCACGCACCGGTGCGCCCCGCGCACGTCGAGGTCGTGGGCGCCGACGCCGCCCCGCGTCGGGTGCTCTCGTGGCTGGAACTCGCGGGCGGCGATCCGGTGACGTACGCGCCGGCGGGTGCGGGGGCGTACGACCTCGTGCTGTGCGACGGATTGTTGGAGGCGGACTCCGGTCGGCGCGAGGCGCTCGCGGGGGCGGTACGCGGGCTCGCCGCCCGCTACTGGGTGCGCGCCGCGGGTGTGCGGCGGGCGGAGTTGGCGCGGTTGTTCCCGGATGCCGTGCTGCGCCGGGAGCGCCGGGGCGGGTTGGTGGTGTCGCACATCGCGGCCAAGCCCCGGTAGGGCGGCGGGGTTTCGAGGGTTTCCGGGTGCGGGGCCTCCCGGCTTCCGGAGTTCGGCCGGTTCGGCCGGCACGTGGGGTTCGGCGGCGCTTGGGGTTCGGCGGGTACGTGGGGTTCGGCTGGTACGTGGGGTTCGGCTGGTACTTGGGGTTCGGCCGGCGCTTGGGTTCGGCTGGTTTCTTGGGGAGGGAACAGCATGCGGGTGGTCATCGCGGGACAGGGCTATGTGGGCCTGCCCCTGGCGGTACGCGCGGCGCAGGTCGGGCACGACGTCGTCGGGTACGACACCGACGCGCGTCGCGTGAAGCAGCTCGCCGCCGGCGAGTCCTATGTCGAGGACATCCCGTCGGAGCAGGTCAGGGAGATCCTGGACGCGGGCCGCTACCGCGCCACCGCCGAGCCGCGCGAGCTGGGCGGGTTCGACATCGCGGTCATCACGGTGCCGACGCCGCTGCGCGAGGGCGTACCGGATCTGACGTACATCGAGGACTGCGCGCGGACGCTGTCGCGCTACCTGCGCCCTGGCGCCACGGTGGTGTTGGAGTCGACGACGTACCCGGGCACGACGGAGGAGCTGGTCGGGCCGATCCTCGAAGAGGGCTCCGGTCTCGCCGCCGGGCGGGACTTCCACCTCGGCTACAGCCCCGAGCGCATCGACCCGGGCAACCCGACGTGGAACCTGGTCAACACGCCGAAGGTCGTGTCCGGCGTCGACGCCGCCTCGCTGGCGGTCGTGGACGAGTTCTACGGCTCGCTGGTGGACCGCACGGTGCCGGTCACCTCGCCCAAGGAGGCCGAGCTGGTCAAACTGATCGAGAACACTTTTCGGCACGTCAACATCGCGCTGGTCAACGAGGTCGCGATGTTCGCCCACGACCTGGGCATCGACGTGTGGGAGGCGATCGACGCCTGCTCGACCAAGCCGTTCGGGTTCATGCGGTTCACCCCAGGCCCGGGAGTGGGCGGGCACTGCCTGCCGATCGACCCGTCGTACCTGTCCTGGCGCGTGCAGCGCACACTCGGGCAGAGCTTCCGCTTCGTCGAACTCGCCAACGACGTCAACAACCACATGCCGGACTACGTGGTACGCCGCCTTACCGCCGCGTTCAACGCCCGGCAGCGCTCGGTCAACGGCTCGCGCGTGCTGCTGCTCGGGCTCGCGTACAAGAAGAACACCGGGGACGCGCGAGAGTCGCCGTCGACCCGGATCGCGAGCCTGCTGCTGGACCTCGGTGCCGCGGTCAGCGCGGTGGACCCGCACGTCGACCTGTCGCAGCGCGTCGACGCCCGGCTGGTGCGCGTGGAGTTGACGGCCGATACGGTCGCGGCGGCGGACGCCGTGGTGCTGCTCGTGGACCACGACGACCTGGACCTCGGGCTGGTGCGCGAGCACGCCAAGTACATCCTCGACTGCCGCCGTTCGCTGGAGCGGGCGGACAACGTCGAGATTCTGTGAGGGGTTTCGGAAAGCGGACCGCGGCAAGTGTGGAGCAGTGACCGCGGCGGGGCTGTGACCGGAGTCGAGCGGTGACCGGACTGGAGGGGTCGTGCACAACGCCACGGGGGCGTCGAGAGGGGGCGGGCCGCCCGCCGAGCCGCGGCCGGGGTTCACCCCGGAGCGCCTGGCCCGGCTCGCCGTACGGGCGGTCGCCGACCTGAAGCTCGACCTGACCGGCCGCACGGTCCTCACCGAGGCCGCGACCGGGGCGTACGCCGTCACACCCGTCCTCGCGTCGCTGGCCGGCGCCCGGGTGATCGCGGTGACGCGCGACACCGCCTACGGCACCGCCGAGGAGGTGCGCCATCTCACCGGCATGGTCGGCCTGTTCGCGGGGACACGCCAACCCATCGACGTTGTCACGGAACTGACTCCGCGTCACATCGCGACGGCGGACGTCGTGACCAACAGCGGCCATCTCCGGCCCATCGACGCGGAGTTCATCGCCCACCTCAAGCCGACCGCCGTCGTGCCGCTGATGTTCGAGGCCTGGGAGATCGGCCTCGGCCGCCAGGACGTCGACCTCGCCGCGCTCCGGTCCCGCGGCATCGCCCATGCGGGCACCAACGAACACCACCCGGCCGTGGGCGTGTTCGAACACCACCGGGCGATGGTGATGCGCCTCCTCGCGGACTGCGGCATCGCCGTCTACGGCGCGAACTGCGTCGTGCTCTGTGACAACCCCTTCGAGCCGGAGATCGTCGACGGCCTGGTCCGGGCGGGCGCGCAGGTGCACGGCGCGGGGTCGTTGGAACTGGTGAACACCCCGGAGGACGTCGACGTCGTGGTGGTCGCGCTGCGGCCCGGCCAACTGCCGGTGATCGGCGCCGCGGAGGCGGCCAGGATCGCCGCGCGCTGGCCCGGGGCGGCAGTCGTCCAGGTCTGGGGCGACCTCGACCGCGAGGCGCTGACCGCGAGCGGCGTGCCGTTCTGGCCGCCGGTGGGGCCCGCGCCGGGGCACATGGCGATCCTGCCGTCCGCGGTCGGGCCGGAGCCGATCGTACGGCTCCAGGCGGGCGGCCTGAAGGTGGCTCAGATCCTGCTCACCAGACCCGAGTTGCGCAGTGACGAGGACAGGGAGTACGTGGATGCGATCTGATTCGGCGCGAGAAGCGGCCCGCCCGCGCGTGCTCCTGATCGGCATCGGCCCCACGACGCGCGACGCGCTCGAAGCCCTGGCCGAACGCTTCGACGTCGTCGCCCTGGTGCGCCCCGGCGCCGACGACACGACGGCGTACGCCGAGAAGCTGGCCGTCCCCGTGGAACCGGGTACGCGCGTCGCCGAGATCGAGGGACTGGTCGAACGCCTGGGCCCGGACGCGGTGGTGGTTTCGTCGTACGACCGGATCCTCCCCGACCGGCTGCTCTCCCGCTGCCCGTTCGTGAACGTGCATTACTCGCCGCTGCCGCGCGGACGCGGGCGGGCGAACGTCAACTGGGCCGTCATCAACGGCGACACGGAGACCGCGATCTCCGTGCACACCATGGCCCCGGGTCTGGACGCGGGCGGCATCCTGCACCAGGAGGCGGTCCCGATCGGCCCGCGCGACACGGTGACCGACCTGTACGACCGGCTCAACACCCGCCAGCGGGCCGTCCTCGCGGACGCCGTGGCGCGCCGCCTGACGGGGGACGAGGGCGATCCGCAGGACCACTCCCAGGCCACGTACGGCTGCACGCGGCTCCCGGAGGACGGCGAGATCGACTGGACGGCGCCGACCGCCGTGACGGACCGCCTGATCCGCGCGCTGACACCGCCGTACCCCGGCGCCTTCACCCACCTCGGGCTCGACACCCTGCGCATCCTGCGCGCCGAACCGACCCCCGACGCACCCGTGTTCACCGGACGGGTCCCCGGACGCGTGGTCATGGTCGACCGCACCGGAGCGGGCTGGATCGACGTGCTGACCGGCGACGGCGTCCTTCGCGTCCACGAAGTCGCGCTGGGAGACGAGGAGTCCGCGGCCGTCCCGGCGGCGAGCGTGGTCAGGTCCGTCAAGACCACGCTCGGCCTGCGCACCGCGGACCTGCTCCGCGCCCTGCGCGCCGCGACCGCACGCCGCCCCTGACCCAGACCTCCGCCCGCCTTTCGCCTGCCCTGCGACCGTCCTTCGCCCGGTGACGGTCGAAGAAGGAGCAGGCGAAGGGCGTGGGCCGTGCCGAGGAGTGGGGAGGCCGTCGGGAGGAGGCCGAGCAGGCTCACCCACGACGGCAACTACACCACGCGTTCCGACGGATCGACGCGCAGCGGCACCGTTCCCCCCGAAACACACGAACCCGTCGCCAGGTCCCACTTCCAGTGGTGGCGCGGGCATTCGATGACGCCGTCCTTGATGTCGGCGTGCGCGAGGTCCTCTCCGGCGTGCGGGCAGAAGCGCTGGAAGGCGTACCCGCAGCGCTCGATGGTCTCCCCCGACGCGGCCTCGTCCCGTTCGCGGACCATCTGCATCGTCTGCGCGGGCTGGTTGCCGTAGCGCAGCAGGCTCATCAGGGTCAGGTCGAACACGTCCGGGTCGCGGTGCAGGCTCAGCCGCAGCGACAGCAGCGCCTCCTCCCACCCGACGCGCCCGTCGACGACGGCCCGCAGCGCGCGCGGCGGCACGTGGATGGTGTAGCCCGCGTCGACCGGGTCCTCCTCCAGTACTCCGCCGACCCGGCCCAGCTTCACGGCCCACGTGACACCGTCCGCGACGAGTCGCACGTCACGCTCGTAGTCGGCCAGGAAGCGCTTGTTCCAACTCGTCAACTTGGCGAAGTACGCGCTCAGTTCCTCCGCCTTCACCGGCTCGAACGGTTCCTCGTGGTACGCCGCCCACTCGTCCGCCCGCCGCAGGCGGTACGCCGCCAAGTACCCGTCCGGGTCGTCCCGCCACGCCCCGCGCCCCGGCAGGCCCGACTCGGCGATCCCGTCCGCGGTCAGCTCGTCGCCCGGCTCCAGGCACACCGCCGCGACGCCGGGGCAGGCCGCCGCGAAGTCGCCGACCAGGTCGTCCCACAGCGGGAAGATCGTGGCCGTGCGGTCGTTGAACCGCTCCAACTCCGGGTCCAGGAAGCACGCCGGGCCCGCCGCCGGGAGGTACGCCGAGGCGCCCGTCAGCCGCACCTTGCGCACCAGCGTGTCGAACAGATCGCCGCGCACCTCGGCGGTCTTGCGGCGCTGCGCCTCGTCCGGGTAGGCGTAGCAGTTCGGGTACCACATGGCCCCGGAGTACTGTGCCGACAACAGGTCGACGTCGGTCGGGAGTTCGGACAGCGGCGTGTTGCAGTCGTTGAGGTCGAGGAAGCGGTAGCCGCCGAGGTCGACCACAAGGCCGCTGTCCTCCTTGTGGCTCGTGTCGAGCAGCATCGTGAGCACGAACCCCTCGGCGGCCTCGTGGCGTTCCTTGTGGCCGAGGCTGATCACCGTGCGGAAGCCCAGCGCCTCAAGCCGCCGAACCAGCGCCTTGGAGCGGAAGCGCGGCACGACGACCGTCGTCGCGTCGCGGTCGATGAGTTCGAGGGTGCGGACGTCGAAGTGGTCCTCGTGCGCGTGCGACAGGTAGAGCAGGTCGTATGCCGTGGTCACCACGTCGTCCAGCAGCGGCCGGTTGTCCGGGAACGGGAACCACGAGCCGAGGAAGGCCGGGTGGAACCACGGGTCGATCAGGAGCCGGACGCCGGAGTACTCGATCTCGTACGAGGCGTGCCCCAGGGACCGGATGCGCGCGCCCCCGGGCAGGGTCCGGCGGCCCGTCCGCCCGAGCGAACCGCCGCCCCCGGTCACGCCGCACCCCCGCAGGTACTGCCCGTCCGCGCCAGGGCCTTGGCAAGCGCCTCGGCGACCCGCACCTGCTGCTCCGCGGTGATCTGCGGGTACAGCGGCAGCGTCAGGATCTCCCGGGCGGCGCGTTCCGCGACCGGGAAGTCGCCCGGCTCGTAGCCGAGTTGGCGGAAGGCGGGCTGGAGGTGCACCGGCACCGGGTAGTGGACCCCGGCGCCGATCCCGGCCGCGTTCAGGTCGGCGAGGACCGCGTCGCGGTGCGGCACGCGGACCGCGTACAGGTGCCACACGTGCACATTGCCGGGGGCGGTGCGCGGCAGCCGTACGCCCTCGACGTCGGCCAGCAGCGCGTCGTACCGCGCCGCCGCCGCCCGCCGCGCCGCGTTCCAGTCGGCGAGCCGCCGCAGCTTCGCGCGCAGCACGACCGCCTGGAGCGTGTCGAGCCGGGAGTTGCAGCCGAGCCGGTCGTGCACGTACTTGCGCGAGGAGCCGTGGTCTCCCAACTCGCGGACCGCGCGATCCAGTTCGGCGTCGTCGGTGAGGACCGCGCCGCCGTCGCCGTACGCCCCCAGGTTCTTGCCCGGATAGAAGCTCGTGCCCGCGGCCCGTCCCCAGGCGCCCGCGCCCCGACCGTCCTGCGTCGCGCCCTGGCACTGTGCGGCGTCCTCGAACAGCAGCAGGCCGGTGCGCTCGGCGAGCGAGGCCAGCGGACCCATCGGCGCGAGCTGCCCGTTCAGGTGCACCGGCAGGAGGCCCCAAGTGCTCTCGCCACACGACGCCGCCGCACTGTCCGGGTCGAGCAGCAGAAAGTCGTCGTCCACGTCCGCGAACACCGGCCTGCCGCCGGCCCGGACGACCGCCTCCGCGGACGCCACGAACGTGTTCGCGGGCATGACGACCCCGGCGCCCGTGGGCAACTCATCGGCACGAAACGCGAGTTCGAGGGCGTCGGTGCCGTTGGCGACCCCTACGCAGTGCGCGGTGCCGCTGAACGCCGCGAACTCCGCCTCGAACGCGGCGACATCGGGCCCTTTGACGAACGCCCCGGTCGCGAGCACCCGCGCGAAGCCCTCCTCGACCTCCGCCGCCACCTCGGCATGACCGGCGAGCAGGTCGACCAGGGGTACCTTGCTCACGCCCCCACCTCCGCCGGAGCCGAAGCGGTGACACCCGCCGCCGCGTACAACACCGCGACCACGCGGTCCTGCTGAGCCTCCGTCAAGTCGTGGAACAACGGCAGAATCAGCGAGTCACGCGTCAGGCGCTCCGTCGCGGGCAGCGGTACGTGCGGGGTGTCGGCGTACGCGGGCTCCAGATGCGCCGCCATGATGCCCCGCCGCGCGGATATGCCCTCCGCCGAAAGCTTCCCGAGCAGCGCGTCCCGGCCGACCGGAAAGTCCTCGGGGAGCAGGGCCCAGCACGCCTGGTAGTTCGTCGTCCCGTACGCGGGGTCCTCGACGAGCCGCAGCCCCGGCACGCCCGTCAGGAGCCTGCGGTACCGGTCGGCGAGCCGCCTGCGACGTTCGACCATGGCGTCCAGGCGCCCGAGTTGCACCAGGCCGATCGCGGCCTGCACGTCGGTCATGCGGTAGTTGAAGCCGAGTTCGTCGTACGTCTCCAGCACCGGCGGCGACCCGCCCCGGTCCGCCGCGTCCCGGTCCGCCGCACTGACGCTCATGCCGTGCTCGCGCAACCGCCGCAGCCGGTCCGCGACTTCCGCCCGGTCAACGGTCACCATGCCGCCCTCGCCGCAGGTCAGCAGCTTGCGCGGGTGGAACGAGTAGGTGGCGAACGCCGCTCCCGCACCGACCTGGCGGCCGCGCAGCCGGGAACCGGCCCCGCACGCGGCGTCCTCGACCACCACGATGCCGAGTGGGTCGCACAGTTCGCGCACCGCCTGGAGATCGGCGGGGACGCCGCCCTGGTCGACCAGGATGACGGCACGGGTGCGCTGCGTGCGGACCGCGTCGACGGTGTCCGCGGTGAGGTTGCCGGTCTCGATGTCCACATCGGCGAAGACCGGGGACGCCCCGACGTACCGCACCGCGTTCGCGGTCGCGATGAACGACAGGGACGGCACCACGACTTCGTCCCCGGGTCCGACTCCGGCGCCGATCAGCGCGAGGTGCAGCGCCGTCGTGCAGGACGAGACCGCGACGGCGCCGGCCGCGCCGACCCGTTCGGCGAAAGCCGCCTCGAACGCCGCCACCTTCGGACCCTGTGCCACCCAACCGGAGCGCACGGCCTCGGCCGCCGCCTCCGCCTCCTCCGGACCGAACCACGGCCGCATGACCGGAATACGCTCGCTCACCGAACCCCCCACGGAATCTCCCCCCACGATCGTCCACTCGCTGCTTGCCCAGCGCCTCCCGGCGCTCCCAACGCGCCCCGACGCCCCGATACCCCGACGCGCCCCCCGACGCGCCCGACGCACCTGACACCCGCGAACGCCCCCCGGCGTCCCGTCACTTGCTGTCCGACCACCACCGCACCAGCTCGCGCAGCCCCTCGTCGAGCCCGATCTCCGCCCGGAATCCCAGGTCGCGCGCTGCCTTGCCGGTGTCCGCGAGGCGCCGCGTCACGCCGTTCACCGCGCGCTCCGGCCCGTGCTCCACGCCCAGTTCGGAGCCCATCGCGACAAGCAGCCGCTCGGCCAGCTCCTTGAGGGACGTCTCGACGCCGCAGGCGATGTTGTAGGCCTCGCCCGTCACCGGCGCCTGCGCGGCCAGCAGGTTCGCGCGTGCGATGTCCGCCGTGCACACGAAGTCCATGGTTTGCAGCCCGTCGCCGAAGATCAGCGGCGGCTCGCCCTTCGAGATGCGCTCCATCCAGCGGATCAGCACCTCGGTGTAGAGCCCGTGGATGTCCATCCGCGGGCCGTACACGTTGAAGTAGCGCAGCGCGACGTAGTCGAGGCCGTACATCGCCCGGAAGCTGCGCAGCAGGCCCTCGTTGAAGAGCTTGGCGGCCCCGTAGATCGTGTCGTTGTCGTACGGGTGGTGCTTCTCGGTGGTCGGGAACTCCTCGGCGAGGCCGTAGACCGAGGCGGACGACGACGCCACCACCTTGCGCACGCCTGCCCGTTGCGCGGCCTCCAGCACGTCGAACGTGCCGTCCACGAGCACTTCGAGGGCCAGCCTCGGGTCCTCGACGCACTGCGTGATGCGGATCGCGGCGAGGTGGAAGACCACATCGGTGCCGGGCATCAGCTCGGCGAGCAGCGCGCGGTCGCGGATGTCGCCTTCGACCAGGCGGCAGCGGCCGCCGCGGGCCGGGTCGAGGGCGTACGCCAGATTCTCGCGCCGCCCGCGCGTCAGGTCGTCCAGGACGACGACCTCGCGCGCGCCCGCGTCCAGGAGCTGGTCGGCGATCGTCGAACCGATGGTCCCCGCCCCGCCGGTGACGAGGCATCGGGTCCCGGCGAGGGGGACGGCCGCGGTCGGGACGGCGGGCGCGACGGCGCCGGCAGGCGCGGTCACGCCGGCGGATGGCGCGCCGGCGGATATCGCGTCCGCGGTCGGCCCAACAGGCTCGGGTGCCATGGGTGTTCAGCCCTTCGTCGGTGCCGGGGAGACCGGCGCGGTCGGCGTCGCGGCGGAAGCCGGCGCGGGGACGGGACGGGCCGCCGGGACCCCCGGCCCGACCGGGACCGCGAGGCCGCCGGTCTCCAGGCTGCGCGAGGCGGCTTCCAGCAGTTCGAGCACGCGCAGGCCCGAGCGGCCGTCGGTCAGCGCCGGCCGCGTCTCGACGATCGCCGACGCGAACTCCGCCATCACGCCGCGCAACGCCTCGGTCTCCGGCAACGCGGGCGAGACGACGTCGCCGGTCCGGTACGAGACGAGCTTGCTGTAGCGCGCCTCCCGTCCCAGCGCCGCGTCCTGCGCGAGGTCGATACCCTTGTCGTGGACGTGCAGCCGGGCCGCCGGGTTCATGTCGTCCCAGACCAGCGTGCGGCGCGAGCCGCCGATGATCGTCGTGCGCACCTTCGTCGGCGACAGCCAGTTGACGTGCACGTGCGCCATGGCCCCGGTGTTCAGCCGCAGCACCAGGTACGCCAGGCAGGCCCGCCCGGTGCCGATCGGGTCGGCGCCCTGCGCGGACACCGAGATCGGGTGCACGCCGGGCGGCAGGATGAAGTCGAGGATCGACAGGTCGTGCGGCGCGAGGTCCCACAGCACGTCGACGTCGGGCTGAACCAGCCCGAGGTTGATGCGCACCGAGTCGACGAACTGCACGTCCCCCAACTCGCCGCCGTGGATCATGTCGCGGATGCGGCGCACCACCGGCATGTAGCAGAACGTGTGGTCGCACATCAGCGTCAGGCCGTTGCGCTCGGCCAGTTCGACCAGCTTGACGGCGTCCGCGCGCGACGACGTGATGGGCTTCTCGACCAGCACGTGCTTGCCGGACTCCAGTGCGGCGCGGACCAGTTCGAAGTGCGTGGCGGCCGGTGTCGCGATGGCCACGGCCTGCACCGCATCGTCGTTCAGGACCTCGTCATAGGACGTGGTGACCCGGATCGTGCTGTACGCGCCGAGCACCGCCCGGGCCCGGGCCTCGTCGAGGTCGCACAGCGCCTCGACCCGGAGCCCGGGCGTGGCCTGCGCGTTGCGTACCAGATTCGGGCCCCAGTATCCGGCGCCGACTACCGCCAACCCCACAGAAGACATGACGAAACGTCAACTCCTCGGCCTCCCCCTGCCGCACGCCCCCCTGGCCTGCGGCATCCCCACCCGCGGCGGACACGGCGCACGCACCGCGCCCCGCAGTGACGGCGCACCCGGCATGACCCCCACCCCGGGCGCGTTCGCGACGCCGCGAACCGTCCCCCCGACGCTAGCGCCCGCGGGGCGCTGCGGGTGCCCATCCGCAGAAAAACCGGGGTGGACCGTGCCATGTGGCCCGGTAGATGCCGAACTCCCTTTTGGAATGGCGTCTGTGGCGGTGATCACTTAGGGTCACCCTGGTTGTGACGGGCGCGACTCCGTTTGGCACCCTGTGACAAGGACGCGCGTCCGAGACGCCCGTCGCAGAAGCTCCACAGCGACACCGCACCGGACGCAGGAACCGCACGCAGGAAGGGAAGCACCGTGGCCCCGCTCAACCCGACGGCCAGCCGGGAACGGCAGGACACCACGACGGGCGACCCCGCGGCGGCACCGGCCCGCGTACCGCGCGACAGCATCCTCCCGGCCGTCGCCGCGGCCCTGTTCACCGGCAAGAAGGTGCGCACGCGGGCGGGTGCGAAGGGCGACACCGCGCCCGCGCCCCACCCGTTGGTCCGGGAGTTCCTCGCCGGCCTCCCGGCCGACCAGCGCGAGCGGTGGAACGGCCGGTGCCCGGAGGTGGAGCTGCTGTCCGAACACCTCATCGAGGCCGAGGAGTCCCGCAAGGGCCGCGCCGCCAAGAAACCTTTCGCCCTGGCGGACGCGCGGCGCGCGCTGAAGGGGGCACGTGTGACGCTGCGTCGCATTCGCGAGGAGGGCGACCCGGAGCACGGCGGCTACCAACCGCCCTGCCGCTCCTGCGCCGCGCTCCTCGAACACTTCGGCGTCACGGCCACGGAGCGCTGAACGTGTCGCGTTTTCCCACCGAGGTGGTGTACGAACTGGGCCGCGCCGGCTGGCGGGTGGGCCGCAAGCGCCTGGAGCAGGCGGAGGCGTGGGCGAAGGAGGTCGCCGACCACACGTCGCCGGACGGCCACCGGCACACGGTCTTTCCGGCCGCCCTGGACGCGTGGTCTGAGTTCGGCGGGCTACGCGTCGCGGTCGACGGGCCGGGGGCGGCGGTCGCGCTGCGGCCGTTCACCGTCGACCCGAGGGTCGGGCTGCACCTGGCCCGCACGCTCGCGGATGTCGGGCGCGCGCTGGGCACGCACCTGTGCCCGTTGGGCGGGGAGGACGGCGGCGCGGGCTATCTGGCGATCGACCCGTCGGGCCGCGTCTTCGCGATCGACCACACCGGCGAATGGTTCCTGGGCGAGAGTATGGACGCGGCGCTGATCACGCTGATCCTGGGCACCGCACCGGCGCGGGTGCGCGACGACGGGACCTGGTAGGCGCGTCAGGTGTCAGGTGTCGCGAGTCTGCCGGGAGACGGGAAGTCGCCGAGGCACGTCACGCGTTGCCCCAGCCCGTCGAGGGCCGCCGGGACCGCCGGGAGCTGCGGAACCTTCAGGAGTTGTACAGCCCCTGCGCGCGTTCGAGGCCGTCCGTCATGATCGACTCGACGGCGTCGGCGGCCCGGTCGACCTCGACGTCCAGGCCCTTGCGCTCGGTCGAGGAGAAGTCCCTGAGCACGTACGCCGCGACGTCCATGCGGCCGGGCGGGCGGCCGATGCCGAAGCGCACCCGGTAGTAGTCCGGGCCGAGGGACTTGGTGATCGGCTTCAGGCCGTTGTGGCCGTTGTCGCCGCCGCCGCGCTTCAGTCGCAGCACCGCGAAGTCGATGTCCAACTCGTCGTGCACGACGATGATCCGCTCGTTCGGGACCTTGTAGAAGTCCCGCAGCGCGGTCACCGGCCCGCCGGAGAGGTTCATGTACGACATGGGCTTGGCCAGCACGACGCGCCGCCCCGCAAGGCGACCCTCCAGGACCTGGGCGCGCGACTTGTGGGACTTGAACTTGCCGCCCACGCGCGCCGCGAGGAGGTCGGCGACCATGAACCCGATGTTGTGGCGGTTGCCTTCGTACTCGGGCCCGGGATTGCCGAGGCCCACGACCAGCCACGGACCGTTGTCGTCCGTGGCGTCGTGGGCCTGCGGCGTCACCATCGTGAGTCTTCCCCGTGTCGTTCCGCGCCGAGCCGTCGGCGCGGGGTCGTCCGCGTCGGGCGAGGCTCAGGCCTCGACCGGCTCCGCAGCCGGAGCCTCGGCCTCGTCGGCCGCCTCTTCGGTCGCCTCGGCCTCGGCCGCGGCCGGGACCATGACGTGCAGCACGACGGTGTCGCCGTCCACCGCGAGGGACGAACCGGACGGCAGGGCCACGTCCTTGGCGTGCACGGACTGGCCGGCCTCCAGGCCCTCGACCGAGATCTCGATCGACTCGGGGAGGTGGGTGGCCTCGGCCTCGACGGGCAGCGCGACGAGCACGGTCTCCAGCAGGCCGCCCGGGGCGACCGTGCCGGTGGCGACGACCGGGACGTCCACGACGACCTTCTCGCCGCGCTTGACCAGGATCAGGTCGACGTGCTCCAGGTGGCGCTTGATCGGGTGGCGCTGCACGTCCTTGGGGAGCGCGAGCTCCTTCTTGCCGTCGACGTCGAGCGACAGCAGGACGTTCGGCGTCTTGAGCGCGAGCATCAGGTCGTGGCCCGGCAGCGACAGGTGGACCGGCGCGGTGCCGTGTCCGTACAGGACGGCGGGAACCTTGCCCTCGCGACGGGCACGTCGCGCGGCGCCCTTGCCGAACTCGGAACGCGACTCGGCGGCGATACGGACCTCGGACACGACGGGTACTCCTCGAAACGACGCGGTGGCGGATGTGCTGGGGTGGGATCCCCATGGATGAAGCCCGACCGGACGACGCTGGGGAGCGGACGAACTCGATCGGACCCCGTGGTGCCCGAGTGGCACCGGGTTCCCTGCACCCTGAGAGGAGCGTGCAAGCCGTCAGCTACCGCGTCGATCACGGAGCAGAACTCGCATCCCTCGCCGGGCAACCCCGTAAGCCTACCCGCAACCTCGGGCGAGGCTGAAATCGGGTACGCCCGAACAGCCGGACGCCGCCCGGTCGGGAGGACCGGACGGCGTCCAGGAGAGCGTCCTCAAGGGCACTCGAAACCGCTTGCCGTGCGAGCCCCGTCGGGACCCGGGCGGCGGTTGCTCAGCTGTGGCCCTCGAACAGGCTCGTGACCGAACCGTCCTCGAAGACCTCGGTGATGGCGCGGGCCACCATCGGGGCGATCGACAGCTCGGTGAGCTTGTCGAAGCGGCGCTCGTTCGGAATGGGCAGCGAGTTGGTCACGATGACCTCGCTGATCCGGGAGTTCTTGAGGCGGTCCACGGCCGGACCGGACAGCACCGCGTGCGTCGCCGCCACGATGACGTCCGCCGCGCCGTTCGCGAACAGCGCCTCGGCGGCCGCGCAGATGGTGCCGCCGGTGTCGATCATGTCGTCGACCAGCACACAGGTGCGGCCCTCGACCTCGCCGACGACCTCGTGCACCGAGACCTCGTTCGCGACGTTCGGGTCGCGGCGCTTGTGGATGATCGCCAGCGGCGCGCCGAGGCGGTCGGTCCACTGGTCGGCCACCCGCACGCGTCCGGCGTCCGGCGAGACCACCGTCAGGCGCTCGCGGTCCACCCGGTTGCCGACGTGGTCGGCCAGCAGCGGCAGCGCGAACAGGTGGTCCACCGGGCCGTCGAAGAAGCCCTGGATCTGCGAGGTGTGCAGGTCCACGCACATCAGGCGGTCGGCGCCCGCGGTCTTGAACAGGTCGGCCATCAGGCGGGCCGAGATCGGCTCGCGGCCGCGGTGCTTCTTGTCCTGCCGGGCGTACCCGTAGAACGGGATGATCACGGTGATGCGCTTGGCGGAGGCCCGCTTCAGCGCGTCGATCATGATCAGCTGCTCCATGATCCAGGTGTTGATCGGAGCGGTGTGGCTCTGGATGACGAACGCGTCGGAGCCACGCACGGACTCCTCGAAGCGCACGTAGATCTCGCCGTTGGCGAAGTCGAAGGCCTTCGTCGGGACAAGAGTCGCACCGAGCTCGGAGGCCACTTCCTTCGCCAGCTCGGGGTGGGCCCGGCCGGTGAACAGCATGAGCTTGCGCTCCGGTGCCAGCTTGATCCCGGTCACTGATCCATCTCCTTGTTGCTCGCCTCGACCTGGCCGGCGGTCGGCCCTGCCGTGTCCTGCACGCCGTCCTGCACGCCCCCGGCCGCATCCCGCTGCGCCGTGCTCCGCTGCGCTGCCTCGGCGGCAGGCGAACCCGCGCGCCGCCGGACGACCCAGCCGTCGATGTTGCGCTGGCGACCGCGCGCCACCGCCATCGCTCCGGGCGGGACGTCCTCGGTGATCACTGACCCGGCTGCGGTGTACGCGCCGTCACCGACGGTGACCGGCGCTACCAGCATCGAATCGCTGCCCACTCGTACATGGTCGCCCACCACTGTGTGGTGTTTGGCGACTCCGTCGTAATTCACGAAAATCGTAGCGGCACCGATATTGGCGCCCACACCGATGGTCGCATCCCCGACGTAGGACAGGTGCGGGACCTTCGACCCCTCGCCCACCTGCGCGTTCTTCATCTCGACGAACCCGCCGGCCTTCGCCTTCGCGGCCAGCACGGTGCCGGGCCGCAAGTACGTGTACGGCCCGACCGTCGCGCCGGGGCCGACCACCGCGCCCTCGCAGGTGGCGTTGAGGACGTGCGCGCCCTCCTCCACCCGGGTGTCACGCAGCGTGCAGTTCGGTCCGACCTCGGCACCCGCCTGCACCACCGTGCGACCGTGCAACTGGGTGTTGGGCAGCACCGCCGCGTCGGCCTCCAGGACCGCGTCGACGTCGATCCACGTGGTCGCCGGGTCGACGACGGTGACCCCGGCGCGCATCCAGCCCTCGACGATGCGCTGGTTCAACAGCCTGCGCGCCTCCGCGAGTTGCACGCGGTCGTTGATGCCCAGGATCTCCCGGTGGTCGGCGGCGGCGACCGCGCCGACCCGGTGCCCGGCCTCGCGCAGCACGGTCAGCGTGTCGGTCAGGTACTCCTCGCCCTGGCTGTTGTCGGTGGTCAGCCCGGCGAGCGCGGCGCGCAGCAGCTTGCCGTCGAACGCGTAGACACCGGAGTTGATCTCGGTGATGGCGCGCTGCGCCTCGGTGGCGTCCTTGTGCTCGACGATCCCGGCGACCGCGGCACCGCCCTCGCCCGGGCGCCGGGCGTCGTCGGCGATGCGGACGATCCGGCCGTACCCCGTCGGGTCGGGCACGTGTGCGGACAGCACCGTGACGGCGTTGCCCTCCTGCTGATGGGTCTCGACCAGCGCGCCGAGCGTCTCGGTGGTGAGCAGCGGGGTGTCGCCGCACACGACGATGACCGTGCCGGAGGGCTCGCGGCCCTGGTCGGCCAGCGCGTCGACGGCGACACGCACGGCGTGGCCGGTGCCGTTCTGCTGCTCCTGGACGACGGTGAGCGCGTCCGGGTCGAGCTCGCCCAGATGGGCGGTGACCTGGTCGCGGCCGTGGCCGACCACGACGACGAGTTGTTCCGGATCGAGTCGTCTCGCGGCCCCGACGACGTGCCCGACCAGGCTGCGCCCGGCGAGCGCGTGCAGGACCTTGGGCGTGGTCGCGGATCTCATGCGGGTTCCCTCACCCGCGGCGAGAACGACAACGGCAGCGGGGCGGACGGGGCTCACGCAGGTGGCTCCTCGGCTCTGCTTGCGGGGGGACCGTCCGGCGACAACGTGCCGACGGCAGGCCGAACACGCCGGAAAGTCCGGACACTAGCGAGGATACCGGTGCACCGGCGGGGGGTCGCCACCCGGACATGGGCTCCGCTGCCAGGACTCGAACCTGGACATAGGGTTCCAAAGACCCCAGTGCTGCCGATTACACCACAGCGGATCGCACGGACCGGCGCGCCGCGAAATCGTACCCGCGGACCTGCCGTCGTCGGCTCCTACTATGCCAGCCCGCACCCCCCGAATGCCGCGCGTTAAGTCCCGCGCCACCGGGGGCGGTCCGCGGGGCGCGATATCCGGTTGACTCGGGGAGACCTCACATTCCACCTGTCGCCTGCCATACTGACGGCAACCTACGGACCCGTAGGTTACGCGTACGTATGCCTTCAGACAGTCGCCGACCCCGGTCCCAACACCCCCGTCTCCGACGTGCGAGGGAATCCATGACACCTCCGTCCGGCACCGCCGTGCTCGAAACCGAGACCCCGACGCCGGCCCCGATAAGGGGCACGCTGGGCGGGGAGCAGAAGAACTGGGCCGAACAATTCGCCCTGGCCCTGTTCATCGGCATCCCCTTCGCCGCACTCATCGCCGCGGTCCCGGTGATGTGGGGCTGGGGGCTGTCGTGGCTCGACGTCGTGCTGGCCGCCGTCATGTACGCGATCACCGGACACGGCATCACGATCGGCTTCCACCGCTATTTCACACACGGCTCGTTCAAGGCCGGCCGCAAGGTGCGGGTCGGGCTCGCGATTGCCGGGAACATGGCCGTCCAGGGCCCGCTGGTCCGGTGGGTCGCCGACCACCGCAAGCACCACAAGTTCTCCGACCAGGACGGCGACCCGCACTCCCCCTGGCGCTACGGCACCGGCGTACGCGCGCTGACCAAGGGCATGTGGTGGGCGCACATGGGGTGGCTCTTCGACGTGGAGCAGACCCCGCAGGACAAGTACGCGCCGGACCTGCTCAAGGACCCCGACATGGTGCGCGTGTCGCGGCAGTTCCCCCTCTGGGTCGCCGTGTCACTGCTGCTGCCGACTCTCGCCGGGGGCCTCATCACGTGGTCCTGGCAGGGCGCGCTGACCGCGTTCTTCTGGGCCGGACTGGTCCGCGTCGGGCTGCTGCACCACGTCACCTGGTCGATCAACTCGATCTGCCACGCGGTCGGCAACCAGCCCTTCCGGTCGCGCGACAAGTCGGGCAACGTCTGGTGGCTCGCGGTGCCGTCGATGGGCGAGTCCTGGCACAACCTGCACCACGCCGACCAGACCGCCGCGCGGCACGGCGTATTGCGTGGACAACTCGACTCCAGCGCACGCATCATCCGCTGGATGGAGAAACTCGGATGGGTTTCCGACGTGCGATGGCCGGACCGTGCGCGGATCGAGTCGCGGCGCGCGGCATGATGGAGCGATGACCGAGAGCAGCAGACGCGGCGGTGCACCGCGCGGCGGCGGTCGTGTTCGCATGACCGGCAAGGAACGGCGCGAGCAGCTGATCGACATCGGTCGGACTTTGTTCGCGGAACGCGGCTTCGACGCCACGAGCGTCGAGGAGATCGCGGCAAAGGCCGGTGTCTCGAAGCCGGTCGTGTACGAGCACTTCGGCGGCAAGGAGGGCCTGTACGCGGTCGTCGTCGACCGCGAAATGCGCATCCTCCTGGACGGCGTCACCAGCGCCCTCACCGGCGGCCATCCGCGCGAACTCCTGGAGCAGGCCGCATTCGGCCTCCTCGACTACATCGAGCATTCGACGGACGGCTTCCAGATCCTGGTCCGCGATTCGCCGGTGGCCCAGTCCACCGGCACCTTCGCGTCGCTCATCAGCGACATCGCCTCCCAGGTCGAGCACATCCTCGGCCTGGAGTTCGCCTCCCGCGGCTACGACCAGAAACTCGCGCCGATGTACGCCCAGATGCTGGTCGGCATGGTCGCCCTCACCGGCCAGTGGTGGCTGGACGTCCGCACCCCGGCGAAGTCCGAGGTGGCGGCCCACCTGGTCAACCTGGCCTGGAACGGCCTGTCGGGCCTGGAACAGAACCCGCGCCTGGTGACACGACGCAAACACGACCGCGCGTAGGAGCGCGGCGCAGGGGCAGGGCGCGAACGCACGGCGCGGGCACGGAAGGCGGTGCACACCGGAGACCGCGCTTTCGCGGACGGGATCGTCCGGAAAGCGCGGCGGCTGGTCCGCCGAGCGCGGGCCCGAGGGCCGTCTGCGTCGAACAACGGCTCGAACAGGGCGTCGAAGGCGGTGGGAACTTCGCCGCTTCGGGTGGTCGGGGGCCGGAGTCGGCACTCTCGGTCGACGGCGAACGTTCCCGAGGTAAGGAAGGTCCGGGCGGGAGCGGGGGACGGAGAGAGCTGACGGAGAAGGCTGGGCGAGTTGTTTCCGTCAGTGGGTGGCGTCCGTCGACAGTGGTGTCTGTCAGTGGGTGGTGCTTCCTGATTCCGCCCAGGCCGGGAGTAGTTCGGCGGCGGTCAGCCAGGATTGCGGGACGCGGTCCAGGTCGGTTCGGGCGGACACGACACCGGCCGTTATGGCGCAGGTGGTGTCCACGTCGCCCAGGCCGAAGGCGGTGGTCCAGAGGGCCTCGACCAGGTCGTCGGGGTGCCGGGCCGCGGTCCAGAGGGCGAAGGGGACGGTGTCCGGGCAGGACATGCGCTTGCCGGTGCCCAGGACCTCCGCGGCGTGCAGCCAGGTGGTGGCCGGCGGGAAGGACGCGGCGGTGCGCAGGGCGCCGCGGACCTCGCTGTGCGGGGTGTGGTCGGCCACCTGTCCGAGGAACACGTCCGGGTCGGGGGCCATCCGGTCTCGACCTGCCGTCATGAGGGCGGCGGCCACCGCGACGGCGACCGCGCCCGCGGTCGCCTCGGGGTGGGCGTGCGTGGCCTCCGCGCTGAGGGCGGCCTGCTCGACCACCAGGTCCAGGTCGTCGAGGGCGTACCAGGCGCCCAGCGGGGCGACGCGCATCGCGGAGCCGTTGCCCCACGAGCCCTGGCCCTCGAACTGCGCCGCGGTGATCTCGCGCCAGTCGCCTCCGTCGTGGATCGCGCGCAGCACGCCGTGCATCGAGCCGCCGTACCCGCGGTTCGGATCGGCGGTGTAGGTCGCAGCGAAGTGGTCGGCCAGGGCGTCCTGGTCGATGTGCCCGTGCAGGTGCAGGATGCGCACGACGGACAAGGCCATGGCGGTGTCGTCCGTCCAGTGCCAGGGGCTTTCGTCGGGGGTACGGCGGGCGGCGAGCTGGTCGACGAGGGCCTCCCCCTTGCGGAAGAACCAGCGTTGTCCGAATGCGTCTCCGAGGGCGAGGCCGCGCAGGGACCTGGCGGCGTTGCGGATGCGTTCCATCCGGGCATCCTCCCGTCCCCCGGGCCTGGTCGGCGAGCGATTTCGCCGCGGCACACGGCCGGATTTCGCCGCGGCACACGGCCGTTCGGCCCGGTCAGCCGGGGAAGCGAGCACCTCGATGCGGTTGCCGACCGGGTCCTCCGTGTGGAACCGCCGTACGCCCGGGATCTCGTTGCTCCAGCGCACCGGCGCGCCCGCGGCGGCCAGGCGCTCGGCGAGCGCGTCGATGTCGTCCGCGACGAGTGCGGGGTGCGCCTTGCGGGCGGGGCGGAAGTCCGCCTCGACGCCGAGGTGCAGTTGGACCGGACCGGCGGCGAACCAGCAGCCGCCGCGGACCGCGAGGGCGTCCGGCTTGGGCACCTCGGTCATCCCCAGCGGACCGGCGTAGAAGGCCCTCACCAGGTCCTCACCGCCGACGGGGATCGCGAGTTGCACGTGGTCGATCGCGACGAACACGCGGATTCCTCTCCTCAGTCCCTGACCGCGACGGCGAAGATGCGGCGGAACGGCAGGACCGTCCCGTACGGCCTCGCCGGGTACGCCTCCGCGAGCAGCGCGCCGTACTCGGCCAGGAACGCCGCCCGCGCGGCCTCGTCGAGCACCGCCAGCACCGGCCTGAGCGCGGTGCCGCGGACCCACGCGAGGACCGGGTCGGGCCCGTGCAGCACGTGTCGGTACGTCGTCTCCCACGCGTCGACCCGGAAGCCCGGCCGCGCGAGGGCGTCCAGGTATTGGTCCGCCGACCCCACCTCGGCGCGCAGCAGCGCGACCCCGTCGAGGCGGTCCTTCCACCGTGCGGACGCGGCCAGTTCGCCGAGCAGCACGTGCGTCGGGTCGGCGAAGTTGCCCGGCACCTGCACCGCGAACGCCCCGCCCGCGGCCAGCGCGTCCGTCCACCGCTGCAGCAGCGCGAGGTGGCCGGGGACCCAGTGCAGCGCCGCGTTGCTGATGATCACGTCGACGGGACCGGCGTCGTCCTCCGGCCCCCACGCGCCCACGTCGGCGAGCCGGAAGTCGAGGCGGCCAGGCCGCGCGTGCGCCTGCGCGGCCTCGATCATCGCCGGCGCGTTGTCGATGCCCGTGACGTACGCCCCGGGCCATCGCGCGGCCAGCTCCGCCGTCGCGTTGCCGGGCCCGCACCCGAGGTCGAAGACCCGGCGCGGCTCCGCGACCGGCACCTGGGCGAGCAGGTCGCGGAACGGGCGGCCGCGTTCGTCGGCGTACCGCAGATACTGGTCGGGGTCCCACACGTCGGCCTCCCGGAGTCTCGACGGCTTGACGCCGGACACGGTGTCTTGACGTCAAGACAACCACTTCAGACTAGCCTCTCGACCAAACTTTGTCTTGACATCAAGAGGCTCGTCATCAAAACACTCGCTAGAATGGCGGGCATGAAGGACGAGGTCGACCGACTGATCGAGGCGTGGCAGCGCGAGCGCCCCGACCTCGATGTCGAGCCGCTTGAGGTGCTCAGCCGCGTCACCCGGCTGGCCCGCCACCTCGACCGCGCGCGGCGGCTCGCCTTCTCCGCCCGCGACCTGGAGCCGTGGGAGTTCGACGTGCTGTCCGCGCTTCGCCGCGCCGGCGCACCGTACCAGCTTTCACCCGGCCAGCTCCTCACCCAGACGCTGGTCACCTCCGGCACGATGACGAACCGCATCGACAGGCTGGCCGCGAAGGGGCTCGTGCTGCGGCAGCCGGACCCGGGCGACCGCCGCGGCGTGCTGGTCCGCCTGACCGAGGACGGACGCGACCGCGTCGACGCGGCGATGGCCGAACTCCTGGAGCACGAACGGGACATCCTCGCCGGATTGGACACCGGACAGCGCGCCGCCCTGGCGGGTCTGCTGCGCTCGGTCGTCGCCCCGTTCGACAACCACGCCGCGTCGCACTGACCCCGCGCCGCGTGGCACCGTCCGGTCCACGCCGCGTCGCCGCAATGTCCGGAGCACGTCGCATCCGTTCCCGCGCGCCGACGACCCGCCAACCGCTCGCCGCCGACCTCCCGCCAACTCCCCGCCCGCCGACCGCCGTTTCGCGCGGCGATCTGGTGCGATCCCGCGTTGCGCGCCCAAGATGGGCGCCACATGACCGCCGCCCGGCGGTCCCAGCGGGAGGGACCACGGCATGCGCACCAGACCGGGCACGCTGCTCGCCGCACTCCTCAGCGCCGTCCTGATCGCCGTCGGGGGCGCCGCGACGGCTTCGGCCGCACCGGCGAAGAGCGGCCCCACGTACTACGTTTCGCTCGGCGACTCGCTCGCCCGGGGCTACATGCCCGGACAGGGCGACACCGATCAGGGCTACACCGACCGGCTGTTCGCCGCGCTCAAGGCGAACGACCCCAAGCTGCAACACGTCAAGCTCGGGTGCAGCGGGGCGACCACCACGTCGCTGCGCTACGGCGGCGACCGCTGTGTGTACCCCGAGGGCAGCCAACTCGCCGCCGCCGAACGCTTCTTGCGCGACCACCGGGGCAAGGTCCGCTACCTGACGATCGACATCGGGGCGAACGACGTGCAGCGCTGCGCCCGCGGCGTCACGGGCATCGACCTGGCCTGCGCCCGCGCCGGAATGGACACGGTCTCGGAGAATCTCCCGGTCATCCTGAAGCGCCTGCGCGGCGCGGGCGGAAAGAACGTCGAGTACGCCGGGATGACTTACTACAATCCGTCGCTCGCCGCCTGGCTCACCGGCGAGCAGGGCAAGCAACTCGCTTATCTGACAAGTCTGCTCCAGGAAGTACTGAACGGAATCATCTCGTTCAAGCTGCGCGAGCGGGACTTCGGGGTCGCGGATGTCGCGGCGGCCTTCTCCAGCCGCGCATATTCGCCGGAGGTGCCGCTTCCCGGAGTGGGGCAGGTCCCGCTGAATGTGGCGCGTATCTGCCAGTGGACATTCATGTGCACGCGCCAGGACATCCACGCGAATCCGGACGGATACCAGGTGCTTGCGGACACTTTCGCGGCAAAGCTCAAGTCCTGAAGCTCGCGCCCGGACCCAAGTCCTGGGCTCCTGGCCCGGAAAAGCGAACAACGGCCAGGGGCCGCGCACTTCCCCGCGGGAGGTACGCGGCCCCTGGCCGTGGCACGTCGGTTCGGACGCCGGTTCGGACACCAGGTCGCACGCCGGTTCGGAAACCAGACTGGACGCCGGGCCGGATACCGGCCCGACGTCGAATGATCAGATCAGCCCCTGCGCGAGCATCGCATCGGCGACGCGCTCGAAGCCCGCGATGTTGGCGCCGAGCACGTAGTCGCCGGGACGCCCGTACTTCTCCGCGGTGGCGAAGCAGGTGTCGTGGATGTCCCGCATGATGGCGCCGAGTTCGGCCTCCACGGCGTCGAACGTCCACGACTCGCGCCCGGCGTTCTGCCGCATCTCCAGAGCGCTGGTGGCGACGCCGCCCGCGTTGGCGGCCTTGCCCGGGCCGAACGAGACGCCGGCCTCCTGGAACAGGTGCACCGCCTCGGGCGTGGTCGGCATGTTCGCGCCCTCGGAGACCGCCTTGACGCCGTTGCGCACGAGCGTGCGCGCGGCCTCGATGCCGAGTTCGTTCTGGGTGGCGGACGGCAGCGCGACGTCGGCGGGCACGTCCCACACGCTGCCTCCGGCTACGTAGCGTGCCGAACCGCCGCGCCGGGCCACGTACCCGCTGATCCGGCCGCGTTCGAACTCCTTGATCTGCTTGAGGAGTTCGAGGTCGATGCCCTTGTCGTCCACGACGTACCCGGCGGAGTCGGAGGCGGTCAGCACGTTGGCGCCGAGGGCCTGCGCCTTCTCGATCGAGTAGAGCGCGACGTTGCCGGAGCCGGACACCACGACCTGCTGGCCCGCGAGCTCCTCGCCGCGGTGGGCCAGCATCGCGGCGGTGAAGAGCACGTTGCCGTAGCCGGTCGCCTCGGGCCGGGCCAGCGAACCGCCCCACGCGGCGCCCTTGCCGGTCAGCACCCCCGCCTCCCAGCGGTTCGTGATGCGCCGGTACTGTCCGAAGAGGTAGCCGATCTCTCGGCCGCCGACGCCGATGTCGCCGGCCGGGACGTCGGTGTGCTCGCCGAGGTGGCGGTACAGCTCGGTCATGAACGACTGGCAGAAGCGCATCACTTCGGCGTCCGAGCGGCCGTGCGGGTCGAAGTCGCTGCCGCCCTTGCCGCCGCCGATGCCGAGGCCGGTCAGGGCGTTCTTGAAGATCTGCTCGAAGCCCAGGAACTTGACGATTCCGAGGTTCACCGAGGGGTGGAAGCGCAGCCCGCCCTTGTACGGACCGAGCGCGCTGTTGAACTCCACCCGGAATCCGCGGTTGACCTGGACGATTCCGCGGTCGTCCTGCCACGGCACCCGGAAGATGACCTGCCTTTCGGGTTCGCAGATGCGCTCGACGACGCGGGCGTCCACGAAGTCCGGCCGTGCGGCGAGGATCGGGTCGAGCGAGTCGAGGACCTCGCGTACCGCCTGGTGGAATTCCGGCTCTCCGGGGTTCCGGCGCAGGATCTCCTCATAGAGTCCGTCGGAAACGGCCACGGATCAATTCCCCTTCCTGGACGACGCGAAAACCGTATCGCGGCAACTCTTGCCGGAAATCACCCGGCCCGGGCATTTATTCCCGCGGACCGTTGTGCGGCCGCGGTCACGGGTGTAAACAAGTCGATGTGCACACAGGACGGGACGGCGGGGAAGACGTCTCGTCGGGCGGGGCGGTTCGGGCCCGCCGGATCTCGGGGATCCGGCGGCCCGCACCGGCGGACGGAGTGCCGGAGCGCTCATGCGTCCGCCCCCGGGGTCGGCGTGAAGCGGACCGGCAGGCGTTGCAGGCCACGCATGATGAGCCCCCCGCGCCACCGCAATTCCCCGGCCGGTTCCGCAAGTCCGAGGTCCGGAAGGCGCCGCAGCAGGGTGGTCACCGCGATCTGCCCCTCCAGCCGGGCGAGCGGTGCCCCGATGCAGTAGTGGACGCCGTGGCCGAACGCCAGGTGCGGGTTGTCGCTCCGGGCCAGGTCCAGGGTGTCCGGGTCGGCGAAACGGCGCGGATCGCGGTCGGCGGACGCGAGGACCACCAGAACGGGTTCGCCCGCGGGGATGACGGCGCCGCCGATCGGCGTATCGCAGGTCGTGAAGCGCCACGTCGCCAGCTCCACCGGGCCGTCGTAGCGCAGAAGTTCCTCGATCGCGGCGGCCACCCGCAGGTCCGGTTCGCGTTGCAGTACGGCCCGGGCGTCCGGGTGGGTGAGCAACGTGAGCAGCCCGTTGCCGATCAGGTTGACGGTGGTCTCGAAGCCCGCGAAGAGCAGGATGAAGGCCATCGCGGCGGCCTCGTCCTCGGTGAGGTGCTCGCCGTGGTCGCTCGCCCGGATGAGCCCGGAGATCAGGTCGTCGCCGAGGTCGCCGCGCTTGCGGTGGATGAGGTCCTTCAGGTAGCCCTGCATGTGACGTACCGCACGTGCCACTCCCCCGCGCGGGCCCGCCCCGTGGCGGATCATCATGCCCGCCCAGGTGCGGAAGTCCTCCTGGTCCTCAGCGGGCACGCCGAGCAGGTCGCAGACCGCGTAGATGGGCAGTGGGAACGCGAAGTCGTGGATGAGGTCCGCCTCGCCGGCGGCGGCGAAGCCGTCGATCAGACGGTCCGTCAGTTCCTGGACGCGCGGCCGGAACTCCTCCGCGCGGCGCGGCGTGAACGCCTTGGACACCAGGCGCCGCAGGCGCGTGTGGTCCGGCGGGTCGAGGTTGAGCAGGTGCGCGCCGATGCCGGAGCGCTGTTCGCCGGGCACCCCGACCTTGCCTTGCTTCCAGGCCTGTTCGGAGTGCCGGGGGTTCTTGCTGAGCCGCTGGTCGGCGAGTGCCTGGCGGGCGTCGGCGTACCGCGTCACCAGCCAGGCCTCCACGCCGCTGGGCAGAGTGGTGCGGTGGACGGGGGCGTGCTCGCGCAGGTATGCGTACGCCGGATACGGATCGGCGATGAACTCGCGCGTGAACAGCCCCGGGACGTCAGACACGCGTCTCGGCGGGCGTCGGGGGCTCGCCGCGGACCGCGTCGCGCACTGCGTCTGACCCGCTGTCAGCCCCCGCACCGCGTACGGCTCGCGAGGGCGCCGCGGACGATGTGCCGCCCGGCGCCTGGGCCGATCCCTCCGCGGCACCGCGGCGCGTCGCCCGCAGGCCCTTGACCCCCAGCCATCCGATGGCGTTCCCGGCCGCGAACGACACCGCGGTCAGTGCGAGATGAACCAGGAAGAAGGCGGTCGGGCCGTCGTTCCAGGACTTCTCGTCCTTCCAGATGTTCTTGAGGAAGTTCGGCCACAGGATCCATGTCCAGACGCCGAACACCACAAGGAGGGCGGAGGTCTTGCGGCCGATCCGCATGGCGGTGCACCTGTTCCTTCGGAGACTTTCACGGGCGCGCGCTACGCCATATGGTCACAGTCGCGTCCGTGTCCAGTATGCGTCGTGTTCCCACGTCAACCGCAGGCGGGTGGCGCAGTTACGCTCATCTTCATGTCATACAGGTCTGGACCGGCGACGCGTTTCGCCGCCGTCGGTGCGGTACTGATCGCGGGAGTTCTCGGGGGAGCCCCAGGCATTGCGGGGGCGGCTCCACAAGTACCGCAGGCCAGTCCGCCGCCGTCGCCCACCACCACGCCCGAACCTCCGCCCCCGCACGATATGTCCGACTTGGGCGGGTCTCGGCTTGCGGCTCCCGGCGTGCAGGCGGACCTCCAGCCCGGTGCCCCCGCGCTGCCCGACGTCCAGGCGTACTCGTGGCTCGTCGCGGACCTGTCGACCGGTCAGATCCTGGCGGCGAAGAACCCGCACTGGAAGCTCGCCCCGGCCAGCACGCTCAAGATGCTGTTCGCGGACACCGTGCTGCCCAAGCTCGACCGCAACCAGACCCACATGGTGACGAACGCCGAACTGCTCGGCGTCGGCGAGGGCAGCAGCAAGGTCGGGATCAAGGAGAACCTGACCTACCGCGTCGAGGACCTGTGGAACGGCGTCTTCCTCCAGTCCGGCAACGACGCCGTGCACGTGCTGTGCGCCATGAACGGCGGCGTCGAGGCCACGGTCGCGCAGATGAACGAGCGGGCGAAGGCGCTCCAGGCGCACGACACGCACGTGGTGTCGCCGGACGGCTACGACGCGCCCGGCCAGGTGTCGTCGGCGTACGACCTCGCGCTGTTCGCCCGCGAGGGGATGAAGAACGCCGACTTCCGGAGGTACGCGTCCACCGTCGACGCGAAGTTCCCGGGGAAGGACAACCAGACCTTCGGCATCGCCAACACCAACACGATGCTGCGGTCGTACCCCGGAATGATAGGGGTCAAGAACGGCTACACGACGAACGCCAAGAACACCTTCGTCGGAGCCGCCACACGCGACGGCCGCACGCTGCTGGTGAGCATCATGCACGCCGAGACCAAGACGAAGACGTACGACTTCACCAAGCAGCTCCTCGACTGGGGCTTCGCCTCGGCGGCCTCGGCGAAGCCGGTCGGCGAGCTCGTCGGCGCGGAGGGCGGTGCCACCGGCACGCCGGGCGCCGCCTCGACCGGCGGCCAGAAGCCCGGACAGGCCGCCGCGGTCCCGGGTGTCGACACCGCCGCGGGGGCGTCGGACGACGACGGGGGCGGGGCCTCGTGGGGGCTGTGGGCGGGCGTCGGCATCCCTGCCGTGCTCCTGGTCGGCGGCGTCACGCTGTTCGTGATCCGACGCCGCGGACTGCTGAAGCCGACGGTCTACTTCGAGGACGACATACTCCCATGACGCCGGGCGCCGGGGCTCGCGGCTGACATGCCGTCAGAAGCCCCGGCGCAGAGCCGGTCAGGTGCCTGATGTGCCGTCAGAAGCCCCGGCGCAGGGGCCGGTCAGGTACCTGATGTGCCGTCAGAGGCTCCGTTGCGGGCCGGATGGCCCGTGTGCCCGACCTGAGCCGTCAGNAGCCCCCCCCCCCCCAGAGCCGGTCAGGTGCCTGATGTGCCGTCAGAAGCCCCGGCGCAGGGGCCGGTCAGGTACCTGATGTGCCGTCAGAGGCTCCGTTGCGGGCCGGATGGCCCGTGTGCCCGACCTGAGCCGTCAGGTGCCGCCGCGCGGGCGGCGGGTGATGCGCTCCAGCGCCACGCCCGCCCCCGCGGTGCCGAGCATGCCGAGCGCGTACGTGCGGAGCGTGTGCGGCGGCTTGTCGGACCTGGCCCGGGCCCGGTCCGGGTCCTCGGTCGCCGACCACTCGACCGCGCCGCGACCGGACGCGGAGGCACCGCCGCCGTTGCCGTCGTCCCCGTCGTCACCCTTGCCATCGGTCTTGTGCGCGGCCTTGTCCTCGGCCTTGTGCGCCTTCTCGTCCACGTACTCCTCGGCGCGCTTGTCCGTCGCCGTCCACGCCGCGCAGAACAACAGAAGCCGCGTGACGAAGTAGATCCACAGCAGCAGCGCGACCGGCACACCGAAGGCGCCGTACATGCTCTTGCTCGCGACGCCGGAGATGTACGCGGAGACGAGGACCTTCAACACCTCGAACCCGACCGCCCCGATCAGCGCGCCGACGAACGCGGTCCGCCGCGGCATGGTCAGCCGGGGCATCCCCACCAGCAGGTAGACGAACAGCACCACGCCCGCGAACACCGCGACCGCGTACGCCGCCACCTGCAACAGCACCCGCCCGACCGGCTGGTCCTCCAGCCCGATCGAGTCCGAGATCCGGCCGATGACGCTGGTGGCGAAGGCCGACGCGCCCACCGACAGCGCCATCGCGAGCCCGAGTCCGATCAGCACCCCGATGTCCTTGAGCTTGCCGAGGACGGTCGCCTTCACGCCCTCCGGCTTCTCCTCGTCCGCGAACCACATCTTGCGGATCGACGGGCGCAGCGCCTCGACCCACCCCAGCCCGGAGATGAGCAGCAGCACACCGCCGATGACGCCGACGGCGCCGGCGTTGTCCACCAGCGTCGACAGGTTGATGCGGTCGGCGATGCCGGGGATCTGGTCGGAGATCTTGTCCTGGAGCTCCTGCACCCGGCCGGGACTCAGCGCGGCGGCCACCACCGCCGCGGCGAGCGCCAGCAGGGGGAACAGCGACAGGAAGCCGTAGAAGGTCACCGCCGCGGCGGCGAAGTTCCCGTCGCGGTCGGTGTACCTCTCGTACGCGCGCATGGTGCGGCCCACGACCGGCATCGTCTGGAGCTTGTCCTTGATCGCCACGCATGCACGTCTGCCCGGATTCGCCCCGGTCCACACACCATGCGCACCGGGGACCCGCCGGGCGTCCCGCGCACGCACCCCGCGGTGCGGGGCCGTTCAGCCGCCGAAGGGGAACGCGCTGCGCGGGCGCCACACCGCGTCGTCGCCGTGCTCGTACAGGCTGAAGCCGGTGACCTCGAAGGAGGCCTCGTAGCCCGACAGTTTGTCGAACGCGCGGTCGAGCACGTGGTCGGGCAGGTGGTGCGCGACGGTGACGTGCGGATGGTACGGGAAGTGCAGCTCACGCGTGAGCGGCCCGGAGCGCACCGCCTCCTCCAGCCGCTCGCAGTCCGGGATGCCCAGCGCGACCTGGATGAAGACCACCGGCGAGGTGGGCCGGAAGGTCCCGGTGCCGCGCAGGATCATCGGGAACGGGCGCTCGGCCGCCGCCACCGCGCGCAGGTGGTCGGCCACGTCGTCGAGCGCCGCGTCCTCGACCTCGGTGGGCGGCAGCAGCGTCACATGGGTCGGGATGGCCCGGGCCAAGGGGTCGCCGAAGCCCGCCCGCAGGTCCTGGAGCTGTCCACCCCAGGGCTCGGGGATCGCGATGGAGACGCCGATGGTGCGCATGGTCCGCTCCGGTCCGGTCCCGCCGCGCGCCTCAGGCTCCGGCCGGCGGCAGGAAGCCGATGCGGTCGTAGGCGGCGGCGAGCGTGACGGACGCGACCTCGCGCGCCTTGGCCGCGCCCTTCGCGAGCGTACGGTCCAGCTCGGCCGGGTCGTCGTGGTACAGGTGGAAGCGCTCCTGGAAGGGCGTGATGAAGTCGACCAGCACCTCGGCCACCTCCTTCTTGAAGTCGCCGTACATCCGGCCCGCGAAGCGCTCCTCCAGCTCCGGGATCGGGGTGCCGGAGATGGCCGAGTGGATGGTCAGCAGGTTGCTGACGCCCGGCTTCTCCTTCTCGTCGTAGCGCACCTCGGTGCCGGTGTCGGTGACCGCGCTGCGGATCTTCTTGGCGGTCTGGTTCGGCGGGTCGAGCAGGTTGACGATGCCCTTGGGGGACGACGCCGACTTGCTCATCTTGATCGCCGGGTCCTGGAGGTCGACGATCTTGGCGGTCTCCCGGACGATGTACGCCTCTGGCACGGTGAAAGTCGCGCCGTAGCGCGAGTTGAAGCGCTGCGCGAGGTCGCGCGTCAGCTCCAGGTGCTGGCGCTGGTCCTCGCCGACCGGCACCGCGTTGGCCTGGTAGAGCAGGATGTCGGCGACCTGGAGGATCGGGTACGTGAACAGGCCGACGGTGGTCGTGTCGGTGCCCTGCTTGGCCGACTTGTCCTTGAACTGCGTCATGCGGGACGCCTCGCCGAACCCGGTCAGGCAGTTCATCACCCAGCCGAGCTGGGCGTGCTCGGGCACGTGACTCTGCACGAACAGCGCGCACCGGTCGGGGTCGAGCCCGGCGGCCAGCAGTTGGGCCGCCGACACGCGGGTGTTCGCGCGCAGCTCCGCGGGGTCCTGCGGCACCGTGATGGCGTGCAGGTCGACCACCATGTAGAAGGCGTCGTTCGCCTCTTGGAGCGCGACGTACTGCCGCACGGCGCCGAGGTAGTTGCCCAGGTGGAACGAGCCGGCGGTGGGCTGGATGCCGGACAGCACGCGGGGGCGCGTCGAGACCGTCGAGACCATGCCGCCATTCTCGCAGGCTCCGGCCGCTCCTCTGTGCCGGGTACACACAGATCGCCGCACGGGCCACGCGCGCGGCGTCGTCGGGGGCACACGCTCATCCGCCGTGCCGGGTGTGCGCACAGCGCCGCTCGGGGCACGCGCGCGGTGCGGTACCGGGCACGCGCGCACCCGTGTGTCCGGTACGCGCACTCCGCCCCGCAACGATGCGCCGTTGTGCGCGCCGGAGCCGCAACGAACCAGCACAGGCGCGCAACGATCGCCCATTTACCCCGGCACGCGGACGCGCCTAGGCTTTCCACGGCCGACACCGAGGGTCGCGGGCCGGGCATCCAGGGTGACGATCCGGTCGGCCGTTTCGGCGAAGACGCCGGGCCCCGGCGACCCCGGGCGTCCCGGCACCACGTGCTGCCGTCCGCACTGCCGTCGGCCAAAAAGGGGGAGACGCGTGCGCCCGACCATTCCCGCGCCCGGGGCGGGGTCCGGCCTGCTGTGGCTGCCCGCCGCGGCGCGGACGTCCCGGACCCAGGCCCGGCTGCCGCGGCCGCGGCGGCGCCGCGAGGCGACCGGGCGCCGCGGTTCGGCGCGGCACTACGTGATGTGCCCGCCGACGCACCTGGAGGCCGGGGGCGCGCCCGTCGCGGCTCCCGCGGCCGGGCCCGCGCCCGGCGCACACCACGGCGCACAATCCAACGCACAACCCAACGCACAACCCAGCGCGCGGCTCACCGCACAGACGGCGGACGTACGCGCGGAGGCGCCCGCGACCGGGCGGGACGGCCCCTCGGCGCCGTCCGCCCTACCGGCCCCGGGCGCGCCCAGCGCGATGGAGCAGTGGGAGCTGCTCCGCGAGACGCTGCTGAAGCTGGGCCACCGGGTCAGCCTGATCCCGGCGCGCAGCGGGCTGCCCGGCATGGTCTTCGCGGCGCACGCCGCGACCGTCGTGGACGGCCGCGTGCTCGGCGCACGGTTCCGCAGTTCGGCGCGGCAGCCGGAGGCCCCGGCGTACCTGCGCTGGTTCGCGGACCGCGGCTACGGCACGCGCCTGGAGCCGGTGTTCGCGCACGAGGGCGAGGTCGACCTCGTGCCGGCCGGGCGCCGCCTGCTGGCCGCGTCCGGGCCGCACACCGAGTCGCGGGCGCACCTGGAGGCAGGCGCGTTCCTGAACCTCCCGGTGGTGCCCCTGGAGCTGACGAACCCGCGCTTCACGCGCCTGGGTAGCGCGATAGCAGTGCTGACCGACCGGACCATCGCGTACCACCCGGCGGCGTTCTCGGTGGCCGCGCGCGAGCGCCTGGCCCGGCTGTTCCCCGAGCGCATCCCGGTGGGCGAGGCGGACGCGCTGGCCGGCGGGCTGGACGCGCTGTGCGACGGCCGCACGGTGGTGCTGACCGACCGGGCGCCGGGCCTCGCGCTGCAACTGGCCCGGCACGGATTCCGCAGCATCCCGCTGGACATGTCGCGATTCGCCGGTTTCGGCGTCGGGGTCCGCAGTTGCGTGCTCGAACTGCGCGACAATCGGTGAACTGGGCCGAGTGCCCACCAAAGTCCTGATTACGTGGATTATTCGGTTTATCAGGGATTTGCCGAGGCCGGGCGGAAGGACGTCATGATCAAGCACGACGAGGAACTGATCGCGCTCGCCGACACGTACAGCGCGCACAACTACCACCCGCTCCCCGTGGTCGTGGCGCACGCCGAGGGCGCGTGGATGACCGATGTCGAGGGCCGCCGCTACCTCGACATGCTGGCCGGGTATTCCGCCCTGAACTTCGGGCACCGCAACCCGCGGCTGATCGAGGCCGCCAAGCGGCAGCTCGACCGCGTGACGCTGACCAGCCGCGCCTTCCACAACGACAGGTTCGCCCCCTTCTGCCGCCAACTCGCCGAGCTGTGCGGCATGGACATGGTGCTCACCATGAACACCGGCGCCGAGGCCGTCGAGACCGCGGTCAAGACCGCCCGCAAGTGGGGGTACGAGGTCAAGGGCGTCCCGGACGGCCGGGCCAAGATCGTGGTGGCGACCGACAACTTCCACGGCCGCACCACGACGATCATCAGCTTCTCCACGGACGAGGACGCCCGACGCAACTTCGGGCCCTACACGCCCGGGTTCGAGGTCTTGCCGTACGGCGACACCGAGACGCTGCGCAACGTCGTGGCGGCCGACCCGGAGATCGTCGCGGTGCTGCTGGAGCCGATCCAGGGCGAGGCGGGCGTGCTGGTGCCGCCGCCCGGCCACCTGGCCGCGGTGCGGCGGATCTGCACCGAGCACAACGTGCTGTTCATCGCGGACGAGATCCAGTCCGGACTGGGCCGCACCGGGCGCACGTTCGCGTGCGAGCACGAGGGCGTCGTCCCCGACATGTACGTCCTGGGCAAGGCGCTGGGCGGCGGCGTGCTGCCGGTGTCGGCGGTGGTGTCCTCGCGCGAGGTGCTGGGCGTCTACAAGCCGGGCGAGCACGGCTCGACCTTCGGCGGGAACCCGCTCGCCTGCGCGGTCGGGCTGGAGGTGCTGGAGATGCTGCGGACCGGCGAATTCCAGCAGCGCTCCGCCGAGTTGGGCGAGCACCTGCACCACGAGCTGAACGCGCTCGTCGGCGGCCCGGTCACCGCTGTCCGCGGCCGCGGTCTGTGGGCCGGGGTGGACATCGACCCGGCGCGCGGGACGGGCCGCGACGTGTCACGCGAGCTGATGGCGCGCGGCGTCCTGGTGAAGGACACGCACGGCTCGACGATCCGCATCGCGCCGCCGCTGGTCATCGCCAAGGACGATCTCGACTGGGGGCTGGAGCAGTTGCGCGCGGTGCTCGGCGGCTGAGCGCCCGGCGTAAGGCGGCGGACGCGCCCGGCGCAGGACGGTGGACGCGCCCGGCGTAAGGCGGTGGACGCGCCCGGCGTAAGGCGGTGGATGCCTCCGGCGTACGACGGACGCGGCGTCGACAACCGCGGTGCGGGGCGGGCCGGTCACGGGCCCGCCCCGGAGCGCTGTGCGGACAGTACGGTCCGCGGACGCACTCCGGATAGCTCCCCCTCGGCACCCGCAATACCGTGGCGCCCGGATCCGCGAGCTCGCGAAGCGTGCACACCCGTTCGAGCCGCAAAAACGTCCGGCGATTCAGCGCTACGGGAGTATGCCGATCATGGCCAGAAATTCGGAAGTCGATTGGTCGGGCTTCGACCCGGGCTCGTACGCCGAGACGAATTACGCGCGATTACGCAGCGACGACCACCGCCTGTTGACCGCACTGCGTGATTTCCTGTGCGAGATGGACCTACCCGCTGATTCCCGGGCCATAGACATGGGTTCGGGCAGCAATCTGTATCCGGCGCTGGCGCTGCTTCCGCACTGCGCGTCGATCACGCTGTGGGAGTACGCGCCGTCCAACGTGGACTGGCTGCGTACCCAGACCGCCTCGTATTCGCCCACCTGGGACCCCTATTGGGACGTCCTCGCCGAGCACCCGACATACCGCGCGCTCCCGCAGCCCCGGGCCGCGCTCGCGGCACGCTCGCAGGTCGTGCGGGGCAGCGTCTTCCACACCCCGCCCGCCGCGTGGTCGGTGGGCACCATGTTCTTCGTCGCCGAGTCGATCTCGACCGCGCCCGAGGAGTTCGACCGGGCGGTGCACCGCTTTCTGGCGGCACTGCACCCCGGATCGCCGTTCTTCGCCGCGTTCATGGAGCATTCGACCGGATATTCGGTGGCGGGACGCGACTTTCCCGCCGTGGCCGTCGGCGTCGGAGAGATCCGCGAAAGCCTGCGCGCCCGCACGGAATCCGCGGTCGTGGAACGGCTGGACATCGAAGGGGCCCCGCTGCGCGCCGGATACCAGGGCATGGTCCTGGCCCGCGGGCGCACCCGCGCGGCGGGCCCGACGATCACGTAAGGACTGGCCGACCTGTATGAAGCCCAATGAGCTTTCCCCGGCCGACCGTGCGGGGAAGCGGCTGTGCTGATCGTCGCGACTTCCGACAAGGGGGGCGCGGGACGTTCCGTTTCCATCGCCAACATCGCCTACCGGCGCGCGCTCCAGGGCGACGACGTGTGCTACGCCGACTTCGACTTCGGCTCCGCCACCGGCGCGCACCTGTTCGAGGTGGTGCGCGCCCAGGAGGACATACCCGGCAGCGGGCTGCACTCGTACCTGCAAGGCCGCGTCTCGGAGCCCAAGCGCATCCCGGTCTGGACGCACTCCAAACGCCAGGGCCTGCGCCGGAGGCTGGGCGGCGCGGGCCGCCTGACCTTCTTCCCCGGCGACGAGGGCGGCGGCGAACTCGCCGTGCACCGCGACATGGTGCACCGCTGCGCGGAGCTGGTGCTCCAGCTCGACGAGGAGTTCGACGTCTGCTTCCTGGACGTCAGCTCGGGCCGCTCGTACGCGCTGGACCTGCTGCTGGAGGTCACCGCGCTCCCGGCGCTGCGCTCCCTGGCCACGCGCTGGCTGGTGTTCCACCGCTGGACGCACCAGCACATCGCGGCGGCGGCCGGCCTCGTTTACGGCCCACGCGGCCTGCTCGCGGCCGGTGCGGCCCGCGGGCACGACCCGGAGGTGCTGCGTGCGGCCACCCGCTTCGTGCGGGCCGCGGTCGTCGACCCGGTGGCACCGCAGCTCGTCAACCACCGTCCCGGCCAGGCCGCCTGGGCCCGCGCATGCGACCAGGAACTACGGGAACTGGCATCCGAGTTGCGCGCGGCGGGCCCGGGGACCGTGCTGGGCAGCACCCCGTTGGAGCCGCTGCTGCAATGGCGCGAACAGCTCGTGACCGACGACGACGTGCACGTCCTCCAGGTCGCGAACCGCGAGACCGTGGAGGCGTTCGCCGCCCTCGCCCACCGCCTGACCGACGACGACGCCTGGGAGGGGACTTGACGGCGCACACGGCGTTCGAGGAGAACCACACGCTGCCGCGCACCATCTCGGTGCCACTGTCACACGTCTCGATCGAACTGGGACACCTGTACATGGCCGACTTCGAGCGCGGGCCGGCCCACGTTCGACACCAGATGGAGCTGGCCGCGCCTTGGGTCGACGCCACGCGCGACGCGTGCGCGCGCGAACTGGCGGGCTCCGGACGGCGGCCGCGCATCAGCACGTGCTTCCTCATCGACGACTACTTCACGCGTTTCTCCACGCCCGCGGAGGTGATTCCGCCGCTGCTCGCGGCAATTCGCGACACCGGCCTGGAACTCGACTACCTGGCTCGGGAGTCCGCGTGTGCGGACAGCGACGGAGTGCCTGTGGCAAGGCTGTTGGAGAGCTCTCTGGTCCCGCTGCCCCTGCCCGGCGGCCTCGGCACGCGCCCCGCCACGGGCGACTCCGGCTGGCTGAGCAACGGCGCGCGCTCCTCCGGGCTTTCGTCCGGCGAGGCGATGAGCGACAGCCTCCCGTGGACGGCTCCGGTCGAGTTGGGTGCCGGACGGCACTCGATCTTCGTGGACGTGCAGTTGTGGGACGAGTCGAACGAGGGCCGCCGCACCTGGTCCTGCCCGTTCCTCGCGGCCGTGTGGCAGTGCATGCGGCTCGGGCTGGTGAGGAACGGCGGCGAGCCGGTGGTCCACCCCCAGCCGCCCCCGCACGTGTGGCCGACGGACTGGGACCTGCTCCCCCCGGTGGTACAACTGCGCGACAAGGCCCAGCCGTTCAGCGCGTACCGCTCGCTCTCCGTGCTCAGCACCCGGTTCATCCCGGTAGAGCACGCGGTGCGCGTCGTCCTCGGGCAGGCGGCTCCCGGCGAGGCGGTGCTGCGCCAGCTCTCGGACCGCGCGGCCGCGGAGGGGTTCCCGGTGGCCCCGGAAGTCCTCGACCGTGTCGCCTACGTCTTCCACCACGCATGACCTCGACAGGAGGGCTTCCCGCCGGGGCCGTCGCGAACGCGCGCGCCGTGGCCGGCGAGGTCTGGACGACCCTGCTCCAGCACTCCGACCGGCTCCCGGAGCCGGCGATCGACGAGGTCCTGGGGCCGTGCGGCACCCCGGCGTCCGAACGCCCGCTGCCCAGCGCGTTCTCCGCCGACACCCTCACCGGTGTGGACTGTCGGCTGCCCGCCCCCGCGGGCCCGTCGCCACGCGTCATCGGCACCGCGTCCAGCCGGACCAGGATCATCGGCGGCAAGGTGGTGCAGGGCTCCTCCCAGGTCGTCCTGACCGGCACCGCGGCGAACCGGCGCAGGGCATGGTCGCAGTACCTCGCCCGACCGGGCGTCGTCGAGGTGCTGGGCGAACCCGACATCGAAGCGCTTGGACGCGGGCTCGCCGCCGACCGGACGCAGGCCGATCCGCTGGCGCTGGGCGCCTCGGCCAAGCGCGGCATCGCGGGCGTCCAGCGCTCGCCCGTGCTCGACCGCAGGCCGCCGTTCCGCGCGGCGCGCACTCGACTGCGGTGGGCGGCGGTGGCGCCGTCCGGCGAAGGGCCGGAGTGCCACGCGGTGTTCACACTGACCGGAGAGACCAGCCGCGCCCTCCGCGTCGTCGCCACAGCCCCCAATCTGTCGGCGGTCCAGCGGTTCTGTGAGGACCTCGCGCACCACGACTGGCTGCTGACGACCCTGAACCGCGCGCTGGTCCGCGGCGACGACAAGGACGACTCCTTCGAGCGCCAGCGGACCGCGCTGGAGCACCTTGCGGGCCTGTGGATGCCCGGCGCCCACACCCCCGCCCCGCTGGCCCCGCTGTGGAGCGGGTTCGAGCGTGAACCGGGGTTCACGCGCCACTGGGAGTCGTTGACCGGGCTGATCCGCGACCGCGTAGCCCTGCACACGCTCACCCTGCTGGAGCGGATCTCCGCGGAGACCGGCCGCGGCGGCGCGGGGGCGGGAACGGGAACCGGCGCGGGGAGGCCGTCGTGACGGCGACGAACCGCAGGCGTGGGCCGCGGGATCCGAACCTCCTGATGGCCCTGTCGGTCGCCGGGCTTCTCGGGATCTTCGCGGCCGTCACCCGATTCGGACCGGTGGTCCTCCTGGCCGTCCCGGCGGGTGCGCTGCTGCTGTGGGGGACGTCCGAACTCCTGCGCGCGCGGCGCGGGGTGCACGCCAGGTTCGACCGCGCCGCCCGGCACCTCGCCCGGCCCCGGCACCTCCGGCACGTCACCTCGCGGGGGGCCGCGGAAGCCGCCGCCCGGCTCGGCGCGCGGACCCGCGTCCCCGGCGTATACGTCGGCCGCAGCGTGCGCGGCGACCAGGACCTGTGGGGTACCTGGGAGGACATGCACCTCGACATCTGGGGGCCGCGCACCGGCAAGACCACCACCCGGGCCATCCCCAGCGTGGTGGCCGCCCCCGGGTGCGCGATCGTGGCGTCCAACAAGCGCGACATCGTCGACGCGACCCGGGGCGTCCGCGAACGCCGCGGCCGTATCTGGGTGTTCGACCCACAGAACCAGGCCGGCGAACAGGCCGGGTGGTGGTGGAACCCACTGAGTTTCATCGGCGGCAACGTACGGTCCGCACTGACTTTGGCCAGCTTCATGGCGGGCATCAACCAGCAGAGCCACCAGCGCAGCGATGACTTCTTCGAACCGGCCGGGATGGACCTGTTCGGCTACCTGCTGCTCGCCGCGGACCTGGACGACCGACCGATCACCGACGTGTACGTATGGCTGACCCGCCCGTCCGACACGACTCCGGCCACGATCCTGCGGCGCGGCGGGCAGCGGTACGCCGCAGCCACCGTGCAGATGGTCATCTCGTCCCCGGCCAAGCAGCGGGCGGGAGTGTATGGCGCGGCGCTCCAGATGGCGTCGTTCCTCATCGCCCCAGGCATCACCGAATGGATCACGCCGCCCGAAGAGGGCGACCCGCGTCCGGAGTTCCGGCACGACGACTTCGTGCAGAGCGACTGCGAAACGCTCTACATGCTCTCCGAGGAGACCAACAAGATGGCCGCGCCGGTCGTGATCGCGCTGACCACCGCGGTCGCTTACGCAGCCGAGGGCCGCTCGGGCGACTACCCCGGCGGGCGGCTCCCGATCCCGGCCCTCTTCGTGCTGGACGAGGCCGCGAACATCTGCCCCCTCGAAGAACTCACCTTCTTCTACGCGCACTACGGCGCGCGCGGCATCGTGATGATGACCTTCCTCCAGTCCTGGGCCCAGGGCGTCGCGGTGTGGGGCGAGACGGGCATGGCCCAGTTGTGGGGGTCGGCGAACGTGCGCGTGTACGGGGGCGGCGTCTCCGACACGCGGTTCCTGCGCGACCTGTCGGAGTCCACCGGGCGCTTCGAGCCCCGCACCCACGAGGTGGGCCGCAGTCCGTGGTGGACGACGAACCCGTCCCTCAGCTTCGCGTCGCGCTCCGAATACGTGCTGGACGAGGCGGACCTCGCGGCGCTGCCGCGCGGCCGCGCCTTCGTGCAGTTCAGCGGGGCGCCCCCGACCCTGGTCAAGCCGGTCCCGTGGTGGCGCGGGCCGTACGCCGACGAGATCCGCGCGTCCCTGGAGCGCTACGGGCCCAAGCCCGCGGGCGCGGACGACTCCGGGTGAGCCGCGCGGCCGAGGCGGGTCCCGGCGGGCCCCGGCCGCGCGGTCGCACATGCGGGTGGGAAATGGCCGAAACCCCCACCGGCGCCCGCCGCAGCCCCCACCATGGGTCCGTGCCCCTGGACGACCTGGACGAGAAGATCGTCGCGCACCTGATCCGGGACGCCCGCGCCAGCTACGCCGAGATCGGCACCGACGTGGGCCTGTCGGCCCCTGCCGTGAAGCGGCGCGTGGACCGGCTCCGCGGCACCGGGGTCATCAAGGGGTTCACCGCGCAGGTCGACCCGAGCGCGCTCGGCTGGACGACGGAGGCGCTGGTCGAGATCTTCTGCGAGCCGCGCACGTCGCCCGCGGCCCTGCTCACCTGCCTCCAACGCCACCCCGAGGTGGTACGGGCGGACACCGTGACGGGCAAGGCCGACGCCGTGGTCCGCCTGCTGACCGCGGACGTACGCCACCTCGAAGCGGTCCTGGAGCGCATCCGCCAGGAGCCGGTGGTGATGGCCACGCGCAGCACCGTCGTCCTCAACCGGCTGCTGGAGCGCCCGGGGAACGGCTGAGCCCCAGAGCGGCCGAACCCGAAGTCACCTGCTCCGGAAGGCGGCGCGGAAACGGGCGAGGGGTGCCCGCACGCCGCGTGTGTGCGGCAGGCGGGCACCCCTGGCGACCGGGTCGTGCGGGCCCCCGGTGGTG
>NZ_JBPKBH010000006.1:198076-208579 GCF_051388915.1 Yinghuangia sp. YIM S09857 | reverse complement strand
TCTACGTGGGGGGGGCAGGCGGGCACCCCTGGCGACCGGGTCGTGCGGGCCCCCGGTGGTGCGGGCCCGGTGGTGCGAAGCCCCGGCTTGCGGTCCCGTGTTGCGCGCTGATGCGAGCCGGTCCCGCGGCCCGGCACGTCGCCGGGCCGGTGGGCTCAGATCAGGCCGAGCTCGCGCACCGCGTCGCGCTCCTCGGCGAGTTCGCGCACCGAGGCGTCGATGCGGCCGCGGGAGAACTCGTTGACGTCCAGGCCCTGGACGATCTCCCACTTGCCGTCCTTGCAGGTGACCGGGAAGGACGAGATGAGCCCGGCCGGGACGTCGTACGAGCCGTCCGACACGACGCCCATGGACGTCCAGTCGCCGGCCGCGGTGCCGTTGACCCAGGTGTGCACGTGGTCGATGGCCGCGTTCGCCGCCGACGCCGCCGAGGACGCGCCGCGCGCCTCGATGATCGCGGCGCCGCGCTTGGCGACGGTCGGGATGAACGTGTCGGCGAGCCACGCCTCGTCGTTCACCGTCTCCGCGGCGTTCTTGCCGGCGATCTCCGCGTGGAAGATGTCCGGGTACTGGGTCGCGGAGTGGTTGCCCCAGATCGTCAGCTTGCTGATGTCCGAGACCGCGGCGCCGGTCTTCTGCGCGAGCTGCGAGATGGCCCGGTTGTGGTCGAGGCGGGTCATCGCGGTGAAGCGCTCGGCCGGGACGTCCGGCGCGTGCTGCTGCGCGATGAGCGCGTTGGTGTTGGCCGGGTTGCCGACCACGAGCACCTTGATGTCGTCCGCGGCACCGGCGTTGATCGCCTCGCCCTGCGGCTTGAAGATGCCGCCGTTCGCGGACAGCAGGTCGCCGCGCTCCATGCCGGCGGTGCGCGGGCGCGCGCCCACCAGCAGCGCGACGTTGGCGCCGGCGAACCCCTCGGTCGGGTTGTCGAAGATGTCGATGCCCTTGAGCAGCGGGAACGCGCAGTCGTCCAGCTCCATCGCGGTGCCCTCGGCGGCCTTGACCGCCTGCGGGATCTCCAGGAGGCGCAGCTTGACCGGCACATCCGGGCCGAGCAGGTGGCCGGAGGCGATACGGAACAGCAGCGCGTAGCCGATCTGGCCGGCCGCGCCGGTGACGGTGACGTTGACGGGCGTGCGGGTCATCGTGGCGATCTCCTGCTACGTGGCGGGTGAGGGTTCCCGGAACGGGATATCTCGTGATCGAGATACTTCCGACGGCCACCCTACTCCGCCCGGGATGCCCCGATGACCGGTCCGGTGCGGCATGTGGGAAACACCACCGAAACCGGCCTCGGAGGTCAGCCGGTGCGGCGCGGCACCCAGGGCAGATCGACCAGCGGCGGGGGGACGGACAGGCCGAGCATCACCACGGCGCCGCCGAGGACGAGCATGACCATCACGTCGGTGAACCGGCTGCGTACCGCCAGGATGCCGACCTCGCGGACGAATATCCGCAGTATCGCGGCCACCCCGAGGGTGCCGCCGATCATGAGGGTGGCCGAGCGGAACCCGAACAGCGCGGCGATCACCAGCGATCCGGCCAGCAGCGCCAGGACCAGGACCGCGGGCCACTCGCGCAGGCCGCCCGGCCCCGTCGGCATGGTGCCGCCCTCGGGGACGAACGTGCCGTCCTCCCGCGACCCCCGTCCGGAGCGCGGCGCGCGGCGCGACCCCCGTGACGCGGCCCGCCCGGGCCCGGCCGGCCCGCCGTGCCCGGCACCGCGCCCGACGCCGTGGCCCGGTCCCCGCGGTGCGGCCGGTGAGTTCGCCATCGCCGTCACCGCACGCGGCCGCGGTCCGCCGGGAACCCCGTCCCGCCGGCGTCCCGGCCGCGAGCCGGCTTGTGGGCCATGCCTGTTGCCCTCCTGATGTCCGAGCGGTCCACTCTAGTGGGATCCCCGTGCGAACGGTCGAGGCATCACGGCAGCCCGGTGCCCGCCGCTCAGCGGTTCGCGAGCTGCCGTTCGGCCGCCTCGACGACGTTCGACAGCAGCATCGCGCGGGTCATCGGCCCGACGCCGCCCGGCATCGGCGCGACCCACGCGGCCTTCTCGAAGACCTCCGGGTGCACGTCGCCGACCAGGCCCTGGTCGGTGCGCGTGATGCCGACGTCCAGCACGACCGCGCCGGGCTTGACGATGTCGGCGTTGACCAGCCCCGCCACCCCGGCCGCGGCGACGATGATGTCGGCCTCCAGGGCGTGCCGGGTCAGGTCCTTGGTGCCGGTGTGGCACAGCGTCACGGTCGCGTTCTCGGTGCGGCGGGTCAGCAGCAGCCCGATCGGGCGGCCGACCGTGACGCCGCGGCCGATCACGCACACGTCCGCGCCGTTGAGCGGGATGTCGTACCGGTGCAGCAGCTCGACGATGCCGCGCGGGGTGCACGGCAGCGGGGCGTCCTGGCCCAGCACGAGGCGGCCGAGGTTGGTGGGGTGCAGGCCGTCGGCGTCCTTGTCCGGGTCCATCAGCTCCAGCACGCGGTTGGCGTCCAGGCCGCGCGGCAGCGGCAGCTGCACGATGTAGCCGGTGCACGTCGGATCCGCGTTCAGTTCGCGGACGACCGCCTCGACCTCCTCCTGCGTCGCGGTGCCGGGCAGCTCGCGCTGGATGCTCGCGATGCCGACCTCGGCGCAGTCGCGGTGCTTGCCGCGCACGTAGGAGTGGCTGCCCGGGTCGTCCCCGACGAGGACGGTGCCGAGACCGGGAGTGATTCCCTGGGCCTTCAGGGCCTCGACACGGACCGCGAGTTCGGACTTGATGGTGGCGGCGGTCGCCTTGCCGTCGAGCTTCTGCGCCTTCAAGGGGTTCTCCTGATCCACGGGTGCCGGCCGTCTCCCGGGCGGGGATGCGCCGCGGGTCACCTCGATTGTCCCGTACGCGGCGCATCGGCCTCACGCACCCTGCGCGGAGGGGCGCTGAGGTGGGTGAGCACCTGCGAGGCGACCCCGGTGCCGGGTCGGCGGGCACCGGCGACGAGGGCGTACGTCAGGCGCTTGAGGTGCTGGCGGAGCACCGGGTGCCCCCACAGCTCGGGCAGCTCCGGGGCGATCGGCGCGCGGCGCTGCTCCGCGGCGGCGGCCAGGGCCTGGATGTAGGCGTCGAGCTTCTCCGCGTCCTCGTCGGTGAACGGGGCCTCCGCGGGCTTGCCGTAGACCGCGAGGTCCTCGGGGTCCAGCGCCACCTTGTAGTCGGCGAGCTGGTCGGCCGCGGGCTTGAGCGGCGCGGCCATGAGGCGGAAGCCCAGGCGCTGCACGATGACAACCGCGGGCCACAGCCGCTCCACGCTCCGGCGCCGCCCGACCAGTTCCCCGAGCGAGGATTCGTAGACCGTCCACAGGTCGATCAGCTCGCGGCGCACGGCGGTGCGCAGCTTGAGCCACGCCGTCGCGTTCTCCTGCGCCTCTCCGGCGACGACCGCGCGCATCATCATGCCCTCGGCGCGGATCGCCCGGCCGAGGGCGGCGGGCAGACGTTCGGTGGACGCGCGGCGCCACAGCACGAAGCTGGCGCAGACGCCGATGCCGAGCCCGATCAGCATGTCCAGGAGCCGTGTGGAGGCGAGGTCGCCGACGTGGCGTTCCGGGTCGCCGGCGCCGACGAGCAGCAGCGGGACCGGGGTGATGCAGGCGACGCCCGCGACGAGGTTGCGGCGCATGAGGGTCTGCGCGGCGCCGTACAGCAGCGTGACCATGACGACGGTCGCCCACGGCCCGGGCGCCAGGTCGTGCAGGAAGACGGTGACGACCGCGACGCCGACGAACGTGCCGATCGCGCGTTGCAGCGCACTGCCCAGGTCCAGGACGGCGTTGCCGCCCTGAAGGGCCGCGGCGGCGCCGATGGCGACCCACGACGGGTGCACGATCGGCAGGATCTCGGCGAGCCCGGTGGCGGCGCCGACCGCGAGGCCGGTGCGGACGGCGGCCGGGGGCAGGCGGGACGCGCGGCCCGCGGCGGCCCGGAGGAGTTCGAGGGTCCCGGGGCGGTCGCCCTTGAGCGCCTCGCCCTGCGGCATGGCCGGTTCGCCCGCGGCCCGTACGGCGTCCCGCAGCGCGGCGCGCAGCCGCCGCTGGCCGTTGGTCTCGGTGTCGGCGAGCAGCGTCGGCAGGGCGGGGCTGAGGCGCGGTCGGCCGGCGGCGTCGGCGAGGCCGCGCACCGCGTCGCCGATCTCGGGGGGCAACGGCCGGGAGCGCTCCTCGGCGAGGAGTTCGCCCGCGTGGAAGATGTCGTGCGCGCGGCGTACCAGCACCTGGAGGCGGCGGGCCTCGCCGGACAGGCGCGAGCGGCGGCCGTCGGCGCGCAGGAGCATGACCCAAGCGCCGTAGACGGCCTGGGACGCCTGGTGCCGGGCGGCGTCCACGCGCGGGCCTCCGATGGCGTCGAGGAAGCCCGCGACGGCGGTGAACGCGTCGGCGATGGCGACGTGTTCGGGGTGGGCGGGGCGTACGAGCCAGCCGGACATGGAGATGAGCCAGCCGCCCGCGGAGCCGATCAGCAGCAGCCCGACGTTCTGCGGGATCTCGGAGGTGCCGCCGGTGGCGAAGGTGCCCATGGCGCACACCAGCGTGAACATGTACCCGCCGGGGCGGCCGACGCGGAGCGCGCCGCACATGAAGGTCGCGGTGGCCGCGACGACGGCGATGACCAGCGCGGTTACCCAGCGGTGTCCGGCGGCCAGGGAGCCGGCGGTGTAGGACGCGGCGAGGCCGAGGCCGACGGCGGCGAGCACGCGGGCGCGCCGGGCGTACGGCTCCCGCGCCGCGTACAGCACCGAGTACCCGCCGATCGCGGCGGTGGCGCCGTGCGCGACCCCGCCGACCGCGGTGACCAGGGCGAACGGGAGGCCGACGCCGAGGGCCGCACGCACGCCGTTGGCCCAGGCGAAGCGGTCGTCGGTGAGGGTGACGATCGGGCGCAGCGTCCCGGCGGCGCTGTGGCCGAGATCGGCTGGGTGCTCCTCCGGGAAAAGGGGCAACGGGCCTGCGGGTCCCCGGTCGAAGGTGCGCACAGGAGCCGAACCGCGCGGCGGCTTCGCGGCGCGCCGACCGGGCCCAGGGCCTTTGGACATATGCCCCAACCGTTGATGAATGCCGGAAAATTACATACCCACCGTATTCTCCCATTTTTTAGCTCCTTAAACCCCATACAGCACGCAAGTAACAATTTGAGCGGCTCGACCCATCCCATTCCCGCCACAACGCAGGCCCCCTTTACAGAAGCCGCAATCTCCTTCATAATTTCCCTGTCCCGCGCACCCAATGGGTCGGCGCGGACAGTCGGCGTACCCATCGCATCGACATTTCCGATGGCATCCGGGCACCCTTGACGGCCTGTGGCGTGCCCATTTCCCACCATCGGCTCCTCGATCGACCGTGCGCCCCCCGGCCAGTCGCATACTGCGGAGAGCAACCAGACCGAGCCGGGACCATGCACCGTCGCGCGCCCTCACAGCGGACGGCGCACAAATACGCGTCACTTCTCAGCTGCATGCCACAAAAGAAGAGCCAGATATGTCGACACGTACGGCAAGTCGACAAAAAGCGCGCGATTTTCCACAAGATTCGCGTTTTTACGAATTGACTTCAGATCCGGTATCCCTGGATTGTTGCTCCTGGTGGCTCAAGGTAGGCACTCGCTGTCCACCCCGCGCATAGAAGCCGCCTTCTTTCTCGCAAGGAGACATCTCTTCCATGTTTCGGACACAGCGGGGCATCTCCCGCGCGGGCTCGGCAGTCGCGGTGGCGGGTGCGACTGTCGCGGCGTTGCTGCTCACGCCGGGGAGCGCCATCGCCGACATCGGCATGACGGCCAAGTACGACGGCAGCGTCGACGGCACCAAGGGCAGCGTCTGGCTCAAGGTCCCCGACGAGAACAACCCCGGTAAGTTCACGTGGCGCCACCCTGTCACGAACCTGAAGAAGCTGAAGGCCGACGGCGGACTCATCAAGGTCTACTGCATCGACCTCGCCACGAGCATCAAGGCCTCGTCCGAGTACCGCGAGGGTTCGTGGAGCGACTCGTGGCTGAACGACTCGGAGAAGACCCGCAAGATCAACTGGGTGCTGAACAACTCGTACCCGAAGATCGACAACCTGAACGCGCTGGCCACGACCGCCGGCATCGACGCGGGCAAGCTGGACATCCCCGAGGCCGTCGCCGCGACGCAGGCGGCGATCTGGCACTTCAGCAACGGCGCGCAGCTGCCCGGCCAGGACAAGCAGGGCGACAAGCAGGTCGCCGAGATCGTCAAGCTGTACAAGTTCCTGACCGGTAGCAAGAACACCGGTGTCCAGGAGCCGAAGCCGGCGCTCACCCTGGACCCGGACTCCGCGCAGGGCGTCCCGGGTGACACCCCGATCGGCCCGCTGAAGATCGAGACGAACGCGACCGGCAAGGTCGACGTCAAGGTCGACGGCAAGACCCCTGAGGGTGTGTCCCTCGTGGGCAAGGACGGCAAGCCCGTCGCCGACGCCAAGAACGGCACCGAGCTGTACGCCAAGGTCCCCGCGGGCACCGAGGCCGGCAAGCTGTCGGTCACCGCCCAGACCGAGACCGCGATCAGCATCGGCCGCGTCTTCATCGGCAAGAACCGCAAGGACACCCAGACGCTCATCAGCGCCGGTGCGACCTCGGTCAAGGCCACCGCGAAGGGCTCGTTCACGTGGGCCCCGCAGCCGAAGCCCGTCCCGGGTGCGGACAGCAAGATCGACTGTGCGCAGGGCGGCCTTGAGGTCACCCTGACGAACTCCGGTGACGCGCCTGCCGACTTCCAGGTCGGCGGGACCAAGGTGACGGTCCCGGCCGAGAGCAGCAAGAAGCACCTGGTGAAGGTCGGCGAGGACCAGGACTACACCGTCAAGGTGACCGGCCCGGAGGGCTTCGAGAAGACCTTCGAGGGCAAGCTCGACTGCGAGACCCCGCCGCCGGTGGTCGAGGAGCCCGTCCCGAGCCCGAACGCGCCGGAGGAGCCGCTGGAGGAGGAGCCCACCCCCTCGACGACCCCGACCCCCTCGGCACCGGCCCCGTCGCCCAGCCCGAGCGGACCGGAACTGGCCGAGACCGGTGGTTCGGACTCCAGCACCGGCCTGATCGCCGGTATCGCCGGAGCCCTGCTGCTGGCCGGTGGTGGAGCGGTGTTCCTGAGCCGCCGCCGCGGAGCCCGTCAGAGCTGAGATGAGCGCCGGACCGGCAGTCCACCGGTCCGGCGTCCGTCCGACATCAGGTAAGGCACGTTGAAAGGGCCCCGTCGTGACGACGGGGCCCTTTCAACGTGCCTGATGCGGTGGACCGGGAATCCCCACGGTCCTCGCTCGCCCGGACACCACCGCCCGGGCAACGAGCGACGGAGGGCCCCGGACTTCGAGTCCGGAGCCCTTGTGCGTCCGCCCACGGCGCTGAGGCCGGTCGGTGCCCGAACGGCCTCAGCGGCGAGTCAACGGGTCAGTGGAAGAAGTGCCGTGTGCCGGTCATGTACATCGTGATGCCGGCCGCGCGTGCCGCCTCCACGACCAGTTCGTCGCGCACCGAACCGCCCGGCTGGACCACGGCCTTGACGCCGGCCGCGGTCAGCACCTCCAGGCCGTCCGGGAACGGGAAGAACGCGTCCGACGCGGCGACCGCGCCGATGACCCGCTCCCCCGCCCGCTGCACCGACAGGCGCGCCGAGTCGACCCGGTTGACCTGCCCCATGCCGACGCCGACGGTCGCGCCGCCGGAGGCAAGCAGGATGGCGTTGGACTTCACCGCACGCACCGAGCGCCACGCGAAGACCAGGTCGCGCAGCGTCGCCTCGTCCGCGGGCTCGCCGGCCGCGAGCGTCCAGTTCTCCGGGTTGTCGCCGGGCGCCTGGAAGCGGTCGGTGTTCTGGAGCAGCAGGCCGCCGTCGATCTGCCGGAACTCGGCCACCGCGGACGGCGGTTCGGGCGCGCGCAGCACCCGGATGTTCTTCTTCCGGGCCAGCGCCTCGACCGCGCCCTCCTCGTAGTCCGGCGCCACGATGACCTCGGTGAAGATCTCCGCGACCCGCTCGGCCATGGCCAGCGACACCGGGCGGTTGACCGCGATCACGCCGCCGTAGGCCGAAACCGGGTCGCACTCGTGCGCGAGGCGGTGCGCCTCCGCGACGTCCGCGCCGATCGCGATGCCGCACGGGTTGGCGTGCTTGATGATCGCCACGCACGGCAGGTGGTGGTCGTACGCCGCGCGGCGGGCCGCGTCGGTGTCCACGTAGTTGTTGTACGACATCTCCTTGCCGTGCAACTGCTCCGCACCCGCGAGCCCGCCCGAGCCGGCGCTGTACAGCGCGGCCGCCTGGTGCGGGTTCTCGCCGTACCGCAGCACCGCCTGGCGCTCGCGCGTCGCGCCGAGGAACGCCGGGAACTGCTCGTCGTCGGCGGGCGCGTAGGTGGTGGAGAACCACGACGCGACCGCGACGTCGTACGCCGCCGTGTGCGCGAACGCCTCGCCGGCCAGGCGCTTGCGCGCGGCCAGGTCGAAGCCGCCGTCCGCGACCGCGGCGAGCACATCGGCGTAGCGCGACGGGCTGGTGACGACCGCGACCGACGGGTGGTTCTTGGCCGCCGCGCGGACCATCGACGGGCCGCCGATGTCGATCTGCTCGACGCACTCGTCGGGCGTCGCCCCCGAGTCGACGGTGGCCTGGAAGGGGTAGAGGTTCACCGCGACGAGGTCGAACGGCTGGACGTCCAGCTCGGCCAACTGCTCCCGGTGCGACTCCAGCCGCAGGTCGGCGAGGATCCCGGCGTGCACGCGCGGGTGCAGCGTCTTGACGCGGCCGTCGAGGCACTCCGGGAACCCGGTCAGCTCCTCGACCTTGGTCACCGGCACCCCGGCGGCGGCGATCCGGGCGGCGGTGGACCCGGTCGAGACGAGCTCGACCCCGGCGGCGTGCAGCCCCTGGGCGAGCTCCTCAAGCCCGGTCTTGTCGTACACGCTGACCAGCGCGCGGCGGATCGGACGCTTGCCTGAGGAGCTCTCGGGGGTGCTCATGATCCGAATCGGACCTTTCTTCCTTCGATGCGGTAGCCCTCGCGGGCGAGGCGGCCCACGATGTCGACGAGCAGGTTGCGCTCGACAGTCTTGATGCGCTCGTGCAGCGCGTCGCCGCCGTCGGCCTCGTCGGCCTCCTCGACCGCGACCACGCCCTGGGCGATGATCGGGCCGGTGTCGACGCCGGAGTCGACGAAGTGAACCGTGCAGCCGGTCACCTTGGCGCCGTACGCGAGCGCGTCGCGCACGCCGTACGCGCCGGGGAACGACGGCAGCAGGGCGGGGTGGGTGTTGACCGTGCGTCCCTCGTAGCGGCCGAGGAACGCGGGGCCGAGGATCTTCATGAAGCCGGCCGACACGACGAGGTCGGGCCGGTGCGCGGCGACCGCGTCGGTCAGCGCCCGGTCCCACGCGGCGCGGTCCTCGTGGTCGCGGACCCGGACGACGAAGGTCGGGACGCCGGCCTTCGCGGCGCGCTCCAGGCCGCGGATGCCGTCGCGGTCGGCCCCGACGGCCACGATCTCGGCGCCGTAGCCGGGGTCCGCGCTCGCGTCCAGCAGGGCCTGGAGGTTGCTGCCCGACCCGGAGACGAGGACGACGAGCCGCGCGGGCCCGGGGGTGCGCGGGGCGTGTTCAGCCACTGCGGAGGCTCTTTCCGAACGAGGGCGCGAGCGGTGGGTGCGACCGGCGGCGCGGCCGCCTCGCGCCCCTCCGGCACCCCGCGGAGGCATCCGGGTGCGGATGCCGGCGGGAGCCAAGGGGAACACGCGGGCAGCGCCCGATCGTCAGCAACGATAGCGTCAGGTGGTGCGCGGTACCGAACCCGGGGACGGGGTCGGTCCGGGTCATGCGTACGACGTGCCGGGCGCCGCGGGCGGCCGCGGCGGAGGTACGCGTATGGCCCCACCGCCCGGACCGGGGACGGCGCGCACACGTACGATCCCGGGTAATGGTTCGCATAGGCCGGCTCATGGAGCCGGGCCCAGGGCACGGAGGTAGGGCGCTCTGCTGGACGACGCCGGGCGCGGCACGGTCGCGAAGGCCCGTGGCATGGACGCGCGTGAGGCATTGGGAGCGGGTGCCCCTTGGGGATCCGGCACGACGAGGGCAGGCACACACATGAATGAGCGGAGCGGGCGAACCGATTCGGGGACGCGTTTCGCGAATGCGGCCGCCGAGCCTGGCGAGGTGGCGGCGTGACGGGGTGGAGAGAGCGACCCGGCAGGGGAACGCGTTGCGCCCACGCGGCCGCCGACCGAGGCGAGGTGGCGGCATGAGCACCGGCAACGAGACCGACGAGCGCGACCCGTACGCCCCGCCGCCGGAGGGTGCGCCGGACCGCCCCCCGGCCGCGCCGTGGAACCTGCCCGGTTCGGGCGGCGCCGACGGCTCGGACGGGTCCGGGGGTTCGGGCGGCTCGGGGGGCTCCGGCGGGTCCGGAGGGTCGGGCGGAGGCGGCGGCCCGTGGGGCGGTCCGCGGCAGGGCCGCGACCGCC
>NZ_JBPKBH010000006.1:194153-197970 GCF_051388915.1 Yinghuangia sp. YIM S09857 | reverse complement strand
CCCTCCCCCCCCCCCCCCAGGACCGCGACCGCCGGGACGACGAGCGGACGCCGACCGACCCGCGCCGCCGCAACGCGCGGATCGCGCTGTGGATCGGCGTTTGGGGGCTGGTCCTCGCCTTCTTCCTGTGGGAGGAGGCCGGGATCGTGATGGGCGTCGCGGCGGTGGTCCTCGGCATCCGCGCGCTGCGCGGCACCTCGGCCCCGCGGGTCGGCCCGCGCGTCGAGCAGGGCCCCGGCGGAACGGCCCGTACGCCCGGCCGCGCGCGGCGGCTGGTCCGCCCGGCACGCGTGGCCACCGAGCCCAGCCCCACCACCCAGGGCACCGTCCCGCGCCCGCCCGGCGCCATGGTCGGCCTGGTCACCGGCGCGCTCGCGGTGGTGTGGGTGCTGGGTGTGTGGAGCTTCCGGTGGTCGCAGCAGGACTACTACGACTGCATGGACGCCGCGCTGACGAAGCAGGCGCAGCAGCAGTGCGAACGCGAACTGCCGAGCTTCATGCGGAACATGGTCGACAACATCGACAACAACCCGATCTGAGCGCTCGGTAGCGCCCCGTCCGAGGGCCGTGCGCGGACCGGATGGTCCGGACACGGCCCTCGGGCGTCACCGGCGGCACGCGTCAGCGGGTGGCTTGGCCGGGGACCGGAACCGCCACGGTTTCCAGGTGGGCGGCGGCTCGGACGGTTCGCCGGCGGTACCAGGCGGCGATCAGGGCGGTCAGGGCTGCCACCACCGCCACCGCGGCGGTGACCGAACCGGCGGTGGTCCCGATGTGCGGGCCTGTGCGGGTGAGCCGTTGCGCGCCCGCGGCGCCGGTGGCGAGCCAGGCCGCGCCCGCCACGAGGACGCCGGTGACGGCCCCCGACGCGGCCGCCGCGCCGACCGCGGTCCACACGCGGCCCGCCTGGCCTCCGCGGGCGGCGATCAGCCCGGCCACCACGCCCGCGGCCACCGGCACGGCGAGCGTGCACCACCCGGCGACCGAGGTCGTCTCCGGCAGCGCCCCCAGCAGCGGCAGCGCCGGGACCGCACCGAGGTCGACGCCGGTGGGCGCGACCGTGGTGCCGACGCCGATCGCGAACCCGGCGCCGGAGGCATACGCCACGGCGCACATCACCGCGTTCGGCATCAGCGCCGCGCACAGCAGCGCGAGCGCGACGGTGTCGGGCGCCCCCGCCGCGACCCGGTCCACGTACGCGCCGACCGCGTCCGCGTGGACCACCAGCGACGCGCACACGATCACCGCACCGCCCGCCGCCAGGACGCACGCCGCGGCAGCGCCCGCCCGCAGGGCCACAGCCCCCGGGACCGCGAACGGCCGCAGCCGGTCGCGCACCCCTGGCGGCATCCGCCCCGGCAGGTCGCGGTAGGCGCCCATGCGGAGCGCCCCGTACCCGCCGAACACGAGCGCCGCGGCCCCGGCGGCGATCGGGGCGCGTTCCCGCACCGGCTCGATCGCGGGGGTCGCGGCGACGACGGCGATGCCGTACGCGAGTCCCGCGTACACGATCGCGAACGCCGAGAGCGCGAACGTCACCGGGCGGGCGCCGCCGGTCCGCCCGCCCTCCCCCGCCGCCGCGCACCGGCGCCCGGCGCGCGCGAGCACGAGCACGAGCGGGACCGTGACACCGAGCGGCACGATGCCGAGCCGCACCGCGGCACCGGGCTGCTCGCCCGCGACGTCGAGCCCGACACGCTGGGCGGCGAGCCAGATCTGCCCGGCGGTGCGCAGGATGTCGCCCGGGTCGGTGAAGCCCCCGCCGAACGCCTCCGCGAGCACCGCGACGAGCACCGGTGCGAGGGCGGCGCCGAGGCCGAGGCCGACGGCGACGAACCCGGCGGCGGCCCCGTCGAGTGCGGCGCGGAGGTCTGCGGCGGGGTCGGGCGCGGCGGGGACAGACGCGGCGGGGTACTCCTCCGCGTCGCGCGGGTGTCCGACTTCGGCGCCGCCGTCGTGCACGGGCACCGGTTCGGCTGCTGCGGGGTGGTTCGGCAGCGCGGGTACGGGCGTGTCGCTCACGATCCCTCATGCTGCCAACGCCAAGGCGATCTGCCCTGTATATGGCCTTCGCTCCGGCCGTGTCGGCCGATATTCGACAGCCATTGGTCTGTTTTCAATACAAATATGGCATTACTAATCACCCGCAGGGGTATCGGGGCGCCCAGGCGGATGCTCCACCCGTCCCGTTCCGCACGGTCCGGCGCACGAGCAACCGAACGCGGGCCCACCTGTCGGAGCTAGCACGGGGAGTACGGCGGCATGCACGACGACGCGACCTTCGACGCCTTCTACACCAGGACCGCGCCGGACGTCGCCCGGCACGTCTACCTGCTGACGGCCGGCCCGCACCGCGCCGTACATGTGACGCACCGGGCGTACGCGCGGGCGTACGCCGAATGGGAGACGGTCTCCGCCTTCGCGTCGCCCGAATCGTGGGTGCGCATGCTCGCGTCGGACATGGCGCTCGACCACCTGCACCGTGCCGGGCAGCGCATCAGCGGCTGGATACCCCACCGGGACCGCATCGCCACCCAGGTCGCCGAGGTAGGGCGCTCCCCCGAGCCCGCCGACGCACCGGCGGAAACCCCGAACTCCCCCGTTCCTCCTCGGAGTGCCGACGAGCCCGACGCGCCCACCGGGCGCCCCCAGCCGACGAAGGCCCGTGACAACCGCAGCAAGAAGAAGGGCCGCAAGCCCCGCCAGGACCGCCAGGACCGCCCTGCCGACGCCCAACCGACGCCCCCCAAGGCCGAGACCCCCAAGGCGGCCACCGCCAAGGCCGGTGAGCCCAAGGCCCCCGACAGCGGGACGGGCGGGCCGTCGACACCCGCGCCGACCGGTGCGAGGACCGCTGACGGCGGTGAGGCGCCCGTACCCGACCTGTCCGGGGACAAGAGCGATGCCGTTGACCGGGCCTGGTCCGCCGATGTGGCGTTGCTGCGCGCGCTGCGGCGCGTTCCGGCGCATCGGCGGCGGGCCGCTGTGTTGCGGCATCACCTGGGGATGACTCCCGAGGACATCGCCGTCGAGACCGAGGCCACCACCAACTCCACCATCGAGCGCATCAGCCTCGCCAACGAGCAACTGTCGCGGCGGGTGGGCGAGTTGACCGGGCCGGACCCGGACGGCCCCGAAGCGCACGAGCGGCTGAACGCGGTCATGGTGGATCTGACGCGGCGCTATCAGCCGAAGCTGCGCCCGGCCGCCCGGATCCGCAGCGGCGCACGGAAGCGCGCCGTCGTCCTGGTGGCCGCGGTCGGCGCCGTCGTCCTGGGGCTCGGCGGGTACGCCCTGTCGACCATCGCGGACCCCGGCGGCCTGCCGGACAAGCGGGCCCGGGTCCAGGCGTCCATCGCGGCGCGCGGCGGGCTCGGGGCCCCGGCCGCCGAACAGGCGCCCGCGCCCGAGTTCAAGTTCGGCCGCACCAACGCCAAGGCCGAGCAAGTACCGCAGGGCCAGTACGAGTTCGTCTACATCAAGGCCGCGTCCGAGCACGAGGACGGCGGCACGTACCTGTCCGTCGAGGCCGCCCACGCCGGGGTCGACCCGGAGGCGATCGTGGGCGTACGCGAGGTCCCGCTGGCCGCCGAGGCCCGGTTCCGCGGCGAAAAGGCGTTCGGCATCACCGAGGAGCGCTTCGTGGATCCCAAGCTGTTCCTGTCCCGCCTCGCCGAAGGCCACCTGGCCACGACGGTGTTCCAGATCCACTACGACGACAACAACCAGATCGACCGCGTCGCCGAATACCAGCGCTGACGGACAACCCCGGGACCGACGGAAACGACGCCGCCCCCGCCGAACGGATCGGCGGGGG
>NZ_JBPKBH010000006.1:191997-194052 GCF_051388915.1 Yinghuangia sp. YIM S09857 | reverse complement strand
CCCGCCGAACGGATCGGCGGGGGCGGCGTCGTGGTGCGGTACAGCCGGGGGCCGGTCAGCCCTCCATGATCGCGCGCATCAGGCGCGCGGTCTCGGACGGCGTCTTGCCGACCTTGACGCCGACCGCCTCAAGCGCGTCCTTCTTCGCCTGCGCGGTGCCCGCGGAGCCGGAGACGATGGCGCCGGCGTGGCCCATCGTCTTGCCCTCGGGGGCGGTGAAGCCCGCCACGTAGCCGACGACCGGCTTGGTGATGTGCTCGGCGATGTACGCCGCCGCGCGCTCCTCCGCGTCGCCGCCGATCTCGCCGATCATGACGATCGCGTCGGTGTCCGGGTCGTCCTGGAACGCCTGGAGGCAGTCGATGTGCGTGGTGCCGATGATCGGGTCGCCGCCGATGCCGACCGCGGTCGAGAAGCCGATGTCGCGCAGCTCGTACATCATCTGGTAGGTCAGCGTGCCCGACTTCGACACCAGGCCGATGCGGCCCGGCTTGGTGATGTCGGCCGGGATGATGCCCGCGTTCGACTGGCCCGGGGTGATCAGGCCGGGGCAGTTCGGACCCACGATGCGGGTCTTGTTGCCCTTCTGGCCGGCCAGCGCCCAGAACTGCGCGGTGTCGTGCACCGGCACGCCCTCGGTGATGACGACCGCGAGGCCGATCTCCGCCTCGATGGCCTCGACGACGGCGTCCTTGGTGAACTTCGGCGGTACGAAGATCACCGTGACGTCCGCGCCGGTCGCCTCGATGGCCTCGGCGACCGTGCCGAAGACGGAGATCTCGGTGCCGTCGACGTCGACCTTCTCGCCGGCCTTGCGCGGGTTCACGCCGCCGACGATGTTCGTCCCGGAGGCCAGCATGCGGCGGGTGTGCTTCATACCCTCCGAGCCGGTCATGCCCTGGACGATGACCTTGCTGTCCTTGGTCAGGAAGATAGCCATGGCTGGTTCAGGCTCCCTTTACTTCGCTGCCGCGAGCTCGGCGGCACGGTCGGCCGCGCCGTCCATGGTGTCCACCTGCTGGACCAGCGGGTGGTTCGCGTCGGTGAGGATCTGCCGACCCAGCTCCGCGTTGTTGCCGTCGAGGCGGACGACGAGGGGCTTGGTGACCTCCTCGCCCTTGCTCTTCAGCAGCTCCAGCGCCTGCACGATGCCGTTGGCGACCGCGTCGCACGCGGTGATGCCGCCGAAGACGTTGACGAAGACCGACTTGACCGCCGGGTCGCCGAGGATGATCTCCAGGCCGTTCGCCATGACCTCGGCCGACGCGCCGCCGCCGATGTCGAGGAAGTTGGCGGGCTTGACGTCGCTGTGCTTCTCGCCGGCGTACGCGACGACGTCCAGGGTGCTCATCACGAGGCCCGCGCCGTTGCCGATGATGCCGACCTCGCCGTCCAGCTTGACGTAGTTGAGGCCCTTGGCCTTGGCCGCCGCCTCCAGCGGGTCGGCCGAGTCCTTGTCCTCCAGCGCCGCGTGGTCCGGGTGGCGGAAGTCGGCGTTCTCGTCCAGCGTGACCTTGCCGTCGAGCGCGATGATCCTGCCCTCGCCGGACTTGATCAGCGGGTTGACCTCGACGAGGGTGGCGTCCTCGGCGACAAAGACGGTCCACAGCTTCTGGAGCGCCTCGACGAGCTGGTCGTGCAGCTCGGCCGGGAACTTCGCGGCCTCGACGATCTCGCGGGCCTTGGCCGGGGTCACGCCCTCCAGGGCGTCGACCGCGATCTTGGCGAGCGCGTCGGGGTTCTCCTCGGCGACGACCTCGATCTCCACGCCGCCCTCGACGGACGCCATGGCGAGGAAGGTGCGGTTGGTCCGGTCGAGGAGGAAGGAGACGTAGTACTCCTCCGCGATTTCACCGAGGCCGGCCAGCATGACCTTGTGGACGGTGTGGCCCTTGATGTCCATGCCGAGGATGTCGGTGGCCTTCTCGACCGCCTCGTCCGGGGAGAACGCCAGCTTGACGCCGCCCGCCTTGCCGCGGCCGCCGACCTTGACCTGGGCCTTGACGACCGCCTTGCCGCCCAGGCGCTCGGTGGCGGCCCGGGCCGCCTCCGGGG
>NZ_JBPKBH010000006.1:186154-191901 GCF_051388915.1 Yinghuangia sp. YIM S09857 | reverse complement strand
CCCCCCCCCCCCTCCGGGGTGTCGACGACTTCACCGGGAAGAACCGGCACCTCATGCTTGGCGAAGAGGTCCCTCGCCTGGTACTCGAACAGGTCCACGCGCGTCCGTCCTTGTGATCGCGGTTGTTGTCGGAAGACATCGCGCCACGTTCGTCGACCACGAGGGTCCCGCGGAGGCCAGGAAGGCTCGCCCCCAGAACCCTGGTGGACGGCGTCCGTACGCGCAGCTGATCCGCTTGCAGATTAACCGGGACGGCAAGCCGCACAGAACCGGGGGCTTGATCACACCGGATCGTGTGGCGAACCGCCGCGGCCGTCGGCCCCCGTTCCTGGCCTGGTACGTCCCGTTTCACCCGATCCATCGTTGCGCACGCGGCACGCTCGCGCACGCTCCGGGCACCTTTGCGTCCGGAATGTGCCGCACGGATGTGGTGCACCCCACGTCGCGCACACCGGACGACCGGGACCGTGAGCGCGGATTCACCCCTCCGGGACGGGCAGCGGCGTCCCCCGCACGGCGGCCGCCATCAGCTCGGGGAACAGGTCGGGCGTGCAGGCGAACGCCGGACTGCCCAGCGCGGCCAGCGCCGCGGCGTTCTCGTGGTCGTACGCCGGCGCCCCCTCGTCCGACAGCGCCAGCAACGTGACCACCTGCACCCCGGCCCGTTGCATCGCCGCGACCCGGCGCAGCATCTCCTGCCGCACACCCCCCTCGTACAGGTCGCTGACCAGCACCACGATGGTGTCCGCCGGCCGCGTCACCAGGCCCTGGCAGTACGCCAGCGCGCGGTTGATGTCGGTGCCGCCGCCCAACTGCGTGCCGAACAGCACGTCGACCGGGTCGGCGAGCTGATCGGTCAGATCCACGACGGCCGTGTCGAAGACGACGAGCGAGGTGCGGAGCGACCGCATGGAGGCGAGGACCGCGCCGAAGACCGAGGCGTACACGACCGAGGCCGCCATCGAGCCGGACTGGTCGACGCACAGCACGACGTCCTTCTGCGCGCCGTGCCGCTGCCGCCCGTACCCGACCAGGCGCTCGGGCACGACCGTGCGGTGCTCGGCCTGGTAGTGCCGCAGGTTCGCGCGGATCGTGGCGTTCCAGTCGATGTCCGCGTGCCGCGGGCGGTGCACGCGCGTCGAGCGGTCCAGGGCGCCTTGCACGAGGCTCCGGGTGCGCTGCGCGATCCGGCGCTCCAGGTCCTCCACGACGCGCCGGACCACGCCGCGCGCGACCTCCTTGGTGGCCTCGGGCATCAGGCGGTTGAGGGACAGCAGCGTGCCGACCAGGTGCACGTCGGGCTCGACGGCCTCCAGCATCTCCGGTTCGAGGAGGAGCCGGGTCAGGTCCAGGCGCTCGATGGCGTCCTGCTGGAGGATCTGCACGACGCCGGGCGGGAAGTACTCGCGGATGTCGCCGAGCCAGCGGGCCACCGAGGGCGCCGAGGCGCCGAGCCCCGCGGAGCGCGGGCCCGTGCTGCCGCCGCCGCGGCCCTGCCCGGGGGCGGGACGGTAGAGCGCGGCCAGCGCCTCGTCCATGCGGCGGTCCTGGCCCGCCAGGCCGCAGCCGGTGCCGTCCGCGTCGCCGCCGAGGATCAGCCGCCAGCGCCGCAGGCGCTCGGGGTCCGCGGACGTCGTCATGAGTCGCCTCCCGGGAGGACGGGGCCGCCGAGCAGGTACGCGGCCAACGGCAGCGCGGCGTCCGCCCGTTCGCGGTCGAAGGGGAAGTCGCCGCCGGAACCGCCCGGCCCGCCGCGGGCCGGGTTGCGCAGGCGCTCGCCGAGCGTGCGCCGCTCCGGCGCGGCGAAGCCGGAGAAGGTGCGGCGCAGCAGCGGCAGCACGTCCGTGAAGTCCTCGGCCGGGATGCCGGCCACCCACGCGTCGACCAGCCCGAGCAGCGCCTCGTCGTGCACCAGCAGCAGGCCGCCGCCGGACAGGAAGCCCTCGACCCACGACGCGGCGTCGCGGTACGGGGTGCCGCGCGTCAGCACCCGCGACATCCGCGGGCCGGCGTCCGCCGCGGTCAGGCGCCCGGCGTCCAGGAGCAGCCGCACCGCGCGACCGGTGAGCAGGCCCGGGAGGCCGTCGTCGCGGTCGGCGAGGCGGCCGAGTGCGGCGTACCAGTACTCGCGCAGGTCCTCGTCGCCCGTGCGCGGCGCGAGCAGGGTCGCCGCGTCGTGCACGTCGTCGAGGTGGCGGCGCATGTCGCGCGCGCCGTCGTCGTCCAGGCCCGCGCAGGCCGCGACCAGGCCGACGCAGATGCGCAGCAGCATTCCGTCGACCACCGAAGCCAGCGCGGCGGTGTCGGTGCCGCGCACGTCGCCGTAGCGCAGCGCGCGCACCAGCGCGGGCAGGGCGTCCGCGAGCGCCGCGACGTCGGAGTCCAGCGCGACACGGTCCTCCAGCACGCGCATCACGGTCGGCAGCGCGTCGGGCAGGTCCGCCCGCAGGCAGCGCTCGGCGACCGCGGTCACGTCGCCCAACGAGGCGGCGTGGACCGCCAGGTCGGCCGCCCGCGCGGTCGCCGCGGCCACGACGGTCGTGCCCCACACCCCGGCCTCCGCGACGCGGATGGCCAGTTCGGGCTGCCAGGCGAGGGTCCATTCCTCGCGGAACGTGCCGGTGCCGCGCTGCCCGGCGGCCGGGACGCCCCACGGCACGTCGAGCAGGTCGAGCCTGGTGAGCAGGCGGCTGCGTGCCAGGTCGGTGGGTTTGCGCAGGTCGAGCCGGAGTTCGCGGACCGCGGCGGCGGGGCTCAGGCGCAACTTCTTCTGCTGCCGGTTGAGGTCGCGTTGCAGCGGTACGGCGGGCACGTTCTCCGGCACGGTGCCGATGCGGTCGCCGACCACGATGTCGTCGTGCACGAGGGCGAGCGGTGCGTCGTCGCCGTCGCACATGATCGCGCGTACGGCCTCCAGCGTCTCGTCGAGTCCGGCCAGCGGGCGCCCGCGCAGGGTCGCCAGTGCCTCGGCGTGCCGCACCGCCTCGATCACATGTGCCGAGGACACCGGGCGTCCGGCCTCGCGGAACAGCCCGGCGATGCGCACGAACCAGTGGGGCAGCATGCGTTCGGCCGCGTGGTCGGCGAACAGGTGGTGGTACCAGCCCGGCGAGGCGATGCCCGCGCCGTAGCCCGAGGCGTGCGCGAGGCGGCGGTAGGTCCATGGCACCCAGGTGGCCTCCACCTTGACCTTCGGCAGCACGCCGCCGCGCGAGAACGCCGCGAACGGCGCCAGCACCGCGCGGTCTTCGGCGGCGGGGCGGGCGGCGGCCAGCGCGGGGACGTGCCAGGCGCCGCAGACGACGGCCACTTCGCGGAAACCCTGCTTGTACGCGGCGGCGACGGCCAGGCGCATGTGGGCTTCGCGGGCGGTCTCCAGGTCGGGGAAGGGGGAGGTGGGGGGCGGGGGTTGGAGGTCTGCGGTTGCGGGGGTGGCGGGACTTGCCGGGGTGGTGGGGGTTGCCGTGGGGGTTGGGCTTGCCGGGGTGGTCGGGCTTGCGGGGGTGGCGGCGTCCGGACCGGATGGGATCGGTGCGGATGAACGGGGAGGGGGTGCGGCGGAGTTCGGTGCCGCCGCGTCAGGTGGGGCGGCCTCGGGACTCCTGTGGTCCGGGGAGGCGCCGGGTGTGGTGGGGTCGGAACCGAGGCGCTTGCCGGGGGTCGTTGCTTCCGTGCGCAGTGCCGTCATGGCCTCGGCGAGGAGCGCGAAGGGCGCCATCGGGTCGCTGTGGTCGGCGCGGTGCTCGACCGCGTCCTCCCACCAGCGCTCCGGGTCGTCGTGTCCGGCGACGCGGGCGAGCATCGCGATCGGGTCGGTACGGGTGGCGGCGGGATCGGGGGCCGCAGGATCGGGGGCGTCGGCGGGGGTGTTCGGTTCGGTGTCGTTCCCGGGGTGATGGGGGGGCTTGCCGTTGGTGTCCCCGCCGTGGTCGCCGGTCCCGGTGTCGTCGCCCGCATGTCCGTGCAGCGACGGCACCGGGAGCGCGCCGCGGGCGCGGTCGAGCGCGAACGAGCAGCCCGCCGGCAGGTCGATGAACCGCACCGGGACGCCCTTGTCGAGTGCGTAGCGGACCGCGACCCATTCCGGGCTGAACTCGGCGTACGGCCAGAACCCCGCCTGCGCCGGGTCGTCCACCGCGTGCGCGAGCAGGGCGACGGGCGGCTTCATCTCGGGGTCGGCGGCGTACGACAGCAGCAGGTCCGCCTCGGGCGGCCCCTCGATCAGCACGATGTCGGGAGCGAGGGCGTCGAGTGCGACGGCGACGGCGCGTGCCGAGCCGGGGCCGTGGTGCCGTACCCCGAGAAGGTGCGGAGTGCGCGCCTGCCTCCCGGACTTCCCCGCCCGCGGGCCGGGAAGCGTCATCAGGACGCCCCCGCCTCGCGGGCCGCGCGGTAGAAGTCCTGCCATCCGTCACGCGACCGGACGACCGTCTCCAGGTACTCCTGCCACACCACGCCGTCGGACGCCGGGTCCTTCACCACCGCGCCGAGGATGCCCGCCGCGGTGTCCGCGGGCCGCAGGACGCCGTCGCCGAAGTGCGCGGCGAGCGCCAGGCCGCCGGTCACCACGGAGATCGCCTCGGCCGTGGACAGCGTTCCGGACGGGGACTTGAGCTTCGTACGGCCGTCCTCGGTCATGCCGGAGCGCAGTTCGCGGAAGACCGTGACGACCCGGCGCAGTTCGGCTTCGGCCGCCTCGATCTCCGGCAACTGGAGCGAGGCGCCGAGCTGTTCGACGCGACGGGCGACGATGTCGACCTCGGCGTCGGCGCTCGCGGGCAGCGGCAGCACGACGGTGTTGAAGCGGCGGCGCAGCGCGCTGGACAGGTCGTTGACGCCGCGGTCGCGGTCGTTCGCGGTCGCGATGAGATTGAAGCCGCGTACCGCCTGCACCTCGTCGTTCAACTCCGGTACGGGCAGCGTCTTCTCGGACAGGATCGTGATCAGGGTGTCCTGCACGTCGGCGGGGATGCGGGTCAGTTCCTCGACGCGGGCGATGCGGCCGTCGGCCATCGCCCGCATGACCGGGCCCGCGACGAGTGCGTCCCGGGACGGGCCGTGGGCGAGGAGCTGGGCGTAGTTCCAGCCGTAGCGGATCGCCTCCTCGGGGGTGCCCGCGGTGCCCTGGACCAGCAGCGTCGAGTCGCCGCAGATCGCCGCGGCCAGGTGCTCGGACACCCACGTCTTCGCGGTGCCGGGGACGCCGAGCAGCAGCAGCGCGCGGTCGGTGACGAGCGTCGTCACGGCGACCTCGACGATGCGGCGCGGTCCCACGTACTTGGGGCTGATGACGGTGCCGTCCGGCAGCACACCGCCGAGCAGGTACGTCGACACCGCCCACGGGGACAGGCGCCACCGCGGCGGGCGCGGCCGGTCGTCGGCCGCGGCCAGGGCGGCGAGTTCCGCGGCGAAGGCGTGCTCGGCGTGCGGACGCAGGGCGGTCCCGGCGTCCGGGCGGTCCTCGGAGGTGTCGGTCGTGCCGGCGGGACCGGTGGAAGCACCGTCGGGACCGGACGGGTCGGTCGCGGGAGTCGCGGGTGCGGAAGAGGTCACGGACAGCCCCCGGAATCGATGTGTGCGGTCTGGATCGGCCGAGATCGTCGGCCCAGGTCGCCGGGTGCGGCCGTCCTCGCGGCCGCCCCGACCCGTCCAAGACTGCCGGTCCGGTCTGACACCCTCCGGGCCGCCCCCCGGTTCGGCCGGGCACGCCGAAAGCGCCCGAGGCCCCGGGACGAGCCGGGTGCCTC
>NZ_JBPKBH010000006.1:165797-186116 GCF_051388915.1 Yinghuangia sp. YIM S09857 | reverse complement strand
CCCCCCCCCCCCCCCCCCCCCCCCCCCCCCCCCCCCCCCCCCCCCCCCCCCCCCCCCCCCCCCCCCCCCCCCCCCCCCCCCCCCCCCCCCCCCCCCCGCCGCCGCGCCGACGGGGCTTCGGTGCGGCTGTCGGCGACCGACCTGTTCGACCGCCGCGATCAGCGGGTGATGGTGCTCTTGCCGAACGTCAGCCCCACGAATGTCACAACCATCCACAACGGCATGGTGATCGCCGCCAGGCCCGGCACCGACATCACGACGAACCCGCCGACGGGCAGCGCGACGAGCACCACACCGACCCAACCGATCCAGCGGTCGACGGTCCGCTCGCGCAGCGCCATCCAGCACACCGCGCCCGCGGCCACCAAGACCCCGAACCATGGGATGTAGGCGCCGAAGTCGTTGAGCATGAAGTAGATGTAGCGGCCCTCGACGTCGAACGCGTCGCTCTCGGCGCCGCCTTCGCCGTAGATGCCCATGGCGCCCTTCCAGCCGTACCCGAGCGTCAGGCCGCCGGCCGCGGACACGAGTGCCAGGCTCACCACGCCCGCCGCCGTACTGCCCGGTACGCGCGGCTCGACGCGGCGCCGCCACGCGGCCGCGGTGACGAGCAACAGCGCCACCGCGGCGAAGCCGCCGAGGAACCCGGCGCGCGACACCATGACCTCGACGTCGTTCACCCGGTCGACCGTCATCATGTCGGTCGGCCCGTCCGGCATACCCATCCGGACGTCCAGCAGCAGGGTCGAGGCCCCGCCCAGCAGGCCGGCTCCGGCCCCCACGAGCGGCCAGTAGGAACGGCGCACCGGGGTCTCCCCCACCCCGGTGCGCCCGTCGACCGGGCCCGGTTCCGTGTACGTCATGTGGATTCGCACTCCCCCCACACATGTTCGCCGCCTGCTTTGCAGCCCCCCGGCGGCACGTACCGGACCCGATGCCCGGCGACATGGTCCACTTTCCGGGCCCCGATGTCCCGGGCACCAGGGACACCGGCACCCCTTGTCCGGGATATCGGCCGGACCCCGGTGCCAGGTCCGGCGGCGCTGCGGCAGCATGACGGCGTGAGCGCGCAACTGCCCGACACCGGGGGCTTGGGGGAGGCGGAGGAGCCGACGCCTCCCGGGGATCGTGCTGCCCTGGGCGGGGCGGAAGGCACGGGTGCGGCCGAGTCCGCCTTGACGCGTGCTTCGCGGCGGGGGCGGTTGCGGGCGGTCGCGCTGCGGATCCCGGAATCGCGGCTGATCGCGCTGGCCACCGTGCTCGGGGTGATCGCCGTCGTGTCGAGTGCGGCGTACGTCCCGCTCTACTGCTGGACGGCCGACCGCACCGAGTTGCGGCCGCTGTCCGCCGGGGACGTGGTGCTCGGTTCGGCGTGGCCGCTGATCGGGGCGTTCGTGGTGCGGGGGCGGCCGCGGAATCCGGTCGGGTGGCTGCTGCTGATCCCGGCCTCGCTCGCGCCGTACCTCAACCTGTCGCTGTACGCGGTCATCTCGCAGGAGATCGCCGACGAACCGCTGCCGTTCGCGGACTTCGCGGCATGGATCGGGACATGGGGCTTCGCGCAGTACTTCGTGGTCGTGCCGCTGCTGCTCCTGGTGTTCCCGGACGGGCATCTGCCGGGGCGGCGCTGGCGGATCCCGGCGTACGCAATCGTCGTGACGGCGACGGTGGCGGGGCTGGCCGCGATGTTCCGGGACGGGCCGATCGACGTCACGGACAGTGTGCGCAACCCCTATGCGATTCCCGGTTCTTCGTGGCTGGGCTATGTGACGCTGGCGGGTGCCGGGGCGGCGTTGTTCCCGGGGACGGCGCTCGGTGTCGCCGCCTTGGTGGTGCGCACGCGGCGTGCGGTCGGGGTGCAGCGCACACAGTTGCAGTGGCTGGTGCTCGGCGGGATGGTGCTGGTCATCACATGGACGCTGTCGCTGGCCATCACGGGCCGGCTGAGCATCGACGTGCTGTTCGGGCTGGGCCTGCTCGGGCCGCCCGCGGGGATCGCCGTGGCGATGCTGCGGCACCGCATGTTCGACGTCGTGGTCGTGCTCAACCGCACGATCGTGTACGCCGTGCTGACACTCGTGATGGTGGGCGTTTACGCGGCGCTGGTGGTCGGGGTCGGGCGTACCGTGCCGACGTCGACGGCCGGGTTCGTGGCGGTGGCGGTGATCGCGCTGCTCGCGGCGGTGGGCCGGGGTGCGGTGCAGAAGGCGGTGGACCGGTGGTTGTTCGGGCACCGGCACGACCCGTACGCGGTGGTGGCCCGGGTGGGCCGCCACGTGGCGCCCGCGTCGGAGCCGGTGGAGGCGTTGCAGCGGCTGGTCGACGCGCTGCGGAGGGCGCTGCGGTTGCCGTACGCGGCGTTCCGGGGGGACGGGGAGAGCCCCGTGGTCGCGGTGAGCGGCAGTCCGGTGGCGGGGTGGCGGGCGGTGCCGGCGCACGCGCTCGGGCAGCACATCGGCGAGCTGCACGTCGGCATCCGCCCGGGCGACGAGCGCTGGACGCCGGAGGAGCAGGCGGCGGTCGAGGAGGTGGCGGCGCGGGCCGCGACGCTCGCGTACGCGGCTGGGCTCGTCGCGGACGTCGCGCGCAGCCGGGCCCGGATCGTGGTGGCGCGGGAGGAGGAGCGGCGGCGCCTGCGCGCCGACCTGCACGACGGCGTCGGTCCGGCGCTCGCCGGGACCGCGCACCAGCTCGACGCGCTGGCGCGTCGCATCGAGGCCTCGGACCGGCCCGAACTGGCCGACCGGGCCCGGTCCATCCGCGACCGGTTGCGGCAGACCGTGACCGACCTGCGCTCGGTGGTGCACGGCCTGCGCCCGCCGATACTCGACCAGATCGGCCTCGCCGGCGCGTTGCGCGACCTGGTGGCGGGGTACGAAACACCGCACTGCACGGTGGAGTTGGGCCCTGGCCTGGACCAACTGCCGGCGGCGGTCGAGGTCGCGGCGTATGCGATCGCCGCCGAGGCGGTCACCAACGCCGTCCGGCACAGCGGAGCGGGCGAGCTGTGGCTCGACGCGACCGTACGCGCCGGGACCCTGGTCATCGACGTCAGCGACAACGGCTGCGGCATGCCGGTGTACCCGCACGCCGGGATAGGTCTCCGCAGCATGGGCGAACGCGCAGGCGAAGTAGGCGGCCGCGTAGACGTCCTCCCCCGCCCCGGCGGCGGCACAGTCGTAAGAGCCACCCTCCCGGGCCGCCCCCAATGACCCACCACACCCATCTCCACGAACTCCAGAGAACAGGCAGGGAATTGACCGAGGACATGCCCCCCGTTCGCGTGCTCGTCGTGGACGACCACCCGGTCTTCCGCGCCGGCATGGTCGCCGTGCTCGAAGACCTCGACGACCTCGACGTGGTCGGTCAGGCCGGGGACGGCGCCGCCGCGCTCGACGAAGTCGCGCGTCTGGCACCGGATGTCGTGCTGATGGATCTGCGCATGCCCGGAATGGGCGGCCTGGAGGCGACCGCGCGGATCGGCACCGCCCACCCCGCCACGGCCGTGATCGTGCTGACGATGGACGAGGACGACGACTCGGTCTTCGCGGCCCTCCGCGCCGGTGCGCGCGGCTATCTGCTCAAGGAGTCGGACGGCGACGACATCCGCCGCGCGATCCTCGGTGTCGCCCGCGGCGAGGCCGTCTTCGGGCCGCGCATCGCCCAGCGCGTCCTGGCGTTCTTCTCGGCCGCTCCCGCGCACACCCGCGGCGCGGTGCCCTTTCCGCAACTCACCGACCGGGAACGCGAAGTCCTCGACCTGCTCGCGCACGGACTCGACAACGCGGCCATCGCCCGCAGGCTCGTGCTGTCGGAGAAGACCGTCCGCAACCGGGTGAGCGATGTCCTCGCGAAACTCCGCGCCCGCAGCCGCGCGGAAGCCGTGGCCATCGCCCGCGACGCGGGAATGGGCCCGGCCCCCCGAGACCCGGCGTGACAGCGGAACTCCCCACGGACGAAAGCACAAACGCCAATACGCCTGCGCGCCTGCGCGCCTGTGCGAACAATCACCCGACGCGAGCAGCCGGAGCGTCGAACTCCGCCCGCATCAAAGCCCGTTCCCGCAATGTCGCGGCCACATCGGCGAAGGCCTTGCCCCAGTACCCGTCTTCACCGGCCGCCGCGGCCAACCCCTCGATCTCGGCCGCCAGCCCCGGGTCCAGCGAACGCGCCGCCAGGCCCGTCACCCCGCTGAAGCTCCACGGGTAAGCGGACTCCCGCGCCGCCCGTGCCAACGCCTCGACCACCGCCCGTCCGAGCACCTTCGGCCACACCGCCGGGCACCCCGCCAGCAACTGGAAGGCCTCCGAAAGCCCGTGCTCGGCAACGTGCGCGGCGACGTGTCCGGCGCGTTCGTCTTCGGGCAGGACCAGCAGCAGGCGCGTCGGAGCGCCGCGTCCCACCTGGGCGCGGGCCCAGTCGGCGTCCTTCTGTGCCACCGCCGCACGGGCCCAGCCGTCGCGGATGTCCTCCGCCCAGCGCCGCGGCAGCCGCCGCCGCAGGATCAGGTCCGGCGCCTCACCGAACACCTCGGCCCACACCGACAACGGCGTGGCCGCCACGATCTCGCCCAGCCACCAGGCCCGTTCCTCGCGGCCGGTCGGGGACGTGCCGGCTATGCCGTCGCGCCGCATCGCCTCGTCGCAGACCTCGGGCGGCAGGACCACCACCGCTCCGGCGCCGTCCCGCCGCACGCACGCCCGCGCGCGCTCCGCCATACGCCGCGCCAGCGCGGATTCCGGCAGCGTGCTCAGCAGCGCGGACGCCCCCGCCCGCACCGCCTTGCCCCGGTCGTCGAGGGCGGCTTCCAGGAAGGCTTCGTCGTCGAGTGACAGCCCGGTGCGCAGCACCGCGAGGAACTGGGCGCGGTCCTCCGCCGGTTCCTCGCGCCAGGTGTGCTCCAGCAGTCCGCGGGCCGCAGCCGGGTCGCGGCGGCGCAGCGCGGTCAGATGGGCCAGCCGCTCGCCGAACAAACCGTGCCGCCACACTTCCGCGCCCTCGGACGCCGGTTCCTCGGCGGCCAGATCCGCCGCCGCGACCCGCGCCGCCCACGCCCAGTCCGGGTTGAGCCGGGCCAGCCAGCGCCCACGTGGGCCGGCCAACGCAGCCACGTCCGCCCGCAGTTCGCTGTGCGAGCGAGCGGTGTCGAGGAGCGCGGGCAGCTCGGACTCCGGTGCCCGGTAACCGCGTTCGCGAGCCTCGGCCAGCCATTCCGGCAGGAGTTCGGCGATCGCGGTACGCCGGTCTCCGGTGCTGCTGCCGAGCAGCACGCGCAACCTGCCCCGTGCCCGCTCGGGTACGGCGGGCCGCGGGTCCGGCGCGCACGCCGCGGGCCGCGCCGCGCCCGTTCCCGGACGGCGCCCGGCCCGCCGGTGGACGAGCGCCAACGCGGCCAGGTCGAGGAGGCGTTCGGCGGAGTCCTCGCGTCCGATGCCGTCCACCGCCGTGCCCAGGGCACTGCCCGGTTCGACGCCGGGGACCGGCCGCTTGCCGGTGCCCACGAGTGCGGTCGAGACGAGGTCGTCCCACAGCGCCTCGGTGCCTGCCGTCATCACGCTCCCCTGTCCGCCGCGTTACCGCTCCTGCCACCTACGGGGCGTGGTACGCCCCCGCCTCAGAGCGGCACGGCCCGGCCCTCGTGCCAGCCCGTCACCGGGGCGAACCCGCGGGCGCCGTACTCTCCGAAGACCGTCATACCGGCCCCGCCCGACATCGCCGCGAGCCGCCACAGCGACTCCTCGCGCGCCCGGGAGCGGTCGACCGGCAGCCAGAATCCGTCGCCGCCCGCGATGCGCCACCCGAGCGTGTCCGGGACCGCGGCGACGTCGGCGAGCACGACCGGCCAGGTCTCCAGCCACGGTTCGCTGTGCAGGGCCTCCGCGTACGCCAGCGCGGCCGTCTCCGCGTCGCAGCCCGCCGGTTCGCCCGCGGGCTCCGGCGGTCCGTGGCGCTCCGCCACGTGCGCCCGCAGCGGGGCCGCGGCGTCGTGGAACACCAGGTCGGCCTCGAAGCGTTCGCCCACCGGCAGCGCGAGCGCGGGTGCCTGCCCGCCCGCGCCGTACGCGAGCACCAGGGCGGTACGCCCCGACTGCTCCCCGCGCAGCCAGATCTGCCGGACGGTCAGTTTCTCCTCGTCGTTGTCGCGGCTGCCCAGGACCGTCCAGTGGTCGCGCACCGACGTACCCTGCTCCGCCGCGCGCCGCACCAACTCCTGGGCGTCGACCTGCCACCCGATGAGCGACTTCAGCGACGCCGCCAACGGCGGCTCCAGGGCGTCCAGCCGGTCGTGGGCCCGCAGGACGAGCCACATCACCGCGTAGTCCTCCAGCAGGCGGCCCGGCCAGCCCTCGCCGGAGCCGGGTCTCGTCCCGGCCCGCCGCAGCCTCCCGGCGAGGCCCTGCGCCTGGGCGTCGACCATCGACGCGGCCATGGCCTCCCAGGGGGCGTAGCCCGCCCGGTCGGCACCGGCCAGCCCCTGGCGCACCTGGTCGGACAACCACTGGCCCAACTTGTCCACACCGCCCGTGACGCGGGCGGCCCGCTCCTCGGCGCGCCGCCGCGCGGCCTCCGGGTCCACCGGGCCGGACGCCTGCCGCTCGACCCGCTGCTTCTCCCTGTCCTGACGGCCCGTCAGCCAGGTTTCCACCCAGTCCGGCGCCTCGGCGGCATCCTCCGCGATGCCGCCGGACGACCACAACAACAGCAGCCCGAGCGCGTGCTTGCACGGGAGTTTGCGGCTCGGGCAGGTGCAGGACCAGGCCGGACCGTCGAGGTCCACGACCGTGCGGTATGCCGTCGCACCGCTGCCCTTGCACATCCCCCACACACCGCGCTTCGCGGTCTCCCCACCCGCCGCCCCCCGGCCGGCCTCTCGGCCCTCTTCCCTGTTCTCTCCTTGCTCTTCGCGCTGATCCCCGTGCTCCCGGCCCGGCTCCGGAGCGGGTGTCTCCCCCGCCCCCAACCCCGTCCACGGCCCCGGTGCCGCCAGCTTCGATCCGGCCTTCTGCGACGCGGCGTCGGGTGCCAGTGCCAACACCCGGTCCGCGGTCCAGCGTTCCAGCATGACGGTCACGGTACGGCGTCGGGCCGACACCCGCACGGCCGGATCGGGAATCCCGCCCCGAACACGCGGTCGCCGCTCCCGTGACACGCCGCCAGGCCCCGCGGCGGCCCGGACGCGGGAGCCGGGCGGCGGGCGCCGGTGCGACGAAATGGCATGCGGAAAACGGATGTTCGGCTTCGCCGGCATGTTAACGAGGCGTTTCGCGGTACCCGTTTCGGGCATACCGGTCAGTAGGGACCGGACAGCGAACGGTCGGCGGCGCCGCCACCCGGGGGGCCTCCTCCGGAACGGCCGTTGCGCTCGCCTTTCTCCCGCTGAACCCATCCGTCCGATTCGTCAGCGGCGTGCCCCCGCCCAAACCTTTCGGCCGCCCCGACCGCTTGGCCGACCGGCCCCGTACCGGTCCGCGTCGACGCGTCGGGTTCGCCGTATGCCGCACCGACGCCGGACTCCCGCACGGAGGTGGGACATGGCCGCGCTCCCGGAGCCGGGGCCGGACGACGACGCACCGCACACCGCGAGCGTCGCGGGGTGCGTCGCGGACTCCGTCGCGGGGTGCGTCGCCGACTCTGTCGCAGGGGGTGCCGTGGGCTCCGTCGCAGGGGGTGTCGCGCCCGACAGCCCGGCGGATCCAGCAGTGCCCCGGACCACCTTCCTGCCCGCCGACCTGCTCCGCGGCTCCATACGCGAAATCGCCTGCCTCGCCGGGCACCTCGCGCTCTACCCCACGGGCCTCGTCGCGCTCGGCGTCGCGACCCTGTTCCCGCCTCCACCTACTGCGCATGTCCACAACGCGGGCCAATTGCCGGTCGTCCTCGTCCACGGCCTCGCCGACAACCGCTCGATCTTCGCGGTCCTGCGGCGGGCCCTCGCGCGCACCGGGATGTCGGACGTCCATCCGTTCGACCACAACCCACTCGGCGGCGACGTTCGTACGAAGTCCGCATTATTGGACCGCCATATCGCTCGCGTCCTGGCCCGCACCGGCGCGCCCGGCGTGCATGTGGTCGGCCACAGTCTGGGCGGGCTGATTGCCCGTTACCACGCGCAGTTCCTCGACAAGGGCGCGTGCGTGCGTACGGTCGTCACCCTCGGCACCCCCCACTCAGGTACGACTGCCGCCCAACTGCTGCGCGCCCACCCGCTCGTCCGCGAGCTGTGCCCGGACAGCCCCGTCATCGCGGAACTCGCCGGTCCTGCACCCGACTGCACGACGCGGTTCGTCGCCTACTGGGGCGACCTCGACCCCTTCGTCATACCGTGCGCCTCCGGCGCGCTCCGCCATCCGGACCTGGACGCAACCAGCGTGCGGGTCCGCGGCGCCGGGCACCTCACGCTTCCGGCATGCCGGACGGTCGTCTCCGAAGTCGGCGAACTCCTCACCGCACCCCTCCGGGTGCCGTCCGCCGGCCCGGCTGCTCCCGGCGCACCCACCGCACAACCCGCCGGAAAATCCACCCGCGCGGACCGGACCACGACCACGACGAAAGACACTCCGCTCGCCGCGTGAGCTCGTCGCGTGACGCCCCGCGAGACCCGCGCCACCCCACAGACCCACCACCGTCGCGCGCCCCATGATTACGCGCTCCCGCACCTCCCCCGCCCCAACCCGCAACACCCCTGCGCGCAAGCGCGATAAAGACGTCGACGTGCCCGAATCGGTTGCCCTGCTTGCCCGCCTTCATCCATACGAGTGAGTAAGGAATAGCCGCACGGGTGAGCCGCAGCGGATTGTCCCGGCCGCATTCGGAAGGCTAGAGTCCCCCCTTAATTGTTGTGGAGGACCTGTCGAGCTTGCCCCCGCACGCGTGCGGAGGGCCGTATCTGCCCCCGAGACGAAGGCGAATCAGGTGACGGACGGCCATTATCCGGACAGCGACCCCTACGGTCGTGGCGTCCCGGACGAGGGCTACGGCACCGGCGCACAGACCGCCTACCCGGCCTACGACTCGTACGACACCGGTGCGAACTCCGCCTACGGAGCCACCGCGTACGACTCGGGCGCGTGGCAGACGGGCGGGTACGACACTTCGGCGTACACGCAGTCGGCCTACTCGGCCGCCCAGCCGGGCTACAGCACAGGGGCATACGAGACAGTCGCGTCCCCCTACGTGGCCGACACCCCTTCTTATGGCACCTCGGCCTACGACGCGTCGGCCTACGAGGCGCCCGCGTACGGCACCGCTGCATACGACACCACTGCATATGACGCCCCCGCATATGACGCCGGCGCCACCGGCTCGGGCGCCTATGAAGCAGTGACGGCATACGACAGCTCCGGCTCGTACGCCGCGGTCGACGACAGCGGCGGCTACCCCGTCTACGACAGCGGCGCGTACCAGGCCGCGTCGTCGTACGGGACCGCGTACGACACCTCCTACGGCCAGACGGCGGTCATCCCGCAGCAGACCGGCTACGACTCCGGCACAGCGTGGTCGACCGACACCGGCAACACGTGGTCCTCGGCCCCCGCCGCCGACATGTGGGCCGGCGACAACCGCCTCGGCGCGGACGCCTTCACCGACCCGCAACGCAACGACGGCGGCGCGAGCGGCTGGTACGACGCGTCGACGCAGGTCCAGGAGCCGCTTCCGGCGTACGACGGCTACGCTGCCACCTGGGACGACGCGGAGCCTTGGCACAACGGCAACGCCTCGGGCGCGCCCGCCCGGGCCGTCTCGACGGACTTCGGCGGCACCGACGGGTACGACGCCACGCAGGAGTTCGCCACCGTCACGGTCGACCCGGACGCGTTCGCCGCGGACGACCGCATCCCCGGCGATCATGCCGACGGCTACGACACCGACGCCGAGGCCGACTTCGACGACTACGCGGACACCGACGGCGAGGACGACTCAGGGGTCGGCGACGACGGCGACTCCGACCCCCACGTCGCCGACGCTGCTGCTGTGGCGGGCCTCTCGGCCGCCGCCGCGGGCAGCCGCGCAGCACGCCGCAAGACCACCCGCCGCACCCGCCCGATGGCCCGCGTCGCGGGCGCGTCCCTGGGCGTGCTCGGTGCGACCGCGATGGCGGTCGCCGCGGCCGGGGGCATCCAGGCGGCGGACGGGCAGGGCCCCTCGTCCGGCGACGACACCGTGGCCGCGGGCCCGGACATCCCGCTCGCCTCGCCGCTCGACCAGCAGTTCACCGATCTGCGCGACAGCGCGGCGGACTTCGCCGACCGGGCGAGCCGGGCGCAGGCCCGCGTCGCGCTCCAGGAGCGGCAGGAGGAGATCGCCCGCCAGCAGGAGGAGGAGCGCAAGAAGCGCGAGCTGCTGCGCCCCAAGTACGTCCTGCCGGTCGCCCCGGGCCTGTCGGCCTACTTCGGCCAGGCGGGCGGCCGCTGGTCGAACCTGCACACCGGCATCGACTTCCCCGTCGACCGCGGCACACCTGTCCGTGCGGTCACCGACGGCGTCGTGCGCACGGAGTGGAACCGCTCATACGGCAACATGGTCATCCTGACCGCCGCGGACGGCACCGAGACGTGGTACTGCCACCTCACCCGCGCCAAGGTGAACTCCGGCCCGGTCAAGGCCGGCGACGTCATCGCCTACTCCGGCAACAGCGGCAACAGCACCGGCCCCCACCTCCACCTGGAAGTACGCCCCAAGGGCGGTGCCCCGATAAACCCCATACCGTGGCTCCGCGCCCGCGGCCTGGACCCCACCGGCTGACGGATCCCCGGCACACCAAAAACCTACAACCCCCCACCGACACCGCCCCCAACGTCGGCACGCCCCCGCACGCCCCCGCGACCCGCACTCACCACCAGGGTCACGGCACCCCGACGTGCTTGCAGGCGTGAGCGGCACAACGCGGCGGTGGTCCCGACGCGTGCGCGCAGGCGGCACGCCGCCCTCCGCCGACTCCACGCCACGACGCACGTCGTACCCGCCAGCGTGCGCGTGGGCGTGTACGGCGCAACGCGGCGGTGGTCCGCGCACGTGCCGACGATCGGCCTTTGCGCGGCGGTGAGTTGGCCTCCGACGAGGGCAGGGCGGAGCGCCCCCGGGGCCACCTCAACCGCTTCGCCAACGGTTCCCGCGCGGCCCGCAGCCCGAGGCCAATTCGCCCCCGACCAACGCGCGACCGCCCGCAAAACCCGGGCGCCACGCGCCGCCCCCGTTCAACCGCCGCGACCGCCGCCCATGCTTTCCTCACCCAGCACCGACCACACCCCCAAGGCCCGATGCCGGCCAGACGTTCCACCGGGCCTTGGCCGCCATCCAGAGCCTGCTGAACTGCTGGACCGGCATCTGCACCACCTCCCACCGCCCCTGCCCGGACAGCGCAGACGTCCGGCCACCGCAAGATCCAGACAGACCTGACGGAGTCCTACTAGGGGAGTGTCTTCAAATTGGCGTCGGATAGCCCGCGGGCCGTGGTGCGTGCGCTCGCAAGGCGCGGCCCGCGGCTCGGCCCGGGTTTGGCTTGGGACGCCAAGGCCCGGAGCGTGCCACTTGGGGGGCCGTCAAGGCCCGGCGTCGCGGGCCCGGCGGGAACTTGAAGACAGGACCTAGAGCTTCTCCACCGGGGCGTAGCGCAGCAGCAGTTGCTTCGTGCCCGTTGCGCCGAAGTCGATGGTGGCCTGGGCCTTGTCGCCTTCGCCCTGGGTTGCGACGACCGTGCCCAGGCCGAACTTGTCGTGGGTTACCCGGTCGCCCGGTTTGAGGGCCACCGCCTCGCGGTCGGTGATGCGGCTCGGGCCGCTGAGGCGGCCCAGGGGGGCCGAGCGGGTGGTGCGGGTGGCGGAGAGTGCCTGGGCCGCCGAGGGGGCGGCGTTGCGCCACTCGACGAGCTTCTCGGGGAGTTCCTGGAGGAACCGCGAAGGCGGGTTGTAGGCGGGGGCGCCCCACGCGCTGCGGATCTTGGCCAGGGTGACGTACAGCCTCTCCCGAGCGCGGGTGATGCCGACGTACGCGAGGCGGCGTTCCTCTTCCAGTTCCTTGGTGTTGCCGAGCGCCCGCATGTGCGGGAACACGCCGTCCTCCAGGCCGGTCAGGAACACGACCGGGAACTCCAGGCCCTTCGCCGTGTGCAGGGTCATCAGCGTGACCACGCCGCCATCGTCGTCCGGGATCTGGTCGGAGTCGGCGACCAGGGCGACCTGCTCCAGGAAGTCCGCGAGCGTGCCCTCGGGCTGCGCCTGTTCGAACTCCAGGGCCACCGCCGCGAGTTCCTGGAGGTTTTCGATGCGCGTCTCGTCCTGGGGGTCGGTGGAGGCCTGCAACTCCGCGAGGTAGCCCGTCTGTTCGAGGACGGCTTCGAGGACCGTCGCGGGCCCCGCGCCACCGTCCACGACCGTGCGGAGCTGGTCGATCAGGGCCACGAAGCCCGCGATCGCGTTGGCCGAGCGGGTCGCCAGGCCCGGCGCCTCCCTGGCCCGGCGCAGCGCGTCCGCGAACGGCACGCGGTCGCGCGCCGCCAGCACCTCGACGCACGCCTCCGCCCGGTCGCCGATGCCCCGCTTGGGGACGTTGAGGATGCGGCGCAGCGAGACCACGTCGTCCGGGTTGGCGAGCAGCCGCAGGTACGCGAGCGCGTCGCGCACCTCCTTGCGCTCGTAGAACCGCACTCCGCCGACGACCTTGTACGGCAGGCCGACGCGGATGAAGACCTCCTCGAACACGCGCGACTGCGCGTTGGTGCGGTAGAAGACCGCGACCTGGCTCGGGGTGACCTTGCCGGTGTCCGTCAGGCGGTCGATCTCGTCCGCGATGAACTGCGCCTCCGCGTGCTCGTCGTCGGCGGTGTAGCCGGTGATCGAGGTGCCCTGCCCGGAGTCGGTCCACAGGTTCTTCGCGCGCCGGTTGCTGTTGCGCTCGATGACGGCGTTGGCGGCGGTGAGGATCGTCTGCGTGGAGCGGTAGTTCTGCTCCAGCATGATCGTCGTGGCGTCCGGGTAGTCCGACTCGAAGTCGAGGATGTTGCGGATGGTCGCGCCGCGGAAGGCGTAGATGGACTGGTCGGCGTCGCCCACGACGCACAGTTCGGCGGGCGGCACCTCGGCCAGGCCCTCTTCGGCGGGGTTGACCAGGTCGCCGTCGGCGGTGCGCTTGGGCCCGTGGCCGGCGGCGCCGCCGACGAGTTCGCGGACCAGCACGTACTGCGCGTGGTTGGTGTCCTGGTACTCGTCGACCAGCACGTGCCGGAACCGGCGCCGGTAGTGCTCGGCGACGTCGGGGAACGCCTGGAGCAGGTTGACCGTGGTCATGATCAGGTCGTCGAAGTCGAGCGCGTTGGCCTGCCGCAGGCGCGCCTGGTAGAGGGTGTACGCCTCGGCGAGCTTGCGTTCGGCGTCGTTCTGCGTGCCTGACGCGTAGGTCTCCGGGTCGATGAGCTCGTTCTTGAGGTTGGAGACCTGCGCGTTGAACTTGCGCGGCGGGTGCTGCTTGGGGTCGAGGTCCAGGTCGCGGCACACCATCGCCATGAGGCGCTGCGAGTCGGCGGCGTCGTAGATGGAGAAGGTCGAGCTGAGGCCGAGCTTCTTGTACTGCTGCCGCAGGATGCGCACGCACGAGGAGTGGAACGTGGAGACCCACATGGCCTTGGCGCGCGGCCCGACCAGCGCCTCGACGCGCTCCTTCATCTCGCCCGCGGCCTTGTTGGTGAATGTGATCGCCAGGATCTCGCCGGGATGCACGCCGCGCGCGCCGAGGAGGTACGCGATGCGGTGGGTCAGCACGCGCGTCTTGCCGGAGCCGGCGCCCGCGACGATGAGCAGCGGGGAGCCCTCGTGGACGACCGCGGCGCGCTGCTGCGGGTTCATGCCGTCGAGCAGGCGCGCGGGGTCGATCACCGGCTTGCGGGCGCCGTTGCGGTAGTGGCCCTCGTACAGATTGGAGGGCTCGGCGAAGTCGCCCGCGAACAGGTCGTCGGGGGCCGGGTCGTACTCGGGCGGCGGCGGTGGGGCGTCGTCCGGGTGCGGCTCGGCGGGCAGCGGGATGTCGGCGTCGAACCCCGGCAGCGGCATGTCGTCGAAGAGTTTGCTCATCGTCTGCCGAGTCTACGAGCCGCGGGCGGTGTTCCGGTCCCCGCCCGTCCGGCCGGACGGCGAACCCGGGCCCGCGTCAACTCAGGTCCACATCACAGCGATCGCGATGTTCGCGACGGTCAGCAGGCCGATGGCGCCGAAGACCTGCGTGCCGACGCGGTCCTTGGCGCGATTCGCCCAGACCATGAGCAGGATCGCGATGAGGACGGCGAGCTTGACGCTGATCTTGGTGTTGTCGACCTCGACGTCGTCGGCCTGGAGGACGCCGACCAGTGCGATGCCGGTGACGAGCATGGTGAGGGCGCCGTGCGTCATCGCCGGGACCACGCGGACGTCGCCGGTCTTCATGCCCTTCATCTGGGTCAGGAAGCCGCCGAGCAGGGAGCCGATCCCGATGATGTGCAGGACGAGCAGAATTTGTCGGACGACGTCCACGGAACGCTCCTCACGGTGGGGGTGGCGATCCGAGACTACAAAAATCGCAAAGCGGACAATGAAACGGCCCCCAAGGTAAAGACTTGGTAATACGGCGAGGAATCCTGGGGATCGTGACACTCCTGTGACTAATGTTCTCGGCCAGGCGGCCGTACCCCCGTACTCCACCAGGAGTGCACGGTCGCCACCGCCGAGTCCGGCGACGTTCCGCGGCCGCCCCCAAGGCGCGCGGAGCACCAGCCGGAGCCGGGGACCCACGTCCCACCGAGGCGAATCGGGTCCGGGCCCGCCAGTCCGGAGTCGTAGGGCGTCTTCTTCCGCCCGAGCCTGTCAGCTAACCCGGTAGGCGGCCGAGGAAGGAGTGACGCTTTCGTGGCGTCCCATCGCCGTCCCGCACAGCACCGCCGGATAAAGCCGCGCACCGTGCACCGCGGTGCCGCCACCCTGGCCACCGCCGCCGTGACCGTGACCGGCGTCGTGGCGTTCGCCGGTACCTCCAGCGCCGAGCCGACGCCCACCTCCGCCCAGGTGCAGGAGCAGGTGAACCAGCTCCACCGCGAGGTCGCCAAGGCGACCGACGTCTTCAACGGCGTGCAGGAGCAGGTCGAGGTGCTGCAAAAGGAGTCCAACGCGACGCAGGCCCGCGTCGCCGAGGAGCAGGCCGCGATGAACGAACTGCGCGAGCAGATCGGTGTCATAGCCGCCGAGGAGTACCGCAACGGGGGCATGCCGCCCGAGCTCCAGCTCGCGCTGAGCGGCGACCCCGCGATGTACCTCTCCAAGGCCCAGATGCTGGACCAGATCGACAGCCAGCAGGCCACCCGGCTCGAACAGATCGCCGCACAGGCGCGCATGCTCCAGCAGGACCGCGCCGAGGCGTCCCAGCAGCTCGCCGACCTCGACGCGCTGCGCAAGGACCTCAACGGCAAGAAGAACGAGATCCAGGAGAAGCTCAACAAGGCCCAGACGCTGCTCAACACCCTCACCGAGGCCGAGCGCCAGGCCGTCCTGGACTCCAACGAGCACGCCGAGGAAGAGGCCCGCGCCGACGAACGGGCCGACCGCGACAAGCCCGAGCCCCCCGTGACGAACGTCCCGGTCTCCGGCCGGGCCGGGGTGGCCGTCGACTTCGCGATGGACCAGCAGGGCAAGCCGTACGGCTGGGGCAAGGCGGGCCCGAGCTCGTTCGACTGCTCCGGCCTCATGCAGGCCGCGTGGGCGAAGGCCAACGTCAAACTGCCCCGCACCACCTGGGACCAGGTCAAGGTCGGCACCGCGGTCTCCAAGTCCCAGCTCCAGCCGGGCGACCTGGTCTTCTTCTACTCCGACATCAGCCACGTCGGGATGTACATAGGCGGCGGCAAGATGGTGCACGCCCCGCGTCCGGGGTCGGTCATCAAGGTCGCCCCGATCACCGAGATGCCGTTCCACTCGGCGCGCCGGGTGGGCTGACCCGCAGCAGCACGTCGTACGCACGTACGCCCCCGCCTCCGGTGCGCCGGAGGCGGGGGCGTACGGCGTTCCTCAGACCAGGCGCCGGTCGGTCGCCCAGCGGGTCAGCTCGTGCCGGTTCGAGAGCTGGAGCTTCCGCAGCACCGCCGACACGTGGGTCTCGACCGTCTTGACCGAGATCACCAGCCGCCGCGCGATCTCCTTGTACGCGTACCCGCGCGCGATCAGCCGCAGGACCTCCCGCTCGCGCTGCGTCAGCCGGTCCAGGTCCTCGTCGATCGGCGGTACGTCGGTCGCCGCGAAGGCGTCCAGCACGAAGCCCGCCAGCCGCGGCGAGAAGACCGCGTCGCCCTCGGCCACGCGGCCCACCGCGCGCACGAGTTCGTCGCCGGTGATGGACTTGGTGACGTAGCCGCGCGCGCCGCCCCGGATGACGCCGATGACGTCCTCGGCCGCGTCCGACACCGACAGCGCCAGGAACCGCACCGAACCCTGCACCCCGGCGCACTGCTTCAGCACCTCGACGCCCCCGCCGCCGGGCAGGTGCACGTCGAGCAGCACCACCTCGGGCATCGTGGCGTGCACGACGGAGACCGCCGAGGCGACGTCCTCGGCCTCGCCGACGACCTCGACCGCCTCGCCGATCTCGGCGCGCACGCCGGTGCGGAACATGCGGTGGTCGTCGACGAGCACGACGCGCACACGCGTCTCGGCGGAGGCCGAACCGGTGCCCGCGGGGTCGGCGGCGCCGTCGGCGCCCCGAGGCGTGCCCTGCGAACGCGGAGTGTCCTGCGGAGTGCCCTGCGGGCCCTGGGTGCTCACTTGGTGCTCCTGTTCCTCGGCCTAGCCACGCGCCATCTCCAGCTCGACCTCGGTGCCCTCGCCGGGCTCGCTGCGGATCACCGCGGTACCGCCGTTGCGGCGCATGCGCCCGAGGATCGACTCTCGCACACCGAGGCGGTCCTCGGGCAGCGCACCCGGGTCGAAGCCGGGACCGCTGTCGCGCACGAAGACCGTCACCGTCATGTCCTCGACCTCCGCGAACACCTGGACGGGCCCGCCCGACGCGTACTTGGCCGCGTTCACCATCGCCTCGCGCGCGGCGGCGAGTTGCGCGGCCAGGCGCTCGTCCACCGGGCAGTCGCCGACCGACACGATCTCGATGGTCGCGCCGTGCATGTCCTCGACCTCGGCGGCCTCCTGCCGCAGCGCCGCGGCGAAGGTGCGGTCCGGCTCCTCGCCCTCCGGCCGGTACAGCCAGGCCCGCAGCTCGCGCTCCTGCGCGCGGGCGAGCTTGGCGACCTCGCGCGGATCGTCGACGTGCCGCTGGATGAGGGTCAGCGTGTGCAGTACGGAGTCGTGCACATGGGCCGCCACCTCGGCGCGCTCCTGCGCACGGATGCGGGCCCGGCGCTCGGCACTCAGGTCGCGCGTCTGGCGGAGCAGGAACGGCCCGAAGATCACCAGCAGTCCGAACAGCAGCAGCGCCGCCCCGCGCATCGCGGCGAACGCGTCGCCCAGCCCGCCGCGGTACGCGACGAAGAAGCCGATCCCCGTCGCGAACACCACAAGTCCGACGACCGTACGCACTATGCCCGCCGTACGGCTGCGCCCGTCCAGCGACAGCCAGCGGGTGCGCTGCGCGTCGTCGGCCTGCCGCCACACCAGCGCGACGCCGGCCGCCGCGACCAGCAGCGGCCACACCCACGCGCCGCGGTAGCCGGCGTCCCCGGCGACCGTCATGACGAGGGAGAACGCCAGCAGGGCCGAGACGATGGCGAAGGCGGCGTGCCGGGACTTGCGGTCGCGGGCGTCCACCGGCCCCTGCCGGACCTCCCCGTCGCCTTCGGGCACGTTGAGCCAGAGCAGGCCGTACAGCAGCATGCCGAGGCCGCCGCCGAGGGTCAGGACGACGAAGCCGACGCGGATCCACACCACGTCCACCGCGAGGTGCCGGGACAGCCCGCGCGCGACGCCCGCGACGATGCGCCGCGACGAGTCGCGGAACAGGGTCGGGGCGGGCCGCGCGGCCGGGGGCTCGAAGCCCAGGTAGGTCTGCGCGTGGGTCGCGGGAGGCGGTGCCGAGGTCACACGACCGATCGTCACACGCGCGGGCTCGGCGATGCATCAGGGTCCGACCCTGATTCCCCCTCAGGGTCGCATCGGGGTACGACCCGGGCCCCTCCTGATAGGCGCGCACGCGTACGCCCAGCACGATGGAGCCATGAACGAGACGACCCCCCACTCGTCCCGGACTCCGCCGCAGGCCGAGCCGGGCGACAACGGCAATCCGCCGCTGCACCGCCCGCTGCACGACCGTGTGGTCTCGGGTGTGTGCGGGGGCCTGGGACGCCACTTCGGCGTCGACCCGGTGATCTTCCGCGTGGTGTTCGCGGTGCTGGCGCTGTTCGGCGGCCTCGGCGTCCTGCTGTACGGCCTGGGCTGGCTGCTGATGCCGGCCGACGGGCAGCATGCGCCGCTGGCCCGGGACGTCCTGAACGGACGCGGCATCGGCGCCGCCATCCCGGCGATCGCCCTCACCGGCATCGGCGTCGGCGTGTTCTTCTCCTACATCGACAACGGCTTCGACGGGGCGGTCCCGCTCCTGATCGTCGCCGCGATCATCCTGTACGTCGCGCAGCAGGGCACCCGGCGCAGTCAGAAGGCGTCGGGCGGCGGCGCGGCGTCCGCAACGGCACCCGCCGAGAGTGTCGGGATGGCCGCGGCCGGACCTGCCGCGGCGGCCACCGCCACCGCTCCGGGCGGCGCTGCCGAGCCGCAGGCCGCCGGGCCGGCGTCCGGCGCCGGGCAGCCGCTCGCGCCAGGCCCCGCCAAGTGGTGGCGGGTGCCGACCGGGAAGTCCCCGGGCAGACCGGAGCCCCCGGAGGAGCCGAAGCCGCGCAAACCGCGCTCGTACATCGCGGTGGCGACCGTCTCACTGGCCGCGGTCGCGGGCGGCGTCCTGTGGTGGCTGGACACGGCGACGTCGGTGGACGTCTCGGTGCAGGTGGGCCTCGCGGTCATCCTCGCGGTCCTCGCGGGCGGGCTGCTGGTCGGCACCTTCTTCGGCGGCGGCCGATGGCTGATCGTGCCGGCCTTCACGGTCGCGGCGCTGCTGAGCGCGGTCGCGGCGATCACGGTGCCGTTCACCGGCCCGAGCGGGGAGCGCACCATCACCCCGGCCACGGCCGACACGGTGGCGGCGAGTTCGCCGTACCGCATGAAGTTCGGAGAGATGCGGTTGGACCTCACCGAGCTGAACCTGACCGGGCGCGACCCGGCCGACCCGGTCCGCGTGGCGGCGACGGTGGGCGCCGGGAACATGCAGGTCTACCTGCCCGAGGACGTGCGCGTGATCATCGAGGCGGACGTCGACCTCGGCAACATCGACCTTCCGAACGGCAGCAGCAGCGGCTACCGGCCGGACCGCGACGCGGTCCTCCCGCCCGAGAACGGCGGCCCGCCGCGCGGCACGATCGCGCTCGACCTGGGAGTCGGCGTCGGAAACGTGGAGGTGTTCTATGGAGCCCCGTGACCCGGAGCGCCACGGCACGGACGCCGGAGACACGGATGACACACGCGGGTTCGCCGACGGCAGCCCGTCCGCGAACCCGCCCGGCGGCACCACGGAACACGAAGAACGCGAAGCAGATGAAGCACGCGAAGAACGCGAAGAACGTGATGCACGCGAAGAACGTCCCACGGAACGCGACTCGGAGGAGACCAAGGTGCTCGGCATCGACCAGTCCGCGGCGACCGCGCCTCCCGCGACCTCATCTCCCGCGACCTCACACGTGCCCGAGAACGACCCCGACTGGCGGCCCGGGATGCTCCCGCGCGACTGGGAGGGGCGTACCACCCCCTGGCCCGCCCCCGCCGCCTCGTCGGCGACCCAAGGGACCAGCAGCACACGGGAGTTCGGCTCGGTCGGCAGCGCGCCGCTCTTCGCCTCCCCGGCAACTCCCTCCGCGGGTTCCGCCTCGACGGGGCCGAAGTCCTTCGGCCCCACCGCCCGTTCCCGTCACGGCGACACCGCACGCCGCCACGGGTTCGACCCCATGGCGATGGTCGCCGGCACGATCTTCATGGCCATCGCGGTGATGTACATGCTGGACGCGGGCGACGCGGTGGACGCCCGGCCCGGCCTGATGCTCGCGCTCGCGGTGATCGGCGTCGGGGCGTCCGGCTTCGTGGGTGCGGTCTGGGCGATGCTCACCGGCCGCCGCAACCGCCGGACCGCGAACACCGGTGCCGCAACGGCCACTTCGCCGGCCACCCCGCCGTCCGCCACCGCGGGCGGCGCGGCCGGGAGCCCGGTGGACTTCACCAAGGGCGGCTGAGAGCCCCTCTCCGAACCTGTCCCGAAGCG
>NZ_JBPKBH010000006.1:151110-165608 GCF_051388915.1 Yinghuangia sp. YIM S09857 | reverse complement strand
CCGTCGCCGCGTCGCGTCAGTCCGCGATCTCGATCTCGTACGGGTTCGACTCCACGCCCGACGCCGTCACTACGCACAGCTCGACCCGCCCCGGGTCGACGTCCACCGGGATCGGCACGACCAGCACCGCGTCGCACGGGTTGGCGAAGCCGGTCTCGGTGGGGACGAGCGGCGCGTAGACGTGCACGGCGCCGAAACGTACGACCACGCGCGCGAGTTGGTCGGGTTCCGCGGCACCCGCGCCGACCAGGTTGGTGCCGCGGATCTCGATGTCGTCGCCCTGCCGCACCGCGGTGTCGAGGTTCCCGGGCACGTGCACGCGCACGACCGACAGGATCACGGGGCGGTTGTTCTCGACCAGTTTGGCGACGACGTACACGGCGACGGAGACCATCGCGAGCGCGACGAGGGTCGCCGGGATGTCCGGCAGGGCGCCGGGGTCGCGGGCGAGGCCGACCACGACGAAGCCGACGGCGACGAGGTTGACCAGGGCGTACTGCGCGTCCGTGAGCGAGCTGCGGCCGTTGTCGTCGGTCGCGAGGTCCCGCAGCCGGGCGCGGTCGGAGTGCGGCTTCTGGAGGACGCGGCGGCCGACCTTGTCGCCGACGACGCGGCGCACCAGGACCGCGGCGAACAGCGGGGCCGCGAAGAGCGCGATCTGGTCGGCGGACACCGAGCCGAGGCTGTCGAGGAGGTCGGAGCGGTCGTCGCCGTCCGAGGCGGCGGCGAGGCGTACCGCGAAGAAGGCGAACGTATAGGTGAGGGCGACGGCCCACAGTCCCGCGACGGCCTTGGACGTGGACAGCCGGCCGTCTGCCCCGCGCACCGGCGCGTAGAGCCCGGCACCCGCGCGGGCCCAGTACGCGAGGCCGGTCAGCAGTGCGGCCGACACGACGGCCGCGGTCAGGGCGGCGGTGCGCGTCACCGTCCAGCCGGTGCCGATCGCGGTCAGCGCCTCGACGACCAGGAGCACGACCACGGCGCTCCAGAGGACCGCGAGCGTACGGGTGCCGAGCAGGCGCAGCGCGGCCCTGCCGTGGGCGCGTCGCTTGGTGGCCAACTCCTGTGATCGAGAACGGAGTTCGTCGTCTATCCACTGCCGGGTGGCCGGTTCGGAGGGCGCCACGACGGACGGCACCCCCTCGCGGCGGGCGAGCGCGCGCCGTGCCTCGGCGAAGCCTTCGTGGGCCCGCCGGTACTCCTCGCGGACCACGCAGTGGCAGTCCGGACCGTGCACGCTGACGCCGTGCGCCATCGAGAAACCCTCCCCTGGGACCGGCGGCGCGCCGCGTTCCGTGTTCGCACCTGCCAGCGGGCATTCTGCCGCATGACACGAGTTGCCGATGATGCCGGTGGGATACGGGACTTCCGCTCCACCCTCCGATTCACCCGTACCCCACTGTGTTTAACCTGGGCAATAGTCGGACTTCCTAGTATCTTGGGAGCCAGGCATCTGTTCGTGCGTCGCCCCATGCGTTGTCGGAGGCTCTTGTGGCCCTGTACGTCCCGGTTCGTCCCGTGCGGTTCGTGACCGCGTCCGCCCTCTTCGACGGGCACGACGCGGCCATCAACATCATGCGGAGGATCCTCCAGTCCCAGGGCGCCGAGGTGGTCCACCTCGGCCACAACCGCTCGGTGAGCGAGGTCGTCGACGCGGCGCTGGAGGAGGACGCGCAGGGCATCGCGGTCAGCTCGTACCAGGGCGGCCACGTCGAGTACTTCGAGTACCTGGTCGAGTCGCTGCGCGAGCGCGGCGCCGACCACGTGCGGGTGTTCGGCGGCGGGGGCGGCGTCATCATCCCCGAGGAGATCTCCCGCCTGGCCCGCTCCGGCGTCACGGTCTTCTCCCCCGAGGACGGCCAGCGCCTCGGCCTCGCCGGGATGATCAACACCCTGGTCGAGGCCTGCGACGTCGACCTCGCCGAGCGTCCCGCCGCACTGGACGCGCTCCTCGCGGGCGACCGCGGCGCGCTGGCCCGCACCCTGACCGTCGTGGAGAACCGCGGCCTGGACGACACCGACCTGGCGGCGGTACGCGCGGCCGCCGCGGACCGGCGCGTACCCGTCCTCGGCATCACCGGCACCGGAGGCTCCGGCAAGTCCTCCCTCACCGACGAACTCGTCCGGCGCCTGCGCACCGACCAGCAGGACAAACTGCGCGTCGCGGTGCTCGCGGTGGACCCGACCCGGCGGCGCGGCGGTGGCGCGCTGCTCGGCGACCGCATCCGGATGAACGCCCTCGACGGCGAGCGGGTGTTCTTCCGCTCCATCGCCACCCGCGCCGCGGGCCGCGAACTCCCCGAGCGCATCGACCAGTTCCTGGACGTGTGCAAGGCGGCCGGCTACGACCTGGTGATCCTGGAGACGCCGGGCATCGGACAGGGCGACGCCGCGGTGACGCAGTACGCGGACACGGCCCTCTATGTCATGACGCCCGAGTTCGGCGCGGCCTCCCAGCTGGAGAAGATCGACATGCTGGACTTCGCCGACGTCGTCGCCATCAACAAGTTCGAACGACGGGGCGCGGAGGACGCGTTGCGCGACGTGTCACGGCAACTCGTGCGCAACCGCGAGGCGTTCGGCTCGCGGCCCGAGGACATGCCGGTGTTCGGCACCAGCGCGGCGACGTTCAACGACGACGGCGTGACGGCGCTGTACCAGCACCTCGCGGAGCGCCTCGCCGAGCAGGGCCTGCCGCGGCAACAGGGCGCGCTGGCACCGGTGTCGGTGCGTACCTCCACCGGCGCGGCGCACATCGTCCCGGCCTCGCGCACGCGCTACCTGGCCGAGGTCGCCGAGACGGTGCGCGGGTACCACGCCGATACGCGCGCGCAGGCGGACGCCGCCGCGCGCCTCCAGCGGGTCGCCCTGGTCCGCGACGAACTCCCGGAGCCCGTCGGGTCGGTGGACGCCCTGCACGCCGACGCCGAGGCCGCGGTGACGGCGGACTCGCGTGCGCTGCTGGCCTCCTGGCCCGCGACGGTCGAGGCGTACTCCGGCGACGAGCAGGTCGTGCGGGTCCGGGACCGCGAGATCCACACCGCGCTGACCCGGGAGTCGCTGTCCGGCAACCGCATCCGCCGGGTCGCGCTGCCGCGCGTCACCGACCACGGCGAGTTGCTGCGGTTCCTGCGCGAGGAGAACCTGCCGGGCTACTTCCCGTTCACCGCGGGGGTGTTCCCGTTCAAGCGGGACGGAGAGGACCCGGCGCGAATGTTCGCGGGCGAGGGCGACCCGTTCCGCACCAACCGGCGCTTCAAGCTGCTGTCCCACGACGGCGAGGCGACGCGCCTGTCCACGGCGTTCGACTCCGTGACCCTGTACGGCCGCGACCCCGACGAACGCCCGGACATCTACGGCAAGGTCGGCACGTCCGGCGTCTCCGTCGCGACCCTGGACGACATGAAGGCGCTGTACGACGGCTTCGACCTCACCGCGCCCTCGACGTCGGTGTCGATGACCATCAACGGCCCGGCGCCGACGATCCTGGCGTTCTTCCTCAACACCGTGGTGGACGCCGAACTCGACAAGTTCCGGGGCACCGAGGGCCGCGAGCCGTCCGAGGCGGAGGGCGCGGAGATCCGGGCGAAGGCGCTGGCAACCGTGCGCGGCACCGTGCAGGCGGACATCCTCAAGGAGGACCAGGGGCAGAACACCTGCCTGTTCTCCACCGAGTTCAGCCTGCGCATGATGGCGGACATCCAGGAGTGGTTCATCGAGAACCGGGTGCGCAACTTCTACTCGGTGTCCATCTCCGGCTACCACATCGCCGAGGCCGGGGCGAACCCCATCAGCCAGCTCGCGTTCACGCTCGCGAACGGCTTCACGTACGTCGAGTCGTATCTCGCGCGCGGCATGGACGTCGACGACTTCGCGCCGAACCTTTCGTTCTTCTTCAGCAACGGCATGGACCCCGAGTACTCGGTCCTCGGCCGCGTCGCCCGCCGCATCTGGGCGGTGGCCATGCGCGACCGCTACCACGCGAACGAGCGCAGCCAGAAGCTCAAGTACCACGTTCAGACTTCGGGCCGCTCCCTGCACGCGCAGGAGATGGACTTCAACGACATCCGCACGACGCTCCAGGCGGTCATCGCCATCTACGACAACTGCAACAGCCTGCACACCAACGCGTTCGACGAGGCGGTGACCACGCCCACCGAGGAGTCGGTCCGCCGGGCCCTGGCGATCCAGTTGATCATCAACCGCGAATGGGGCCTCGCGATGAACGAGAACCCGCTCCAGGGCTCGTACATCATCGACGAGCTCACCGACCTGGTCGAGGAGGCGGTCCTCACCGAGTTCGACCGCATCAGCGAGCGCGGCGGCGTCCTGGGCGCGATGGAGACCGGCTACCAGCGCGGCCGCATCCAGGACGAGTCGATGCTGTACGAGCAGCGCAAGCACGACGGCACGCTCCCCATCGTCGGCGTGAACACCTTCCGAGCCCCGCACGCCGAGGACGCCCCGCCCGCGCCCGTCGCCCTCGCCCGGGCCACCGAGGCCGAGAAGGAATCGCAGCTCGCCCGGGTCCGGGACTTCCGCACCCGGCACCGCTCGGCCGCGGACGCCGCGCTTGCCGCCCTCAAGCACGCGGCCACCCACCACGAGAACGTCTTCGAGGTGCTGATGAGCGCGGCCCGCGTGTGCACCCTCCAGCAGATCACCGAGGCGTTCTTCGAGGTGGGCGGCGCGTACCGGCGCAACGTCTGACGCGGTCGGGCCTGGCTCGGCACGGCCCGGTTCGGCACGGTCCGGCACGGCCTGGCCTCGCTCGGCTCGGCCTGGCCTGGCCTGGCTCCGCACAGCTCGGCACGGCCCGGTTCGGCACGGCCCGGCCTCGCTCGGCTCGGCTCGGCCGGCCTGGCCTGGCCTGGCTCGGCTCGACGGGCCCAGGCCAGGCTCGGCGTCAGGGCTTGGTCGCGGTGGCGGTCGTGGGACGGGTCGCCGAGCGCAGGACGTTGGCGCCGACGACGAGGCCGGAGGCCAGCAGGGTCACCAGGCCGAACGAGACCACGAGTGACGTCGCGTCGGCCACCGCGCCTATCGCCGAGGGTGCGATCAGGCCCGAGGTGTAGGTGACGGTGGCGACACCGGCGATGGCCTGGCTGGTGTTGGGGCCACCGCTGTGCCCGGCGGCGGCGAAGGCCAGCGGGACGACGACCGCGATGCCGAGGCCCATGCAGCCGAACCCGGCCATCGCGAGGGCGGGGTGCGGGGCGAACACGACCAGCAGGCCGCCGAAGGTGGCGAGGACGCCGCCGGACCGGACCGTGCGTACCGCGCCGAAGCGGTTGACGACGGCGTCGCCGGCCAGTCGGGCCACCGCCATGGTGAGGGCGAACGCGGTGGTGGACGCGGCGGCGAGGCCCGCCGAGGTGTCGAGTTCGTCCTCCAGGTAGACCGCCGACCAGTCGAGGCTGGCGCCCTCCGCGAACACCGCGCAGAAGCCGACCGCGCCGATGAGCCAGGCCGACTTGGGCGGCAACGCGAAGTGCGGGGGCGGGTGCTCGTCGGGGGCGGCCTCGACGTTCAGCACCCACCGGGAGACCACGAGGCCCGCGGCGGTGAGGACGACGGCGGCGACGGCGAACTGCGCGCGGGCGTCGACGTCCAGGTGCGCGGCGACCGTGCCGACGCCGGAGCCGACCAGAAGGCCGACGCTCCACATGCCGTGCAGGCCGGACATGATCGAGCGGCCGAGGCGGTGCTCGGTCTCGACGCCGATGGCGTTCATGGCGACGTCCGACATGCCGGCGGTGCAGCCGTAGACGAACAGGACGGCGCACAGGGCGTACACGTTGGGGGCGAGCGCGGGCAGCGTGAGCGCGAGCGTCCAGAGTGCGAGGAGGCCGCGCATCGCCTTGCGGGCGCCGAAGCGGTGGGTGACGGCCCCGGCCATCGGCATCGCCACGGCGGCGCCGATGGCCGGGAAGGCCAGCGCGAGGCCGAGTTGGCCCGCGCCGACCGAGGCGTGGTCCTGGATCCAGGGGACGCGCGTCGCGAAGTTGCCGGTGACCGCGCCGTGCACGCAGAACACCGCCGCGACCGCGTACCGGGCGCGCCGGAGGCTCAGCCGGTCGGTCTCGGTGTCGGCCGACAAGAGGCTCATGGCGCTCCCTTTTCTCCCGTCCAGGACTCCCGCGGTAAACTATCAGGAACCCTGCCTGATAGAAATATCTGGAAGGATCCTCCCCATGCCGCCCGCCTCGCCCAGCACCGCCCGGGCCCTCAACGACCGGCTCGCCCTGCGGCTGCTCCAACACGAGGGCCCGCTGACCGCGGGCCAGCTCAAGACCCTGACCGGCCTGTCCCGGCCGACCGTCGCGGACCTGGTCGAACGCCTCCAGGGCTCCGGCCTCATCCACGTCGTCGGCGAGACCGGCGCCGAACGCCGCGGGCCCAACGCGCGGGTGTACGGGATCGTCGCCGACCAGGCCCACCTGGCCGCGGTGGACGTCCGCATGAACAGCGTCGGCGTCGTGGTCGCCGACCTGCTCGGCACCACCCTCGCCGAGGCCGCCGCCCCGATCGACGCGGCGGGCGGCATCGACGACGCCGTCGAGCAGGCCGTCACCCTGGTCGAACGCGCCGCCCGCGAGGCCGGGGCCAGCCGCCTGCACAGCGTCGGCGTCGGCGCCCCCGGCCTCGTCGACCCGCGCACCGGCGAACTCCGCGACTCCTCCGGACTCCCGGGGTGGCACCGCCGCCTCGTCACGGCCCTCCAGGAGCGACTGCCCGCGACCGTCCTCGTGGAGAACGAGACCAACCTCGCGGCCACCGCCGAGCGCCGCTACGGCGCGGCGCGCGGCCAGGACACGTTCGTGCTCGTCTGGCTCAGCCTCGGCATCGGCGCGGCCGTCGTGCTGGACGGCCGGGTCCGGCGCGGCGCGTCCGGCGGCGCGGGCGAACTGGGCTTCCTGCCGGTCCCCGGCACGAACGGCGTCCCGAGCGCCGACTCCTGCGACGGCGGCTTCCACTCCCTGTGCGGCAGCCCGGCGATCGTCGAACTCGGCGCCGAGCACGGCCTGTCGGTGCCGGACGGTGCGGAGCACCGGGAGCCGCCGGCCGCCGCGCTCGTCCGTACCGCCGTCGCCGCCGCCACCTCCGACGCCGACGCCTTCCTCGACGCCCTCGCCACCCGCCTCGCCCTCGGCGCGGCATCCGTCGCCGCCGTCCTCGACCCCGGCTGCATCGTCCTCGGCGGCGAAACCGGCCACGCCGGCGGCCCCGCCCTCGCCGCCCGCGTCCAGGACCACCTGGCCCCGCTCTCCCCCGTCCGCACCGAAGTCCGCGCCACCCCCCTGGGCGGCGCCGCCATCCTCCGCGGCGCCCTCCTGGCCGCCCAACAGGCAGCCCAGGACGCCTTGTTCCCCTCAGAGTCCTGACCCGCACCGCTGCGGGAGCGCGGGAGCGCGGGAGCGCGGGAGCGGCGCGGGAGCGCGGGAGCGGCGCGGGACGCCCCTGCCGGACCCGCCGCCCAACGGCTCACCGCATCAGCCGCTCCCCCGCGCGCAGATAGCGGTCCGTAACCTGCTTCTGCATGAAGCGGGCGAAGGGGGCGCCGAGTTTGGACCACCAGGTGCCGGGGCGGCTGAACGCGCGTACGACGAACCAGACTTCACCGTCGGCGTGCAGCTCGGCCCAGAACGCCTCCTCGCCGCGTTCGGGGTGGCCGGGGAGGGTGCCGTACGCGAAGCCCTTCCGCGCTGGCTCGTCCAGCACGGCCACCACCCGGCACGGCACCGGGATCCGCACCGGTCCGACCCGCGCGCCGCAGGTGATGTCCACCCCGACCGCCGCCCGCTCGGCCCCCGCGCGCACGGTGAGCCCCGCCCCGCGCTGAACCTCCCACCGCAGGATCGCGTCCGCGAGCACCGCGAAATCCCGCTCCCCGCGCCCGACCCTCACCCGCCGCTCAACGTGGTGGTACCCGACGGGCATCACCTCAGCGAGGGTGCCCCCGACCTCGGAGTACGTCAACACGGCAGCAGTCATGAGGCCATCCTCCCGCCCCAGCCACGTCGCCAGGCCAAACGGGTGAAGGAATAAACGTTCCCCGGCGCGGGCCATCTCAGTCGTACGGTGACGGCTTCCGTCTCGACGGAGGAGGGCACATGACCATCATGGTCGAACGACACGTCAACATCCCCGAGCTCCTCGATGACCTCGATGCGGCCGACGGCTTCCGCGTCGAGTACGTCGAAGGGGGATTCACTGTGACGCCACCGCCATCACAGGAGCACGAGGACATCGCCGGCAATCTGCTGAAACAGCTCAACCGAGCCGATCTGGCGCACGTCTACCCGGCCGGTCGTGCCTTCTGCCTCGGGAACGGGTGCTCCGACGCCGAGGTGGGCAACCACGTCGTCCCCGACGCCTCGGTGGCGGCACGGGAGTTCACACCCGAAGAGCGGCGGCAGGCGAGTCTGCACAAGAACTGGATCATTGCGGATGCACTGGACCTGGTGGTCGAAATCACCAGTACAAACCGCAAAAATGATCTTAAGGACAAACTGATTCCTACGGGCGCGCGGGGATTCCGCGGTGTTTGATCATCGACCACGCCAAGCGCACGGTCGGGCTCCATACCAAGCCCACCGGAAACGTGGCACAGCCCGGCTACCAGGCCAAGCAGGGCTATCCCTTCGGGGACGATGTACCGCTGCCCGAGCCGTACCCCATCCTGAGCACCAAATCCTGGGACTGATTCCGAGGCCCGGACACGCACGGGTGCCCGGTGGTTCCTTGTGGACCACCGGGCACCCGCGCGTTCGTCGCCTACCGCGTCACTCCCACTCGATGGTGCCCGGGGGCTTGCTCGTCACGTCGAGGACCACGCGGTTGACCTCGCGGACCTCGTTGGTGATGCGGTTGGAGATGCGGGCGAGGAGGTCGTACGGGAGGCGCGACCAGTCGGCGGTCATGGCGTCCTCGGAGGAGACCGGGCGCAGGACGATCGGGTGGCCATACGTGCGGCCGTCGCCCTGGACGCCGACCGAGCGCACGTCGGCCAGCAGCACGACGGGGCACTGCCAGATCTCGCGGTCCAGGCCCGCGCGCGACAACTCCTCGCGGGCGATGGCATCGGCCTCGCGGAGCGTGTCGAGACGGTCGGCGGTCACCTCGCCGATGATGCGGATGCCGAGGCCGGGGCCGGGGAACGGCTGGCGCCAGACGATCTCGGACGGCAGGCCCAGCTCCTCGCCGACCGCGCGCACCTCGTCCTTGAACAGCTTGCGCAGCGGCTCGATCAGCTTGAACTGGAGGTCCTCGGGCAGTCCGCCCACGTTGTGGTGGGACTTGATGTTGGCGGTGCCGGTGCCGCCGCCGGACTCCACGACGTCCGGGTACAGGGTGCCCTGCACCAGGAACTCGACCTGCTCGCCGTGCGCGTCGGCCTCGGCGACGACCTCGGCGGCGGCCTGCTCGAAGACGCGGATGAACTCGCGGCCGATGATCTTGCGCTTCTCCTCGGGGTCGGTGACCCCGGCGAGGGCGGCGAGGAAGCGCGCCTGCGCGTCGACGACCTTGAGCGAGACGCCCGTGGAGGCGACGTAGTCGCGCTCGACCTGCTCGGCCTCGCCCTTGCGCAGCAGCCCGTGGTCGACGAAGACGCAGGTCAGCTTGTCGCCGACGGCCTTCTGGACGAGGGCCGCGGCGACCGCGGAGTCCACGCCGCCGGACAGCCCGCAGATGACGTGCTTGTCGCCGACCTGCTCGCGGATGTCCGCGACCTGCTCGTCGATGACGTTCGCCATCGTCCAGTCGGCCCGCAGGCCCGCCCCGACGTGCAGGAAGCGTTCCAGGACCCGCTGGCCGTGCTTCGAGTGCAGGACCTCGGGGTGGTACTGGACGCCGTACAGCCTGCGGTCGTCGTCCTCGAACGCGGCGACCGGGGCGCCGTCGGTGGTGGCGGTGACGGTGAAGCCCTCGGGGGCACGGTCCACCGAGTCGCCGTGCGACATCCACACCGACTGCGCGATCGGCTGGCCCTCGAACAGCGTGGAGCCGGTGTCGGTGACCTTGAGGTCGGTCGCGCCGAACTCGGCGAGGCCGGTCTCGGCGACGTTGCCGCCGAGCGCGCGGGCCATGGCCTGGAAGCCGTAGCAGATGCCGAACACCGGTACGCCGGCCTCGAACAGCGCGGCCCCGACGGCGGGCGCGCCGTCCGCGTACACCGACGACGGGCCGCCGGACAGGATGATCGCGGCCGGCTTCTTCGCCAGGATCTCGTCGACCGGCAGGGTGTGCGGGACGATCTCGCTGTAGACGCGGGCCTCACGAACCCGTCGGGCGATCAGTTGCGCGTACTGGGCACCGAAGTCGACGACGAGAACGGTTTCGGCACCGGTCGCGTCCGGACTGGTCGAGGTCACGGAGGGCCTTCCGAGGAGTGCGGGGGTCACCCCGATTCTACGGGGCCGCGGGCGGCGGTCCGCCGGGGCTCCGACGGGCCGGGAACGGGCAGCGAAGCGGGCGGGGAACGGGCGGACGCGCGGCCGGCATCCGGCGCCCACGAAGCGGAACGTGCGTCTCGACATACGGAAGGCATCCACACGCCCGTTGCAGAGTCGGCATACTGGCGGACATGTTCGGAACGGCAGCCGTCTTTACCTATGGCCCGGGGACCCCCGGCGCCATCGCTGCCGCCTGAAACGACCACAGGCTTCAACGGCGCCCCGGGTTCTCGGAACCCGGGGCGTCTGCCGTTTCCGGGTATGCGAGCAGCCGGCGCGCCACGACCCAGGGAGACCACCATGAGCAGCACCCAGCCGACGAGCCCCGCCGCCCCGCAGTCCCCGGCGGCCGCTCCGGACCAGGTCATCGCGGACACGCGCGCCCGCATCGACGACGTCGACCGGCGCATCATCGCGCTGATCACCGAACGCGTGGCGCTCTCGAAGGAGGTCCAGCGCACCCGGATCGCGGCGGGCGGGCGCCGTGTGCAGCTCACCCGCGAGATGGACGTCATCGGCCGCTACCGCGAGGCGCTCGACAAGCCGGGCACCGAGGTCGCGATGGCGCTGCTGGAGCTGTGTCGGGGCCGCATCTGAGGGGCGGGCAGGGCGTGCCGGACGTGCGGGCCGCGGTGCCGAACTGACGTCCCTTCAGAGGAGGGCCCGGCAGGAGATCGGCCCGCACGTCACCCGAAAGGGAACGTTCTCCGACCCGTCGGCGTAACCTCCCCGCGCCGACCGTCGTTGTGCCTGCTGACCAGCCCGCCGGTACGGCGGTTCCTGGTGCAGGATCGTCGGCGCGATGAGGCATGTCGTATGCGGCTGCCGTGGGACCTCGCGTCGGCGCCGTGANCCCCCCCCCCCCCCCCCCCCCCCCCCCCCCCCCCCCCCCCCCCCCCCCCCCCCCCCCCCCCCCCCCCCCCCCCCCCCCCCCCCCCCCCCCCCCCCCCCCCCCCCCCCCCCCCCCCCCCCCCCCCCCCCCCCCCCCCCCCCCCCCCCCCCCCCCCCCCCCCCCCCCCCCCCCCCCCCCCCCCCCCCCCCCCCCCCCCCCCCCCGAGCCAAGGCGGCCACGTGCGGCGCACCGCGCGGCGCAGGACCCACGGCGGCGTGCCGAACGGCGACACGGCACGGCAGTCCGCACCGAATCGTCACGCTCCGCCCGGAGATCACACACTATCTGCAATCGCACCGGCCGCGGGCACTCCGGCACACCGGACAACGGGACGCCGGAACACCGAGCCGCGGCCGGGGCGCGGGCGGCGGCGGTGCGAGGCGGCGGTGGCGTTCGTGGTGACGCGGACTGTAGCGGCGGTGGCGGTCCTGGTGGCGCGGGCGGTCGTGGCGGCCGCGTTGCGACGCGCGGAAAACGGGCCGTGCCTGCCGTCGCGGGCCGTAGCGGTTGGACCGGTCAAGACCAGTCAGCGCATCCCGTCAGCGCATCCCGAAGGTCTTCATTATCCGCAGTGACAGCGTCAGCGACCGCGCCCACTGCTCGTCGGTCATGCCGAACGGCGCCGCGATCGGGATCACCCGCTGCGTCGCCACGGTCTGCGCCTCGGTGAACTTGGTGATGCCCTCGACCCCGTGCCGCCGCCCGAGCCCCGAGTCGCCCATGCCGCCCATCGGCGCACCCGCGCTGCCGTACGACGCCGCGTAGCCCTCGTTGACGTTCACGCTGCCGGCGCGCAACCGCCGCGCGACCCGGGCGCCGTGCCGGGTGTCGCGCGTCCAGACGCTGGCGTTGAGGCCGTACGCCGTCGCGTTCGCGCGCGCCACGGCGTCGTCGACGTCCGTGAACGGGTAGACCGCCACGACCGGGCCGAACGTCTCCTCCGCGCACACCGCCATGCCCGGCTCCACGTCCTGGAGCACGGTCGGCTCGTAGAAGAGCGGGCCGATGTCGGGGCGCGCGCGTCCGCCGGTCAGTACCTTGGCGCCGTGCTCGCGGGCGTCCTCGACGTGGCGCGTCACGTTGTCGAGTTGGCGGCGCGAGACGAGGGAGCCCATGTCGGCGTCCCAGTCGTAGCCGGGCGCGAGGCGCATCGCCTCGACGCGGGCGAGGAAGCGTTCGAGGAACTGGTCCTGGACGTCGGCGTGCACGTACATGCGCTCGATCGACACGCAGAGCTGCCCGGCCGACGAGAAGCATGCGCGTACGGCACCCTCGGCGGCCCGTTCGAGGTCCGCGTCCGGCAGCACGATCATGGCGTTCTTGCCGCCGAGTTCGAGGGACGCGCCGACCAGCCGCGCCGCGGCGCGCTGCGCGACCTCGCGGCCGGTGCGCGTCGAGCCGGTGAAGCAGACGTAGTCCGCACGGTCGACGACGGCGGGGCCGATGACGGGGCCGTCGCCGATGACGATCTGCCACAGGTCCTCCGGCAGGCCGCACTCGGTCAGGACGTCGAGGGCCCACAGGGCGGTCAGCGCGGTCTGGGTGTCGGGCTTCATGACGACCGCGTTGCCGGCGATCATCGCGGGGACCGCGTCGCCGATGGACAGCGCCAGCGGGTAGTTCCACGGGGAGACGAGACCGACGACGCCCTTGGGGTGGCGCACCTCGACGGCCTTGGTCAGCACCGGCAGGGCTCCGGCGCGGCGGCGCGGGCGCAGGTGGCCGCGTGCCCGACGGCCGTAGTGGCGGCAGCACAGGGCGACTTCGAGGACCTCTTCGAACGCGTGCTTGCGGACCTTGCCGGTCTCGGTCTGGATGATGTCGAGGATCTCGTCCTGGCGTTCCAGAAGTCGGTCGTGGAAGCGCAGGAAGACCGCGGCGCGCTCGGCGACGGGACGCTCGGCCCAGAGCTCCTGGGCGGCGCGGGCCCGCGTGTACGCGAGGGCGACGTCCTCGTCCGTCGACTCGGGCAGCTCGGCGACCGCGGCACCGGTGAACGGGGCCCGGGTCGTGACCCTGGTCGGATCCGGACCGGCCACGACGCGCCGCAGCAGGCGGTCGACCGGAAGCCGGGGGTGGGCAGCGGGGATCGCGTCGCGGGCGGTGTCGGTCATGGGCCCAGGGTAAGCCGGGCTACTTCGCGGTAACAAGGGCGCGGCCGGGACACGGCCGCGGCGGATCAGCCCTCGCGGAAGTGCGTCACGACGGTGTCGAAGGCCTTCTTCGCGGCCGGCCAGTCCGCTTCGAAGGACGCCACGTAGATCGAGAAGTCGGTGCCCTGCGCGGTACGGATGCCCAGGTCGATCGCATGGCTGGGCCGCAGGTCCCCGCTCTCCGGCGCGAACGGGTTGCCGCGCCACGTGAACTCCCACACCGCCGCCTCCCAGCCGGGGGCGTCGACGGGGTAGTCGTCGAGTTGGAGCGTCCGGTAGTCCTGCTTGCGCTTCTGGAAATCGGCGTCGATCGCGCGGAAGTTGTCGAGCGGGTGCACGCCCTGGTTGTCCACGCCGATGCGCAGGAATGTCTTGCCGCGCGGGTCGACATAGTCGATCTGGCTGCCGCTCTGCGAGCGCTTCCACCCGGTCGGGACGAAGAGCGAGAAGCCGGCGGGGTCACGGGTCCAGGTGTAGCCGGGGACGCTCGTCGGCGCGCCGGTGCCCGGCGACCCGCTGGTGGCGCCGGTCGCCCCGGTGGGCGGGGTCAGGCCGGGCGCCGTGCTCGGGCTGCCGGACGGCGGGGTGCTCTGCGGAGCGGAGGGAGTCGGCGGCAGGACGGCCGGCTGACCCTGGCCGCCGCCGGTGGCGGTGTTGTTGGAGTCGGCGGAGTTGCCCTTGTCGTTGTCGTCGTTGCCTATGACGACGACGGCCACCACGGCGGCCGCGATGACGGCGACGACGAGCGCGACGACGCCGAGGATCATCGGCTTGCGGGACGCCCGGGGTCCGGGTGCGGCTGCGGCTGCGGCGCTCGCTGCGGGCCCGAAGCCCGTCCCGGTGCCGTTGCCGCTGCCGGTCCAGGAGCCGTCCGGGCCGGGCGAAGTGGCGTACGGCGCCTGCGCGTTCGCGGCGTAGGTCGGCGCGCCGTGCGTGCCGTGCATGCCCACGGACGGCACGTACGTCGGCGGCGCGGGCGGCCCGGACGCCGCCGGG
>NZ_JBPKBH010000006.1:90365-150980 GCF_051388915.1 Yinghuangia sp. YIM S09857 | reverse complement strand
CGCGGCGGGCGCCGAGTCGGCGACGTGCGAGGTCACTGTGGCGGACTCGGCGGGGCCCGCGGCGGCGTGCGTACCGGATGCCGAAGGCACGTGCGGCGGTACGGCGTTGGGGTGCGCCTGCGTCAGGTCGCCGCGGACGATGCCGCGCAGCAGGCGGTCCAGGTCCTTGGCGGACAAGCGGCCCTCGGGGTCCTTGACCAGGAGCCCTTCGATCACCGGCAGCAGGACGCCCGCGCGGCGCGGCGGGTCGGGGTCTTCGAGGAGGATCGAGTTGAGCGTGCTGATCATCGTGGGCCGGTCGAAGGGGTTGCGTCCCTCCACGGCCATGTAGAGGACGAGGCCGAGCGACCACAGGTCGGCGGCGAGGCTCGGGCGCAGCCCTTGGGCGCGCTCCGGGGCCAGGAAGTTCGGGGAACCGATGAGCATGCCGGTCGCGGTGAGCGTCTGCGCGCCGGTCTCGGTGGCGATGCCGAAGTCCGTGAGGACGACGCGCCCGCTCTCCGTCACCAGGATGTTCGCGGGCTTCACGTCGCGGTGCAGGACGCCTTTCTCCTGCGCGGCGACGAGCGCGTCGAGGACCTTGAGGCCGATCTCGGCGGCCTCGACCGGCGAGAGGGTGCCGCGGTGCTTGAGGATGTCGGCGAGCGAGTCGGCGTGCACGAGTTCCATGACGATCCACGGGATGCCGCCGTCCTCGACGACGTCGTGGATGGTGATGACGTTCTCGTGTGTGATGCGGGCCGCCGTGCGGGCCTCGCGGAGGGTGCGCTGCTGCTGGATCTCGCGTTCCTCGTCGTCGAGGTGGCCGGGCAGGCGCAGCTCCTTGACCGCGACGTCGCGGTGCAGCATCTCGTCGACCGCGTGCCAGACGGTGCCCATGCCGCCGCGTCCGAGGACGCTCGCCAGCCGGTAGCGTCCCGCGACGAGCCGTGTCCCGCCGCCGGGCGTGGCACCTCCGGGCGCCGCCCCGTCCGCCATGCTCTGGTCCTCCCCGCTGATCCGGTCCCCGGCCTCCCCAGCCGCCGCACCGGTGCCGTGTCATTCGCGCCCTCAGCCTAGGCCCTGCCTCCGCACCCCCGCGGTCCGGGAACGCCGACGAGCCCCACACCCCGGACGCAACGGCAGCCGACACCGCCCGACGCTATGTGGACTACGCACAAGGACGCCCACCGGTTGCGTTGCCGCGGCTTTCGGTTCCCGACGCCCTGGGCGGGCGTCCGTCGCCGGAAGAGCGGCCGGTGACGCGGCGGGGGCACCGACCGGCTCCACCTCTCCACCGCAGGCCACCGCCGCGTTCCGCGGCGGGGCTCGGTCCGTGCGCGGCGGCGGCGGTGGGGCTTGGCGGCGGCCGTGGGCAGTGTGCGGCGCGGTCGTGCTGGTGAGTTGGGCCGTGGTCGGCGGGGCGCCGGCGCCCTCAGGCGTACGCGCGCCCCCTCGCCCGATTGCGCTTCTCAGCCTCCACCGGCTTCGGCGGCCGGGGTTGGGCTCGGTCCGTCGGTCGGCTCGTGGGTGGTGGGGGCCGTTGTGGTGGGTCGGGTGGTCGTGGGCCTGGCGGTGGTTGTCGTGGGGCGGTGGGTGGTTGTTGTCGGCGGGCGGGTGGTCGTGGGCGGGCGGGTGGTGCGCTTGGTGGTCGGCGGGGTGTATTCGGGGGTGTCCGTGTCGTCGTCGGTCGGCGCGGCGGTGGTCGGCGACGCGGTCGTCCCGGGTGCCGACGAGGTCGCCCCCGGTGCGGCGCCGCCGGCCGGGTCGCTGGTCGCCGTCCCCGGGTTGGCGGGCGGCTTCTCCTTCTGGTCGCCGAACGCCGACGGCAGCACCCAGAACGCCACGGCGACCGCGGCGGCCACGAGGCCCCCGAGCACCGCGTACGCCCCCTTGGGCCGACGCCGCGGCGGGTAGGCCCCGCCCGGCGGCTCTTGCCGCATCCCGGCGGACCCGCCCTCACCCGTGGCGCCGGTGTCCTCGAAGCCGCCGATCACGAACGGCGGCGGGGTGTCGGCCGAACGCGGGTGCCCCGCACCGGCGGTACGCGCCTCCTCGGCCTGCCCGTGCGCGACCCGCGGCCATTCGGTGGAGCCGGAGTCCTGCGCGGCGGCATACCCGGCCGCGGCCCCCGCACCCGCCCCCGCAGCCGCTCCGCGCGCGTCCGGCGGTGTGTGGTGCCGGTATCCGGCCTGGCCGGGTCCCACGGTCGGGCCGTGCGGGCCGTACGGGTCCTCCACCGTGCCCTGCGTGTCCGCCCCGAGCGGCCCGGTCGGCGGAGCCGGAATCGGCGGCTGCACCGCCGACGCCGTCAGCGATCCCCCAGCCGCCCCGGACGCCGCGAGGGCGGTGGTGCCCTGCCCGGTACCGTGCTGCTTCCCCTTCAGCGCGGCACCGAGCAGGAGTTCGGTGGCCTCTTCGTCGGGCCGGTCGCCCGGCTCCTTGCGGAGCAGGGCGTCGATCGCGGGCGCGAGCGGCCCCGCGTACCGCATCGGCGCCGGGTCGTCCTGGAGCACCGCGGTCAGCGTCTCGATGGCCGAGCCGCGTTGGAACGGCGAGCGGCCCTCCACCGCCTGATACAGCGTCACACCGAGCGACCACATGTCCGAGGCGGGGCCCGGGCTGCGGCCCAGCACGCGTTCCGGCGCGAGGTACTCCGGCGAGCCGATGAGCATGCCGGTCGCCGTCAGCGTCGCGGACCCGAGCACGGTCGCGATGCCGAAGTCGGTCAGGACGACCCGGCCGCCCTCGGCGATCAGGATGTTGCTCGGCTTGACGTCCCGGTGCAGGACGTCGGCCGCGCGGGCGGCGCGCAGCGCGGCCAGCACCTTGCGGCCGATGTCCGCGGCGGCGTCCGTGCGGAGGCGTCCCTCCTCCGCGATGACGTCGTCGAGCGCCTTCGCCCGGACGAGTTCCATGACGATCCACGGCCGCCCGCCGTCCTCGACGACGTCGTAGATCGTGACCACGTTCGGGTGCACGACCCGGGCCGCCGCCCGCGCCTCGCGCATCGCGCGCTCGCGCCGGACCTCCTGCTCCCCCTCGTCGAGGTCGTCCGGGATCCGCACCTCCTTGACGGCCACCTCGCGGCGCAGCAGTTCGTCGACCGCCCGCCACACCGTGCCCATTCCCCCGCGGCCCAGCGATTCGCCGAGCCGGTACCTGCCACTCACCACGCGGCCTGCTGACGCGCCGCTCGCCTCCGTCACGGGTCCCTCCCCATCGGACCGTGGAGCCGTCGTCCCCCCGAACGACAACGTAGGGAGACACCTCCCCGTTCAGCGCCCGCGCAACCGGATCCGGACGCGGCCGTGACGGAACCGGCACACACGCGGGGAGGTCAACTGGTTGGTGTGAAGCTGGACTTCGCGGCGTCGAACACGTCGCGCACGGTGGCCGAGCCGGCGACGGGTCCGGACACCCAGAAGTCGTACATGCGGATGCCGCCGGTATAGCGGAGGTTCACCGACCGGCGCGGCGTGCCCGTGTCGTTCCAGGTGAACTCCCAGAGGCAGCCCGGGGCCCCGTTGTGGCTGGTGGCCGCGAGCTGAACGCGCTGGTAGCCGGGATACGCCGCGGTCGCGGACGAACCGGTGCCGCCCGCGTCCTGGGCGGCCAGGTCGGCGCTCGGGTCGCCGGAGGTGTCCGCCGGGTCGGGACGCAGGCCCAGTCGCACGACGTTGCCGGGCGATCGGTAGAAGACGCGGTCGCCGTCCTTGTGCGGGCCGGTCCAGCCGTCCGGCACCAGGACGGTGAACCCCGGGTCGGCCACCCGGTGGTAGCCGGGGCGCGTGACCGCGCCGGTGCCGCCGGGAGGGGCTGTGGAGGCGGCCGAAGAGGGCGGTGCCGAGGTCGGTGGCGTCGCGGAGGGCGGTTCCGGCGTCGGCGGGGACGGCGAACTTCCTTTCGGTTCCGGGGTGTTGGGGCGCATGAGGTCCGCGGTGCCGGGGCCGCCGTCCGCCCTGGGAACGGAGCCGTCGCGGCCGCCCGCGTGAAGCCCCACCACCGGCGGCGCGGCGGGCTTCGGCGGCGGACCGCCGGGCGCAGCCCCTGCGCACGCTCGGGCGCCATGTACTCCAGCGTGCCGATGGTCGTGCCGGTCGCGGTGATCGTCGTGGTGCCGACCAGGGTCGCGACGCCGAAGTCCGTGAGGATCGCGCGCCCGTCGTGGGACAGCAGCACGTTGCCGGGCTTGACGTCGCGGTGCACGACGGACGCGGCGTGCACGGCCCGGAGCGCTTCGAGGAGCTGGCGCGCGATGTGGGCGGCGTCGCGCACCGGCAGGCGCCCTTCGTCGAGGTCGTCCGCGAGGGTCCGGCGCCGACGCGCGGCAATCGGTCAGCGCACGATCGAGAGGTTCTCCTTGGCGTGCTCGAAGTACGCGCCCGCGGTCGGCCACAGCTCCTCGCGGCAGCGCACCGTCATCCAGTAGCGCACGCCGTCGGCCGTCCGGACGACGAGGTCCTTGCCGTGAAAGGACGCGCCCTCGGGGCCGCGCCACACGTACTCCCACTCGGCGGCGTCGTGGCCCCGGTAGTCCGTCGACGCCAGCTCGACGCGCCGGTAGCCCTCGCTGTCCCGGTAGTCGCGGGAGGCGAGCGTGCCGTGCTCGCGGTGCAGCACCGACTCCTCGGGCGGCATGACGATGCCGCGGTCGACCGTGACGGTCACCGAGATCAGGCGGTCCGGGTCGTACACCGACAAACCGGCCTCGGTCGGCGTGCAGCTCCAGCCCTCGGGGACCGGCAGTGCGAAGCCGAGGCCCGACCCGGTGCGCAGCCGCCGCAGCACCGCGCCGTCGATCAGCGGGCCGAGGGCCAGGCAGCCGCCGACCAGGGCGAGCACCCAGACCAGGTCCGGTTCGATGTCGAGCAGTTGCAGGGCCCCGCCGCCGATGACGCCCGCGAGCATCGCGGCCGGGACCGATCTGGACAGCCTGCGGTGTGGCAGGACGAGCCACACGCCGAGCAGCGCCGCGAGCAGCGAGATGGTGTACATCCCGGCCCATGTGCCGTAGTTGGCCAGCCACTTGGCCATCGCTGCGCTGACGATCGCGACGATGACCAGGACCGTCGCCCAGTGCCGGATCCACCAGCGGGGCCAGCGGCGGTAGCGGGCGCGGAAGCCGCCGCCGCGTCGTGCGCGGGCGCGGGCGCGGCGCCCCGGCTTGCGCTCCGGCGCGGTGGCCCCGGAGCCGGGGGCGTCGGCGGTGGGCACGGTCTCGCCGGTCCGGGTGCGCTGGACGCGCAGGTTCGTCTGGGTCAGGTCGGCGCGGGGGGTGTCCTGCGCCGATTCCGCGCGGTTCGCCGTTCCGGCGCCGGTTTTGGGGGTGGCTCCGGGGACGGTTCCGGGGGTGCCGCCCCGGCCGGTGCGCCCGGTGGCGTGCCCGCGCCTGGGCGCGCCGGGGTCGTTCACGGAATGCCTTACGCCCGTCCCACCGGTGTCCCGTCCCGCGCCGGGGTGCAGGGCGTGTCGCCGGGCGGCGGGGTGGCGGGCCCGCCCCGGGAAGGTGCGGGCGCCCCCGGACGCTCCGGCGGGGGCGGCCTCCGCCGCCTCGATCAGGCGCTCGCGCAGCACGGGCGCCGAGGCGCGGGCGGTCGGGTCCTGCACGAGGACCGACCGCAGCGCGGGCATCAGCACCCCGGCGTTGTCCAGGTCGGGGAAGCGGGCGGAGGCGACCGCGGCGAGGGTGGCGGCGTGCGTGGCGCGGCGGTACGCGGGGCGCCCCTCGACCGCCTCGTACAGCGTCACCCCGAGCGACCACAGATCGGCCGCGGGCCCCGGCAATTGGCCGTCGACCTGCTCGGGGGCCAGGTATTCGGGCGAGCCGACGAGGGCGCCGACCTGGGTGAGGGTCGCGCTGTCCTCGACCGAGGCGACGCCGAAGTCGGTGAGCACCACACGTCCGTTGCGGGCCAGCAGCACGTTGGCGGGCTTGACGTCGCGGTGCAGCACACCGGCCTCGTGGGCGGCGTCGAGCGCGGACAGCAGGCGCAGCCCCATCTCGGCGACCTGGCCGGGCGGCAGCGGGCCGTCCTTCTCGATCTCCTGGGCGAGGGACAGGCCGCGGACCAGCTCCATGACGATCCAGGGGCGGCCGTCCTCCTCGACGACGTCGAAGATCGTGACGACATTGGGGTGGTCGATGCGCGCTGCGGCCCGCGCCTCGCGCAGCATGCGGGCGCACAGGGTGCCGCGCTCGTCGTCGTCGACGTGGGCCGGGACCCGGAGTTCCTTGACCGCGACGTGCCGGTCGAGGACCTCGTCGAGCGCACTCCACACGGTGCCCATGCCGCCGCGTCCGAGGCGCTCCCGCAGCCGGTACCGGCCCGCGAGCAGGCGCCCGTCGGACTCGGGATCGGTCATGCGCGTCTCCTGAGCTGGTGTGCGCGGCCCTTCCAGTCAACCACCCCCACGCACCGTTGGCGGCCCGCCCTCACCCGCAATTCCCGCCAAAACCCCTGACAGTTCGTCAGGTCAACACCCCCGAACAGCCGCAGAGATCAACGGAACGGACGGAAGGGAGAAGACGGCCGCGGATCAGGCAGGTCAGGCAGGTCAGGCAGGTCAGGCAGGTCAGGCAGGTCAGGCAGGTCAGGCGAGGGGGACTACCTCCTCCGCTCCCAGCCGCACCGCATCCGCCGTGCGGTCGTCCGGTTGTTCCTGGGACTCTCGTTCGGCCTCCACGCGCTTGAGGTAGTAGTCGACCTCGCGGCGCACCTGCTCCTCGGTCCAGCCGAGCGCGGGGGCCATCAGGCGGGCGCACTGGTCGGCCACGCGGACGCCGCGGTCGAAGGTCTCGATGGAGATGCGGGTGCGGCGGTCCAGGACGTCGTCCAGGTGCAGGGCGCCCTCGTGGGTGCAGGCGTAGACGACCTCGGCGCACAGGTAGTCGTCGGCGCCGTCCAAAGGGCGGCCCAGTGCCGCGTCGCCGTCGACGATCGCGAGGACCTCGTCGACGAGCGAGCCGTACCGGTTCAGCAGGTGCTCGACGCGGGCCACGTGCAGGCCGCTGCGCGCGGCGATCGCGGTACGCGCGTTCCACAGCGCGTGGTAGCCCTCCGCCCCCGCCAGCGGCACCGTCTCGGTGCAACTGGCCGCGACCTTGCGGTCCAGCCCGTGCACCGCCGCGTCGACCGCGTCGGCCGCCATCACGCGGTACGTCGTGTACTTGCCGCCCGCCACGACCACCAGCCCCGGCACCGGGTGCGCCACCGTGTGCTCGCGCGACAGGCTGCTCGTCGCGTCCGACTCGCCGCGCAGGAGCGGCCGCAGCCCGGCGTACACGCCCTCGACGTCCTCGCGGCTCAGCGGCACCGCGAGGACCGCGTTGACGCGCTCCAGCAGGTATTCGATGTCCGTGCGGCTCGCCGCCGGGTGCGACTTGTCGAGGTCCCAGTCGGTGTCGGTGGTGCCGATGATCCAGTGCCGCCCCCACGGGATCACGAACAGCACGGACTTCTCGGTGCGCAGGATCAGCCCGGTCGAGGAGTGGATCCGGTCCTTGGGCACCACCAGGTGGATGCCCTTCGAGGCCCGCACGTGGAACTGCCCGCGTTCGCCGACCATCGCCTGTGTCTCGTCCGTCCACACGCCGGTCGCGTTGACCACCTGCCGGGCGCGGATGTCGTACGAGCGGCCCTGCTCGACGTCCCGCACCTGCACGCCGACCACCCGCTCGCCCTCCCGCAGGAACCCCGTCACGGTGGCGCGCGACGCCACGTGCGCGCCGTACCCGGCCGCGGTCCGCACGAGCGTCATGGTGTGCCGGGCGTCGTCCACCTGCGCGTCGTAGTACTGCACGGCACCGACCAGGGCGTCCTTGCGCAGCGCCGGGGCCAGGCGCAGCGCGCGCCGCCGGGACAGGTGCCGGTGGCCGGGGAGGCCGCGGGTGTGGCCCGCGGACATGCCCATCGTGTCGTAGAGCGCGACGCCCGAGCCGACGTACGCCCGCTCCCACGCGTGGTGCTGGAGCGGGTACAGGAACGGCACCGGGCGGACCAGGTGCGGCGCCAGGCGCTGGACCATCAGCCCGCGCTCGCGCAGCGCCTCCCGTACCAGGGCGAAGTCGAGCATCTCCAGGTAGCGCAGGCCACCGTGGATGAGCTTGCTGGAGCGGCTGGAGGTGCCCGAGGCCCAGTCGCGCGCCTCCACCAGGCCCACGTTCAGGCCGCGCGTGACGGCGTCGAGGGCGGTCCCCGCACCGACCACGCCGCCGCCGACCACGACGACGTCCAATTCGCCCTCGGCCATCCGGTCCAGCGCGTCCTCGCGCGCCCGCAACCCCAACGCCGTCGTCCTCAACGCGTCGTCACCCGCTCCCGTTCGTCGCCGTGCGCACCCGCCGGGCGCGTGCCGCGCCGGTGGCGCATGTCCCCGATCATCACCCGAGCGCGCCTCCGCCGCGCGGAGGCGGCACCGCACGCACCCCCCGCCGCGTCGCCGGCACCCCGCCCCGCGGGTCCTCTATACCCCGGCCGGGTGAACATCCCGTGAGCCGCGAAGTACCGTCGGACGACGGCCACCGAGAGCGAGGAAACGTGACCGCCGCAGCGACCTCCGCCGGATCCCCGGAACCGGCCCGGCACCCCGGCGCCCCGCTCGGCGGGCGCCCCCTGATCGTGTGCGACCTCGACGGGACACTGCTCCGACCCGACGCGACGGCGTCCGCCTACACGCGCGGCGCGCTCAACCGCCTGGCCTCGGCCGGGGTGGCGCTGACCATCGCCACCGCACGCGGCGTGCCATCCGTGCGCGCGCTCCTCGCGGGCGTCGAACTGCCGCTGCCCGTTGTGGAGTTGGGTGGGGCGTACATCTCCGACGCGGTCACCGGGGAGCACTTCGTCCACCATACGCTCGACCGGGACGTGACCATCGCGCTCGTCGACGCCCTGGCGGTCGCCGGCATCGAGCCGACCCTGACCAGTTGGGACGGGACGGCCGACCACGTCGACTTCGGTGCGCTCGGCAACGACAGCGTGCGCTGGTTCCACGACGAGAAGGCGGCGCTGGGCGACCCGCGGCTGCGGTACTGCCCGGACTTCCGCGCGCTCGCCAGGTCCGCCCAGGTCGTGCTGGTACGCCTGGCCGCACCGCACGCGGACGCCGAACGCGTGGCCGGCCTGATCGCCGCCGCCTGCGGGGACCGCGCCTCCGTGCTTGCGATCAGGAACGACTACTGCCCCGGGTGGACCGAGTTCAGCGTGGCGGCGCCCACCGCGGACAAGGGCACGGCCGTACGGGTCCTGCGCGACCGCCTGGGGCACACCGGACCGCTGGTGGTGTGCGGCGACCATCTCAACGACCTGTCGATGTTCGCGGTGGCGACCGGCCCGCGGGACCGGCGGGTCGTGCCCGCGAACGCACACCCGGACGTCCTGGCGCTGGCCACCGACGTGACCGGCCCGAGCGACGCGGACGGCGTGGCCCGGTACCTGCTGGCGAGGCACGCGCCCGACGGCGGGCGCTGAGCGGGGCCGCCGGCCCTGCCGGGCCTACCCGGCCTGCCGGGCCTGAGCGGAGCGGCGGTCGGCACAGGGACGGGCCGGCCGGAGCTCCGAGGGACGGGCCGGGCCCAAGCCGGGCCGGCCCAAGCCGGGCCAAGCCGGGCCATGCCGGGCGCGGCCGAGAACGAGTCCGAGGGTTCTCCCGCTCCCCCGTCCCGCCCCACCTGGCAAGGTGTCGGTGCAACACCGAACACGCTCGGACGGAGGAGCGCATGAACGGGGATCCGGGCAGCCGCCGCCGCGTCGGCGGCGGCCGGTTCGAGCTGGTCGAACGGCTCGGCAGCGGGGCCATGGGCACCGTGTGGCGCGCGGTCGACAAGACCCTCGACCGAGAGGTCGCGCTCAAGGAGGTCCGCGCGCACGACGACACCCCCGCCGACGACGTCGCGCGCCTCCACACCCGCGTCCTCCGCGAGGCACAGGCCCTCGCCCGCCTGCAAAACCCCCATGTGGCCACCGTCCACCAGATCGTCGACGACGAGCCGTTCCCGTGGATCGTCATGGAGTTCGTCCCCGGCCGGTCCCTCGCGGCCCTGCTGGCCGACGGGCCCCTCGCGCCGCGCGAAGCGGCCGGGATCGCCGCCGACGTCCTCGACGCGCTGGCCGCCGCACACGGTGCCGGTGTGCTCCACCGCGACGTCAAGCCGGCAAACGTCCTGGTACGCCCCGACGGCCGCGCCGTCCTCGTCGACTTCGGCATCGCCGCGCTGGAGGGCTCGGCCACGATCACCGGCACCGGCACCTTCGCCGGGACCATCGAGTACATAGCCCCCGAGCGCGCCGCGGGCCAACGCCCCACCCCCGCGTCCGACCTGTGGTCCCTCGGCGTCCTGCTGTACGTCGCCGTCGAGGGCCACAGCCCGTTCCGCCGCCCCAATCACTGGGCGACCATCGCGGCGATCGTCAACGACGCGCCTCCGCCGCCGCGACGGGCCGGGCAACTCACCGGTGTGATCGACGCGTTGCTCGCCAAGGACCCGCAAGCCCGGCCCTCCGCCGCCGAGGTGTCGGGCCCCCTGGCCGCGATAGCCGGGCGGACGGTCGGCGGCGCCTCGCCCCCGTCCGCCTCGCCCCCCTCAGCCGCGGCCGCCGCAACGGCGACCGCCCTAGCACCGACCGACTCCGCACCAACCGCCCCTGCACCCACCGCGGCCGAGCCTCCGACCGTCCGGCCGAACGAACTCCCCACCGTCACCGCCGGACCGCCGCCCCGCCCCACCGCGGCTCCGAGCGTCGGCGTCACCGCCACGCCGACCGCCGTACCCGCCGTCGCCAGGCCGCCCCGATCCGGCCAGACGCGCCGTCTGATCGTGGCGGCCGTGGTCGGCGCGCTCCTCGCGGGCGGCGGGGCCGCCGTCGGCATCGTCCTCGCGAGCGGCGACGACTCCGGAGGCCAGGCGAACTCCTCGGGCACACCCACCTCGGCGCCGTCCACCGACAACGCCGGGAGGGCGCCGGACACACCGCAGACCGCCCCGCCGAGCAGTTCGGCACCCTCACAGGCGACAACACCCACGACGCCGACAACGCCGTCGAGCACGCCCCCTGCCTCGCCCACCAGACCCCCGCTCCCCGCGGGGTACCGGCTCCAGACACACTCCGACGGGTTCGAGGTCGCCGTTCCCGAGGGCTGGAAGCTCACCCAGGACAGCTCGGGGAACACCGCGTACGAGGCCGCCGACGGCAACCACCGCCTCGTCGTCCGCGTGCTGCGCGGCGACACCGCCGACCCGTACGCCGAGCAGTCCGCGTCCGCCCGAGAGACCGCGGCGTCGGCGGCGTACCCCGGTTACCGGCAGATCGAGCTGGCGCGCGGCACGCACGGCGGCGGCAAGTCCGCGAGCTGGGAGTACACGTACAACTCTGCCGACGGCCCGCGGCACATCAAGGACGTCCGCTGGCAGGTCGGCGGTACCAGTTACAACCTGTGGACAGCCGTGCCCGACGGCCCCTCATGGGCCCAGTACGAGGAGCAACTGCGCATCGCCCTGGAGCACTTCCGCGACACCCGGGCCGGCTGATCACGCCCACCGGGGCGGCGCGGGCCGGAACCACCACGCGCCCGTCGCGACGGGCGCGTCAGGAGCAGCACGTGCCCGCCCGCCGACCGGGCGACCGCGCCCTCGTCCGGCCGCGCGAACACCAGGACCGGTTCGACGGTCGACCGAGCCCGCAAAGCGGCAGGGCGGCCGCCCGCTCGAACCCGCCTGCGGGGCAGAGTCGTTGGCGCCGCAAACGCGCGCTCCCGCCGACCGGCCCTCCGCGGTGGCGGGAGCACGGGCGACGGGAGCACGGAGTATGCGGGTCATGCGGCGGTTCGGCGCCGACCGCGCGCCGCCGCCGTCCGGGCGAACGACTCCAGCGATCAGCGCCCGGGCAAACGTCCCGGACGAATCAGTGCTGCGGTGACACCGTCACCTCGACCTGCTGGAACTTCTTCAGGTCCGTGTAGCCCGTGGTCGCCATCGCGCGCCGCAGGGCGCCGAAGAGGTTCATCGAGCCGTCCGAGACGTGCGACGGGCCGTTCAGCACCTCCTCCAGGGTGCCGACCGCGCCCAGGTTCATGCGGCGGCCGCGCGGCAGTTCGGGGTGGTGGGCCTCGGAGCCCCAGTGGTGGCCGCGGCCCGGCGCGTCGGTGGCGCGGGCGAGGGCGGAGCCGATCATCACGGCGTCCGCGCCGCACGCGACCGCCTTGGCGATGTCGCCGCTGCGGCCCACGCTGCCGTCCGCGATGACGTGCACGTAGCGGCCGCCCGACTCGTCGAGGTAGTCGCGGCGCGCCTCGGCGACGTCCGCGACGGCGGTCGCCATCGGCACCGCGACGCCGAGCACGCGGCGCGTGGTGTGCGCCGCCCCGCCGCCGAAGCCGACCAGCACGCCCGCCGCGCCGGTGCGCATGAGGTGCAGCGCGCCCTGGTACGTCGCACAGCCGCCGACGATCACCGGCACGTCGAGGTCGTAGATGAACTGCTTGAGGTTGAGCGGCTCGGCGCGCCCGGAGACGTGCTCGGCGGAGACCGTCGTACCGCGGATGACGAAGATGTCGACGCCCGCGTCGATGACCGCCTCGTGGTACTGCGCGGTGCGCTGCGGGGACAGCGCCGCGGCGGTGACCACGCCCGCGTCGCGGATCTGCTTGATGCGCTCGCCGATCAGCTCCGCCTTGATGGGCTCGGCGTAGATCTCCTGCATCCGGCTCGTCGCGGTGGCCTCGTCGAGGGTGCCGATCTCGGCGAGCAGCGCGCTCGGGTCCTCGTAGCGCGTCCACAGGCCTTCGAGGTTGAGCACCCCGAGGCCGCCCATGCGGCCCACCGCGATGGCGGTGTCCGGCGACACCACGCTGTCCATCGGCGCGGTCAGGAACGGCAGCTCGAACCGGTACGCGTCGATCTGCCAGGCGATCGAGACCTCTTCGGGGTCGCGCGTACGCCGGCTCGGGACGATGGCGACGTCGTCGAAGTGGAAGGCGCGGCGGCCCCGCTTGCCTCGACCGATCTCGACCTCAGTCACGTTGCGCCTCTCCTGCCGTCTGACCGTCGAACAGTGTTCACGTTCACGTGTTCTCTGCACGGTGTGTCTGAATGGTTTCGGATATCGCCGGGTTTGTCCCGGCACGTGGCGTGGCACGTCCCGCGGACCGGTGCATCCGGGTGGTCGGGCGGTGGTCGTGGGACCTGCCCGCGGACAAGCGTACGGGGCGGCCCGGAACCTCCGGTTCCCGACCGCCCGGAACCTCGGGTCCCCGACCGCCCCGAGCGGAGACCCGGTTCAGCGCGACGAGTAGTTCGGCGCCTCGACCGTCATGTTGATGTCGTGCGGGTGCGACTCGCGCAGCCCGGCGGCGGTGATCCGGACGAACCGGCCGCGCACCTTGAGGTCGGGGACCGTGGCCGCGCCCGCGTACCCCATCGACGCGCGCAGCCCGCCGATGAGCTGGTGCGCGACGGCCGCCAGCGGGCCGCGGTACGGCACCTGGCCCTCGATGCCCTCGGGGACTAGCTTGTCCTCGGACAGCACGTCGTCCTGGAAGTAGCGGTCCTTGGAGAACGACTTGGCCTGGCCGCGCGACTGCATGGCGCCCAGCGAGCCCATGCCCCGGTAGCTCTTGAACTGCTTGCCGTTGATGAAGATCAGCTCGCCCGGGCTCTCCTCGCAGCCCGCGAGCAGGCTGCCGAGCATCACGGTGTCCGCGCCGGCCGCGACGGCCTTCGCGATGTCGCCGGAGTACTGGAGGCCGCCGTCCCCGATGACCGGGACGCCCGCCGGGCCGCACGCCCGCGCGGCCTCGTAGATGGCGGTGACCTGCGGGGCGCCGACGCCCGCGACGACGCGCGTGGTGCAGATCGAGCCCGGTCCGACACCGACCTTGACGCCGTCCACGCCCGCGTCGACGAGTGCCTGGGCACCGTCGCGCGTGGCGATGTTGCCGCCCACGACGTCGACCTTGGTGTTGGCCTTGACCTTGGCGATCATGTCGAGCACGCCGCGCGAGTGGCCGTGCGCGCTGTCCACGACGATGAAGTCGACGCCCGCCTCGACCAGCGCCTGCACGCGGCGGAAGCCGTCGTCCCCGGTGCCGACCGCGGCGCCGACGACGAGGCGACCGTCGGCGTCCTTGGTGGCGTACGGGTACTTCTCGCTCTTGACGAAGTCCTTGACGGTGATGAGCCCCCGCAGCCGGCCCGCGTCGTCGATGAGCGGCAGCTTCTCCACCTTGTGGCGGCGCAGCAGCTCCATGGCGTCCTCGCCGCTGATCCCGACCGGACCGGTGACCAGCGGCATCGGCGTCATGACCTCGCGGACCCGGCGCGCGTGGTCCACCTCGAAGCGCAGGTCGCGGTTGGTGACGATGCCGAGCAGGCGGCCGTTCTCGTCGGTGACCGGGACGCCGCTGATGCGGTAGCGCGCGCACAGCTCGTCGGCTTCGCGCAGTGTCGCGTCCGGACCGATCGTGATCGGGTCGATCACCATGCCGGCCTCGGAGCGCTTCACCAGGTCGACCTGGTTGGCCTGGTCCTCGATCGACAGGTTGCGGTGCAGGACGCCGACGCCGCCCTGACGGGCCATCGCGATCGCCATGCGCGACTCGGTGACGGTGTCCATCGCGGACGAGAGCAGGGGGATGCGCACGCTGATGTTGCGCGTCACGCGGGACGTGGTGTCGACCTCGCTCGGCACGACATCCGACGCCCCGGGCAGCAGCAGGACGTCGTCGTAGGTCAGCCCGAGCATCGCGAACTTCTCGGGTACGCCGTCGGCCGTGAGACTCATGACACCTTCCGGTTCCGGTTGGAAGTGATCGACTGGGCGGTTCGACTGGAGCGACCCGATCGAGCCGACCGGCACCGCCGTGCGCCTCCGCCGCCGTGGCCGCGGGAAAAACGACGGCTCCGCCGGGGTCGACCGCCGCGCACGCGGGTACGGCCGTCCCGGTGGTGTGCCGGTGGGATGGGGACCAATGCTACTCGGGTCCGACGGCAGCCGGTTCCGGAGCGTCCGATCCGACCGCCGCACCGTTCAACCGCACTGTTCAACCGCACTGTTCAAGTGCACGGTTCACCCGCACCGTTCGGCACACTCTTCAACCACGCCGTTCGGCGCACTGTTCCGCCGAGCGCGTCAGCAGCGGTCCGTCACCGCCCGCCGCACCGCCGGCACGGCGTCGACCTCGGCGAGGAGGGCGTGGAAGAGGCGCGCGAGCCGGTCACCGTGCGGACGGCCGTTGCGCAGCCGCAGGGTCTCCACCAGTTCGTCGTCGCTGCGCAGGAGTCCGAGGTCCGCGAGTGCACGGGGGGTCGGGGTGCCGACCCGCACCGGGCGCGTCCCCGGGATCCCCGCGTTCACGCCGTCATCTCCTCCTCCGCGAGCGCGCGCAGTCGGGACAGCGCACGGTGCTGCGCGACGCGTACCGCACCGGGGGACATGCCCATCGCCCGGCCGGTCTCCTCCGCGGAGAGGCCGACCGCGACCCGCAGCACGAGGAGTTCGCGCAGGTTGTCGGGCAGTCGGCCGAGCAGCGCCCGGGCCTGCGCGGCATCGCTGCGGCGTACGACCTGGTCCTCGGGGCCGGGGTAGTCGTCGATCGCCTCGGGCAGGTCGCAGGTCGGCACGGCGGCCCGGACCGCGGCCCGCTGCACGTCGACGACCTTGTGCGCCGCGATGCCGAACACGAAGGCCTCGAACGGGCGGCCCTCGTCGCGGTACCGCGGCAGCGCGGACAGCACCGCGAGGCACACCTCCTGCGCCGCGTCGTCCGCGGCGTGCTCGGCCCCGGGCACCCGGCCGAGTCTCGCCCGGCAGTACCTGAGCACCAAGGGGCGCACGTACGCCAGCAGTTCGTCGGTGGCCTGGAGGTCCCCCTGGACAGCCCGAACAACCACGGCACGCAGGCCGTCATCCACCCGGCTGTCGGCCCTGTCCGGTCTGTCCGGCATGCGCTCGGCGATCCCGCCCATGAGATTCAGTATGCCGGTCCGCGGACCCTGCGGTTCGCCCCAGGTGTCGGGAACGGTCCTCCGCAGGGCCCCGGAACCACTCCGATCACCGCACGAGGCCCCAGCGGAAGCCGAGCGCGACCGCGTGCGCGCGGTCCGACGCACCGAGCTTCTTGAACAGCCGGCGCGCGTGCGTCTTGACGGTGTCCTCGGACAGGAAGAGCTCGCGCCCGATCTCCGCATTGCTGCGGCCGTGGCTCATCCCCTCCAGCACCTGGATCTCGCGTGCCGTCAGGGTCGGCGCCACACCCATGTCCGCGGAGCGCAGACGGCGCGGCGCGAGGCGCCACGTCGGGTCGGCGAGCGCCTGGGAGACGGTCGCGCGCAGTTCGGCGCGCGACGCGTCCTTGTGCAGGTATCCGCGGGCACCCGCGGCGACCGCGAGGGCCACGCCGTCGAGGTCCTCGGCCATCGTCAGCATGATCACCCTGGCACCGGGGTCGCCGGTCAGCAGCCGGCGCACCGCCTCGACACCGCCGAGTCCGGGCATGCGCACGTCCATGAGCACCAGGTCGGAGCGCTCCGCGCCCCAGCGGCGCAGCACCTCCTCACCGCTCGTGGCCGTGGTCACCCGTTCGACGCCGGGGACCGTGGCCACCGCACGCCGAAGGGTCTCCCGCACCAGCGGGGAATCGTCGCAGACCAGGACGGTCGTCATCGCCGGCCTCCGCAGCAGATCCGCGTCACGTTGAGCCTCCACGCCTGTACGTTCCGTTGCCTACGCGATCGGTGATCACCCGGTGTCCCAGAGTCTGTCCCCGCGCGTAGTGCGCACGGGGTGCGAATCGCCGACCGCCTCACCCATCACCAACGACCGTCACCCGAAAGGGTTACGGGCTGGGGTCGCGGGTACTTCGGGGGCCGTGGGGCCCGCCGCTACCACAACGAGCCGACCCCATCCGAGGGCACGCCGACGCGGTGACCATTCCGGGCGACACCGCCTCACCCGCCCGTGGCAGGGCACACCCGTCGGCCGGAGCACACATTTTTTACTGGTTTTCGCGCATAAGACCGATATATGCATGGAACTGATCATTCTGTGGCACTTTCGCACCATCGTTTGATCGCATGGTCAGGCCACCTCTTGCGGAGTCATCCGCACCAGTGACCGTGGCGACAGCAGCAGCGACAGCACCAGCGGCACCAGCGGCACCAGCAAGAGACACCCAGCAAGAGGCACCAGAACCGGCATCACCAGCGGCACCGGAAGCAGGACAGAACGACCCTGCATTTGCCCCTGAACACGAGGGACGACTCTCATGGCTGATTTCTCACGGCTCCCCGGCCCGAACGCCGATCTGTGGGACTGGCAGTTGTCCGCCGCCTGTCGAGGCGTGGACAGCGCGCTGTTCTTCCACCCGGAGGGCGAACGCGGCGCGGCGAGGGTCGCACGGGAAGCCGCGGCCAAGGAGGTGTGCCAGCGTTGCCCGGTCCGTGTGCAGTGTGCGCAACATGCGCTCGCGGTGCGCGAACCGTACGGCGTCTGGGGCGGGCTCACCGAGGACGACCGCGTCGAAATGGACGGTCGGCGCCGGATGCTCAACCGGACCGACGTGACCACGGCCGGCTGACACCGGGTGCCGGCCGGGCGAGGGACTCCGGCCGGGTTCCGGTGGACATGCTGCGGCCCGACAACGGCGGTGGCCCCGTCCCGTAGTGCTTCGGGACGGAGCCACCGTCGTTGTCGTGCGGGGTGCCGGCGCCGTTGTCGTGCGGGTGCCAGCGCCGTCGTCGTGCGGGATGCGCCGCCGGGCGTCGGCTGAGGTGCCGGTCGGCTCACATGCCGAAGGCGGACATGTCCAGCTCCCACACCGCGGGCCAGTCCTTGCCGCGCAGGAGGGCGTCCGTACCGCCGTCGCAGAAGACGACGGAGCCGACGAAGAACGTCGACTCCGGGCCCAGCAGGAACGCGGTCAGCGCGGCGATCTCCTCGGGCCTGCCGCCGCGGCCGACCGGCAGCGGGAACATCTTCATGCCCTCGGCGGTCAGCGGGTCCACCTTGCCGGCGGCCGTCATCGGGGTCTCGATGAGGCCCGGCGCGATCGCGTTGAGGCGGATGCCCGCGCCGATCCATTCGTCTGAGACCGCCTTGGCGCGCACGTAGTACGCGAGGGCCGCCTTGGACGCCGGGTAGGAGCCCATCATGTCCTTGTCCGCGGCCTCGCGGGCGCCCGCCTCGTCGCCGGCCAGGCACAGTTCCGCAAGCGCGGTGTCCCAGTTGGGCTGGCACGTGGTCGAGTTGGAGCTGACCATCACGACGGCGGGCTTGTCCGCCTTGGCCAGGAGCGGGCGCAGGCCCTCCAGCACCTCGACCGCGCCGAAGTAGTTGACCGACACGATCAGCGAGCCGGAACGCCCGGTCGCCGCCGCGAGGCCCGCGAAGGGCGCGAAGCCGTCGAGGGAGTCGCCGGCCAGTTCGGTGACGCGCGCGACCGCCTCGGCGCGGCCCTCGGGCGTGGACAGGTCCACGTTGACGTCGCTGTCGCGCAGGTCGACACCGATGACGCGGTGGCCGTCCGCCTCCAGGCGGGCCTTGGTGGCGGCACCGAGGCCGGATGCCGCACCGGTGATCGCGTACGTACCCATGGTTCTCCCTCTGTCCTGCTCTGTCCTGGCCTGACGGTATGTCAGATCTCGTGCACTGCGCACTCTTCCAGATCATCCGTCGGCGCATAAGGCCGAAGGCCCCGGCAACGCCGTGTGGCGTTGCCGGGGCCTTCGACTCACCTGCGGCGGTTCTGCGCGGGTGCCGCCGTACCGCCGCCTGGCGTCAGTGGCTGTGGCCGTGCCCGCCGTGGCTGTGGCCGTGGCCCGCCGCCTCCGGCTCGGCCGGCTTCTCGACGACCAGCGACTCGGTGGTGAGCAGCAGCGACGCGATGGACGCGGCGTTCTGGAGCGCGGAGCGGGTCACCTTGACCGGGTCGATGACGCCGGCCTTGAGCAGGTCGCCGTACTCGCCGGTGGCCGCGTTGAAGCCGTGGCCGACCTTGAGCTCCTGCACCTTGTTGACGATGACGTAGCCCTCAAGGCCCGCGTTCTCCGCGATCCAGCGCAGCGGCTCGACGGTCGCGCGGCGCACGACCGCGACACCGGTGGCCACGTCGCCGGACAGGCCCAGGTTGTCGCCGAGCACCGAGGCGGCGTGCACGAGGGCGGCGCCGCCGCCCGCGACGATGCCCTCCTCGATGGCCGCGCGGGTCGCGGAGACCGCGTCCTCCAGGCGGTGCTTCTTCTCCTTGAGCTCGACCTCGGTGGCCGCACCCACGCGGATCACGCACACGCCGCCGGCCAGCTTCGCGAGGCGCTCCTGGAGCTTCTCGCGGTCCCAGTCGGAGTCGGTGTTCTCGATCTCGGCCTTGATCTGGCGGACGCGGTCCGCGATCGCCGCCGAGTCGCCCGCACCGTCGACGACCGTGGTGGCGTCCTTGGTGATGGTGACGCGGCGCGCCGTGCCGAGGACCTCCAGGCCCGCCTGGTCCAGCTTGAGGCCGACCTCGGGGGCGATGACCTGGCCGCCGGTCAGGATGGCCATGTCCTCCAGCATCGCCTTGCGGCGGTCGCCGAAGCCGGGGGCCTTGACCGCGACGGCGTTGAACGTGCCGCGGATCTTGTTGACGACCAGCGTGGACAGGGCCTCGCCCTCGATGTCCTCCGCGACGATCAGCAGCGGCTTGTTGCCGCCCGCCTGGATGACCTTCTCCAGGATCGGCAGCAGCTCGGCGATGGCCGAGATCTTGCCCTGGTTGATCAGGATGTACGGGTCCTCCAGGACCGCTTCCATACGCTCCTGGTCGGTCACCATGTACGGCGACAGGTAGCCCTTGTCGAACTGGAGGCCCTCGGTGAACTCCAGCTCCAGGCCCATGGTGTTCGACTCTTCGACGGTGATGACACCGTCCTTGCCGACCTTGTCCATGGCCTCGGCGATCAGCTCGCCGATCTGGCGGTCCTGCGCGGACAGCGCGGCGACGTTGGCGATGTCCTCCTTGCCGTCGATCGCGCGGGCGGTGCCGAGCAGCTCGTCCGACACGGCCTTGACCGCGGCGTCGATGCCCTTCTTGAGGTCCATCGGCGCGGCGCCGGCGGCGACGTTGCGCAGGCCCTCGCGTACCAGCGCCTGGGCCAGCACCGTCGCGGTGGTGGTGCCGTCACCCGCGATGTCGTTGGTCTTGGTCGCCACCTCCTTCGCGAGCTGGGCGCCGAGGTTCTCGTACGGGTCGTCGAGCTCCACCTCGCGGGCGATGGTCACGCCGTCGTTGGTGATGGTCGGCGCACCGAACTTCTTGTCGATGACGACGTTGCGGCCCTTGGGGCCGATCGTCACCTTGACCGCGTCCGCGAGCGCGTTGACGCCGCGCTCCAGCGAACGGCGGGCGTGCTCGTCAAACTGAAGAATCTTGGCCATGGGATGTGAGTCCTCTTGTTCCTTCGTCCTCGACGCCTAGACGCCTAACAGATGCGATCAACGACACCGCCCCGGGCGCCCCAGTCGGGGTACCCGGGGCGGGTCGATGAATCGGCGGCCCTACGTCAGTGCCTGGGCACGTCCGTACCTGGGCCGCGATGTCACTTCTCGATGATCGCGAGAACGTCGCGCGCCGAGAGGACGAGGTACTCCTCGCCGTTGTACTTCACCTCGGTGCCGCCGTACTTGCTGTACAGGACGACATCGCCGACCTTCACGTCGAGCGGCAGGCGCTGCCCGTCCTCGAAGCGGCCGGGGCCCACGGCCAGGACGACGCCCTCCTGGGGCTTCTCCTTCGCCGTGTCCGGGATGACCAGGCCCGAGGCCGTGGTCTGCTCGGCCTCGAGCGTCTGGACCACGATGCGGTCCTCAAGCGGCTTGATGGCAACCTTGGTGCTGGCGGTCGTCACGATCCGACCTCCCCCTTCGGAGATCTCACGGGGTAATTGTCAGGTGGCGACCAGGTAAGCCCGTCGTCGCGGGTGCCGGACCTGCCCGTCGCATTGGCACACTCATAGGGAGAGTGCCAATGCAGACCCTAAGGTTCGCTTAGCACTCCGTCAACTAGAGTGCCAACGCGCGCCACCCCAATCCCACCTGCGGGGGAACCGGACCCCTCCCCCGGTTCACGCCGCCTGGGCCGTCCCTGGGCCGTGATCATGGGCGAACAGCTCGTCCACGGCCCGGCTCGTACGCTCCCTACTCTGCGGCATGAGGTGCGCGTACACCCGCAAAGTGAACCCCGGATCCGCGTGTCCGAGATACTCACTGACCGCCTTGATCGACTCCCCCGCGTGCAGCAGCAACGACGCGTAGAAGTGCCTCAGCGCGTGCATCCCGTCCTCGCGCGACGCGGTGTGTCGCTGCCCGCGCTGCCTGGGCGGGATGACACCGGCACTGACGAGGGCCGGTTTCCAGGCATAGACGTTGAAGTTCTCGCGCCGGACGGCCGTACCTTCGCCGGTCGTGAACAGCACCTCGTGAGTCACGAGCTTCCCGCCCGGCTCCAGCCACGGCAGGGTGATCTTCACTGGCGTGAACGTCTCCATGTGGATCTTCGCCGAGTTGGCCACCGCCCGCGGCAACGGCACGTCGCGCAGCTTGCCGGCCTTCGGCGGAGCGAACACAGGGACGTTCTTGACGAGCTTGATTTGCCGAATCACGTGGAGCGTGTCCGTGTCGAAGTCGAAGCCGTCAGGACCGAGCCCGAAGATCTCGCCTTGCCGCAGCCCGCACCCGGCGCCCACATCGGGCATGGCCTGATAGCGCTCGGGCAGCCCTGCGCGTACGGCGAACACCCGCTCGGGGGTCCAGGGCACGAACCGCTTGGTCGTGCACGTCCGTACCCTCATACCCATGCCTGACGAGGCAACGACATTGCGTCTCGCCGAAGGGGTCCCGTTGTTCCAAGTCCTGCCGGTCACCCTCGACCAGAACGAACGCCCCCTCGTATTGGAGGAGTTCAAGATCCCTGGGGACGACCTGGCGATCCCCTACGCCGTCAGTGGATGATCAGCCTGATTTTGTCGGTCGTATGAGAGCCAATATTTCTGCGTGAATGGGAGCCACGCGTAGGCCGTTCGTGTTGGCGACGCCCTCGACCGTGGCGGGGTGTTCCTCAGCGAGTTCGGGGGCCACCGGTCGGGTGACCCGGCAGGCTGGGCGGGAGTGTCCGAAGAGACCGCGGCGGTGTCGTCGGTACCGCGTGGTCGCGGGCCCGGGTCGCGTCCCTGACGTGTCGTAGCCAGGGCCCGCTCCTCGCGAAGCGAGAGCCCTCCGACTCAGTGGCGTGCCCGGCTGTCACACGTCTACAGCACCGCTATAACGTCCTCCATAAACGACCGGGGGGATTCAGTGTCGAGGTCCTTGCACTTCAGCTGGGAGCTGAGCGGCTCCGGCTGGGCGACGTGCAAAATCTGGGACGGTTCGACGAAGCACCGGGACATCGTCAGCTACTGCACGAACGCGCTCGCCGACTTGCTGAAAGGCGTGACGGGCCTCTATGGCCCCGATGACGTCCAGCGGTTCTCGTTCGATCTCGAACCAGCAGAGGCACGGTGGATTCTTCGTCGCCGCAACAGCGACGTGCACATCACGATCCGTCGCTTCCCGGACATGTCGACGAGCGTCGACACACCGGACGGGAAGGGCACCCCCGTGTGGACGTCCACGCGTCCTCGCGCTTCTCTGGCTCACGCGGTCCTGGCAGCTGCCGAGCAGGTGCTGCGGATCCACGGCGAGGACGGCTATCTCCACAAGTGGCGCCTGCACGCCTTCCCCACCACTGAACTGGAAACCCTTCGTCGCCTGCACCTCGCAGCGGATGACTGTGCTCTCCAGCACTGAACCATCGGTCGGCTCCCCGATGAACCGGAGATGGCTCTACTTCACCCGATAAAACAACCAGCCCTCTCGCGCAGACGGACCCCATCTCGATGGCGGTCGAGGTGGGGTCCGCCGTTCCGGCCCAGCAGGTTTGCCACTGGCCGACGCCCAAGACTCCAGCCAGAACCGCGCTGATCGCTCGGGGGCAGACTGGTCCACGCAGGGCAATTCGGCGATCTCCACGCATGGCCCCAGAGCAAGCGCATCCGCGAACCAAGCAGCCATGCCAACCATGACCTTGCCGAGGCTGACGATGCCGCGCCCGAACGCATCCACATCCGTGGTCAGGGTCTTGAACTCCGTCTCCATCCCCGCCGCGATCAGCACGTCACGCAGCTCCACTACGGCCTGCCGCGCGTCGTGCCAGGCATCGCCGTCCGCCGCGTGAGAACGCTCGGGATCCTTATCCGCCATGTCCCCTGCACCTCAACGTCCGCCAGAAATGCCGACGACCGACATCAGGGCGGCGATGTTCAAGTCCGAACGACGGCCGACCGCCGCCAACGCATCAGCGAGGCTTGTCAGGGTGGTCAGGTCGTCGGGGTCGTCGGGGTCGTCGGCAGGACCGCGCTGCCACCAGGCTTGGGCCTCCGACGTGGCCGAGGGGCCCGGAGCCAGCAGTTATCCGCCCCTGCCGAACACCCGGTCCCCGAGATTCCCCCGCCCGCATCAGACACGCAGTCCGCGCAGACGGGCGCCGACCCAGGGCCCACGAGGTAGCAGGCTCACCACGACGGATCCGACCATGCAGCGCTCGTCCCGCTGCATCCGGTCAAGCACCGCCAGGCCAAGGATCTATGGGCAGCGCGACGACGTCGAAGCGACGTCCCTTTCCCACGACGAGGGACCCCGATGACTTGGGCTTCAACACACCGGACGAACCGGCCTGGGGCACGCCAGACCCCCAAGTTCTTCGAACTCATGTCGCGCCTCGACAGCGCCCGCGAACTCGACGACGAACTGTTGGACGTCTTCCGCTTCCAGACGAACGCCATCCGCCTCAAGGTCCGCCGGCTCGGAGCCGCCACCGTCGCCGACGAAATGCCAGCCCACATCGGCCAGATAGACCAACTCCTCAAACACGCGATGCCGCCCACCCAACGGGCCGGACTCGCCCACGTCCTGGCCGACGCCTCCGCCCTCGCAGGGTGGCAAGGCATCGACACCGGCGCGCTCCACCAATCCTGGGAGCACTTCGAACGCGCCAAGGCCGCCGCCTTGATTAGCCAATGACCCAAGAATTCAGCCTTTCGCCACCGCGGAATAGGCGTACGTGCTCCAGACCGAAAGCGCCCTCCAGCTCATCGAGTTCGCCCACGGAGCGAACCGAAGCAGCCTCCCCAGCTCATGCACAGCTGGCTGCACGCCGCCGAGGCCGCGACACACGCCGCACTCGGCCAGGAACTCGACTCACTCCGCTGCATGGGCCTGGCAGCCTCCGCGCTCCCAGCAGACCCCGAGGATCCCGATCTCCCCTACCTAGCGCTCAACCTCGTGCATCTCGCACGCTGGCGCGGTTCCTGCCTCGTCCAACTCGGCGACAGCCAGATCATCGACAACCTCACCGACCGTGGTACAGGTGCACGGATATCTGCTCGACTCCGTCAGGTGCCATTCGCGACACCGGCAGTGATGGTGCTAGGACGGTCGGCCACGTGGGCAGCAACTGCATTTAGGCGCTTGGCTCTTCGCAACGAACACGAGCCGCCTCTTCCCAAGCACTCTGCCGCGGCACCGCAGGCTACCGCGACGACCAGCTGTAATAGAGGCCCGTCAGGAATTCGGCACGACCGTAGGTCCCGACGTGGCCCGTCCTACACGGCGGTCGACCACATACACAGCGGGCCATGTCGTCTCCGTCCAGTAGCTTGTGCGGCCATGACGACCGATGAAGCGCAAGAGCCATCCGCCGAGAGCACAGCGCTCGTCTCCCCCGAAAACCTGCGGTCTGCCAGCGAAATACTCGTGCGCCCCAGTCCCGTTCCGGCTGCGCCCGGCATCTACGGTTGGCACTTCAAGGTCGCTCCAGACGCCAAACTGCCGTCGGGGCAACTCCTCTACGTAGGCATTGCGCCAAGCCGGACAACCAGCACTCAGAACCTGCGGACGCGGATAAGCACCCACTTCCGCGGCAACGCCTCCGGCTCGACGCTCCGGCGAACCCTCGGCTGCCTCCTTGGACTGGAGCTACGGCGCTTCGGAGTCAGCGAAAGAGAGCACTTCGGACCGACCGGTGAGGGCAAACTCAGCGCCTGGATGGCGGAAAATGCCCGTGTGTGTTGGGTCGAGCACACCGAACCGTGGGTTCCGGAACCTGAGTTGATCAAGCAGCTCGACCTCCCCCTGAACTTGCAGCACAACCAAGACCACCCGTTCTACGCACGGCTGACGAAACTGCGGGCGGATGCGCGCAAAAGCGCACGCGAGCTGCCGGTCCTGTGAAGTAGCGCCCATCTTCCAGGGCCATGCGGCCGGTGTTTCTGAAGGTCGCAGCTGCGCTGCGAGGCGCCTGGGGACGGCCGCGCGACCGTTGGTCGCGGCCGGGGCGCGCTTGTTCCAGCGGGGTGGGGGTTGGGGTCAGTGGGGTCCGTTGGCGTGCGTTCTGTGTGGCTCGATTTGGGGTGGGGTTGCGCTGCCCTGCGCGCGGACCCACGGCATGCCACCCGGTCCCCGGCATGGCGTGGACCGGGTCGGAGTGGCGAGCCGCTGGCGGGTGGCGTTGCCGAGAACTTGGGCGTGGTGCGTTGCGGTCCCGGGGTGGTTGCCGAGGCTTGGGCGTGCGGAGACGTCCCGAGAGGGTGATCGATCCTGGGCCGTCTCTGGGTCGTGGGAGGTTGGTCGGGGCGACAGGGGCTGACAGGCGTTGACTGCGTTTGCACAGGTCAGGGGGTGGGGCGGGGGTTCCGGTGCAGGTGGGGGAACCGGGGATCTAACGCTCCGTCAACTTAGAGTGCCAACGCTTGCCGTCTTGGTCCTTCCTATGGGGGAACTTCTGGGTGTGCGACTGCTGGGGGTTTGGCTCGTCTGAGTGGGTGCGGCCGCCGTGGGATTTGCCTGGGAGTCGGAGGACCTGCGCGTCCTGCCTGCCCGGGGTATTGGCTGGTGGTGGGGGTCCCGCCGGACCACGGTCCCGCGCTCGCCTCCTCGCCGCACCCGGCCCCGAACCTGGTGCCGCGCCCGCCGCCACCCCCGCCTCTGCTGTCCCCATCGCCGCGGGGCTGGCAGGGTTGTGGGATGACTTGGGTGCGGAAGGGCTATGGGGCGTAGGGCGCCGGCGGCTGTGCGGGGCGGGGTCGGGGGCGGGCGGTCCGGGAGAGGGGTGCGTGAGGTTCCCGGGTTGTCGCGGAAGTCGCAGGATGCGGTGGAGCGGCTTGAGCGGGTGCGGTTCTGGCCCGGGGCGGTGGAGGCGAGCCTTGCCCAGTGGGCCAGGCTCGCGCATGGACCCGTCGCGTGGCTGCACCCGCGGAACACGGCTACACGGTGTGGCATCGCCGAGTGCGGCTGCGACCCCGGGCACTCTCGGGATCGGCTGGAGGAGGTACTCCATGCCCTGCCGCGGGATGCGGCACGGGAGTTGCGGGCCATGGTCCGGCGGCTCGACGAGAAGATCCTGTCGCGTGCGATGACCGTTCCCGCGCCGTCGATGGACCTTCCGTGGTGGAGGGACCAGTTCTGACGGTTGGGTCCCCGGGGGCGGGGTGCGGAGAATGTGCGGGTGGACGTCGAGGGATTTGCGCGGTTGCGGTCGGCCGAGGGACGCGGGCTGCTTGAGGCGCTGGCGGAGTACCGGGTCGCCGACGAGTTGGCCTGGGCGACCCGGCTGCGGCGGGAGCACGCGCCGGAGTTGGTCGCCGCGGCGTTGACGCAGGCTCGGCTGCGGCAGCGGGCACGGGCGAAGTTCGGGGACGACGCGGCGCGGATGTTCTTCACGCCGAACGGGGTGGAGCAGTCCACGCGCGCGGAGGTCGCGGCGCACCGGGCGGCGCGGATCGCGGACACGGGGGTCACGCGGGCGGCTGATCTGTGCTGCGGGATCGGCGGGGACGCCCTGGCGTTGGCGAGGGCCGGGGTGCGTGTTGTCGCGGTGGACATCGATCCGCTGACGTGCGCGGTGGCGCGGGCCAATGCGGATGCGCTGGGGCTGGCCGAGCTGGTCGAGGTGCGGTGCGCGGACGTCACGGGGGTCGAACTGGACGGATTCGACGCGGCGTTCCTGGATCCCGCCCGGCGGACCGCGCGGGGGCGGGTGTTCGACCCGGAGGCGTACTCGCCGCCGCTTTCGTTCCTGGACGAGTTGGCCGCGCGCGTGCCGTACGGGGCGGCGAAGGTCGCGCCCGGCATCCCGCACGAGGTGGTGCCGGACGGGATGGCCGCCGAGTGGGTCTCGTACGGCGGCGATGTGAAGGAAGCGGTGCTGTGGTGGGGCCGCGGGCTCGCGGACGGCCTCGGGCGGCTGCGCGCGACCCTGCTTCCGGGCGGTGCCTCCCTCGCCGCGGACGCCGCCCGCCAGGCGCCTGACGGGCCCGTCGGGCGCTATCTGTACGAGCCGGACGGCGCCGTCATCCGCGCCCACCTCGTCGCCGAGGTCGCGGAGGAGGTCGGCGGAACGCTGGTCGACCCGACCATCGCGTACATCACCGCCGACAAGCTGGTGTCGACGCCGTTCGCGACCGCGTACGAGCTGACCGACGTCATGCCGTTCAACCTCAAGCGGCTCAAGGCCCTCGTGCGCGAGCGCGGGATCGGCAACCTCACCGTCAAGAAGCGCGGTTCGGCCGTGGAGCCGGAGGAGGTGCGCAAGCGCGTGAAGCCGAGCGGCCCCGGCTCCGCAACGGTGTTCCTGACGCGCGTCGCCGGGGCGCCGACCATGCTGGTCGGGCAACCGGCGGCGCGGGACGGTCTGACGCAACCCGCGGCACGTTACGGTCGGACGCAGCCCGCAGCGCCGCACGATCAGACGCAGCCCGCAGCGCCGCACGATCAGACGTAGTTCTCCAGGCGCGCCACAGCGAAGCCCTGCTCCTGGATCTTGCGGAGCAGGTTGGCCATCATCTGCGTCATCGTCTTGCCCTTGAGATCCGACGGCCCGCGGAAGTGCGCGAGAATGATGTCGCCGGGCTTCAGCTTCTTGTCGGCGTCGAGGTACTGCATGTCGGCGATCTGCATCGACTCGCGCCACAGCACGATCGCGCCGACCCCGCACTGGCCCGCGACCTGCTCGGTGGTCGCGTTGTAGTTGCCGAACGGCGGGCGGAACAGGTACGGGCGCACGCCGTACTCCTGCTCGATGCGGTCCTGGTTCCCGCAGATCTCGCGCCGCTGCGCCTCGGCGTCGAGCGTCCTGAGGTTCGGGTGGTCGAGCGTGTGGTTCTGCACGCTGTGGCCCATGTCCTGCAACTTCCGGAAGTACTCCGGGTCCTCGCGAACGTAGCTGTCGTTCAGGAACATCGTGAACGGCACGTTCATGTCCCGTGCCATCTCCAGGAACTTCGGGTCCTTCTCGGCGCCGTCGTCGATCGTGATGAAGACGATCTTCTGGTCGGTCGGCACGCTCTTGATCACCGGCGGGGCGGCGGGGTTCGCCTTGACCGGCTTGACGGCGGGCGGCGCGGGGGCGGGCAGGAGCGGCTGGAGGCCCCAGCGGGCGGCCTTCGCGGCGGCGTCGCCGGGAGCAGGCGGTACGGCGGCCTGCGTGCCCTGCGGGCCCGGGACGGGTGCGGCCTGGGTCGTACCGCCGCCGGTGCCCGGGCCGGGCGCGGCCCCGTCCGGCCCGAACGGCTTCCGCTCCCCCGACCCGCCACCGCACGCGGAGAGCAGGAGAGCGGACGCGACGGCCAGGACCGCGGCCGTACGCCGGACGCCGATCCGTCCCGCGGCCCCGGACGCTGCGCGGCCTCGCGTACGCCCCCCGTCGCGGCCGTCCGACCGACCACCCGCCAAGCCGCCGGCCCGACCGTCCGACCGAACTCCTGTACGCACCGCCACCGTTCCCGCGCCCTTCCGTCGTCCCGGCGGCCGCTCCGACCACCCTGCACACCCGCGGCACACCCGCAGCACACCCGCAGCACGCCTGCCGCACTCCCGCCGCACTCCCGCCGCGCACCTGAAGCCCCGCGCACGCTCCGGCGCACACACTCGGTACGCGCCCCGCCCGCGCTTCGGTTGCCTCGACCGCCGCACCCGCTTGCGGCGATCCGTCCGAAAGATGCCGCCTTAAGCTACGCGACGCGCATACACCATCACCCATATGACAGGCACGGGAATGTCGATACGGGTGTAAACAACGGGGTGACCGGGGCAGACTCAAGTCCTGAAGGCATGGCTCGTGCGGCGGCGCGATGCCATGAGTGCGGCCGTCCCGCTCCCGGCTTGTGATTCGGCCTCCTCGCCGGGGGCGGGCCGGAGTCCGGGATTCCGGACCGACCCCGCCAAGTGCGGCGGCCGCCGACCACCTTCACGGCACCACGGGAAGACGAGGACACCCCGCGCCCAACGACGGGGCGCGGGGTCGGCGGCGCCTCAGCGCTGCACCTGCTCGAAGTCCCATTCGTGCGGCGGCCGCGCGACCAGTTCGCGGGGCGGGTCGGGCAGGCCCGACGGCTCGCCCGTCCACAGGCTCACGACCACCACCCTGCTGTCCGCGCTGCGGAAGACCTCGACCCGCTCCAGGCCCGGGACCCCTTCCAGGGACGGCAGGGCCGTCGCGTACACCCAGTCCACCAGCGCGTCGCCGCTGCCCGGGTTCGCCTTGGCCTCCCACATCGCGGCCGTGATGCGCGCGGTCATGGACCGCCCCTCCCTGTCGTTCCGGTCGGTACGTTCACCCGCACCCACGCCGCCGCTCGCACGCCGACCCGGGACACGGACCACCACGGATCAAGCCTGCGTCACCGTCACCGGCATCGACGAATCCGCCGGGATGCCGAGTGTCGACGGCGGCCGGTCGCGGCGCACCATCTCCGCACCCAGCGCCGCGACCATCGCGCCGTTGTCGGTGCACAGGCCCGGCCGCGGTACGCGCAGCGTGATGCCCGCCGCCGCACACCGTTCCGCCGCCATTGCCCGCAGCCGCGAATTGGCCGCGACGCCGCCGCCGATCAGCAGGTGCTCGACGCCGTTCTCGCGGCACGCGCGCACGGCCTTGCGGGTCAGGACGTCGACCACGGCCTCCTGGAAGGACGCCGCGACGTCCGCGACCGGCACCGGCCGACCGTCGCGCCCGCGCGCCTCGACCCAGCGCGCGACCGCCGTCTTGAGGCCCGAGAAGGAGAAGTCGTACGCCGCGTCGCGCGGCCCCGTGAGCCCACGCGGGAACGCGATCGCGTCCGCGTCGCCCTCGCGCGCCCGCCGGTCGATCACCGGCCCGCCCGGGAAGCCAAGCCCCAGCACGCGCGCGACCTTGTCGAACGCCTCGCCCGCGGCGTCGTCGATCGTCGCCCCCAACGGCCGTACGTCGCTGGTCACATCGGGCACCATCAGCAGCGACGAGTGCCCGCCGGACACCAGCAGGGCCATGCACGGCTCCGGGAGGCGGCCGTGTTCGAGCTGGTCGACGCAGACGTGCGCGGCGAGGTGGTTGACGCCGTACACCGGCTTGTCGAGGGCCATCGCATAGCCCTTGGCCGCCGCGACGCCGACGAGCAGCGCGCCCGCGAGGCCGGGTCCGGAGGTGACGGCGATGGCGTCGATGTCGGACATCGCCACGCCCGCGTCCTTCAGCGCGCGGTGCACGGTCGGGACCATGGCCTCCAGGTGCGCCCGGCTGGCGACTTCGGGGACGACGCCGCCGTAGCGCGCGTGTTCGTCCACGCTCGACGCCACCGCGTCGGCGAGCAGCGTGGTGCCGCGGACGATGCCGATACCGGTCTCGTCGCACGAGGTCTCGATGCCGAGGACGAGCGGTTCGTCAGCGGTCACGGCGACCGGCCTCCTCTACGGGCAGCGCCGCCGCGGGTGACGCTTCTGCGGGTGACGCTTCTGCGAGTGACGCTTCTGCGGGTGACGCTTCTGCGAGTGACACCTCACCGGACGACACCCCGCGCGTGAGGTCGCAGCGCATCACCAGGGCGTCGACGTTGGCGGGCTGGTAGTAGCCGCGGCGCACGCCCAGCGGGACGAACCCGAAGCGCTCGTACAGCCGTTGCGCGCGCGTGTTGTCGACGCGCACCTCCAGCAGGACGTGGTGGCAGCCGCGCCGGCGGGCCTCGTCCAGCAGGTCGGTGAGCAGCGTGGCGCCGAGGCCGGTGCCCCACTGGTCGCGGCGTACGCCGATGGTCTGTACGTCGCCCTCGCCGCCCGCGCACGCGAGCCCTGCGTACCCGGCGATGGCTCCCGCGGCGTCCTCCGCGACGACGTAGTGCCGCGTCTCCGGATCGGCGAGCTCGGACCAGAACATGCCCGGCGACCAGGCGTCTTCGGCGAACAGGTCGTGTTCCAGCGCGAGCAGTTGCTCGATGTCCCACCAGCGCAGCGCGCGAACCACCGGGGCGCTCGTCATGCCGCGAGTGTAGGGCCAACCGCCGGATGCGCCCGAAATGCGCCGCAGGACCGCGCGCCCGTCTCCGGTGCGCCACTTCCGCCGGACGCCGCGGACGCCCTACTGTCTGCGCAACGGTTCTACGCGCGAAGATCCGCCCCCACACCCGCTCCGACGCCCAGGTCCATCGCCCGGTCCATCGCCCGGTCCGACGCCGCCCCGTGCCCGACGTCGCCCCGTGCCCGACGCCGCCGAAAAGCCCCGCGCCGTCCGGCGAACGCCCGCCGCGCCCACCGGCCGCCGCAAGCTGTTCCGCCGCCCACACACCGCAGGACTCCCGCGCGACGAGCGGCGTTCACCGGCGGTCCGCAGGATTCCCCCACACCAGTCCACACCAGGAGGTCTCGGGTGACACCACGTCAGTTGTCGCCGCTGCCGCCGCGCACCCGGCGGGTCCGGCGTACGTCCGGCGCCGTCGCGGCCACGGTCGCCGCCGTTGTCGCCGCGACACCCGCGCTGCTCGCGCCCGCGACCGCCGCGGCCGCCCCGTCGCCGAGCGCGGTCATCGCCGAGGTCTACGGAGGCGGCGGCAACTCCGGCGCCACGCTCCAACAGGACTTCGTCGAACTCGGCAACCGCGCCGCGGACGCCGTCTCCCTCGCCGGATGGTCCGTCCAGTACCTGCCCGCGGTGCCGAGCCCGACCAGCCGCTGGCAGGTCACTCCCCTGACCGGGAGCCTCGCCCCGGACGGCCGCTACGTCGTGGCGGAGGCCAAGGGCGCCGGCGGCACACTCGCACTGCCGACGCCGGACGCCACCGGCACCATCGCCATGTCCGCGACCGGCGGCACGATCGCGCTGGTGGCCTCGACCGAGGCGCTCACCTGCCTGACCGCGGCCGACTGCGCCGCGGACGACCGCATCCGGGACCTCGTCGGCTACGGCAGCGCCGCGGTACGCGAGGGCTCGCCCGTCCCCGGCGCATCCAACACCGCGGGCGTGGCGCGCGGTTCGGCGCTCGCCGACACCGACGACAACGCCGCCGACTTCGCGGCCGGCACCCCGACGCCCCTGAACTCGCTCGGCGAGGGTCCGCGCGACCCGGGCACCAACCCGGGGTCCCCCGCGCGCATCCACGAGATCCAGGGCACCGGGCGGCTCTCCCCCAGGAACGGGCAGCAGGTGTCGGCCGTCCCCGGCGTCGTCACCGCGATCCGCGCCTTCGGCTCCGCCCGCGGCTTCTGGTTCCAGGACGCCCAGCCCGACGCCGACCCCCGCACCTCCGAGGGCCTGTTCGTCTTCACCGGGTCCACCACGCCGCAGGGCGTCGCGATCGGCGACGCGGTGACCGTCAGCGGCAAGGTCGAGGAGTTCTACCCGGGCAACGCCGACACCAACGGCCAGTCGCTGACCGAACTCACCGGCGCCACCTGGACGGTCGCCTCGTCCGGCAACGCACTCCCGGCCCCGGTCACGCTCGACGCCGCCACCGTGCCCGACGCGTACACCGCGAACGGCAACCTGGAGACCCGGCCCCTGCAACCGGACGCCTACGCCCTCGACCTGTACGAGTCGGTCGAGAGCCAGCGCGTGCAGGTCGCCGACACCCGCGTGGTCGGCGCCACCAACAACTTCAACGAGCTGTGGGTGACCGTCGAGCCGACCCGGAACCCGACGGCCGCCGGCGGCACGCTCTACGGCTCGTACGAGGCGCAGAACGGCGGCCGCGTCAAGGTCTCCTCGCTGATCCCGTTCGCCGAACGCCCGTTCCCCGAGGCGAATGTCGGCGACACCCTCACCGGCCCGACGTCCGGCCCGATGACGTACGACAGCTTCGGCGGGTACGGCGTCGCCGCCACGACCCTGGGCGCGCTCACCTCGTCCGGCCGCACTCCGGAGGCGACGCGGGACCAGAAGAACACCGAGCTCGCGGTCGCGACGTACAACGTCGAGAACCTGTCCCCGGTAGACGCGCAGGCCAAGTTCGACCGCCTCGCGCGCGGCATCGTCACCGCCCTCGCGACGCCGGACATCGTGGCGCTGGAGGAGATCCAGGACAACAACGGCCCGGTGAACGACGGCACGGTGGCGTCCGACCAGACGCTCACCAGGCTCGTGGACGCCGTCGCCGCCGCGGGCGGGCCGCGCTACCAATGGCGCACGATCGACCCGCAGGACGGCGCGGACGGCGGTCAGCCCGGCGGCAACATCCGCAACGCCTTCCTGTTCGACCCGGCGCGCGTGCAGTTCGTCGACCGTTCGGGCGGCGACGCGACGACGCCGGTCGGCGTCCGCAAGACGTGGCTCGGGCAGGCGCAACTGACGCTGTCCCCGGGCCGGGTGGCCCCGACCGACGAGGCGTGGGAGGACAGCCGCAAGCCGCTCGCCGCCGAGTTCCGCTTCCGCGGGCGCACGGTGTTCGTGGTCGCGAACCACTTCGCGTCGAAGGGCGGCGACCAGGCCCTGGACAGCCGCACACAGCCGCCGAACCGGACGTCCGAGGTCCAGCGCCTCAAGCAGGCCGCCGTGCTGCACGGGTTCGTGGGCGACATCCTCAAGGCCGACCCGCGCGCCAACGTGGTCGTGCTCGGCGACCTGAACGACTTCGCCTTCTCGCCGACCCTGAAGACGCTCACCGGCGACGGCTCGCTGCGCGCCCTGGTCGAGACACTGCCCGCGAACGAGCAGTACGGCTACGTCTTCAACGGCAACAGCCAGATGCTCGACCACATCCTCACCAGCCCGCGGATCACCCGCTTCGAGTACGACATCGTGCACGTCAACGCGGAGTTCGCGGACCAGGCGAGCGACCACGACCCGCAGGTGCTGCGCGTCCGGCCGAGCACCGGCAGCGATCTCCTCGACTGGCTCGACCAGTTGCTGGAACCGTGGCTCGACCGGCAGTAGCGCTCAGCGCCGCAACGCCTCGACCGGTTCGATGCGGGCGGCGCGCCAGGACGGGTAGAGGCCGGCCACCAGGCCGGTGACCAGACCGACGAGCGGCGCCGCGAAGACCATCAGCGGATGGACGATCGGCGTCCAGTCCCGGGCGGCGGCGGTGGCCACCACCGTCGCCGTGCCGAGGTCTGCTGTGCGGCGCCCATCCCGTCGAGGCGAGCATCGCCGCCCGGGCCCCGGGGTCGGGCGGCCCCCAGTTCAGCTCGGCGGCGGTGACGCCGTGGAGCCCGGCGACGCGTGCGTCGGCGTCGGGCGGGAAGGCCACCGGCCGACAACCCCGGTGGGAGGCGGCGGAGGCCGCGAGCCCCGAGGAGATCGCCACCGCGGTCGCGGACACCGAGTGCATGGCCGCGAACAACGTGGCCGGTGTCTGGTTCGCGGTCGAATCCGCTTACCAGAAGCGGGAGATCGAGGCGAACTCCGAGAAGCTCGAAGAGGTCCGCAAGGCCATCGACACGAGCATGCGCGTCGCGGAGGAAATCACCCCGCAGGTCTGACCGGGCAGCCGGTCACGCCGTCCGTCCTTCGGCCTTCGGGCCCGGTCAGGACGGCGTGACCGGCTTGTAGTTCGCCGGGACCTTCGCGTCGGGGCGGCGCAGGTAGAGGGGTTCGGGCGGGAGCAGTTCGCCGCCGTCCTTGAGGCGCTCGACGGCGAGGCGGGCCAGGGCGGCGGCGTCGACGTGCTCGGGGCCGCCCACGGACGTGAACGCGTCGGCGTACAGCGCGGCGCCCGCACCGACGGCCGGCAGCCCCGCGACCGAGGCGGCGATGTCGGCGGCGCGGTCGACGGACGGGCCCTCGATGCGCGTGCGGGCATCCGCGTACCGCGCCCAGTAGACCTCCTTGCGCCGGGCGTCGGTCGCCGCGACGAAAGGCGTCTCGCCGCCCGCCGCGTACGCCAGCGCGTCCAGCGTGCAGATGCCGTGCACGGGGATGCCGAGGGCGTCGCCGAGAGCCCGGGCAGTCATCAGGCCGACGCGCAGGCCGGTGTACGGCCCCGGGCCGACCCCCACGGCGATGTCGGTCAGCTCCGCGCGGCCGCGGCCGGCGTCGGCGAGCGCGGCCACGATTCCGGGGACCAGCAGTTCGCCGTGCCGTCGCGCGTCGATCTGCGTGCAACCGGATACGACCCGGGACCCGTCGTGGAGTGCGACGGTCACGGCGGGGGTGGCGGTGTCGAAAGCGAGCAGAAGCACCGCCCAAGGCTATCCCCACGGCGTGGCGCGGCCGACCGCCTCGCACGGACGCGCCCGCGGTGCTGGCACGATGTGTGCCGTGGGGTACCGCGCCGCCGCGTTGCGCGCGAGGCCGCGTCGGGGACGGCGGGCCGCGTGGCGGCTGTGCGGCAGGCGGCGCCGGCGGGTGCGCGGCACGAGGTGCGGTGTGCCCCGTCGGTACGCGTGGTTCGGGTGGGCAGAGCGGTCGGGCGAGAGGCGAAGTCATGGCGAATCCGGGGACGACGGTCGCGGGCATCACGCTCGTGGCGCTGGTCGGCGTGGGGGCGCTGGCCTGGAAGGCCGCGGACACCGCACCGAAGGACCGCAAGGCCGACGTGACGAGTTCGACCGCGCCGGTCGCGTCGCCGGGTTCCTCGCAGGCGCCGGTGCAGGAGCCGCCCCCGGCGGCGATTCCGGCGAACTCGGGCAGTGGCAAGCGCGTCGTCTACTCGGTCGGTCAGAGCCGGGTGTGGCTGATCGACACCGTGAACGGCAAGGAAGAGGCGCTGCGCACGTACCCCGTGGTCGCGGGCTCGGTGCTGACACCACCGGACGAGTACCGGGTCAAGGGCAAGACGGTGGGCCCGCAGCGCGGCGGCGACGGGCTGCGGATCGAGAACACCGTGGCCATTGGGAGCTTCAACGGGATGACGCTGGGCTTCAGCGCGACCGACACGCCGCTGGACCAGGTCGCGGCGGGGAGCGTGCCGCCGTCGAGCCCGTCGGCCACGACGACGCGCAGACCGACCGGGCGGGCGACCGCGACCAAGAGCCCCACGGCGACGGCGCGGCCGAAGAACGCGGGGGTGCGCGAGACGCCCGCGGACGGCAAGGCCCTGTTCGAGTTCGTCGACATCGGCACGCTCGTGGTCGTCGTGCCCTGACGCCCCGCACCGCACCTCATCGGCACGCTCGTGGTCGTCGTGCCCCGAGGTCCCGACCCCGCCGTGCCGCGCCGCGGATGTTGTGAAGTAGCTCTCCCCGGCATGCCCCGTACGGCTCAGTGACCAGGCCGTACGGCATCTCGGCACGCGTGTTCGCACCACCGCGACGTCACTTTTTCCGATTTGTCGACATACCATCACCCTCAGAGTGACGGCAGGTCGACCGGTGCTTCGGGTCCGGGACACCGGGTACAGCGGAAGTGGTGACGAGTGGCGACGCACAACCCCCGCCCCGGCGCGCACGCCGGCGGCCCGCCGCCCTCCGCGCCCGCGGTCACGGTCCCGCGCCGACGCCGCTTCGTCGACTACCCGCGCTCGAACAAGTCCGGCGTGCGGCGCTGGATCCCCTCCTTCAAGCACTTCGCGACGGCGTTCGTGTTCGTCCTCGGTCTGCTGTTCCTCGGCGTCGGCGTCGTCTACGCGCTCACCCCGATCCCCTCGCACGCGAACGCGGACGCCACCAAGCAGAGCAACATCTGGCAGTGGAGCGACGGCAGCGAGATCGTGCGGACCGGCGCGACGAACCGGCAGAACGTCCCGCTGTCGGACGTGCCCAAGCAGGTGCAGGAAGCCTTCCTGGCCGCGGAGAACCGCAGCTTCTACACCGACTCAGGCATCTCCCTGACCGGCACCGTGCGCGGCCTTTTCAAGTCGGTGACCAGCGGCGGGTCGTCGCTCCAGGGCGGCTCGACGATCACGCAGCAGTACGTCAAGAACCTGTACCTGACGCAGGAGCAGACCGTCTCCCGGAAGTTCAAGGAGGCGATCATCGCGGTCAAGATGGACCGCGAGGAGTCCAAGGACGACATCCTTGAGGGCTACCTGAACACGGTGTACTTCGGACGCGGGGCGTACGGCATCCAGGCCGCGGCCCAGGCGTACTACGGGGTGAACGCGTCCCAGCTCACCGTCGAGCAGGGCGCCTACCTCGCGGTGCTCATCAACGCGCCCGGGGTGTACGACGTCAAGAGCACCACCGAGCGCGGTCGGGCCAACGCCCTCGCGCGCTGGAACTACGTGCTCGACGGCATGGTGAAGTCCAAGTGGCTGACACCCGGCGAGCGCGCGTCGATGGTGTTCCCCGAGCCGCTGGACCCGAAGACGCAGCCGGGCCTTGAGGGCATGAACGGCTACCTCGTCGAGACCGCCAAGCGGTACCTGCTGGACAACAAGGTCGTCGACGAGCAGGAACTCGCGGCGGGCGGCTACACAATCCGCACGACCTTCGACAAGGCCAAGACGCAGGCCATGTACAAGACGGTGCAGGACACGCTCAAGGACAACCTCGACCCCGACGCGCGGCCCGAGGACGTGGGCGTGCGCGTCGGCGGGGCGTCGGTGGACGTGGCCACCGGGCGCATCGTGGCGATCTACGGCGGGCCCGACTACGTGAAGCAGTACGTGAACAGCGCGACGCGGCGGGACGTGCAGGTCGGGTCGACGTTCAAGCCGTACGTGCTGGCGGCCGGGCTGCGGGACGGGGTGCAGAAGAACAAGAAGCGCGTGCCGATCACCCCGCAGACGCGGTACGACGGCGACGACGACGTGGTGATCACGTACCCGAACGGCAAGCCGGTCATGGAGAACGGCAAGCCGTGGCAGCCGGGCAACGAGGACGGCCGCGACTTCGGCACGATCACGCTGTCGCGGGCCATGGACGTCTCCGCGAACACGGTGTACGCGCAGCTCAACATGGACGTCGGCCCCGACAAGGTGGTCGAGGACTCGATCCGCAGCGGCCTCGCACCCGACACCCCGGGCCTGGAGCCCAATCCGTCGCTGGCTCTGGGCACGGCGACGCCGAGCGCGCTGGACATGGCCAACTCCTACGCGAGCTTCGCGGGGCGCGGGTCGCACGTGGACGCGTACTCGGTCGAGGAGCTGACGCACAACGGCGACCACGTCGGGCTGCCCGACCACGACCACGAGCAGGTCTACACCGAGGGCCAGGCGGACAACGTCAACCAGGTGCTCCAGTCGGTCGTGGAGTCGGGCACGGCGACGCGCGCACAGGCACTGGGACGGCCGGCCGCGGGCAAGACGGGCACGACCGACGACAACAAGTCGGCCTGGTTCGTGGGCTACACGCCGCAGTTGTCGACGGCGATCGGGATGTTCCGGCAGAACCCGACGAGCCACGAGTTCGAGGACATGTACGGAACGGCGGGCCTCGCGCGCGTCGACGGCGGCAACCTGCCGACGCGGATGTGGACGACGTACATGCGGTCGGCGACGGCCGGGCAGCCCGTCGTGGACTTCCGGCTCCCGGCCGACGACAACTCGGACGAGGTCCCCGCTCCCACGACCGGCACGCCCACCACGCCCCCGCCGAGCACGGGCACGGGGACGCCGGCGCCGGGCACGACGTCTCCCCCACCCGCGACGTCGAGCGGCCCGCCGACGTCGGGCACCCCGTCCACCGGCGGCTCATCCGGCCCCGGGCCCACGACCTCGCAGCCGCCCACCGAGGGCGACGACGACGGGACAACCGGCGGAAGCACCGGCGGCGACGACTCAGACGGCAGCACGGGCGGCGACAACACAGGCGGCGGCACCGGAGGAACCACCGTTCCCCCACCCCGCGACAACGCCGCCGCCCGAACGGGCGCGCCCAGGGAAACCGCCGCCCACTGAGGCGCCGCCTACCGGCTACGCCTTCAGCGCGGCCGTGAGGTCGACGCCCGCCCAGCGTTCCCCGAACGCGCGCACGGTCACCACGCGCGGGTCGTCGCCGACCTCTTCCACCGACTCGGCGCCGGCGTCCGCAAACTCGGCCCCCGGCCCGGGACCGGCCTCCGCGCCGCCTTCCGCCCGTTCGATGAACACCGCGAGCCGGTCCTCGGTCAGGTCCTCGACCTTGCCCTCGCCCCACTCCACGACCGTGACCGACTCGTCCAGCGAGGCGTCCAGGTCCAGGTCGTCGACCTCGCCCGCGACGTCGTCGGTGGCGCCCAGGCGGTACGCGTCCACGTGCACGAGCGCGGGCCCGCCCACCAGCGACGGGTGCACGCGCGCGATCACGAACGTCGGCGACGTCACCGCCCCGCGCACCCCGAGGCCCGAGCCCAGGCCCTGCGTCATCGTGGTCTTGCCCGCGCCCAGCCCGCCGGACAGCACCAGCAGGTCGCCGCCGCGCAGCAGTGCCGCGAGCCGCCGCCCGAGGTCGCGCATCTCCCCGCCGGTGGCCACCACCACGCGGGCTTCCGGCACTGTCCCGTTCACCGCTTCCTGCCCCTGCACGTACGCCATCCCCAAACCCGGCGGCCGATCCGCCGCGCCGATCCAGCTGTCTCCGCTCCGGCTCCCGCTGCCCCGGCGGCACCGGCCGCCGCCCGGGGCACCGCGCCCCCGCGCCCCGAACCTACGTCCAACGACGCGCTAACCCGCCGCGTCACGTCCGGCGCCGGAGCCCAACGATCCGTTTCGCCGCGAGCCACCGGGCGCGCCGCCGCGCCGGGACGGTTCGCGCGCGGCACGCGCGAGGAGCCCGCGCAGCGCCGCATTGACCACCTCCGGATGCTCCAGCGGCGTCAGGTGGCCCGACTCCGGGACGACGACCAACTCCGAACCCGACAGCGCCTCGTGGATCGCCTCGCTGTGCGACGCCGGGGTCATCAGATCCCCCTGGCCGCCCACCACCAGGGTAGGCACGCGGTCGATGACCGGCAGCGCGGCCAGCTTGTCGTGCGTCTCGAACGCCGGGAAGAACTCCGCGATGACATCGATCGGCGTCGCCGAGATCATCCGGTCGGTGAACCGCACGAGGACCGGGTCCACGTCGGAGTCGAAGGCGTACCGCTCGGTGAACATGTAGACCAGGTCGCGCGCGGCGCGGCGGCCCGCCTCGACGATCGCGGCCCGCCGCCCGAGCGTGCGCATGACGCCCGGGGCGATCCGGTGCACGAGCCGCGCACCCGCCGCCGGGATGCCCAGCGTGACGGTCGCCCACTTGCCGGCCGACGTGTTGAGCAGGCCCACGCCGACGATCCGCTTGCCGAACAGCTCGGGATGCCGGTCGGCGAGCGCCATGATCGTCATGCCGCCCATGGAGTGACCCAGCAGCACGATCGGCCCGCGCGGCGCCAGCTCCTGGATGACGGCGTACAGGTCGTCCCCGAGCTGGTCGATGGTGGATGTCTCCGGCGCGCCGCGCCCGGACCGGCCGTGGCTGCGCTGGTCGAACAGCACCAGACGGTGTTCGCCGCGCAGTTCGGCCCGCTGGAAGTGCCAGCAGTCCATGTTGAGCGTGTATCCGTGGCACAGCACCACCGTCAGCGGCGCGTCCGCGGCTTCGTCGACCTCGGCGAACAGTTCGACGCCGTCGGCGGCGGTCACGATGTGCGGTGCGCCGCGCAGCGTGCCGTACTCCGCGATCGCGTCCATCTCCGCCTCGGCGCGCCGCCGCACCCGGCCCACGGTCATGCGCTCGATGGCGACCCCGGCCGCGGCGCCTACCGCGAGCACGCCGACTGCGGCCCCGAAGATCCCGGCGCGCTTGCCGACGCTCGAACCGCCGGCCACAATCGCCGCCACCTCGGTGGCCGGCACTCCCGTCGGGTCGCTCATCGGGCCCCCAGGAACACCCGCGGCACGCGCGACCCGATCCGCGTGACGATCTCGTACGCGATGGTCCCGGCCGCCCGGGCCCAGTCCTCCGCGGTCGGCTCGCCGCCGTCGCCGGGGCCGAACAGCAGCACCTCGTCGCCCGGCGCGACCGCCTCGTCGTCGCCGAGGTCCACGACGAACTGGTCCATCGCGACGCGGCCCACGACGGTGCGCCGGGCCCCGCCGACCAGCACCGGGCCCGCGCCGCCGGCATGCCGCGGGACGCCGTCGGCGTACCCCAGAGGGACGAGCGCGAGCGCGGTGTCGCCCTCGGCGTGCCACGTGTGCCCGTAGCTGACCCCGTGCCCGTCCGGCACCCGCTTGACCGAGGCCACCGACGCGGCGAGCGTCATCACCGGCCGCAGCCCGAGGGCGGCAGAGTCGGACACGTCGGGCACCGGCGAGAGGCCGTACGTCGCCAACCCGCTCCGCACGAGGTCGAAGTGCGACTCGGGCAGCGTCAGCGTCGCCGGGGAGTTGGCGATGTGCCGCACCTCGGGCGTGACCCCGCACTGCTCGGCGGCCGCGACGGCGTCCCGGAACACCGCCAACTGGGCGGCGATCGACGGGTGTCCGGGCTCGTCGGCGCATGCGAAGTGCGACCACAGCCCCACGACCTGCACCAGCTCGTCGGCCTGCGCCTTCAGGGCGGCCTCGACCAGGGCGTCCCAGTCGTGCGGCTGGCACCCGTTGCGGCCCAGGCCGGTGTCGGCCTTCAGGTGCACGCGTGCGGTACGCCCGGTCGCGCGCGCCGCCTCCTCGACCTCGGCCAGCGCCCACAGGCCGCTCACGGAGATGTCGATGTCCGCCGCGACCGCCTCCTCGAACGGGTCGCCGGGCACCCACAGCCAGCTCAGCACCCGCCCGGTGTCCCCCGTCCGGCGCAGCTCCAGACCCTCGGTCGGCAGCGCGGTGCCCAGCCACGCGGCCCCGGCCTGCCGGGCGGCGCGCGCGCACTGGACCATGCCGTGGCCGTACGCGTCGGCCTTCACCACGGCCATGACCTGCGCCGACCCGACCCGCTCGCGCACCGCGGCGACGTTGTGCCGGAGCGCGTCGAGGTCGATCCGGGCTTCGGCACGCATAGGGCGGTGGATCCCCTCGTTCGGCGGTCGGACTGCTGATCGGCACCCGATGCCGGCGGCGATCGGTATCCCAGTGTGGCAGGCCCGCATGGATCACGCTGGCGGGGACGCGGCCGCCCGACCGACCGGTTGAAGCCCGGGAGCGCGCGGCGGGCGCGCGGACGCCCGCGAGACGGAACACGACACGCGCCCGCACGCCCGCGCGGTTCCGCCGGATCCCCCAGGCGGCGCGTCTCGGCGCAGGTCGGACCCGGTGCCGGTCAGCCCCCGCACACCTCCCGCCACGCGTCCGGCAGGGCCCGCAGGACGTCGGACGCCGCGCACGGCCCGCCGTCCTCGGCCGCGAGACGTCCCGCCAGACCGTGCAGGTACGCCCCGCACACCGCCGCGTCCGTGGGCGACAGCCCGGCGGCCAGCAGCGCGCCGGACAGGCCGGTCAGCACGTCGCCGCTCCCGGCCGTGGCCAGGTAGGGCGTGCCGGTCGGGTTCACCCATACGGTGCCGCCGGGGTCGGCGATCACCGTCGTGCTGCCCTTGAGCAGCACGGTGGCGCCGTAGCCGGACGCGAGCCGCCGGGCGTACGCGATCCGGTCCGTCTCGACCTGGTCGCGCGCCGCCTCCTCGCCTAGTCCGGCGAGGAGACGGACCGCCTCCCCGGCGTGCGGGGTGAGCAGTGCGCCCGGGGTGCCGCGCAACGCCTTCGGACCCGATTGCGCCAGAAGGGTGAGCCCGTCGGCGTCGACCAGAACCGGGACTTCGGAGGCCAAGGCCGTCGCCAGGCGCTCGCGGGCCTCGTCGTCCGTGTCGATGCCCGGGCCGACGGCGTACGCCTGGACGCGGCCCGGACCCACCATCACTTCCGGGTGGGCGGCCAGGACGGCGTCGCCGACCGCGCGCGGGCCGAGGTAGCGCAACGCGCCCGCGCCGCCGTGCAGGGCCGCGCCGGTCGCGAGCACCGCGGCGCCCGGGTAGCGCTCGGACCCGGCGGCCAGACCGAGGACGCCGCGCGCGTACTTGTCGGTCTCGCGGGCGGGCCGCGGCAACAGCCGCGCGACGTCGGCGTGTTGCGCGGCACGCAGCACCGGCTCGGGCGGGTCGAGGCCGATGTCGACCAGTTCCACGACCCCGGCGTGGCCCGCGCCCGGGTCGACCAGCAGCCCCGGCTTGTGGGTGCCGAACGTGACGGTCACGTCCGCGCGCAGAGCCGCCGGGAGGCCGTCGGCCGACGCGGGTACGCCGCCGGTGTCGGCGTCGACGCCGCTCGGCAGGTCGACCGCGACCACGACCGCGCGGCTCGCTCCGACGGCCCGGGCGAGTTCGGCGGCGGGCGGCCGCAGGCCGCCTCGGCCGCCGATTCCGACGATGCCGTCCATGACGAGGTCGGCCGCGGCGACGAGGCGCTCTGCGGCCGCCGCAAAGCCCGCCGTGTCGTCGGGGGGCGCCACCCGCCCCCCGGCGGCTCGCAAGGCCGCCAGACCCCCCGTGTGCGCCTTCTGCGGGCTCAGCAGGAGGGCGTCGACGCGTGCGCCGCGGCGGGCCAGCCTGGCCCCGGCGTAGAGCGCGTCGCCGCCGTTGTCGCCGCTGCCGACGAGCAGTACGACGCGACTCCCGTAGACGCGGCCGAGGAGGCCCGCGCACGTCGCCGCGAGACCGGCGGCGGCACGCTGCATGAGCGTTCCGTCCGGCAGGACGGCCATGAGCGCGGCCTCGGCCGCCCGGACCTGTTCGACGCTGTGGGCTTCGCGCACCCGACTGCCCTCCCGGCTGTCTCGTGTCTGGCGGATCCGGCAGTACTGGCGGCGGCGGACACCTCTCAGCCCTCCGCGATCACGACAGCCGAAGCGATGCCCGCGTCGTGGCTCAGCGACACATGCCAGCCGGTGACCCCGAGTTCGGCCGCCCGCTCGGCGACCGTGCCGCGGACGGTGAGCACCGGGCGCCCGGAGTCCTCGGTGCGGATCTCCGCGTCCTGCCACTGCAATCCGCTCGGTGCGCCGAGCGCCTTCGCCAGCGCCTCCTTGGCCGCGAAGCGCGCGGCGAGCGAGGCGACCCCGCGCTCCTGCCCGGGCCGGACGTACCGCTCCGCCTCGGTGAACAGGCGGTCGGCGAGCCCCGGCGTACGCTCCAGCGACAGCCCGAACCGCCCGATGTCTGCGACGTCGATCCCCACACCCACAATCACCGCGCCAGCATGGCACGCCCTCGCCCGCCGCCGTCCGCACGTCCCCGCACACGGCGAAGGCGGGGTCCGGTGGACCCCGCCTTCGGGCAGTGCGTCGCCTTCCCCCGTCTTCCCTCACCCGGGCTCAGCCGCGGGCCGCCACCGGCTCGCGGGGCGCACCGTCCGCCTCCTCGGCTTCAACGCGCTCGCCTTCGACGCCGTCGCCCTCGACCGCCGTGCCGCCCTGCCGCACGACCGTGCTCGGCTCACCCTTCGGCCTGGCGGGCGCCTGGCCCGCGAACATCGCGCCGAGCGCCAGCAGCAGGCCCAGGACCTGCCACACCGTCAGGGTCTGGTCCAGCACCACGATGCCGCCGATCGTCGCGACCGCCGGGTTGACCAGCGCCAGGAACGACACCGGCCCGGCGCCGAGGCGGTCGATGCCGCGGAACCACAGGACGTACGCCAGCGCCGTGCCGAACAGGCCCAGGTACACGAACCCGATCCAGTTCTCGCCGGTGAACGCCGGGGGCGCACCCTCGGTGACCAGGGCCAGCGGCGCCAGGAACAGTCCGCCCGCGGTGAGCTGCCAGGCCGTCAGGTCAAGCATGGTGACGCCTTCGGGCTTGCCCCACTTGCGGGTCAGCACGGTGCCCAGCGCCATGATCACGATCGCGGTCAGCATGGCCGCGATGCCGACGCCGTCGAGCTTCGCACTGCCCTTGAGCACCAGCAGCCCGACGCCGACGACACCCACGAGACCGGCGATCACCGCACGGCGGCTGGGCCGGGCGCCCAGGATCATCGCCGAGAAGCCGATCACCAGCAGCGGCTGGATCGCCCCGATGGTCGCGGCCACGCCGCCGGGCAGGTGGTACGCCCCGACGAAGATCAGCGGGAAGAAGAACCCGATGTTGAGCATGCCGAGGATCGCGGCCCGCCCCCACCACCTGCCCCTCGGCAGCTTGCGACCGAGCAGGAGCAGCAGCAGGCCGGCGGGCAGCGCGCGCAGCGCCGCGAGGAGCATCGGGCGTCCGTCCGGCAGCAGCTCCGTCGTCACCAGGTACGTCGTGCCCCACGCCGCCGGTGCGAGCGCGGCCGCCGCCGCGACGCCGATCCGCCCCGCCGAACCCTTGCCTGCCATGACGCCGCCCATGACCCCATCCCCTCAACGTTGACTATCTGAACGCTGAGATAAGTTGTACGCTGTCAAAGCGAGAACGTCAAGTATATGAACGTTGAGATAATGAAGGCTGGTAGAACTTCCGGGGAACACCTCACCCGCAGCACCCCGCACACGACCAAATACACGCCACACCACTGACATGTAGAAGGCGGAACGCATGCCCGAGCAGCAGCCGGCACAGCAGCAGCAGTACACCCAGACGCCTCTGCGGCCCGAGGAGCGTGACGCCGTGGACGACATCGTCGACCAGTGGGCCCGGGAGCGCCCCGAAATGGACCTGGCTCCGATGGCCCTCGTCGGCCGCTACAACCGGTTCCACGCACACGTCGAGGCGGGCCTGCGCGAGTACTTCGCCCAACACGGCCTGGACTTCTCCGAGTTCGACGTGCTCGCCACGCTGCGGCGTTCGGGCGCACCGTACGAACTCAACGCCCGCGCGCTCCTGAAGTCCGCGATGGTCACCTCGGGCGCGATCACCAACCGCGTGGACAAGCTCTCCGGCAAGGGCCTGGTCGAACGCCATCCCTGTGCCACCGACCGCCGCGCCGTCATGATCCGGCTGACCCCGGCCGGCAAGGAGCTCATCGACGGCATCGTGATGGGCCACGTGGCCAACGAGGCGCGCATGGTCGACGTGCTCACCGACGAGGAACGTACCCAACTCGACGGCATCCTGCGCAAGCTGCTCATCGCGAAGGAGGGCTCACCGAGCTGAGCCGGGCCGAGCGGGGCTGAGCCGGGCCGAGCGGGGCCGGGCCGAGCGGGGCCGAGCCGAGCGGGGCCGAGCCGAGCGGGGCCGAGCCGTGCCCGCCGGGCCGCCCCTGGCCCCCTCAGTACGCCGCCAGTTCCAAACGCAATATGTGCTGCGGCCCCGCATCGCCGCCGTAGTAGCGCCGCCCGTCGTCCACGAACCCGCCGGCCAGGTACGCCCGTACCGCGCCCGCGTTCCGCACGTTCACCGTGAGCAGCAGCACCTCCGCCCACGGCGCGAGCTTCAGCGCGGTCTCCGGCAGCGCGCGGATCGCCGCGCCGCCGAACCCGCGCCGCTGCCACTCCGCACCGATGTAGAACCCGCGCAGCAGCACCGCGCGCCCCGGCTCGTCGGCGATCTCGTCGAGGTACCCCTGCACGTCCAGGACGCCGAACCCGACCGCCGTGCCGTCGTGCACCACCGCATACGGCGTACGGAACGGATCCCGGTCCGCGATCGGCAGCGTGTCCGCCGCCCGGCCGGAGAACTCCTCCTGGTCGGCCCGCGGCGCGAGGGCGCGCACCGCGTCCCGGAACCGGGCGACACCCGGCTCAGCCTCTGCATCGGCGTCCGCGACCGTCAGGTCGACCAGGTCGACGCCCCACGATGTCCGCGCCGCTGCGCGTGATGATGTCCGTGCCATGAGCTCGGGAACCCCGGGCCCCGGAAGCCGCACACGCCGCTCCCGGGGCACCCGTCAGGTGCCTGCCGTCACTCGACGGTGACCGACTTGGCCAGGTTGCGCGGCTGGTCCACCTCGTGGCCCTTGGCCGTCGCCAGTTCGCACGCGAACACCTGCAACGGCACCGTCGCCACCAGCGGCTGGAGCAGCACCGGTGTGGCCGGGATGCGGATGAGGTGGTCGGCGTACGGCACGACCGCCTCGTCGCCCTCCTCGGCGATCACGATCGTCCGCGCGCCGCGCGCCCGGATCTCCTGGATGTTGGACACGATCTTGTCGTGCAGCACGCTGCGCCCGCGCGGCGACGGCACGACCACCACGACCGGCAGGCCGTCCTCGATCAGCGCGATCGGGCCGTGCTTGAGCTCGCCGGCCGCGAAGCCCTCGGCGTGCATGTACGCCAGCTCCTTGAGCTTCAGCGCACCCTCCAGCGCCACCGGGAAGCCGACGTGGCGGCCCAGGAACAGCACCGAGGTGGCCTCCCGCAGCGAGCGCGCGAGGTCGCGTACCGGCTCCATGGTGTCGAGGACCTTCTCGACCTGCTCCGGCATCGCGGCGAGCTGCTCGATCACCTCGGTGATCTCGTCGCCCCACTTGGTGCCGCGCACCTGGCCCAGGTACAGCGCGACCAGGTAGCACGCGACCAGCTGGGTCAGGAACGCCTTCGTGGAGGCGACCGCGACCTCGGGGCCCGCGTGCGTGTAGAGCACGGCGTCGGCCTCACGCGGCATCGTCGAGCCGTTGGTGTTGCAGATGGCCAGCACCTTGGCGCCCTGCTCGCGCGCGTGGCGCTGCGCCATCAGGGTGTCCATGGTCTCGCCGGACTGCGAGATCGTTATCACCAGCGTCTGCCGGTCCAGGATCGGGTCGCGGTAGCGGAACTCGCTGGCCAGCTCCACTTCGCAGGGCACGCGCGTCCAGTGCTCGATCGCGTACTTGGCGATCATCGCGGCGTGGAAGGACGTGCCGCACGCGATGATGACGACCTTGTCGACCTCGCGCAGCACCTGGTCCGGGATGCGCACCTCGTCCAGGCGCAGGCGCCCGTCGGTGCCGATCCGGCCCAGCAGCGTGTCGGCGACCGCCTTGGGCTGCTCGGCGATCTCCTTGAGCATGAAGTAGTCGTAGCCGTCCTTCTCGGCGGCCGACGCGTCCCAGTCCACGTGGTACTCGCGGAACGTGCCCGGGTTGCCCTCGAAGTCGGTGATCGTGACGGCGTCGGCGCGCAGTTCGACCACCTGGTCCTGGCCCAGCTCGACCGCCTCGCGCGTGTGCGAGATGAACGCCGCGACGTCCGACGCGAGGAAGTTCTCGCCCTCGCCGCGCCCGACCACCAGCGGCGAGTTGCGGCGCGCGCCGACCACCACGCCGGGTGCGTCCGCGTGCACGGCCACGAGGGTGAACGCGCCCTCCAGCATGCGGCACACGCGGCGCATCGCCTCGGCCAGGTCGCGGCCCGACGGCTCGAACTGCTCGGCCAGCAGGTGCGTGACCACCTCGGTGTCCGTCTCGGACAGCAGCGTGTGGCCGCGCTCGGCCAACTCGGCACGCAGCACCGCGAAGTTCTCGATGATGCCGTTGTGGACGACCGCGACCTTGTCGGCGTTGTCCAGGTGTGGGTGCGCGTTGGCGTCGGTGGGCGCGCCGTGCGTCGCCCATCGGGTGTGCCCGATGCCGGTCGGACCGACCGCGAGCGGCGATTCCGTCAGCGACTTCTCCAGGTTGGCCAGCTTGCCGGCCTTCTTGTCGCTGACCAGGACGCCGTCCGCGAGCACTGCCACGCCCGCGGAGTCGTAGCCCCGGTATTCGAGGCGGCGCAGCCCCTCGATGACGACGTCCAACGCCGACTGACCACCTGCGTATCCAACAATGCCGCACATGGGGGTCAGCTTAAACGGTCGTCCCGGGCGCCGTGCGGAGCAGCCCGGGGCGCGGTCGCGCGGGGGTCCCGGGGACAATGTGTGGTGTGCACACCATCGTGACGCCCGGCACGGCACGCGACCTGTCCCCGTACGTCGAACTCGACCGCGAGGCGTGGAGCCGGCTCCGGGCAAATACACCGCTGCCCCTGACCGCCGACGAACTGGAGCGGTTGCGGGGCCTCGGCGACGTCGTCGACCTCGACGAGGTGACCGACGTCTACCTCCCCCTGTCCCGACTCCTCAACCTCTACGTGGCCGCCACGCGCGGCCTCAACTCCGCCCTCACCACGTTCCTCGGCAACGACGAGCGCCGCACCACGCCGTTCGTCATAGGCGTCGCCGGGAGTGTCGCGGTCGGCAAGAGCACCACGGCCCGCATCCTGCGCGAGCTGCTGGCCCGCTGGCCCGACCACCCCCACGTGGCCCTGCTGACCACCGACGGATTCCTGTACCCCAACGCCGAGTTGGAGCGGCGCGGGATCATGCACCGCAAGGGCTTCCCCGAGTCGTACGACCAGCGCGCCCTGGTGCGCTTCGTCGCCGACGTCAAGGCCGGGAAGCCGGAGGTCGGCGCGCCGGTCTACTCGCACCTGACGTACGACATCGTCCCGGACGAACGCCTCGTGGTGCGTCAGCCGGACATCCTCATCGTCGAAGGGCTCAACGTCCTCCAGCCCGCCCGCGTCGGCGCGGACGGGCGGCCGCGCCTGGCGGTCTCGGACTTCTTCGACTTCAGCGTGTACGTCGACGCCCGGACCTCGGACATCCGCCGCTGGTACCTGAACCGGTTCCTGAAGCTGCGGCAGACCGCGTTCCGCGACCCTGCCTCGTACTTCCGCCGCTATGCCGCGATGACCGAGGACGAGGCCGTCGCCTACGCGGAGAACATCTGGCGCGACATCAACGAGCTCAACCTCGTGCAGAACGTCCTGCCGACGCGCGGCCGGGCAACTCTCGTTCTGCGCAAGGACACGGACCACACGGTGAGTCGGCTGCGCCTGCGCAAGCTCTGACGCTTACCGTCCGGGCATGCTGCATCTGAGGGCCATCGTGCCGCGCGAGAAGTCCGGTGCCGTGCGCCGCCTCCTCGAAGCGGAGCCGGGCGTCACCCATCTGGTCGTGTGGCCGGGAGTCGCCGTGTCGCCGCCCGGCGACGTGATCGCGTGCGACATCGCCCGCGAGTCGGCGAACCTCGTGCTCGACGACCTGCGCGCGCTCGGCATCGACGAGGACGGCTCGATCGCGCTGGAGAACCTCGACGTCGCGCTGTCCCGCTCGGCCCGCGAGGCGGAGTTGGACGCGCCGGGCGAGGGCGCCGACGCCGTGGTGTGGGAGCAGATCACCGAGGCCACGTCCGAGGAGTCGACGTTCACCGTCACCTTCCTCGCGTTCCTGGCGATCGCCAGCATGATCGCCGCATGCGGCGTGCTGCTCGACAACCCGATCCTGATCGTCGGGGCGATGGTCGTGGGACCGGAGTTCGGGCCGCTGGCCGGGCTGTGCGTGGCCACTGTGCAGCGCCGCCGGGGCCTCGCCGCCCGGTCCGCGTTCGCCCTGGTCGCGGGCTTCCCCATCGCGATGGTGGTCACGATGGCCTTCACCTGGCTGCTCACCTGGTCGGGGGAGTTCAGCAAGGACATGCTGGAGGCGGACCGCCCGCAGACCTCGTTCATCTACCAGCCGGACTGGCTGTCCTTCTGGGTGGCCGTCCTCGCCGGGGTCGCGGGCATCCTGTCGCTGACGTCGTCGAAGTCCGGGGCGCTGATCGGCGTGCTGATCTCGGTCACCACCGTGCCGGCCGGGGCCAACGCGGCGGTGGCGTTGGCGTACGGCGACCTGACCCAGGCCGGGGGCTCACTCGGCCAGCTCGGCCTGAACCTGGTCGCCATCGTGGTGGCGGGGACCAGCACCCTGCTCCTCCAGCGGTACGCCTGGAACCGCACGCACGGCAAGCACCGTCCCGGCGTCCCCGGCCTGAAGCGCGGCTGAGCCCAGGTGGCCTGGCCGCCGGGACCGGGACACGCCGCCGCTCCGGGCCGCCGGGCCCGGGCCGGGCGATCGGACGGCGTGCGGTCAGGCCCGACGGCCGGACCGCCGGACCGGGCCTGCGGTCAGACCGCCAGCTCCGCGCGCACGACGTCCGCGAGCGTCCCGGCCTCCCGCTCGGCCTGCTCGTGCGTCTGCGCCTCGACCATCACCCGCACCAGCGGCTCGGTGCCCGACGGACGCAGCAGCACCCGGCCGCCGCCGCCCAGTCGTGCCTCCGCCTCCGCGACGGCCGCGGCCAGCCCGGCCGACGCCTGCACGCGCGTCCGGTCCACCCCCGACACGTTGATCAGCACCTGCGGCAGGCGCGTCATGACCGCGGCCAGCTCGTGCAGCGGGCGGCCGGTCTGCGCGACGCGCGACAGCAGGTGCAGCGCGGTCAGTGTGCCGTCGCCGGTCGTCGCGTGGTCCAGCATGACCACGTGGCCGGACTGCTCGCCGCCCAGCGTCAGACCGCCGGCCTGCATGGCCTCCAGGACGTAGCGGTCGCCGACCGCCGTCTCGACGATCTTGATGCCGGCCGACTGCATCGCCAGTTTGAGCCCGAGATTGGACATCACCGTCGCGACCAGGGTGTCCTCACGCAACGTCCCCGCGTCGCGCATCGCCAGCGCGAGCACCGCGAGGATCTGGTCGCCGTCGACCTCGTCGCCGTTCGCGTCCACCGCGAGGCAGCGGTCCGCGTCGCCGTCGTGCGCGATGCCGGCGTCGGCGCCGTGCTCGACGACGGCCGCCTTCACGTCGTCCAGGTGCGTCGAGCCGCAGCCCTCGTTGATGTTGAGGCCGTTCGGCTCCGCGTGGATCGTGACCACCTCGGCGCCCGCCTGGCGCAGCGCGTCGGGGGCGACCCGCGACGACGCGCCGTTCGCGCAGTCGAGCACGACCTTGAGGCCGTCGAGCCGGTGCGGCAGCGTGGCGAGCAGATGGTCGACGTATCGCGCGTGGCCCTCCGGATGGTCCTGTACGCGCCCGACCGACGCTCCGGTCGGGCGGTCCCACTCGGTGCCGAGCAGCGCCTCGATGTTGTTCTCGACCTCGTCGGGCAGCTTGTGCCCGCCGCGCGCGAAGAACTTGACGCCGTTGTCCGGCATCGCGTTGTGGCTCGCCGACAGCATGACGCCCAGGTCGGCGCCGAGCAGCCCGGTCAGGTGCGCGACCGCGGGAGTCGGCAGGACACCGGCCCGGTAGACGTCCACCCCGGCGCCCGCAAGGCCCGCGACCACGGCGGCCTCCAGGAACTCGCCCGAGGCCCGCGGGTCGCGGCCCACCACGGCGAACGGGCGCCGTCCGTGGCCCGCGGCGCGGCCCTGCGAGCCCAGTACCCGGGCGGCGCAGACCGCCAGGTCCAACGCCAGCTCGGCGGTCAGCCGGCCGTTGGCCAGACCGCGAACCCCGTCCGTACCGAAGAGTCGTCCCACCTTCGGACCTCCCGCATCACACCGCGAGCACGCGGCCGTCGAAACTGTCGACACATCAGACATGGATCACAAGACATTGAGCACAAGACGTGGAGCACAAGACGTGGAGCAAACACAAGTACCGGACACATGGACTAAACACGCATCGAACGCGCCAGGCAAAAGCGCGCGTCGAGCGCGGCCACCGGTAATGCCGGAAAAGCATCGGGCCCCGGGGCACAGACTCTGTGCCCCGGGCCCCGATGCAAAATGCAGGCTGCCCGCGCCGGATTTAGCGCTTGCTGTACTGCGGAGCCTTGCGGGCCTTCTTCAGACCCGGCTTCTTGCGCTCGGTGGCGCGCGCGTCACGGGTCAGGAAGCCGGCCTTCTTGAGCGCCGGACGGTTCAGCTCGACGTCCGCCTCGTTGAGCGCACGGGCCACGCCCAGGCGCAGCGCGCCGGCCTGGCCGGAGACGCCGCCGCCCGAGATGCGGGCGATGACGTCGTACTTCTCGTCCAGCTCAAGGATCTTGAACGGCTCGTTGACGAGCTGCTGGTGCACCTTGTTCGGGAAGTAGACCTCGAGCGTGCGCCCGTTGATCTTCCACTTGCCGGTGCCCGGCACGATGCGGACGCGGGCGATGGCCTCCTTGCGGCGGCCGGTGGCGGCGCCCGGCTGCGGGTCGCTGAAGCGACCGGCCAGGGACTCCGACGTGTAGCTTTCGAGGGTGACCTCTTCGGTCGTCTCCTCGATGGGGGCCTCAGCGGTGGTCTCGGCCACGATTCTCCTCTTTGCGATCCTCAACCGCTCATCGCGGCTGTGTTGTGGCCGTGACTACTGCGCGACCTGGGTGATCTCGAACGGCACCGGCTGCTGCGCCTGGTGCGGGTGCTCCGGACCCGCGTACACCTTGAGCTTCGACAGCATCTGCCGGCCCAGGGAGTTCTTGGGGAGCATTCCCTTGATGGCCTTCTCGACCGCCTTCTCCGGGTTCTTGGAGAGAAGGTCGTCGTAGCGGACCGCGCGGAGACCACCCGGGTGACCAGAGTGGCGGTACGCCATCTTCTGGGTCCGCTTGTTGCCGGACAGGTGAACCTTGTCCGCGTTCACAATGATGACGAAATCGCCGGTGTCGACGTGCGGCGCGTACACCGGCTTGTGCTTGCCCCGGAGCAGGGCAGCGGCCTGGGTGGACAGACGGCCGAGCACGACATCGGTCGCGTCGATGACGTGCCACTGACGCTGGACGTCGCCGGGCTTAGGGCTGTACGTGCGCACGGTCGATAGCCTTCGCTTCTTCGTGAGTGTGTGCTGACGGGATGGCGCTTGGCTGGGCCCGACGGCTCCCACGCGATGTCGATCTCAGATCTCGATCTCAGAGCATGCGGGGTGCTGCCGGGGGTCTCTTGCGGCGCCCGGCGTACCGACTTCACTCAAGCAAGCCAATACGCACAACGAACCGGCAGAATACCGGGTTTACGCGGCGCCGGTCAAAACGAGCCTCGGGGGACTGTGCTCCCCGAGCCCCCTCCCCTGCCGTCCCATGGTATCCGCCCGCACGAGCGCTTCCGACCACGTACCGACCGCCTACCAGCACCACGTGCGGGCACCACGTCCGGCCGACAGTATGCTGCGGGCCCATGGCGGGGGCCTGGCAGCGAGGCCCGGACCGGGCCGGCACGGGCCCGGCGCCCGACCAAGCCGCGGGAAATCGGTGGGAGGCTGCGGTGAGCGCGGACACCAACGGCGACGGGCGAGGCCGGGATCACCCGGGCTCGGCCGAACCGGCGCCGTGGACCATACGACCCGGAACACCCCTGGACGACACCGGGGAGCAGCACCAAGACCCTTACGGGGCAACGCAGTCCGGCCCCGCGGGCACCGGCGGCGGCAGACCGGGCCGAGCCGGGGGCCGAGCCGCCGCCCGCCGGGCGCGGTCCGGCCGCGGGACGCCGGACACATCCGCCGCGACGCCGGACTGGAGCGCGCTCGCCGACCGCGAGGCCCGGCGGCGTCAGCGGGCCCGTACCTTCAAATTGCGCATCGGCGCCGCGCTCACCGTCCTGGCCGCGGTCGGTGTCACCGCCGCCTGGCTGACCGCCTCGTCGGACGACGACTCCGGCCCGGCGGCGCAGACCGCGCCCACCCAGGGCGCCGAGAACCCGGCGGACTCGGGCGGGGCCAAGCCCACGTTCCGGCCCGCGCCGACCGTGCCCCCGGCGCCCGGCAGCAAGGCCGTCCTCGCCGACCCGCAGCTCGACACCGGGCCCTTCACGCCGGAAGCGCTCTTCCCCACCGCACGGCTCGGCGTCGACGGCCGCGTCTACAACGTCGTCGCCAAGCGCCTCGACACCACCTGCGCGGACGCCGGCAACCCCGTTCTGGGCGGCATCCTGCGGGGCAAGGGCTGCGTCCAGCTCATCCGCGCCACCGTCACGGGGCCGGACGGGACCGCGGCCACCGTCGCGGTCGCCGCGTTCAATTCGGCGGACGACGCCAGGAGCGCCGCGGCCGAGGGCAACGGCAACCGCGAGGCCTCGCTGCTGGGTCTGCCCGGCGGCGCGGTCAAGGAACTGTGCCCGCAGAGCACCCCGGAGAAGCCGGGTGTCACGTGTATACGCCAGACCAACTCCGTGGGCCGCTACGGCCTGTTCCTGGTGGGCGGCTATCCCGGCGCGGACAACCGCATCGACCCGGCCAAGGGCGACCCCAAGGTCGAGCAGACCGGCGACGACCTGGACCAGATCGTCCGCGACGCGCTCACGCAGCGCGGCGAGGAACGCTCCCAGGCCATCTACGACCAGGCCAAGGCGGAGGCCGAGAAGGCCCTCGAAGGGAAGTAGCGCGGGTGAGGCGGCTGGACGGCCCGGGCAGCGTGACGGCCTCGGCGTGACGGCCCCGGCGGGGCTGAGGGGCGCCCGCGACGGCGTCGACGCGGCGTCCTAGACGATGTCGAGGCGGGGCCGCTTGGCGCGGGCGGCTCGTTCGGCGAGGCGCTCGTCGGAGGGGTACGCCACTTCCTCCAGCACCAGCCCGTGCGCCGGTGCGACATGCACCGACGAGTCGCGTACGCCGCGCGCCAGCACCTCCGCCGGCCACCGCACCGGCCGCCGCCCCGTACCGACCGCGATCATCGCACCGACCAGCGAGCGGACCATGTTGTGGCAGAACGCGTCGGCACGCACCGAGGCGATCACCAGCGGCGTGAAACCGGGACCGGCGTCCGCCTCGCCCGGCGTCTCGCGCGCCCAGCGGAACTCCTTGAGGCAGCGCACCGTCGACGCGCCCTCGCGACGCTTGCAGTACGCGGCGAAGTCGTGGTCGCCGAGCAGAAGGCCGGCGGCCTCGTTCATCAGCCCGACGTCGAGCGGGCGGTCCTGCCACACCACGTGCGTGCGGCGCAGCGGGTCGACGCCGCCGGGAGCATCGCTGATGCGGTACGCGTACCGGCGCCACTCGGCCGCGAAACGCGCGTCGAACCCCTCGGGGGCGAACGAGACTTCGCGGATCCGGACGTCGCGCGGCAGCGTTCCGGACAACCGCCGGACGAGCTGGCGGCCGTCCATCGTCCACGTCTCCGCCGGGATGTCCACGTGCGCCACCTGGCCGCGCGCGTGCACGCCCGCGTCGGTCCGCCCGGCCACGGTGAGCTGCGCGGGCTCCGGCAGCCGCAGAACGGTCGTCAGGGCCTGCTCCAGCGTGCCCTGCACGGTCCGCAGGCCGGGCTGACGGGCCCAGCCGGAGAAGTCCGTTCCGTCGTACGCCAGATCGATCCGCAGCCGGATCGGCTCGGCCGCCGCGGCGGCGCCCTCGGGGCCGTGCACGACGGCGTCAGCCGCACGCTCGGGACCGCCTCCCGGCGCCGGGATCTCGGTGCTCACGCTGCTGTTCCCCACTCCGCATGTCCGTCATCGACTGCCCGGGGCGGACCCGGGGAGCCAAAAGGGACGGGCCCGCTCGCCACCCTGGAGGTGGTGAACGGGCCCGCACACGTCGTACGAAGATGTCGACGAAGTCGACGTGTCCGCATCACCCCCGCTTGCGCGGGGACGGATCACTTCTCCGTGTCGACCTTGTCCGCGTCGTCGGCGGCGGCCTCGGGGGCCTCCTCGACGTCGGCGTCCTCGGCGTCGGCCTTCTTGGTGTCGACCTTGGTCTCGTCCGCCTTCGCCGCCTGCTCCTTGACGGAGCGCTTGGTGGCGGCCTCGGCCTCACCCACGGCGGTCTGCGCGACCGTCAGGGCCTCGACCAGCTCGATCACGGCCATCGGCGCGTTGTCGCCCTTGCGGTTCCCGATCTTGGTGATGCGGGTGTAGCCGCCGGGACGGTTCTCGTACCGGGGACCGATCTCCTCGAAGAGCGTGTGCACGACGCCCTTGTCGCGGATGACGGTGAGCACCTGGCGGCGCGCGTGCAGGTCGCCGCGCTTCGCCTTGGTGATCAGCTTCTCCGCGACCGGACGGAGCCGGCGGGCCTTCGCCTCGGTCGTGGTGATCCGACCGTGCTCGAACAGCGCCGTCGCGAGGCCCGAAAGAAGCAGGCGCTCGTGGGACGGGCCGCCGCCGAGGCGGGCGCCCTTTGCGGGACGGGGCATTGCTTTCTCCTTGGTATCCCTGCACCGGCCGTGTCAGGTACCGGTGTCAGTCCGCCCGGGCCGGTCGGCCCGGACGCGAGCCCCCGGCGCGATCGCCGGGGGCGGTCCGTACGAGGGCCCGAAGGCCCCCGCACGACGTGCTGTGGATCGGTACTGACCCCCGCAGCGCGGAAGGGCGACTCAGTACTGCTCGGTCTCGGCGTTGCGATCCTCGGGATTTCTCCCGTCTGAGCAGTCGGCTCAGTACTGCTCGGTCTCCGCGAACCCGTGGTCGTCCTCGTCGCCGAAGCTGTCCGCGGCGGCGGTCGGGTCGAATCCGGGCGGGCTGTCCTTGAGCGCGAGGCCCATGCCGGCCAGCTTCGCCTTGACCTCGTCGATGGACTTCGCACCGAAGTTGCGGATGTCCAGCAGGTCCGCCTCGCTGCGCGCGACCAGCTCGCCCACGGTGTGGATGCCCTCGCGCTTGAGGCAGTTGTACGAGCGGACGGTGAGCTCAAGCTCCTCGATCGGCAGCGCCAGATCGGCGGCGAGCGCGGCGTCCGTCGGCGACGGGCCCATGTCGATGCCCTCGGCGTCGACGTTGAGCTCGCGCGCCAGGCCGAACAGCTCGACCAGGGTCTTGCCCGCCGAGGCCATCGCGTCGCGGGGACGCATCGACGGCTTGGTCTCGACGTCCACGATCAGCTTGTCGAAGTCCGTGCGCTGCTCGACACGGGTGGCCTCGACCTTGTACGTGACCTTCATGACCGGCGAGTAGATCGAGTCGACCGGGATGCGGCCGATCTCCTGGCCCGCCTGCTTGTTCTGCACCGCGGAGACGTAGCCGCGACCGCGCTCGACGGTCAGCTCCATCTCCAGCTTGCCCTTGGCGTTCAGCGTCGCCAGGACCAGCTCGGGGTTGTGCACCTCGACACCGGCCGGGGGCGCGATGTCGCCGGCGGTGACCACACCCGGGCCCTGCTTGCGCAGGTACATCACGACCGGCTCGTCGTGCTCCGAGGAGACCACGAGCTGCTTGATGTTCAGGATGAGGTCGGTGACGTCCTCCTTGACGCCCGGCACGGTGGTGAACTCGTGCAGGACACCGTCGATGCGGATGCTCGTGACGGCGGCACCCGGGATCGAGGAGAGGAGCGTACGGCGCAGCGAGTTGCCGAGGGTGTAGCCGAAGCCCGGCTCCAGCGGCTCGATCACGAACCGGGACCGGAATTCGTCGACGACGTCCTCGGTCAGAGTGGGACGCTGTGCGATCAGCATGGGTTGTCCTCCATGTCTTCGGTGCCCGCTATATGACACCGACGGCTATGGCAAGGGTACGGGCGGAACGGTAGGAAACCGCCCCGCCCGACCCAATTTGTCGTGCTACCCCGGAATTACTTGGAGTAGAGCTCGACGATGAGCTGCTCCTGCACCTGCGTGTCGATGACCTGACGCGCGGGCAGGGAGTGCACGAGGATCCGCATCTTGCCGGGGATGACCTCCAGCCAGGCCGGAACCGGGCGCTCGCCGGCCTCGGCGCGGGCGACCACGAACGGGGTCAGCTCGACGGAGTCCTTGCGGACCTCGATGATGTCGTTCTCGCTGACGCGAGCCGACGGGATGTCGGTCTTGACGCCGTTGACCTGGATGTGGCCGTGGCGGACAAGCTGACGGGCGTGGTCACGCGACTTGGCGAAGCCCGCGCGGTAGACCACGTTGTCGAGACGCGACTCGAGGATGCGCAGCAGGTTCTCGCCGGTCTTGCCCTGCTTGCGGTTCGCCTCCTCGTAGTAGCCGCGGAACTGCTTCTCCAGGACGCCGTAGATGCGCGCGCACTTCTGCTTCTCGCGCATCTGGAGCAGGTACTCGCTGTCCTTGGTACGGCCGCGGCCGTGCTCACCCGGCGGGTACGGGCGGATCTCGATCGGGCACTTCGGCCCTTCGCACTTGCTGCCCTTGAGGAACAGCTTCATCTTCTCGCGACGGCAGCGCTTGCAGTCAGCGCCGGTGTAACGCGCCATGGTTCTTTAACTCCTACTCGGCTTCAGGTCAGACGCGGCGGCGCTTGGGGGGGCGGCAGCCGTTGTGCGGCACGGGGGTGACGTCCTGGATGGAACCCACCTCAAGGCCGGTCGCCTGGAGCGAGCGGATGGCGGTCTCACGACCGGAACCCGGGCCCTTGACGAAGACGTCGACCTTGCGCATGCCGTGCTCCTGGGCACGGCGGGCGGCCGACTCGGCGGCCATCTGCGCGGCGAACGGGGTCGACTTGCGCGAACCCTTGAAGCCCACGTGGCCCGCGGAGGCCCACGAGATCACGTTGCCGTTCGGGTCGGTGATCGACACGATCGTATTGTTGAACGTGCTCTTGATGTGGGCGTGCCCGTGAGCGACGTTCTTCTTTTCCTTGCGGCGCACCTTCTTGGCGCCGGTACGGCTCTTGGGAGGCATCTGCTGGAAACTCCTGAGGTCGTCGGTCCGGCTGAGCGGGGACCGTCATGATCCGGCTCGGCGGACTACTTCTTGCCCGGCTTCTTCTTGCCGGCGATGGCGCGGCGCGGGCCCTTGCGGGTACGCGCGTTGGTGTGCGTGCGCTGGCCACGGACCGGAAGGCCGCGGCGGTGCCGCAGACCCTCGTAGCAGCCGATCTCGACCTTGCGGCGGATGTCGGCCTGGACCTCGCGGCGCAGGTCGCCCTCGACGCGGTAGTTGCCGTCGATCCAGTCGCGCAGCTTGACGAGCTCGTCCTCGGTCAGGTCGCGGACGCGGGTGTCCGGGTTGACGCCGGTGTTGCTCAGGGTCTCCAGCGCGCGGGTGCGACCGACGCCGAAGATGTAGGTGAGTGCGACCTCGACCCGCTTTTCACGGGGCAGGTCTACGCCGACAAGGCGTGCCATGTATGTGGCTCCTGGGTTCGTCGGAGGTCATGCGCAGCACCGGTCCGGAAGGCCCTCTCTTGGATCCTTCGGTCCCCAGCCTCCAACCGGGGGTGGCGTCCCGCGTGTTCCGCTGCGGGGGTCGGGTGCTACGACTCTTACGTGGTGCGTCGCGCGACGATCTCGTGCCGCGTGCGCGGTGCTCTGCCTGCCCGTGGGCGGCGGCCGGGGCTCAGCCCTGGCGCTGCTTGTGGCGCAGGTTCTCGCAGATCACCATGACCCGGCCGTGACGGCGGATCACCTTGCACTTGTCACAGATCTTCTTGACGCTCGGCTTGACCTTCATGATCTCTCCGGTACGTGCTGACGAGGGCGCCCGGAGGCACCCTCATCGCCGAGGCGGTTATCGGTTCGCCCACTCGTCCGCGGTGGACGCGGGGCTCGCCTACTTGTAGCGGTAGACGATTCGGCCGCGGGTCAGGTCGTACGGGCTCAGCTCGACGACAACCCGGTCGTCCGGAAGGATCCGGATGTAGTGCATCCGCATCTTCCCGCTGATGTGCGCGAGAACCTTGTGCCCGTTTTGCAGCTCGACGCGAAACATGGCGTTGGGGAGAGACTCGATGACAGTGCCCTCGATCTCAATGGCCCCTTGCTTCTTGGGCATGTCCTCCGCGTTTCATCTACTCGGGATCATCTACCGTCGGCTGTCTGCGTCACCGCGGCCACGCTCGCGCAACGGCCACAAGTGACCGGTCAGTCGGAGACGTGACAAAAAACGGCTACAGATAAGCCGACGAGTCAGTCTAAGGCACGCACCCACCCGATGGGAAACCGGGGCGGGGGACCCTACCGCATGAACTGGCTTCAGCGGTCAATAGTACGCCCCCGCCGCGCGCCGTCCGG
>NZ_JBPKBH010000006.1:76836-90296 GCF_051388915.1 Yinghuangia sp. YIM S09857 | reverse complement strand
CCCCCCCCCCCCCCCCCCCCCCCCCCCCCCCCCCCCCCCCCGGGCCCACGGCCAGGTCGTGTCTTCCTAGGCCGGCAGGGCGGTCAGGACGACCGGGCCGTCTTCGGTGACCGCGATGGAGTGCTCCCAGTGCGCCGCGAAACCGCCCGCCGTCGTCTTCACGGTCCACTCGTCCGGCATCGTGTACGTGCCCGGCTTCCCGAGCGTCACCATGGGCTCGATCGCCAGGCAGACGCCGGGCAGCAGTTCGGGGCCCTGGCCCGGGCGGCCGTAGTTGAGGATGTGCGGCTCCTGGTGCATCTCGGTGCCGATGCCGTGGCCGCCGTAGTCCTCGACGATGCCGTACTGCCCGCCCGAGGCCGGGGCGTGGGCCCGGATGGCCTGCTCGACCGCGTGGCTGATGTCGGTGAGGCGGGCGCCGGGCTTGGCCGCGGCGATACCCGCCCACATCGACTCCTCGCAGACCCGGCTCAACTCGGCGAGCTCGTCGGGCACCGCGCCGACCGCGACGGTGATCGCCGAGTCGCCGTGCCAGCCGTTCAGGATCGCGCCGCAGTCGATCGAGATGAGGTCGCCCTCGCGCAGCGGCGTGTCGTCCGGGATGCCGTGCACCACGACGTCGTTGACCGAGGCGCAGATCGACGCGGGGAAACCGTGGTAGCCCTTGAAGGACGGGACGGCCCCGGCCTCGCGGATGCTGCGCTCCGCGAGCGCGTCCAGCTCGCGGGTGCTGGTCCCGGGGACCGCGGCCTCCCGGAGCTTGGCGAGAGTCGTCGCGACGACCGCACCCGCCCGCCGCATCTTCTCGATCTGCTCGGGGGTCTTGCGGTCGATCTTGCTGCGCCGCCTCTTGATCACCGGCTTGTCGTCCTTCCGCGCCGTCTCGGCGTCGTCGTCGGCCCGGGCGGGTCGTCCCGGACATCTGGTGTTCCCTGGTCGCCGCGCGACCCGTGCGCGGCGCGTACCCCGCCCGTACCCGGCACGCACCCGTCGGCGAACGCGAACATGGGCGACCCGGTGAACACCCGGACCGCCCATGCCGCCTGTGCTGCTCTGATCCTGCTAGTCGTCGTCCTGCTTGAAGGCCTTGAGCGCGTTCTTGGCGCGCTCCGTGACGTCCGCCACGCGGCCCAGCGCGTCGATGACCACGAGAATGCCCTGTTCGGAGTAGTAGCCGATCAACGGCTCGGTCTGCTCCTTGAAGACGTCGAGGCGGTGCTTCACCGTCTCCTCGCGGTCGTCCTCGCGCTGGTACAGCTCACTGCCGCACTCGTCGCAGATTCCCTCGACCTTGGGCCGGTCGAAGAAGACGTGGCAGACGTGCCCGTTGGCACGGCACTGCCGGCGCCCGGACAGCCGCTGGATGATCTCCTTCGACGGCACGTCGAGTTCCAGGACCGCGTCGAGCTTCGTCCCGTGCTCGGCCAATATCTCGTCGAGCACCTTGGCCTGCGCCGTGTTGCGGGGAAAGCCGTCTAGCAGGAAGCCGTCGGCGGCGTCGGGCTGCGCGAGGCGGTCCCGGACCATGCCGATGGTGACTTCGTCGGGGACGAGGTTGCCCGCGTCCATGTACTTCTTGGCTTCGATGCCCAGAGGGGTCCTCTGGGCCACGTTGCTGCGGAAGAGGTCGCCCGTCGAGATCGCGGGGATCGACAGGTCTTCGGCGATGTACTGGGCCTGGGTTCCCTTACCCGCGCCGGGAGGGCCCACGAGAACGATACGCATTTAGCGGAGGAAGCCTTCGTAGTTGCGCTGCTGGAGCTGGCTCTCGATCTGCTTCACGGTTTCCAGACCCACTCCCACGATGATCAGGATGCTCGTGCCGCCGAACGGGAAGTTGTTGGTGGCGTTGAACAGCACGAGCGCGATCATGGGTACGAGCGCGATCATGCCCAGGTAGAGCGATCCGGGCCAGGTGATCCGGGTGAGGATGTAGTTCAGGTACTCCGCAGTCGGTCTGCCGGCGCGGATGCCCGGGATGAAACCACCATACTTCTTCATGTTGTCGGCAACTTCTTCGGGGTTGAACGTGATCGCCACATAGAAGAAGGCGAAGAACACGATCAACAGGAAGTACGTCGCCATGTAAAGCGGGTGGTCACCCTGCACGAAGTTCTTCTGGATCCACAGCGCCCAGCCTGAATCGCTGCCGCTGAACTGCGCGATGAGAGCCGGAATGTAGAGCAGCGACGAGGCGAAGATCACGGGGATGATGCCCGCCTGGTTCACCTTGAGCGGGATGTACGTCGAGGTCCCGCCGTACGCGCGGCGCCCGATCATCCGCTTGGCGTACTGCACCGGGATCCGGCGCTGCGCCTGCTCGACGAACACCACCAGGCCGACCATCAGCAGGCCCACCGCGATGACCGTGAAGAAGGCCACCCAGCCGCCGCCCAGCGTGCCGGTCTGCTTGATGTTCCACAGCGCCGCCGGGAAGCCGGCCGCCACCGAGACAAACATCAGGATCGACATGCCGTTGCCGATGCCGCGGTCGGTCACCAGCTCGCCCAGCCACATGATCACCGAGGTGCCCGCGGTCATCACCGCGACCATCACCAGGATCCGGAACAGGCTCTGGTCCGGCACGATCTGGTCCGGCTGGCACTCGCCGCCGCCCGCGCCGCTGAACAGCGAGCCGCTGCGCGCGGTCGCGACCAGCGCGGTCGACTGGAGGATCGCCAGCGCGATCGTCAGGTAGCGGGTGTACTGGGTGATCTTCGCGGTACCGGACTGGCCCTCCTTCTTGAGGGCTTCCAGGCGCGGAATCACGACCGTCAGCAGCTGGAGGATGATGCTCGCCGTGATGTACGGCATGATCCCGAGCGCGAAGATCGTGAGTTGCAGCAGCGCGCCGCCGCTGAACATGTTCACCAGGCCGAAGAGGCCGCCCTGGTCCGCTTCGTCGACACACTTGCGGACCATCTGGAAGGACACGCCTGGGACCGGGATGTGGGACCCGATCCGGAACAGGACGATGATCCCCAGCGTGAAGAGCAGCTTCTTGCGCAGGTCGGGCGTGCGGAACGCCCGGGCGAACGCGGTGAGCACACTGCCTCCTGCGCCTCACCCGTCGGGGCGAGTCGTTTGATCGATCGGTCCCGTGGAGTACGGGCAGGTCCCTGTATTGGAACCTCACGGACAATAACAGCGTCGGAAGGCGGAAAGTTCGCACGGACCGGGAGATTCGCGGTGTGGACGCGGACTCGACATCTCGTCGTCCCGCACCGGCATCCCTACGGTGCTCGCACGGCCTGGCCGCATACGACGCAGGGGCGCCACCACCATAGCGGCGTGGCGCCCCTGCTAAGAAGCCGTCGGCTCTCAGACCTCGTCGGCCGAGCCGCCGGCCGCCGCGATCTTCTCCTTCGCGGAGCCGGAGAAGGCGTGCACCTTCACCCGGACGGCGACCGAGATCTCACCCTGGCCGAGCACCTTGACCGGCTGGTTCTTGCGAACCGCGCCCTTGGCCACGAGGTCGTCGACGGTCACGTCGCCGCCCTCGGGGTACAGGGCACCGAGCTTGTCCAGGTTCACGACCTGGTACTCGGTCCGGAACGGGTTCTTGAAGCCCTTGAGCTTCGGAAGCCGCATGTGCAGCGGCATCTGCCCGCCCTCGAAGCGGGCCGGCACCTGGTAGCGGGCCTTGGTGCCCTTGGTGCCGCGACCGGCGGTCTTGCCCTTGGACGCCTCGCCGCGACCCACACGGGTCTTGGCGGTCTTGGCGCCCGGGGCGGGCCGCAGGTGGTGCACCTTCAGCGGGTTCTCAGCACCCATTTCAGTCCACCTCCTCGACGGTGACGAGATGCGACACCGTGAAAATCATGCCGCGGATCTCCGGACGGTCCTCCTTGACGACCACGTCGTGGACGCGCTTGAGGCCGAGGGACCGGAGGGTGTCGCGCTGGTTCTGCTTGCAGCCGATCTTGGACCGGGTCTGCGTGACCTTGAGACGTGCCATCACGCACCCACTCCCGCGCGGGCCCGCAGCAGCGCGGCCGGGGCCACGTCCTCCAGCGGGAGCCCGCGGCGAGCCGCGATCTCCTCGGGACGCTGGAGACCCTTGAGGGCCGCCACCGTCGCGTGCACGATGTTGATCGCGTTGTCCGAGCCGAGCGACTTGCTCAGCACGTCGTGGATGCCCGCGCACTCCAGCACGGCACGCACCGGGCCGCCGGCGATGACACCGGTACCGGGGGACGCCGGCTTCAGCAGCACGACACCGGCCGCCGCCTCGCCCTGGATCGGGTGCGGGATGGTGCCCTGGATACGGGGGACCTTGAAGAAGTGCTTCTTGGCCTCCTCCACACCCTTGGCGATGGCGGCCGGCACCTCCTTGGCCTTGCCGTAGCCGACACCGACGGTGCCGTCGCCGTCGCCCACCACGACCAGCGCGGTGAAGCTGAAGCGGCGGCCGCCCTTGACTACCTTGGCCACACGGTTGATCGCGACGACGCGCTCGACGTAGGCGGTCTTCTCGGCGGCGGCGCCGCCGTCGCGCCGATCCCGCCGGTCCCGACGCTCGCCGCCGCCGGCGCCGCCACCGCGGCGCTGGGGTCCAGCCATCAGAAATTCCTCATCTGTCGTACGAAGCTTGTCCGGACCAGCGGGCTCAGAACGCCAGCCCGCCCTCGCGCGCGGCATCGGCAAGCGCGGCGATGCGGCCGTGGTACTTGTTGCCACCACGGTCGAACACCACGGTCTCGATGCCCGCAGCCTTGGCCCGCTCAGCGACGAGCTCGCCGACCTTGCGCGCCTTCTCGGTCTTGTCGCCCTCGTTGCCCCGGATGGAGTCGTCCATCGTCGAGGCGGACGCGAGGGTGACACCGGCCAGATCGTCGATGACCTGCGCCACGATGTGACGCGTGGAGCGGGTCACGACCAGACGAGGCCGCTGGGGGGTACCGGAAACACGCTTCCGGACCCGGATGTGCCGACGCTTGCGGGACGTGGACTTCTTCGCCACGCCCTTGCCGGCCTTCACACCGACGGCCATGCCTACTTACCAGCCTTTCCGACCTTGCGGCGGATGACCTCACCCGCGTACTTCACACCCTTGGCCTTGTACGGGTCGGGCTTGCGAAGCTTGCGAATGTTCGCGGCGACCTCGCCGACCTTCTGCTTGTCGATGCCCTGGACCTCGAACTTGGTCGGGCTCTCGACGACGAAGGTGATGCCCTCGGGGGCCTCGACGACGATGGGGTGGCTGTAGCCGAGCGCGAACTCCAGCGAGGAGCCCTTCGCCGCGACACGGTAGCCGACACCGCTGATTTCGAGCTTCTTGCTGTATCCCTGGGTCACACCGGTGATCATGTTCGCCACCAGCGTCCGGGACAGCCCGTGCAGGGCCTTCGAGAGACGCTCGTCGTTCGGGCGGGTCACCGCGAGGGTGCCGTCCTCGAGCGCGATCTCGATCGGAGCGGCGAGGTTGTGCGACAGGGTGCCCTTCGGGCCCTTCACGACGACCTCGCGGCCATTGATGGTGACGTCCACGCCGGTGGGAACCGGGATGGGCAGCCGTCCGATTCGCGACATTGCCTATCCTCCTTTCCCGTTACCAGACGAAGGCGAGGACTTCCCCGCCCACGCCCTTCTTGGCGGCCTGACGGTCGGTCAGGAGTCCCTGCGACGTCGAGATGATCGCGACGCCGAGCCCTCCCAGCACCTTCGGCAGGTTCGTGGACTTCGCGTACACCCGCAGACCGGGCTTGGACACGCGGCGGATGCCGGCGACCGAGCGCTCGCGGTTCGGGCCGTACTTCAGGTCGATGACGAGGCTCTTGCCGACCTCGGCGTCCTCGACCCGCCAGCCCTGGATGTAGCCCTCCTGCTGGAGGATCTCCGCGATGTGCGACTTGATCTTGCTGAACGGCATCACGACGTCGTCGTGGTATGCCGAGTTGGCATTCCGCAGACGCGTGAGCATGTCTGCGATGGGGTCGGTCATGGTCATGACGGCCTCAGGGCCTTTCTCGCCGCGGTTTCCCGGGATGCGATCGGTCCGGTGGGCGCCCCTCCACGCGGGAGGGGCGGCTCACGGACGACTGCGGGCGGGACCTACAGCGTTTGATACGGACACCCCGCGCGAACGCGGGATGGGTGCCGGCAGGCGGGGTTCGCCTACCAGCTGCTCTTCGTGACGCCGGGCAGCTCGCCGGCGTGCGCCATAACGCGCAGGCACACACGGCAGAGACCGAACTTGCGGTACACCGAGTGCGGGCGACCGCACCGCTGGCAGCGCGTGTAACCGCGCACCGCGAACTTCGGCTTGCGAGCGGCCTTGGCAATCAGGGCCTTCTTCGCCACTTCAGCTCTCCTTATCGCGATCCTCAGCCGCTCGCGCGGCTGCTCACGCTTCCTTGAACGGGAAGCCGAGGTGGCGCAGCAGAGCCCGGCCCTCGTCGTTGTTCTGGGCGGACGTCACCACGGTGATGTCCATGCCGCGAACACGGTCGATCTTGTCCTGGTCGATCTCGTGGAACATCGACTGCTCGGTCAGACCGAAGGTGTAGTTGCCCTTGCCGTCGAACTGCTTCGGCGACAGACCGCGGAAGTCGCGGATACGCGGCAGCGCGATCGAGACCAGGCGGTCCAGGAACTCCCACATGCGGTCGCCGCGCAGCGTGACGTGCGCGCCGATCGGCTGACCCTCGCGCAGCTTGAACTGAGCGATGGACTTGCGGGCCTTGGTGACCTGCGGCTTCTGGCCGGTGATGGCCATCAGGTCCTTGATCGCACCGTCGATGAGCTTGGAGTCGCGGGCGGCGTCGCCCACACCCATGTTCACGACGACCTTGACGACACCCGGGATCTGCATGACGTTCTCGTACGAGAACTCCTCACGCAGCTTGCCCTGGATCTCGGCGCGGTAGCGCTGCTTCAGACGCGGAAGCGCCTTTGCCTCAGTGGTGACAGTCATCAGATGTCCTCACCGGTCCGCTTGGCGATCCGGATCTTGTTGCCCTCGTCGTCGAAGCGGTAGCCGACGCGCGTGGGGACCTTCTTGCCGTCCTGCTCCACGACCAGCATCACGTTGCTGATGTGGACCGGCGCCTCCTGCGTGATGATGCCGCCGGTCTTGGCACCCTTGGCGGACTGGCCGACCTTGGTGTGCTTCTTGATCCGGTTGACACCCTCGACGAGGACGCGCTCCTGCGTCGGGTAGGCCGCGATGACCTTGCCCTGCTTGCCGCGGTCCTTGCCGGTGATGACCTGAACCAGGTCACCCTTCTTGATCTTCATGCTCTTCGCCATGGCTTACAGCACCTCCGGCGCGAGCGAGATGATCTTCATGAACTTCTTCTCGCGCAGCTCACGGCCGACCGGGCCGAAAATGCGGGTGCCACGGGGCTCACCGTCGTTCTTGAGGATGACGGCGGCGTTCTCGTCGAAGCGGATGTAGGAGCCGTCGACACGACGGCGCTCCTTGACAGTCCGCACGACGACAGCCTTGACCACGTCGCCCTTCTTCACGTTGCCACCAGGGATCGCGTCCTTGACGGTGGCCACAATGACGTCCCCGATGCCCGCGTAGCGCCGGCCGGACCCGCCGAGCACACGGATGCAAAGGATCTCCTTGGCACCCGTGTTGTCGGCGACTCGCAGTCGCGACTCCTGCTGGATCACGTCTAACTCCTGATCATCACGTCGCGGCGCAGGCCCACCTCAGTGGGCCTGCCCAGCGCTCGCTACTTGGCCTTTTCGAGGATCTCGACGATGCGCCACCGCTTGCTGGCGGACAGCGGCCGGGTCTCCATGAGGAGGACACGGTCGCCGACGCCGCAGGCGTTCTGCTCGTCGTGAGCCTTCAGCTTGCTCGTGCGGCGGATGACCTTGCCGTAGAGCGGGTGCTTCACGCGGTCCTCGACGGCGACGACGACGGTCTTGTCCATCTTGTCGCTGACGACGAGGCCCTCACGGGTCTTGCGGAATCCCCGGGTCGTCTCAGTCATCTCAGTCTTCTCGCTCACGCCGCGCCTCCGGTCTCCTCCACGCTGACGATCCCGAGCTCGCGCTCGCGCATCAGCGTGTAGATGCGGGCGATGTCCTTGCGGACCGCCTTGAGCCGCCCGTGGTTCTCGAGCTGCCCGGTCGCCGCCTGGAAACGGAGGTTGAACAGCTCCTCCTTGGCCTCACGCAGCTTGGCGACGAGTTCCTCGTCGGCCAGGTCGCGCAGCTCGGACGCCTTGGTCCCGGCCGCCATCACGCCTCACCTGCCTCGCGCCGGACAATCCGGCACTTCATCGGCAGCTTGTGCGTGGCGCGCAGAAGCGCCTCGCGAGCCACCTTCTCGTTCGGGTACGACAGCTCGAACATCACCCGACCGGGCTTGACGTTCGCGACCCACCACTCGGGCGAGCCCTTGCCGGAACCCATGCGGGTCTCGGCCGGCTTCTTGGTCAGCGGACGGTCCGGGTAGATGTTGATCCACACCTTGCCGCCACGGCGGATGTGCCGGGTGATGGCGATACGGGCGGACTCGATCTGCCGGTTGGTCACGTACGCCTGGCCCAGGGCCTGGATGCCGTACTCGCCGAACGCGAGTTCCGTACCGCCCTTGGCGCGGCCACCGCGCTTGGGGTGGTGCTGCTTGCGGTGCTTGACCCTGCGGGGGATCAGCATCGGGGTCAGGCCTCCGTTCCGGATTCGGGCGCCGGGGTGGACGCTGCCACAGCCTCGGCGGCCGGCGCGGCGGAGTCGTTCGACTCAGGTGCCGGCGCCTCGTTCTGCGGACGTCCGCCGCGGCCACCGCCACGACGCTCGCCACCGCGGCCACCGCCGCGCGGACGGTCGCTGCCGCCCGGGCCACGCGACGGGCGGTTGCCCGCACGCGCGGCGGCGTTGTCGGCGCGGACCTCGGCGATGTTCTTCACGTCGCCCTTGTAGATCCACACCTTGACGCCGATGCGGCCGAAGGTCGTGCGGGCCTCGAAGAAGCCGTACTCGACGTTCGCGCGCAGCGTGTGCAGCGGGACGCGTCCCTCGCGGTAGAACTCCGAGCGGGACATCTCGGCGCCGCCGAGGCGGCCGCCGCACTGGATCTTGATGCCCTTGGCGCCGGCCTTCATCGCGGTCTGCATCGCCTTGCGCATGGCACGGCGGAACGAGACGCGCGACGAGAGCTGCTCGGCCACGCCCTGCGCGACGAGCTGGGCGTCGATCTCCGGGTTCTTGACCTCAAGGATGTTGAGCTGGACCTGCTTGCCGGTCAGCTTCTCCAGGTCACCGCGGATACGGTCGGCCTCCGCGCCGCGGCGGCCGATGACGATGCCCGGCCGGGCGGTGTGGATGTCGACGCGGACGCGGTCGCGGGTGCGCTCGATCTCCACCTTGGAGATGCCGGCCCGCTCCATGCCCTGCGTCATCATCCGGCGGATGGCGACGTCTTCCTTGACGTAGTCCTTGTAGAGCTTGTCGGCGTACCAGCGCGACTTGAAGTCCGTGGTGATACCGAGGCGGAACCCGTGCGGGTTAACCTTCTGGCCCACTAGCGGGTCCTCTCCTTCTCGGCGACAACCACGGTGATGTGGCTGGTGCGCTTGCGGATGCGGTACGCCCGGCCCTGGGCACGCGGACGGAACCGCTTCAGGGTCGGCCCCTCGTCCACGTACGCCTCGGACACGTACAGGTTGTTCGTGTCGAGGTTGTGGTTGTGCCCGGCGTTGGCGATGGCGCTGTCGAGCACCTTGCCGACCGGCTCGCTCGCGGCCTGCTGCGCGAAGCGCAGGATCGCCTGCGCCTCGGCGGCGTCGACGCCGCGGATCAGGTCGACAACCCGGCGAGCCTTCATGGGCGTGACGCGGATGTACCGCGCCTGGGCCCTGGCTTCCATTGGAGTCTCCGTGTTCATCTCAGTTCGGTTTCCTTAGCTCGCCGGTCAGCGACGACGCGACTTGCGGTCGTCCTTCTCGTGGCCACGGAAGGTCCGGGTCGGGGCGAACTCGCCGAGCTTGTGGCCGACCATCGCCTCGGTGACGAACACCGGGACGTGCTTGCGGCCGTCGTGCACCGCGATGGTGTGGCCCAGCATCGCCGGGACGATCATCGAGCGGCGGGACCAGGTCTTGATGACGTTCTTGGTGCCCTTCTCGTTCTGCACGTCCACCTTCTTGATCAGGTGGTCGTCGACGAAGGGTCCCTTCTTCAGACTGCGCGGCATCGAGACTGCTCCTAGCGCTTCTTGTTCGTCTTGCGGCGGCGGATGATCAGCTTGTCGCTGGCCTTCTTCGGCCGGCGGGTGCGACCTTCCTTCTGGCCCCACGGCGACACCGGGTGGCGGCCGCCGGAGGTCTTGCCCTCACCACCACCGTGCGGGTGGTCGATCGGGTTCATCGCCACACCGCGGACGGTCGGGCGCTTGCCCTTCCAGCGCATGCGGCCGGCCTTGCCCCAGTTGATGTTCGACTGCTCGGCGTTGCCGACCTCGCCGATGGTGGCGCGGCAGCGGACGTCGACCATCCGAATCTCACCCGACGGCATGCGGAGGGTCGCGAACGCGCCCTCCTTCGCCAGGAGCTGGACGCTCGCACCGGCCGAACGGGCCAGCTTGGCGCCGCCGCCCGGACGCAGCTCGATCGCGTGCACGACCGTACCGACCGGGATGTTGCGGAGCGCGAGGTTGTTGCCCGGCTTGATGTCGGCGGTCGGACCGTTCTCGATCCGGTCGCCCTGACGCAGCTTGTTCGGGCACAGGATGTAGCGCTTCTCGCCGTCTGCGTAGTGCAGGAGCGCGATGCGCGCGGTGCGGTTGGGGTCGTACTCGATGTGCGCGACCTTGGCCGGCACGCCGTCCTTGTCGTTGCGACGGAAGTCGATGACACGGTAAGCGCGCTTGTGACCGCCACCCTGGTGGCGGGTCGTCACGCGGCCGTGGTTGTTACGACCACCCTTGCTGTGCAGCGGGCGGACCAGCGACTTCTCCGGCGTGGACCGCGTGATCTCGACGAAGTCGGCGACGCTGGCGCCACGACGGCCCGGAGTCGTCGGCTTGTACTTGCGGATGCCCATGGCTTCTCTTAGTCCTCGTCCGTATCAGCGGCCGTCAGCCGACGGGTCCACCGAAGATGTCGATCCGCTCGCCCTCAGCCAGGGTGACGATCGCTCGCTTCGTGTCCTTGCGCTTGCCGAAACCGGTCTTGGAACGCTTGCGCTTTCCCTGCCGGTTGATCGTGTTCACGTTCGCGACCTTGACCCCGAAGATCGCGGCGACAGCCTGCTTGATCTGGGTCTTGTTCGCGTCCGGCGCCACGATGAACGTGTACTTGTTCTCGTCGAGCAGCCCGTAGGACTTCTCCGAGATCACCGGCTTCAGCAGCACATCGCGCGGGTCGGTGAAGGTCTTGCTGGTGACCTGCGTGCTCTCGCTCACGCGTCGCTCCCTTCGAGCTCGCTCGAAGTGGCAACGGCGGTCGCGGACTTGCCCTGCGGCGAGCCGGCGATGAACCGCTCCAGAGCGGCCTTGGTGAAGACCACGTCGTCGGAGACGAGCACGTCGTAGGTGTTCAGCTGCCCGGGGTCGAGCACGTGCACCTGCGGGAGGTTGCGGGCGCTCAGCCAGGCGGCGGTGTCGTCCTTCTCGGCGACCAGGAGCACGTGCTTGCGCTCGGAGATCTTGCCGATCAGGGTGCGGGCGGCCTTCGTCGACGGCGCGTCGCCGTCGACCAGCGCGCTCACGCAGTGGATGCGCGAGTGGACGGCCCGGTCGGTGAGGGCACCGCGCAGCGCGGCGGCCTTCATCTTCTTGGGGGTCCGCTGCGAGTAGTCGCGCGGCTGGGGTCCGTGGACCACGCCACCGCCGGCGAACTGCGGCGCACGGGTCGAGCCCTGGCGCGCGCGGCCGGTGCCCTTCTGGCGGTACGGCTTGCGGCCACCGCCGCGCACCTCGCCACGGGTCTTGGTCTTGTGCGTGCCCTGGCGGGCCGCGGCCAGCTGGGCCACGACGACCTGGTGGATCGTCGGGATGCTGACCTGGACGCCGAAGATCTCCGCGGGGAGTTCGACGGTCCCGGTCTTCTCGCCGGCCGGCGAGAGAACGTCGATGCTGGTCATGTGGTTCACGCCCCCTTGGCCGCGGTGCGGACCAGGACGAGGCCGCCGTTCGGACCCGGGATCGCACCCTTCACGAGGATGAGACCCTTCTCGGCGTCGACGGCGTGGACGGTCAGGTTCTGGGTGGAGACGCGCACGTTGCCCATGCGGCCCGCCATGCGCACGCCCTTGAACACGCGGCCCGGGGTGGCGCAGCCACCGATGGAGCCGGGCGAGCGGTGCTTGCGCTGCGTGCCGTGCGAGGCGCCGAGGCCCTTGAAGCCGTGGCGCTTCATGACACCGGCGGTGCCCTTGCCCTTGCTGGTGCCCGCGACGTCGACCTTCTGGCCGGCCTCGAAGACGTCCGCGGTGATGGTGTCGCCGAGGGTGTACTCGGCGGCGTCCGAGGTGCGGAGCTCGACCAGGTGGCGGCGCGGCGTGACGCCGGCCTTCTCGAAGTGCCCGGCCAGGGGCTTGTTGACCTTGCGCGGGTCGATCTGGCCGAAGGCGATCTGGACGGCGCTGTAGCCGTCGGTCTCGGCGCTGCGGACCTGGGTCACGACGCACGGCCCGGCCTGGACGACGGTCACCGGAACGACGCGGTTGTTCTCGTCCCAGACCTGGGTCATGCCGAGCTTGGTGCCCAGAATGCCCTTCATCTGCTTCGTCATCGTCGGTGCGTCCTCAGAGCTTGATCTCGATGTCGACGCCGGCCGGCAGGTCGAGACGCATAAGCGAGTCAACCGTCTTCGGGGTCGGGTCGAGGATGTCGATGAGCCGCTTGTGAGTGCGCATCTCGAAGTGCTCGCGCGAGTCCTTGTACTTGTGCGGCGAGCGGATGACGCAGTACACGTTCTTCTCGGTCGGCAGCGGCACCGGGCCCGCGACCTGCGCACCCGTACGGGTCACCGTCTCGACGATCTTGCGCGCCGAGGAGTCGATGACCTCGTGGTCGTAGGCCTTGAGCCGGATGCGGATCTTCTGTCCCGCCATGGCTGCTTCGAATTCCTTCTCTCGTACCGCTGCGGATCACCCCCGCTGACGCGGGAGGAAGTCTTGCGTCCGACCCCCGCGGTCGGGCGTGTCGCCTTGCTACTCAGACGGCACCCTTGACAAGCCCTTGCGGGGCTCGGGAGCCGAGTAGCGGGTCGCACTGTCCTTGCTGCTGCGGCAAGCAGCCGGACATCGATGCGGCCACCAGACGTCCACACACACAAACTGCGGTGGGCGGCGGGGAGGCAAATCCTCATGTCACCCGAGCCTTGCGGATCCGGCGCCGTGATAGGCGCACAAAAATCCCTTGGCCGAACGGGCAACTTGACCAGTATGCAGTACGGGGTACCGGCTTGGCCAATCGAGGTTTATTCCCCGCCTTACGGGGGTGCGATCTTCCGGGGAACAAGGCCCCGCCCGCCGATCCGGGGGGATCGGCGGGC
>NZ_JBPKBH010000006.1:70495-76745 GCF_051388915.1 Yinghuangia sp. YIM S09857 | reverse complement strand
GGGGGGATCGGCGGCCGGGACATTGATCACTTGAGGATCTTGACGACCTGGCCGGCGCCGACGGTGCGGCCGCCCTCGCGGATGGCGAAGCGCAGGCCCTCCTCCATGGCGATCGGCTGGATCAGCGCGACGGTCATGCCGGTGTTGTCACCGGGCATCACCATCTCGGTGCCCTCGGGAAGGGTAACCACGCCGGTCACGTCCGTGGTACGGAAGTAGAACTGCGGGCGGTAGTTGTTGAAGAACGGCGTGTGACGGCCGCCCTCGTCCTTCGAGAGGATGTAGACCTGGGCCTCGAAGTCGGTGTGCGGCGTGACCGAACCCGGCTTGATGATGACCTGGCCGCGCTCGACGTCCTCGCGCTTGATGCCGCGGAGGAGCAGACCGACGTTCTCACCGGCCTGGCCCTCGTCGAGCAGCTTGCGGAACATCTCGATGCCGGTGACCGTGGTGGTGGTCTTCTCCTGCTTGATGCCCACGATGTCGACGGTCTCGTTGACCTTGACGACGCCGCGCTCGATACGGCCGGTGACCACCGTACCGCGACCGGTGATCGTGAAGACGTCCTCGACCGGCATGAGGAACGGCTTGTCGACGTCGCGCTCCGGGGTCGGGATCGCCTCGTCGACGGCGGCCATGAGCTCCAGGAGCTTGGCGCCCCACTCGGCGTCGCCCTCGAGCGCCTTGAGCGCCGAGACGCGCACGACCGGCAGGTCGTCGCCCGGGAACTCGTACTCCGAGAGCAGCTCACGGACCTCGAGCTCGACGAGCTCCAGGATCTCCTCGTCGTCCACCATGTCGGACTTGTTCAGCGCGACGACGATGTACGGGACGCCGACCTGGCGGGCCAGGAGCACGTGCTCCTTGGTCTGCGGCATCGGGCCGTCGGTGGCGGCGACCACGAGGATGGCGCCGTCCATCTGGGCGGCACCCGTGATCATGTTCTTGATGTAGTCAGCGTGACCCGGGCAGTCGACGTGCGCGTAGTGACGGTTCTCCGTCTGGTACTCCACGTGCGCGATCGAGATCGTGATACCGCGCTGACGCTCCTCCGGCGCCTTGTCGATCTGGTCGAACGGCGTGAAGGGGTTCAGGTCCGGGTACGCGTCGTGCAGCACCTTGGTGATCGCCGCGGTAAGGGTCGTCTTACCGTGGTCGATGTGACCGATGGTGCCGATGTTGACGTGCGGCTTAGTCCGCTCGAACTTCGCCTTCGCCACTGGGGTCCTCCTGTGGACTGGTTCTTGTACGCCGTACGACGTCGGGTTGGTCAGATGGGGCGGGCCGACGGCCCGGGATCCTGACGAATCCCGGGCCCCCTGGATTCCCGGTGAGCGTGTTACTCGCCGCGAACCTTGGCAATGATCTCGTCCGCGACGTTCCGGGGAACCTCGGCGTACGAGTCGAACTGCATGCTGTAGCTGGCCCGACCCGAGGTCTTGCTCCGGAGGTCGCCGACGTAGCCGAACATCTCCGACAGCGGGACCAGCGCCTTGACGACACGGGCGCCACTGCGCTCTTCCATGGCCTGGATCTGGCCACGGCGCGAGTTGAGGTCGCCGATGACATCGCCCATGTAGTCCTCGGGCGTGGTGACCTCGACGGCCATCATCGGCTCGAGGAGCGCCGGGTTCGCCTTGCGCGCCGCCTCCTTGAACGCCATGGAGCCGGCGATCTTGAAGGCGAGCTCGGAGGAGTCGACGTCGTGGTAGGCACCGTCGTGCAGGATGACCCGCACGCCCACCAGCGGGAAGCCCGCGAGGACACCGAACTCCATGGCCTCCTGGCAGCCCGCGTCCACCGAGGGGATGTACTCCCGGGGGATGCGGCCGCCGGTGACCTTGTTCACGAACTCGTAGTTGTCGTCGCCACCGGCGTCGAGCGGCTCGATGCCGATCTGCACCTTGGCGAACTGACCCGAGCCACCGGTCTGCTTCTTGTGCGTGTAGTCCACGCGCTCGACGGCGGACCGGATCGTCTCGCGGTAGGCCACCTGCGGCTTACCGACGTTGGCCTCGACCTTGAACTCGCGCTTCATGCGGTCGACCAGCACCTCAAGGTGCAGTTCGCCCATGCCGCCGATGATGGTCTGGCCGGTCTCCTCGTCGGTGTGCACCTGGAACGAGGGGTCTTCCTCCGCGAGCCGCTGGATCGCGACGCCGAGCTTCTCCTGGTCGCCCTTCGACTTGGGCTCGATGGCGACCTGGATGACCGGGGCCGGGAACGTCATCGACTCCAGGATGACCGGGTTCGACGAGTCGCTCAGCGTCTCGCCGGTGGTCGTGTCCTTGAGGCCCATGACGGCGACGATGTCGCCGGCGCCCACGCTCGGGATCTCCTCGCGCTTGTTCGCGTGCATGCGGTAGATCTTGCCGATGCGCTCCTTCTTGCCCTTCACGGAGTTCAGCACCTGGGAGCCGGACTCCATGCGGCCGGAGTAGATCCGGACGAAGGTGAGCTTGCCGAGGTGCGGGTCGCTCATGATCTTGAAGGCAAGGGCGGCCAGCGGCTCGCTGTCCGAGGGCTTCCGCTCGACGGCGACGGACTCGTCGCCGACCTTGTGGCCCTCGATGACCTCGCGGTCCAGCGGCGACGGCAGGTAGCGCACGACCGCGTCGAGCAGGGGCTGAACGCCCTTGTTCTTGAACGCGGTTCCGCAGAACACCGGGGTGAAGGTGGCCTCGCCGGCCTTCTCCGGGCTGGTGGAGGCGATGGTGGCGCGGCGGATGGCCGCGTACAGCTGCTCCTCGGTGGGCTCGGTGCCCTCCAGGAACAGCTCCATCATCTCCTCGTCGTGCTCGGAGATGGTCTCGACCAGCTTCTCGCGCCAGGTCTGGGCGATCTCGGTGTGCGTGGCCGGGATGTCGACGACGTCGTACATCTCGCCCTTCGCCGCCTCGGCGGACCAGACCAGGGCCTTCATGCGGATCAGGTCCACGACGCCCTGGAAGTCCATCTCGGCACCGATCGGCACCTGCATGACGAGCGGGGTCGCGCCCAGGCGGTCGACGATCATGTCGACGCAGCGGAAGAACTCCGCGCCGGTGCGGTCCAGCTTGTTCACGAAGCAGATGCGCGGAACGCCGTAGCGGTCGGCCTGACGCCACACCGTCTCGGACTGCGGCTCGACACCCGCGACACCGTCGAACACGGTGACCGCACCGTCGAGGACGCGGAGCGAACGCTCCACCTCGACCGTGAAGTCCACGTGGCCCGGGGTGTCGATGATGTTGATGGTGTTCTCTACACCCTCGAGGGACCAGTGGCAGGTCGTCGCGGCGGACGTGATCGTGATGCCGCGCTCCTGCTCCTGCTCCATCCAGTCCATCGTGGCGGCGCCCTCGTGGACCTCGCCGATCTTGTAGTTCACACCGGTGTAGAACAGGATCCGCTCAGTCGTCGTGGTCTTGCCCGCGTCGATGTGAGCCATGATCCCGATGTTGCGGACCTTGGCCAGGTCAAGAGCAGTGGTAGCCATGTGGCTTTCTCTCTCGTATCTCGTTCGACGGGGTGACGACTACCAGCGGTAGTGCGCGAAGGCCTTGTTGGACTCGGCCATCTTGTGGGTGTCCTCGCGCTTCTTGACGGAAGCGCCCAGGCCGTTGCTGGCGTCCAGCAGCTCGTTCATCAGACGCTCGGTCATCGTCTTCTCGCGACGGGCGCGGGAGTAGCCGACGAGCCAGCGGAGGGCGAGCGTGGTGGAGCGGCCGGGGCGGACCTCGACCGGGACCTGGTAGGTCGCGCCGCCGACGCGGCGGCTGCGGACCTCAAGGGTCGGCTTGACGTTCTCCAGGGCGCGCTTGAGCGTGATGACCGGGTCGGTGCCGGTCTTCTCGCGGCAGCCTTCGAGGGCGCCGTAGACGATCCGCTCGGCGGTGGAGCGCTTGCCGTTCAGCAGGACCTTGTTCACCAGCGAGGTGACCAGCGGCGAGTTGTAGACCGGGTCGATGATGACCGGTCGCTTGGGGGCCGGGCCCTTGCGAGGCATTAGCTCTTCTCCTTCTTCGCGCCGTAGCGGCTGCGCGCCTGCTTGCGGTTCTTGACACCCTGGGTGTCGAGCGAACCGCGGATGATCTTGTAGCGAACACCCGGGAGGTCCTTCACACGACCGCCGCGCACGAGCACGATCGAGTGCTCCTGGAGGTTGTGGCCCTCACCCGGGATGTACGCCGTGACCTCAATGCCACTCGTCAGGCGAACACGCGCCACCTTGCGAAGCGCGGAGTTCGGCTTCTTGGGAGTCGTCGTGTAAACACGGGTGCACACGCCGCGTCGCTGCGGGCTCCCCTTGAGCGCCGGAGTCTTGGCCTTGTCGACCTTGTCCTGGCGGCCCTTTCGGACCAGCTGCTGGATCGTGGGCACCGCGTCTCCGTCTTCTTCGTGCCAAGCGGTCTGATTACGACTGCATCTTCAATGTGCTGCTGGATGGCCTGTCATCCCTGGGTGTTATGGCCATCGCCTACCTCGCTATCCGACCCCCGCGGTCGGGCGTGTCGCCCAGTCTTCAGCGCGGAACGGAATCGGGAGGTATGTGTTTCGGTCTCCTGCACCCTCTCATGACGCATCCGAGGCGGATTGCGGTGAGCGCAGGCGCAAGAACCCGGGGACACCCCAGGCACAAGGAAAGAGAGTACCTACCACAGGTGCAGAGGTCAAAGCGAAAGCCGCGGCCCCCGCCGCCGCCTTGGATTCGCACCCGAAGGCACGCCTTGGCCGACGAAACCACCGGTCGCCGAGTGCCCCGGCCTTGTCCGTTCGGGTCCGCCCGGGTCTTCCCGGGAAATCCCACCGAGTCCCGCGGGCCACGCTACTCCGGACTGCCGTGCGGCGCCACGCGGCCACTCCCCCGGCCGGCCGGCGCCGTCCGGGCCCGCCCGGGTCAGTTCCCGCCGAGTTGCGCGAGCAGGGCCAGGGCGATCTGGATCCAGCCGAGCGTGAGCCCGGCCACCGCGGGGCCGGCACCGCCGTTGAAGGGGTACGGGCGGTGCCGTGACCGGTGCAGGGCCACGTGCCCGGTGACCACGGCGACGCCGGCGAAGACGAAGGGGTACGGGTTCACCGGATACGACTTCGTCAGCAACGCGGTGGCCGGCCACACCGCGACCAGCGTCACGATGCCGAGCACCAGCGAGGTGACCGCGAGCCCGTTCGTCTGCTGCGGCATCGGGCGCGGGACCATCGGCGGCACGTACGCGTGCGGCGCGACGAAGGCGTACGGGTTCACCGGCACAGCCGCGGGCGGGTGCACGGCCGAGGGGACCGGCCCCACCGGCAGGTCGTGGACGAGGACGGTGAGCTGCCCGTACGTCTCCGCGGACAGCGCCAACTCCAGGCGCTGCCTGTACTCGTCGTCCCGCAGCCTGCCCTCGGCCCACGCCGCCTTGAGCACGTCGGCGCAACGGTCGCGGTCCGCATGCGCGCACCGCATGGTGTCCTGGTGGGTGCCCCAGCCGCCGTCCATGTGGTCCCCCTCGCGTCGCTTGCTCCCCTTTTGGTGCACGGCGGGACCCAGCGGCGCTGTCCGTCTTCGTACTCAGATGGGGTTCACGGCGGGGCTCAGGACAGCGACCGACATCTGCCCGTCCAGGTCGTCGACGAACGCGGCGGCGAACACGAGGACCAGGATCAGGAGCGCGAGCCAGACGTACCCGAGCACCAGGCCGGCGATCGCCATGCCGCGGCCGGACTGGCCGGTCTGGTTGATCTGGGACAGCGCGACGTGCCCGAACACGATCGCGAGGATCGAGGTCACCCAGTACACCCACACGATGCCGAGCACGAGCGACGCGATCGCGAAGCCGTTGGTGCCGGGGCTCAGGTAGCCGTACGGGGGCGGGTAGTTGGGCGGGTACTGGTGGGGGTGGGGCCCGGGGAACTGCGGCCCGTAGGGGCCCGCCTGCCACGGCCCGGGGTGTGCGGGGTCGGGGTGCCCGGGGCCGGGGTGCCCGGGGCCGGGGTGCCCGGGGCCAGGGTGCCCGGGGACGGGGTGACCGGCGCCGGGGTGGCCGGGGCCGCCGGGGTGGTCGCCGGGGGTTCGGTCCGGCCCGAACGGTCCGTCGTGCGGGTCGTGCGGGGTGTGGCCCCACCCCTCACTCATTCCCTCGCCCATCGCTCCCCCTGGGTTCGCGGTCCTCGCGTACGCGGCCCTCGTGCGCGGCCCTGCGCGGTCCGGAGACGACGGCGGGGCCGCCACCATGCGTACATGGTGGCGGCCCCGCCGTTCTGCCGAGCGGATTCCTGGGATCCGGGA
>NZ_JBPKBH010000006.1:60823-70411 GCF_051388915.1 Yinghuangia sp. YIM S09857 | reverse complement strand
TGGTGGCGCCCCCGCCGTTCTGCCGAGCGGATTCCTGGGATCCGGGACCGGATCAGCCCTGGTATCCGCCGAAGTCGTACTCCTCGAGCGGGACGGCCTGGCCGGAGCCGGTGCCGAACGCCGAGTAGTCCGCCTCGTCGTACCCGGACATCGAGTACATCGCGGCCTTCGCCTCCTCGGTGGGCTCCACCCGGATGTTGCGGTAGCGGGGCATGCCCGTACCGGCCGGGATCAGCTTGCCGATGATGACGTTCTCCTTCAGACCGAGCAGCGGGTCCGACTTGGCGTGGATCGCCGCGTCGGTGAGCACCCGGGTGGTCTCCTGGAAGGAGGCCGCCGACAGCCACGACTCGGTCGCCAGCGACGCCTTGGTGATACCCATGAGCTGCGGACGACCGGAGGCCGGCGAACCGCCCTCGGACACCACGCGCCGGTTCTCGCTCTCGAACCGGCCGCGCTCGACCAGCTCGCCCGGCAGCAGCTCGGCGTCGCCCGACTCGATGATCGTCACGCGGCGCAGCATCTGCCGGATGATGATCTCGATGTGCTTGTCGTGGATCGACACGCCCTGCGAGTTGTAGACCTTCTGGACCTCGGCGACCAGGTGGACCTGGACCGCGCGCTGCCCGAGGATGCGCAGGACGTCGTGCGGGTTCACGGCGCCGAGCGTCAGCTTCTGGCCGACGGTGACGCGGTCGCCCTCCTCGACGGTGAGCTTGACGCGCTTGGAGACCGCGTACGCCAGCTCCTCCGAGCCGTCGTCCGGGACCACGACGACCTTGCGGGTCTTGTCGGTGTCCTCGATGCGGACCCGGCCGGCCGCCTCGCTGATCGGGGCCACACCCTTGGGGGTGCGGGCCTCGAAGAGCTCCACGACACGCGGCAGACCCTGCGTGATGTCGTCGCCCGCCACACCACCGGTGTGGAAGGTACGCATCGTGAGCTGGGTGCCGGGCTCACCGATCGACTGGGCGGCGATGATGCCGACCGCCTCGCCGATGTCGACGAGCTTGCCGGTGGCCAGCGAGCGGCCGTAGCACATCGCGCAGGTGCCGACCTTGGACTCGCAGGTCAGCACCGAGCGGGTCTTCACCTGCTCGACGCCGGCGGCGACGAGCTGGTTGATGATGACGTCGCCCAGGTCGACGCCCGCGGGGGCGACGACCTTGCCGTCGACCGAGACGTCCTCGGCGAGGCTGCGCGCGTACACGCTGGTCTCGACGTCGTTGGTCTTGCGCAGCGAGCCGTCGGCCGCGCGGACCGCGATGTCCAGGGTGAGGCCGCGGTCGGTGCCGCAGTCCTCCTCGCGGATGATCACGTCCTGCGACACGTCCACCAGACGACGGGTCAGGTAACCCGAGTCGGCGGTACGCAGCGCGGTGTCCGCGAGACCCTTGCGGGCGCCGTGCGTGGAGATGAAGTACTCCAGCACGGAGAGACCCTCGCGGAACGACGCCTTGATGGGCCGCGGGATGGTCTCGTTCTTCGCGTTGGACACCAGGCCGCGCATACCGGCGATCTGGCGCATCTGCATCATGTTTCCGCGGGCACCCGAGTCGACCATCATGAAGATGGGGTTCGTCTTCGGGAAGTTCGCGTTCATCGCCTCGGCGACCTCGTTGGTCGCCTTGGTCCAGATCTGGATCTGCTCCTGCGCGCGCTCGGTCTTGGTGATCAGACCGCGCTCGTACTGCTTCTGGATCTTGTCGGCCTGCGCCTCGTAGCCCTCCAGGATCTGGGCCTTGTTCGGCGGCACGACGACGTCGGAGATCGACACCGTGACACCCGAGCGGGTGGCCCAGTGGAAGCCCGCGGCCTTGAGGTTGTCCAGCGTCGCGGCGACCTCGACCTTGGGGTAGCGCTCCGCGAGGTCGTTGACGATCGCGGAGAGCTGCTTCTTGCCGACCTCGGTGTCGATGAACGGGTAGTCCGACGGCAGCAGCTCGTTGAAGAGCGCGCGGCCGAGGGTGGTGTTCAGCCGCAGCGGCTGACCCGGCTCCCAGTTCACGCCCTCCGGACCGTTGTCCGGCGCGACCCAGCCGCGCGGCGGGACGGTGCCCGCCGGCAGGCGCAGGTCGATCTTCGCCTGGAGGTCCAGCTCGCGGGCGTCGAACGCCATGATCGCCTCGGCGACCGAGGAGAACTGGCGGCCCACGCCCTTCATGTCCTCGCGGTCCGAGGTCAGGAAGAACAGGCCCAGCACCATGTCCTGGGTGGGCATGGTGACGGGACGGCCGTCGGCCGGCTTCAGGATGTTGTTCGAGGACAGCATCAGGATGCGGGCCTCGGCCTGCGCCTCCGCGGACAGCGGGAGGTGCACGGCCATCTGGTCGCCGTCGAAGTCCGCGTTGAACGCGGTGCAGACGAGCGGGTGGATCTGGATGGCCTTGCCCTCGACGAGCTGCGGCTCGAACGCCTGGATGCCGAGGCGGTGCAGCGTCGGCGCACGGTTCAGCAGAACCGGGTGCTCGGCGATGACCTCTTCCAGCACGTCCCACACGACCGGGCGGGCACGCTCGACCATGCGCTTGGCCGACTTGATGTTCTGCGCGTGGTTCAGGTCGACCAGGCGCTTCATCACGAACGGCTTGAAGAGCTCCAGCGCCATCTGCTTGGGCAGACCGCACTGGTGCAGCTTGAGCTGCGGGCCGACGACGATGACCGAACGGCCCGAGTAGTCGACGCGCTTGCCGAGCAGGTTCTGACGGAATCGGCCCTGCTTGCCCTTGAGCATGTCGGACAGCGACTTGAGCGGACGGTTGCCCGGCCCGGTGACCGGACGGCCGCGGCGGCCGTTGTCGAACAGCGCGTCGACGGCTTCCTGGAGCATGCGCTTCTCGTTGTTCACGATGATCTCGGGGGCGCCGAGGTCGAGAAGCCGCTTCAGGCGGTTGTTGCGGTTGATGACGCGGCGGTACAGGTCGTTCAGGTCGGAGGTCGCGAAGCGGCCACCGTCCAGCTGCACCATCGGACGCAGGTCCGGCGGGATGACCGGCACGCAGTCCAGCACCATGCCGGTGGGGCTGTTGCGGGTCTGGAGGAACGCCGAGACGACCTTGAGGCGCTTGAGCGCGCGGGTCTTCTTCTGGCCCTTGCCGGTGCGGATGATCTCGCGGAGCTTCTCGGCCTCGGCTTCGAGGTCGAAGGACTCCAGGCGCTTCTGGAGCGCCTGCGCGCCCATGCTGCCGAGGAAGTACGTGCCGAACCGGTCCCGCATCTCGCGGAACAGGATCTCGTCGCCCTCCAGGTCCTGGACCTTGAGGTTCTTGAACCGGGTCCAGACCTCTTCGAGACGGTCGAGCTCGCGCTGGTTGCGGTCGCGCAGCTGCTTCATCTCGCGCTCGGCGCCCTCGCGCACCTTGCGGCGCACGTCGGACTTGGCGCCCTCGGCCTCCAGCTCGGCGAGGTCCGCTTCGAGCTTCTTCTGGCGCTCCTCGACCATCGAGTCGCGGCGCTGCTCGATCTGCTGGCGCTCGACCGAGATCTTGGCCTCGAGCGAGGGCAGGTCGCGCTGGCGGCGCTCGTCGTCGACGTACGTGATCATGTACGCCGCGAAGTAGATGACCTTCTCCAGGTCCTTCGGGGCGAGGTCCAGCAGGTAGCCGAGGCGGCTCGGCACACCCTTGAAGTACCAGATGTGGGTGACGGGAGCGGCCAGCTCGATGTGGCCCATCCGCTCACGGCGCACCTTGGCGCGAGTGACCTCGACGCCGCAGCGCTCGCAGATGATGCCCTTGAAGCGGACACGCTTGTACTTGCCGCAGTAGCACTCCCAGTCCCGGGTCGGACCGAAGATCTTCTCGCAGAAGAGCCCGTCCTTTTCCGGCTTCAGGGTGCGGTAGTTGATGGTCTCGGGCTTCTTGACCTCGCCGTGGGACCAGGTGCGGATGTCGTCGGCGGTGGCGAGGCCGATACGCAGCTCGTCGAAGAAGTTGACGTCGAGCACTGTTTCGTCAATCCCTCTTTCGGGGTTTGGTCCCGGCGGTGGCGGCTGGGGTAGGTCGCCGTGCCGGGGGTGTCTTCATCAGGTCTGTGGTCCGGGGTCCCGGAACCCGGGGGCGTTCACCGCCGGGTCCCGGGCCGGACATCAGACCTCTTCGACGCTGCTCGGCTCGCGCCGGGACAGGTCGATACCGAGCTCCTCCGCCGCGCGGAAGACGTCCTCGTCGGTGTCGCGCATCTCGATCGACATGCCGTCGCTGGACAGCACCTCGACGTTGAGGCAGAGCGACTGCATCTCCTTGATGAGCACCTTGAAGGACTCGGGGATGCCCGGCTCCGGGATGTTCTCGCCCTTGACGATGGCCTCGTACACCTTCACGCGGCCGAGGACGTCGTCGGACTTGATCGTCAGGAGCTCCTGGAGGGCGTAGGCGGCGCCGTACGCCTCCAGCGCCCACACCTCCATCTCACCGAAGCGCTGGCCACCGAACTGCGCCTTACCACCCAGCGGCTGCTGCGTGATCATCGAGTACGGGCCGGTCGACCGGGCGTGCAGCTTGTCGTCGACCAGGTGGTGCAGCTTCAGGATGTACATGTAGCCGACCGAGATCGGGTGCGGGAACGGCTCCCCGGAGCGGCCGTCGAACAGCCGCGCCTTGCCGGACCCGTCGATCATGCGGACGCCGTCGCGGTTCGGGATCGTCGAGTCCAGCAGACCCGTGATCTCCTCCTCGCGCGCGCCGTCGAAGACCGGGGTGGCGACGTTGGTGCCGGCCTCGGCCGCGTCGGCGCCGATGGCCCGCAGGCGGCCCTTCCAGTCCTCGTCGTCGCCCTCGACCTGCCAGCCGCGACTGGCCACCCACCCGAGGTGGGTCTCCAGGACCTGGCCCGGGTTCATGCGGGACGGGACGCCCAGCGGGTTGAGGATGATGTCGACCGGGGTGCCGTCCTCCAGGAACGGCATGTCCTCGACCGGCAGGATCTTGGCGATGACGCCCTTGTTGCCGTGGCGACCGGCCAGCTTGTCGCCGTCGGTGATCTTGCGCTTCTGCGCCACGTACACGCGGACGAGCTGGTTGACGCCGGGGGGCAGCTCGTCGCCGGCCTCGCGGTCGAACACGCGCACGCCGATGACCTTGCCCTGCTCGCCGTGCGGCACCTTCAGCGAGGTGTCGCGCACCTCGCGCGCCTTCTCGCCGAAGATCGCGCGGAGCAGGCGCTCCTCGGGGGTCAGCTCCGTCTCGCCCTTGGGCGTGACCTTGCCGACCAGGATGTCGCCGGGCACGACGTCGGCGCCGATGCGGATGATGCCGCGCTCGTCGAGGTCGGCCAGCACCTCTTCGGAGACGTTCGGGATGTCCCGGGTGATCTCCTCGGGGCCCAGCTTGGTGTCGCGGGCGTCGACCTCGTGCTCCTCGATGTGGATCGAGGAGAGGACGTCGTCCTGCACGAGGCGCTGCGACAGGATGATCGCGTCCTCGTAGTTGTGGCCCTCCCACGGCATGAACGCCACCAGGAGGTTCTTGCCGAGGGCCATCTCGCCCTCTTCGGTGCACGGGCCGTCCGCGAGGACCTGCCCGGCCTCGACGCGCGAGCCCTCGTCGACGATGACCTTCTGGTTGAAGCTCGTGCCCTGGTTGGAGCGCATGAACTTCTGCACGCGGTAGGTGGTGTACGTGCCGTCGTCGTTCATGACGGTGACGTAGTCCGCCGACACGTCGGTGACGACGCCGTCCTTCTCGGCCGAGATGACGTCCGCCGCGTCGACCGCCGCGCGGTACTCCATGCCGGTGCCGACGAGCGGCGACTCGGCCTTCAGGAGCGGCACGGCCTGGCGCATCATGTTCGAGCCCATGAGCGCGCGGTTGGCGTCGTCGTGCTCCAGGAACGGGATCATCGCGGTCGCGACCGACACCATCTGGCGCGGCGAGACGTCCATGTAGTCGATCTCGTCGCCCGGCAGGTAGTCGATCTCGCCGCCGCGGCGGCGGACCAGCGCGCGCGCCTCGGCGAACGTGTTGTCGTCGTTCAGCGGGGCGTTCGCCTGCGCGATGACGAAGCGGTCCTCTTCGTCGGCGGTCAGGTAGTCGACCTCGTCGGTGACGACGCCCTCGGTGACGCGGCGGTACGGCGTCTCGACGAAGCCGAACGCGTTCACCCGGCCGTACGACGCCAGCGAGCCGATCAGGCCGATGTTCGGGCCTTCCGGGGTCTCGATGGGGCACATGCGGCCGTAGTGCGACGGGTGCACGTCGCGGACCTCGAAGCCGGCCCGCTCACGGGACAGACCGCCGGGGCCCAGCGCCGACAGGCGGCGCTTGTGGGTCAGGCCCGACAGCGGGTTCGTCTGGTCCATGAACTGGGAGAGCTGGCTGGTGCCGAAGAACTCCTTGATGGAGGCGACGACCGGCCGGATGTTGATCAGCGTCTGCGGCGTGATCGCCTCGACGTCCTGCGTGGTCATGCGCTCGCGGACGACGCGCTCCATGCGCGCCAGGCCGGTGCGGACCTGGTTCTGGATCAGCTCGCCGACGTTGCGCAGGCGGCGGTTGCCGAAGTGGTCGATGTCGTCGGCCTCGACGACGAGCTCCTGACCGCCCAGGCCGGTCATCTCGGCCTCGCCGGCGTGCAGCTTGACCAGGTACTTGATCGTCGCGATGACGTCCTCGACCGTGAGGGTCCCGGCGTCCAGCGGGCGCTCCACGCCCAGCTTCTTGTTGATCTTGTACCGGCCGACCTTCGCCAGGTCGTACCGCTTCGGGTTGAAGTACAGGTTCTCCAGCAGCGTCTGCGCGGCCTCGCGGGTCGGCGGCTCGCCCGGGCGCAGCTTGCGGTAGATGTCGAGCAGCGCGTCGTCCTGGCCCTGGGTGTGGTCCTTCTCCAGGGTCTGGCGCATCGACTCGTACTCGCCGAACTCCTCGAGGATCTGCGAGTCGGTCCAGCCCAGCGCCTTGAGCAGCACCGTGACGGACTGCTTGCGCTTGCGGTCGATGCGCACACCGACGGTGTCGCGCTTGTCGATCTCCAGCTCCAGCCACGCACCACGCGACGGGATGACCTTGGCGCTGAAGATGTCCTTGTCGGACGTCTTGTCGATCTGCTTGTCGAAGTAGACGCCGGGCGAGCGCACGAGCTGCGACACCACGACACGCTCGGTGCCGTTGATGATGAACGTGCCCTTGTTGGTCATGAGCGGGAAGTCGCCCATGAAGACCGTCTGACTCTTGATCTCGCCGGTCTCGTTGTTCGTGAACTCCGCGGTGACGAAGAGCGGGGCGGAGTACGTGAAGTCGCGCTCCTTGCACTCCTCGATCGAGTTCTTGGGGGGCTCGAAACGGTGGTCGCGGAACGTGAGCGACATCGACCCGGAGAAGTCCTCGATCGGAGAGATCTCCTCGAAGATCTCTTCGAGGCCGGACTTGGTGGGGACGTCTGCTCCCGACGCGAGCGCGTCCTCGACCCGAGCCTTCCAAACGCTGTTGCCGAGCAGCCAGTCGAAGCTCTCGGTTTGCAGCGCGAGAAGGTTCGGTACCTCAAGAGGCTCGCGGATCTTTGCGAAGGAGATGCGGAGCGGGGCGGTACTGGCGGCGCCGGGGTTTGTAGCGTTCGTGGCGTTGCGCGAGGCGGCCAAGAGGGGTCCTTCCGAGGGCTCGGACTCACTATGCGCATGCCGGACGGCCTGGGTGGCTAATACCGCGGACGGGTCAACAGGCAGCGCAAAGGGTCAGTGTAGCCACACGGCACACCGCTGTCCAGCGCCTGGAACGGGCGCTCGCCATCTCGGGGGCTTCTGCCACCCGGCAAGTGCTCTTCGGGACGCGTCCGAAGAATTGCGCGCCGCGTCCGGTTCGTCAAGAGGCGGCGACGTGGGCACCACTCTTGCACAGCCGACCGACAGTGACGCGCATCGCGGGCGGCGCGTTGCGGATCTTCCCCGGTCCGTTACACAGCAGCAGGTCAGAGCCTTCGCGGGGGGCCGACACGCGGTCCGTGCGGGTGGCCGGAAGGGCCGGAACAGGCGGTTGCCGGACACTCGGGCGGGTGCCGCCGCACGGGTGTGCGGAGGGCTTCGGGAGGGGGCGTACGTCACCCCGGGTGATGCCGCAGAGTGTTGCCAGAATCACTCTCCCGGGTGAAGCCGAACCGGTGAAACCGGAGTGTCGCAGGCTCGGCGGGGACGTGTCCGGGGCCGGAAAAGTCGTCAGGCGGCCACCCCGAAGGGCAGCCGCCTGACGCGGTGAAGCGGGTGTGAGTAAGCGGAACTTACTTCACGGAGACGGACGCGCCGGCACCCTCAAGGGCGGCCTTCGCCTTGTCCGCGGTCTCCTTGTTGACACCCTCGAGCAGCGGCTTCGGGGCACCGTCGACCAGGTCCTTGGCCTCCTTGAGGCCGAGGTTCGTGAGGGCACGGACCTCCTTGATGACCTGGATCTTCTTGTCGCCGGCACCCTCAAGGATGACGTCGAAGGAGTCCTTGGCCTCGGCCTCGGGGGCGTCGCCGCCGCCGACGGGGCCGGCGATGACCTGGGCAGCCGGGGCGGCGGCCTTGACGTCGAAGGTGTCCTCGAACAGCTTCACGAACTCGGAGAGCTCGATGAGGGTCATTTCCTTGAACGTCTCGAGCAGCTCTTCGGTGCTGAGCTTCGCCATGATTGGCGGTCCTTCCTAATCAGTTCGGCAGGTGCCGGGTGGTGTGAATGGCGGGGGCAGGGCCCCCGGCGACCGGGGTCGCGAGTACGCGGGGCCGGATTTACTCGGCCGCGGCGTCCTCGGTGGCCTCGGCGGCGGGAGCCGGCTCGCCGGCACCGCCCTGCTCGACCTTCGCGCGCAGTGCCTCCGCGGTGCGGACGAACTGCGTGAGCGGGGCCTGGAACGTCGCGGCAGCCTTCGCCATCGACGCCTGCATGGCACCCGCCAGCTTGGCGAGCAGCACCTCGCGGGACTCGAGGTCCGCGAGCTTGTTGATCTCGTCAGCGCTGAGGGCCTTGCCCTCGAGGACACCGCCCTTGATGACGAGAAGGGGGTTCGCCTTGGCGAAGTCACGCAGGCTCTTGGCGGCCTCGACCGGGTCGCCCGAGACGAACGCGATGGCGGACGGACCCTCGAGAAGGTCGTCCAGCTCGCTGATGCCCGCCTCGTTGGCCGCAATCTTGGTCAGCGTGTTCTTCACCACGGCGTATTCCGCGTTCTCACCGAGGGAACGGCGCAGCTCCTTGAGCTTCGCCACGGTGAGTCCGCGGTACTCGGTCAGCACGGCGGCGTTCGAGCCGCGGAACTGGTCCGCGAGCTCGGCAACCGCGGCTGCCTTGTCGGGCCTCGCCATAGGACAGGGCCTCCTTCCGCGATGCGATCAGTCGGCCGGTCGTGGGACCGACCGGATGCCGGGAGACCGCCGACGGACAAGAGGCCCGGACAAACAGAAACGCCCCGGCGCAGGCGCACGGGGCGGACTCAGTCACTCCGGGGACCGGAAGGACGGGGAACGTCTCACAGGCACCTGCGCAGGTCGTCCGCTGCTGCGGAGCCTTCGGTCACGGGACCCCTCCGGAGAAGGGCACGCCAGTGACGACCGGCGGTCTTTGGCTTCGGTACAAGGTACGTGACACGGCATCGGCAAGGCAAATCGCTTCCGCCGGAGACGCGGCG
>NZ_JBPKBH010000006.1:52590-60662 GCF_051388915.1 Yinghuangia sp. YIM S09857 | reverse complement strand
CGGGCCACGGGAGTTCGCTGCCGGGTCGGCGGCCGATCCGGGTGGATCAGACGGCGGCCGGGTCCTCCTCGGTGAGGAGGTTGCGGGTGCGGTTCGGGTCGACCGGGATGCCCGGGCCCATCGTGGTGGTGATGGCGACCTTCTTGACGTACCGGCCCTTGGCGGCGGACGGCTTCACCCGCAGGACCTCGTCCAGGGCGGCGCCGTAGTTCTCGATGAGCTGCTCGTCGCTGAACGACGTCTTGCCGATGATGAAGTGCAGGTTCGAGTGCTTGTCGACGCGGAACTCGATCTTGCCGCCCTTGATCTCGTTCACGGCCTTGGCCACGTCCGGGGTCACGGTGCCGGTCTTCGGGTTCGGCATCAGGCCGCGCGGACCGAGCACGCGGCCGAGGCGGCCGACCTTGCCCATGAGGTCCGGGGTGGCCACGACCGAGTCGATCTCGTTGAGCAGGTTGCCCTTGAGGATCTCGTCGATCAGCTCGTCGGAGCCGACGATGTCGGCGCCCGCAGCCTTCGCTGCCTCGGCACGGTCACCGGTCGCGAAGACCAGGACCCGGGCGGTCTTGCCGGTGCCGTGCGGGAGGATGACGGTGCTGCGGACCATCTGGTCGGCCTTGCGCGGGTCGACGCCCAGACGCAGGGCGACCTCGACGGTCGCGTCGAACTTGGTCTTGCTGGTGGCCTTCGCCAGGCGGACGGCTTCGAGCGGGGCGTACAGCCGCTCGCGGTCCACCTGGGCGGCGCCTTCGCGGTAGGTCTTGCTGCGCTGCGTCACTTCTGCTCCTGAGGTACGGAAGGAGTCGTGGTGTGCTCGGGCCGACGCACGGCCCTGCCACGGGATTTCGGGTCGGTCCCGGCTCACGGGAGCCGCGGACCGGGCGGGCGGCTCAGCCCTCGACCGTGATGCCCATCGAACGGGCGGTGCCGGCGATGATCTTCTCGGCGGCGTCCAGGTCGTTCGCGTTCAGGTCCTGCATCTTGGTCTCCGCGATGCCGCGGACCTGGTCGCGGGTGATCTTGGCGACCTTGGTCTTGTGGGGCTCGCCCGAGCCCTTCTCGACACCGGCGGCCTTGAGGATCAGGCGCGCGGCCGGCGGGGTCTTCGTCACGAAGGTGAAGGAGCGGTCCTCGTAGACCGAGATCTCCACCGGGACGATGTCGCCGCGCTGCGACTCGGTCGCCGCGTTGTACGCCTTGCAGAACTCCATGATGTTGACGCCGTGCTGGCCCAGCGCCGGACCGACCGGCGGGGCCGGAGTCGCGGCGCCGGCCTTGATTTGCAGCTTGATGACGGCTGCAAGCTTCTTCTTGGGAGGCATGTTTCCGGGTCCTTCGACGATGTGTTTCCGTGTCGCCGCACGGTACGCAGGGCTCCGCAAGGGGCCCGTTCGTGCGACGTGCGCCACGCTCGGCCGCTCCCTCGGGGAACGGCGGACGCGGCGTGGCGCCCCCACAACGATAGCCACCGTTGCGAAGGCGCCCTAATCCGCGGTCCGGGACGGCGTCCTGCGCCGCCCCGGACTCCGGAAGCTCTGTGGTGCCGTCAGTTCTTCTGGATCTGGTTGAACGACAGCTCGACCGGGGTCTCACGGCCGAAGATCTCGACCAGGCCCTTGACCTTCTGCGAGTCCGGGTTGATCTCGTTGATCGTGGCCTGGAGCGTGGCGAAGGGGCCGTCGATGACGGTGACCGAGTCGCCGACTTCAAAGTCGAGGACCTTGACCTCGGCGGGCGCCTTGGTCGCGGTGCCGCCGCCGGCCGCGGCCTGCTCCTCCTCGGGGGCGAGGATCTTGGCGACCTCGTCGAGGGTGAGCGGGAAGGGCTCGTGGGCGTTGCCGACGAAGCCGGTGACACCGGGGGTGTTGCGGACCGCGCCCCACGACTCGTTCGTCAGGTCCATGCGGACCAGGACATAGCCGGGGAACTTGTTGCGCTTGACGGTCTTGCGCTGGCCGTTCTTGATCTCGACGACCTCTTCCATCGGCACCTCGACCTGGAAGATGTACTCCTCCATGTTGAGGGAGGTCGTGCGCGATTCGAGGTTGGCCTTCACGCGGTTCTCGTAGCCGGCGTACGAGTGGATGACGTACCACTCGCCCGGCGCCCGGCGCAGCGCGTCGCGGAACTCCTCAAGGGCGTCCACCTGGGGCTCGGCCGCGACGGCGTCCTCCGCGTCCTCCCCGGCGGCGTCCTCGGCCGCTTCGGCGTCGTCGGCAGCGTCCTCGGCGTCGACCGCGGCCTCGGCCTCGGTCTCGTCGTCGAAGGCGGGCTCGGCGACGTCGACTCCGGTGGAGGCGTCCTCCGCCTGCTCCGACAGGGACCCCGTCTCCTCGACGGTCTCGTCGGGGAACAGGTTCGGGTCTGACACGGTGGCTGCTTCTTCCTGGGTGGGGATCAATCGGTGGGCCCGGCGGTCCGCTGAAGAGGCCGCGACCCGGCGGGGCCCGGGGCACAACGCCCCGGACACCACAGTAACCGGCGGAACGGCCGGATCAGCCGAAGATTTCGAGCGCCGCCCGGGCGAACCCGAGGTCGAGCGAGTACACGATGCCGATGATGATCAGGCAGAACACGATCACGACGGTCGTGTACGTGATGAGCTCGTTGCGGGTGGGCCAGACGACCTTGCGCAGCTCGGCGACGATCTGCCGGTAGAAGAGTGCGAGGCGCGCGAAAAGGCCCTGCTTCTTCGGCTCGGGCTTTTCGGCGTCGGCACGGCGCCCCCTGCGGTTCCTGCCGCCGGGGGGAGTCTCGTCCACGCCGAGTTCGTCCGAGCTCTCGTCCTCGGGCGTGGCAGTGGAGCCGCGGGCCTCCGTCACTCGTCCTCACCTGGATCCGGTCTGACTGGATCACCGACGGTGTCGTCGGCGCTGATTGACTGGCGCTGACTGCTATGCGCACCCCGGGATCGAGGATCCGTGTCGGGATGGCACATCGCAGGGCACGAGGGACTTGAACCCCCAACCCCCGGTTTTGGAGACCGGTGCTCTGCCAATTGAGCTAGTGCCCTTCGGTGGTCCCAACCTAGCCGAGAGTCGTGCCCGACAACCACGGGTTTCCGGGCGCGACGGCAACAGGTTCGATCCGCCAGTGGATGAGTGTACGGGTTGCGGTCGCCCAGGTCGAACCCGTCACCCGGTCGCCGTCCCGGTCAGGGCCCCGCGCACCCCTCTCCCATGGATCTTCCGCTGTTCTTCGGTAGATCTTCGGTTGATCTTCCGTGGGTCTCCCACTGATCATTCTCCGGCCCCTCCGCGTGCTCTTCCGCGTGCATATCGTGAAACCTGTGTGCCCGGCCGGGAGCGGCAGTGGGACGATTGGCCCATGACCGCAGCTTCCACCAGCCCCCAGTCCACCCCGCCCGCAGAACGCCGGGTGTCCGCCCGCGTCGGCGCGATCGCCGAGTCCGCGACCCTCGCCGTCGACGCCAAGGCAAAGGCACTCAAGGCCGCCGGCCGTCCGGTGATCGGCTTCGGCGCCGGCGAACCCGACTTCCCGACCCCGGACTACATCGTGGACGCGGCGGTGGCCGCGTGCCGCGCGCCGAAGTTCCACCGCTACACGCCGGCCGGGGGGCTGCCCGAGCTGAAGCAGGCCATCGCCGACAAGACGCTGCGCGACTCCGGCCTGGCCGTCGACCCCGCGCAGGTGCTGGTCACCAACGGCGGGAAGCAGGCGATCTACGAGGCGTTCGCGGCGATCCTGGACCCGGGCGACGAGGTCATCGTCCCGGCGCCGTACTGGACGACGTACCCCGAGTCGATCAAGCTCGCGGGCGGTGTGCCGGTCGAGGTGGTCGCCGACGAGACCACCGGGTACCTGGTGTCGGTGGAGCAGTTGGAGGCCGCGCGCACGGCCGACACCAAGGTGCTGCTGTTCGTCTCGCCGTCGAACCCGACGGGTGCGGTCTACTCGCGGGCGCAGGTCGAGGAGATCGGGCGCTGGGCGGCGTCCCACGGGCTGTGGGTGCTGACCGACGAGATCTACGAGCACCTGGTCTACGACGACGCCGAGTTCGTGTCGATGCCGACCGTCGTGCCGGAGCTGCTGGACCGCACGATCATCGTCAACGGCGTGGCGAAGACGTACGCGATGACGGGTTGGCGGGTCGGGTGGGTCATCGGGCCCAAGGACGTCGTCAAGGCGGCCACGAACCTCCAGTCGCACGCGACGTCCAACGTCTGCAACGTGGCACAGGCGGCGGCACTGGCTGCGGTGTCGGGGGACCTGACGGCGGTCGACGAGATGAAGGTGGCGTTCGACCGGCGCCGCCGCACCATCGTGCGGATGCTCAACGAGATCCCGGGCGTCGAGTGCCCCGAGCCGAAGGGCGCGTTCTACGTGTACCCGTCGGTCAAGGGCGTCCTCGGCAAGGAGATCCGGGGCAAGGTGCCACGGGACTCGGCGGAGCTGGCCGGGCTGATCCTGGACGAGGTCGAGGTCGCGGTGGTGCCGGGCGAGGCCTTCGGGACGCCGGGCTACCTGCGGTTGTCGTACGCGCTCGGCGACGACGACCTGGCCGAGGGTGTGTCGCGGATCGCGAAGCTCCTGGCGGAGGCCAAGTAGGGCGTTGTCGTGCGGCGGGCGCCGTCCACCGGGTTCGGTGGGCGGCTCCCGTCCGCGTTCGCGGGGGTTGGCGAGGGGCGGGCCAGGGACGGGCGAGGGGCGGGCCAGGGGCGTACGAGCGGCGGGTCCGGGCCTGGTGAGCGGGGTNGTGGCCCCCCCCCGTCCGCGTTCGCGGGGGTTGGCGAGGGGCGGGCCAGGGACGGGCGAGGGGCGGGCCAGGGGCGTACGAGCGGCGGGTCCGGGCCTGGTGAGCGGGGTGCGGGGCGCGGAAGTTGTCATCCGGTCGGGGCAACCTGCGCGGACTGCACCCGGACGGGCGTCCGGTCGGCAATGATCGGGGAGATGGATCACCCCGTCCGCGATGTGCGCGCGCTCCCGAAGGCCCACCTGCATCTGCACTTCACCGGTTCGATGCGGACCCAGACCCTGTTGGAGCTGGCCGACCGGTACCGCGTGCACCTGCCGTCCGCCCTCACCTCCGGCACTCCCCCGCGCCTCCGGGCGACCGACGAGCGGGGCTGGTTCCGCTTCCAGCGGCTGTACGACATCGCCCGCTCGTGCGTGCGCGACGCGGACGACGTGCGCCGCCTGGTACGCGAGGCGGCCGAGGACGACGCCGCGGAGGGGTCGGGGTGGCTGGAGATCCAGGTGGATCCGACGTCGTACGCCCCGCGGCTCGGCGGTCTGACCCCCGCGGTCGAGGTGATCCTGGACGCCGTCGAGGAGGCGGAGCGCTCGACGGGCGTCGGCATCGCGGTGGTCATCGCGGCGAACCGGACCAAGCACCAGATGGAGGCACGCACGCTCGCCCGTCTGGCGGCGCGGTACGCGGAGCGGGGGCGGGTCGTCGGGTTCGGCCTGTCCAACGACGAACGCCGGGGACGCGCGCTGGAGTTCGAGCGGGCGTTCGACATCGCGCGGCGCTCCGGGCTGTTCGCGAACCCGCACGGCGGGGAGCTGGACGGGCCGCGCAGCGTGCGCGAGTGCGTGGATGTGCTGGGCGCACGGCGGCTCGGGCACGGCGTGCGGGCGGCGGAGGACCCGCAACTCGTGGCCGAGCTGGCGCGGCGCGGGGTGGTGTGCGAGGTGTGCCCGGCGTCGAACGTCGCGCTGGGCGTCTACGACGACCCGGCGGACGTCCCGCTGCGGCGGCTGTTCGACGCGGGCGTCCCGATCGCCCTGGGCGCCGACGACCCTCTGCTGTTCGGCTCCCGCCTGGTGGCCCAGTACGAGATCGCCCGCACGTCGCAGGGCTTCTCGGACGAGGAGCTGGCGGAACTGGCAAGGCAGTCGATCCGGGGATCGGTGGCCCCGGAAGGGGTGCGGGACAAGCTGCTGTCGGGCGTGGACGCCTGGCTGGCGGGCTGAGGGGGCGGGGCCCGGGAGACTCCTCGAAAGGCCGCCGGGGAGGCCGCTCGGAGCGGCGCGGCTCGGGGCGACGCGCCTCGGGCACCGCGGCTCGGGAGACTTCTCGGGAGGCCGCCGAGGAGGCCGCTCGGGGCGGCACAGCCCCGGGCGCCGCAGCTCGGGGCACCGCAGGCCGGGGCACCGCGGGCCGGGGCACCGCGGCTCGGGCGCTCCGCCGCTGGGGCTTTGAGGCCGTCCGGCCGTGCGGGGCGGGAGTCCCTGGGCCCCAAGGGTTGTTTGCTGCTTTTCTCCATGTTTGTCCTTTCGGTGGCTCGGGGAGGCTCCCCCGCACGGCCACGGTCGCGATGGACTGGCGGAAGGCACGTACATGACGACTCGGCCCCCCGCGTCGGGGCATCTCGACGCCGGTGCGGACGACGGTGAATTCGCGCGCGTGGCCGGTGAATTCGCCGCGTCGTCGTCGGCGGGGCTGCTGATCCTCGACCGCGAGCTGCGCTATCTGCACGTCAACGAGGCTCTGACGCAGATCAACGGGGTGTCCGCCGCGGACCATCTCGGCCGGCAGGCGAGCGACGTCATGCCGCTGCTGGCGAAGGACGAGCCGGTACTGCGTGCGGTGCTCGCGGACGGCCGGACCCGCGAGCTGATCTCGTCCCGCGGCACGCACGACGCGGACATGGACTCGCGCCGGTACTGGCTCGGCGTCTACGACCGCTGGGAGGCCGACGGCGAGGTGCGGGGCATCGTCGGCGTGGTCGTCGAGGTGTCGCCGGCCTACCGCCGCTCACTGAACGACGACCGCGACGACCAACTGCGGCTCGGGCTGTTCGACGCCGCGCGCGAGCGCATCGGCACGACGCTGGACCGCGAGACCACGTGCGCGGAACTGGCCGCGTTCGCGGTGCCGTTGCTCGCCGACTGGGCGGCCGTGGACCTGCTTCCCGAGTACGTCTCCTTCGAGGGCGGCCAGGGACGCGCCGGGGTCCCGGAGCCCGCGCGCGGTACCCCGCTGCTGCTGCGCCGCGAGGCGGTGGCCGGGGTGCCGGGGCTGCGGCGCGTGAACGAGGCCCTGAACGGCGCCGGGACGGTGCTCGAACACGAGCCCGGTTCGGCGGGCGTACGGGTGCTGGAACAGGTCCGCGCGGTGCGCGAGGACTACCGGACCATGGCCGCGCGGCCGGGTGCCGCGGCGGCGCGGATCGCGGCGTACCGGGCGGCGGGCGCGCACTCGGGGATGTCCGTGCCGCTGGTCGCGCGCGGGCGGACGCTGGGAGTCCTCACGCTGATGCGGGTCGGCAGGTCGCCGGGCTTCACCGACCGCGACGAGGTGACCGCCCGGGAGATCGCGACGCGGGCGGCAGTCAGCCTGGACCACGCGCTGCACTACGAGCACGAGCACGCGGTGGCCCTGGAGTTGCAGGAGTCGCTGCTCGGGGAGCCGCGCGATCCGCGTCCGGACATCGACATCGCCACCCGCTACCTGCCCGCGGGCAGCGAACTGATGGTCGGCGGCGACTGGTTCGACGTGGTCGCGCTGCCCGGCGGCCGGACGCTCAAGGTCATGGGCGACGTCATGGGCCACGGCCTCAAGGCCGCGGTCGCGATGAGCCACTACCGGATGCTCGTACGCGCGGTCGCGGCCGCGGGCCTGGCACCCCACGAGATGTTGCAGCGGCTGGACGACATGGTCGCGGCGGCGGGCTTCGACCGGGTCGCGACGTGTCTGCTGGAGGTGGTGGACCCGGGCGCGCGTACCGCCCAGATCGCCAGTGCGGGGCACCTGCCACCGGCCCTTGTGGAGCCGGGCGGGATCCGGCTGCTGGACGTGCCGGTCGGGCCGCCGCTGGGGACGGGCGCCGGGGGCTACACGTCGACGACGGTCCCGCGCGTCCCCGGGCCGGTGATGCTGCTCTACACGGACGGCCTGGTCGAGCGGCGCGGCGAGGACATCGACGCGTCCCTGCGGCGGCTGACCGAGCTGCCTCCGGTGCCGGACGGGGACGACCTCGGCGTACTGCTCGACCATGTGCTGGACCACCTGGGTCCGGGGGCGCAGGACGACATCGCGGTGATGGCGTCGCGGCTGCTGCCGCGCGGCTGACGCCCGGTGGGCGCGGCCTCGGTCCGAGGTCGCG
>NZ_JBPKBH010000006.1:5720-52485 GCF_051388915.1 Yinghuangia sp. YIM S09857 | reverse complement strand
CGGCCTCGGTCCGAGGTCCCCCCCACCGGGCGTTCGCGTTGTGCGGTCGTCCGCGGCGTGCGGTCGGGTCAGGCCGTGACGGGGACCTTCGCGGTGCCCGCGTCGGCGGCGGTGTCCTGGCCCTTGGGCCCGGTTTGGACGCGGTCCGCACCGCCGCGCGGGATCAGGGCGGCGGTCAGCGATCCGACGGCGGCGAGGGCGACTCCCACCCACAGCGCCGGAACGAGTCCGTCCACGAAGTCCTGCGGCGACACGAACCCGCCCTGCGCGGAGAACACCGAGGCGAGGATCGCGACGCCGAGGACGCCGCCGAGTTCGCGCATCGCGTTGTTGGCGCCGGAGGCGACGCCCTGCTGCTCGGCGCGGACCGAGGCCATCAGCAGGCTGGCGGTCGGGATGAAGTAGAGCGACATGCCGACGCCGGAGAGGATCAGGGCCGGGATCTGCTCGGCGTACGTCACGTCGGGCGACGCGGTGACCGCGAACCAGGCCAGACCGGCGGCGCTGAGCGCGAGACCGAGGACGACGAGCGGGCGTCCGCCGATACGGGCGGCGAGCGGGCCGGCCAGCGGGGCGATCAGGACGGGCATCGCGGTCCACGGCAGGATGCGCAGCCCGGCGCCGAGCGCGGAGTAGCCCTGGACGCCCTGGAAGTACTGGGTCAGCAGGAAGATCGAGCCGAACACGCCCGCGAACATCAGCAGCCCGGAGAGGGTGAGCGCGGTGAAGGCGCGGTTGCGGAACATCGCCATCGGCAGCATCGGCTGCGGGGTGCGGCGCTCGTGGGCGACGAACGCGGCGAGGAACAGGACGCCGGCCGCGATCGGGCCGAGCACGGTCGCGCTGGTCCAGCCGTGGCCCTCGCCGCGGACCAGGCCGAAGACGACGCCGAGCATGCCGAGGCTGACCAGGACGGTGCCGGTGATGTCGAGGCGTCCGGACGGGCCGTGGCTCTCCTCGACCTTGCGGAGGACCAGCGGGATCAGGACGAGGCCGATCGGGACGTTGATCCAGAAGATCCACTGCCAGGACCCGCCTTCGACGATGGCGCCGCCGACCAGCGGGCCCAGGGCGACGGCGAGGCCGTTGATGCCGCCCCACAGGCCGAGCGCCATCGGGCGCTTCTCGGGCGCCACCGCCCGGGTCAGGATCGTGAGGCTCAGCGGAAGGATCGCGGCGGCCCCGGCACCCTGGATGGCGCGGGCGGCGATCAGGGTCTCGGTGTTCGGCGCGAGGGCGGCCAGCGCGGAGGCGAAGGTGAAGACGCCGATCCCCGCTGCGTACACGCGGCGGCGGCCGAAGCGGTCGCCGAGTGCGGCGCCGAGCATCAGGAGAACGGCAAAGCTGAGGGTGTAGCCGTTGACCGTCCATTCGAGTTCGGAGATCCCGGCGTCGAGGTCGTCGCGGATGGACGGTATTGCCGTGGTGACCACGAGGTTGTCCAGGCTGGCCATGAAAAGGGCGAAGCTGGACGCCAGGAAGGTCCACAGCACGGTGCGGGAACCTCCGGCGGGTGGCGCCTGGGTCGGGCTCATGTTCATCCCCTGACGGTTCGTCGGCCGGGCGGGGCCGATCGGATAGTTATTGATTACTAACTTTTGACGCGAAGCTGAGTTATTGATGACTAACTTTGCCGGGCACACCTCTCCCGGGGCACGGGGGACGGGCCCGGGGGCGCGAAGAGGGACGGCAGAGGGGTGGGTGGGGGTGCGGCGTGGGCGGGGAAGACGAGGGCGGCGCGGCTCAGTCCGGCGCGTTGGTCGCCCAGCACCGCTCGCACTCCACCTCGCGACCGTCCTCGCCGAGGAAGTCGCCGAAGTAGCGCTCACGGGGCAGGTCGATGGCGGCGATCACGTTGCAGAGCATGCCGCGCGCGAAGAAGGTGGTCATCACCTCGGCGTCCGCCCCGGTGATGTCGCGGACGAGCGCGTCGAGGCTGTCCCAGAACTTCCGGATCTGCGGCTTCAGCTCCGGGTCGTGCGCGGCGACGTACGCCTGGAGCTGGATGCGCAGCAGGTCCGAGTCCGCGTCCAGCAGGTCCTGGTACGCATGGGCCATCGCGTGGATGGCCTCGTGCCCCCGGAGGCCCTTCGTGGCGCCGGCGAACGTCTGCTCGACGCGCTGGAAGCCGTGCTCCACCGTGGCGAGGAAGAGCGCCTTCTTGTCGTCGAACAGGCGGAACAAGTACGGCTGCGAGACACCGACGCGATTGGCGATCGCGGCCGTGGACGTGCCGTGGAAGCCACCCTTGGCGAACTCGGAGAGCGCGGCGCGGATGACCGCGATCCGCCGCTCATCGGCGCTCATCCGGACGGTGCCGGCTCCTTTGGTGCTGGTGGGGGCTGCCATGTGAAGTAAGTTATTACTCAATAACTAGCGTCGTCAAGCGGTATCGGGGACGAATTCGAAGCGCTTCGGGGGGATGGGGCGCGGTAGGGCCGCGTCGGCGGGGAAGGGCGCGGTTGGGGCGCTTCGGGGGGAAGGGGCGCGGTGATGCCGCGTCGGCGGGGAAGGGCGCGATTGGGGTGCTTCGGCATAGAGGGGCGCGGGGCGGGATTGTGGGCAGGCGGCGGCCAGGGCGCGGCGTGGCGATCGGGGTGGTGGCGTGTGCCGCCGAAGTAGGGCTGGCGGCCTACAGGGTCGCGTTGATGAAGACCGGCTCGTTGATCAGGTCCACGGCGAAGAACTCTCGTACGCCGTCACGGACTTCGCGGGCCAGGGCCAGCAAGTCCTCGGTCTTCGCGGAGCCGCGGTTGGTGAGGGCGAGGGTGTGCTTGGTGGAGATGCGGGCAGGGCCGGTGCCGTAGCCCTTGGTGAAGCCGGCGCGTTCGATCAGCCACGCGGCGGAGGTCTTCGCGAGCCCCTCCCCCGCCGGATAGCGGGGTGGCTCCGCGCCGTCGCCCAGGCGCTCCGCCGCGCGGCGCGTCAGGTCGGCGAACTGCGCCTCGGTCAGGATCGGGTTGGTGAAGAACGACCCGGCGCTCCACGTGTCGTGGTCCGCCTCGTCCAGCACCATGCCCTTGGCCCGGCGCAGTCCGAGCACCGTGTCGCGGGCGGTCGCGAGCGGCACGCCGGCGCCCTGCTCGACGCCCAGCGCACGGGCGACCTCCGCGTACTTCACCGGAGCGGAGGCGCCGCCCTCGGCGCGGAGCTGGAAGTGCACGCGCAGCACCACGTAGCGGTCTGCGTTCTCCGGCGCCTTGAAGACGCTGTCGCGGTACGCGAACCCGCACTCGGACGGGTCGAGCAGCTCCATGCGCCCCGAGCGCCGGTCGTACACCTCGACCATCGCGACGGTCTCCGCGACCTCCTGGCCGTAGGCCCCCACGTTCTGGATCGGCGTCGCCCCCGCGCTGCCGGGGATGCCGGACAGGAACTCGATGCCGGCCCAGCCCGCGTCGACCGCGGTCTCGACCAGGTGGTCCCAGCGGACCCCGGCGTCCGCGCTGAGCAGGCCGTTGGCGCCGAGCGAGTGCCCCTTGGTGGCGATCCGCACGACGATGCCGTCGAACCCCTGGTCACCGACGACCAGGTTGCTGCCGCCGCCGATCAGCAGCAGCGGCGTGCCGTGGTCGTCGGCGTCCTTGACGACGGCGACCAGTTCGGCGGTCGTGGTCGCCTCGTACAGACGGCGGGCCGGGCCGCCGAGGCGGAGCGTGGTCAACGGGGCGAGGGGTGAATCGGCGAGATGCTGCACCCGGACAGCGTACGGTCAGGCGAGCTGCACCACGGCGCGTGGGACGCCGAGAACCTTGCCCGCGTCCCCGCACGTGACGTGGAGGTCGACGCGGACCCGCCGGTCGTCCAGCTTCTGCGCGACCTTGCCGGTCACCTGGACCACCGCTCCGTCGGGGTCGGGAACGACCACCGGACGGGTGAACTTCACCGAGTACTCGACCACCGCGCCCGGGTCGCCCACCCAGTCGGTCACGACGCGGACCGCCTCGGCCATCGTGAACATGCCGTGCGCGATGACGTCCGGCAGGCCGACCTCGACCGCGAAGCGCGGGTTCCAGTGGATGGGGTTGAAGTCGCCCGAGGCGCCGGCGTACCGGACCAGGTCAGCGCGCTCCACGGGGAAGGACTGCGGCGGCAGCTCGGTGCCGATCTCGACGTCGTCGTAGCTGATGCCTGCGGCCACGTCAGTTCTCCCCGGTCTTGGCGGTCTCGGCGGTGGTGTCGGCGGTGCTGTCGGCCGCGGTCCCGGCGTCCGCGGTGCCGCGCGCCGCGAGGGTGGAGCGGGCGGTCACGACGTGCTCGCCGTCCACCGTCGCGATGTCCGCGCGGGTGGTGATGATGTCGTTCCCCGCCATCGTCTTGATGTTCTCGACGGTGACGACGGCCACGAGGCGGTCGCCCGCGCGCACCGGGCGGGCGTACGTGAAGCGCTGGTCGGCGTGCACGACGCGCGAGTAGTCGAGCCCCAGTTCGGGGTCCATCACGATCTGCTCGGCGGCCCCGAGCGAGATCACGATGGGGAAGGTCACCGGCGCGATGACGTCCGGGTGGCCGAACTTCGCGGCGGCCGCCGGGTCGCGGTGGACGGGGTTCGCGTCGCCGATCGCGTCGGCGAACTCGCGGATCTTCTCGCGGCCCACCTCGTACGGGGCGGTGGGCGGGTACGTGCGCCCGATGAACTTGGGATCCAGCGCCATCCGAGGGTCGCCTCCAACGAAGCCGATGTGAATGCCGGGTGAATGCCGAGTGGGGTGACGCGGTGCCGCGGTGCCGAGCGCGTGTCGAATGGTGCGGCCGTACGACGAACGAGGCCACCCCGGATGCGGGGTGGCCTCGTCGAATGCCTGGGTGCTCGGTGCCGCCTGCGCGGACCGGCGTCAGCGGGTCTCGCGGTGCGCCGTGTGGGAGTTGCAGCGCGGGCAGTGCTTCTTCATCTCAAGACGGTCCGGGTCGTTACGCCGGTTCTTCTTGGTGATGTAGTTCCGCTCCTTGCACTCCACGCAGGCAAGCGTGATCTTCGGGCGGACATCTGTGGCAGCCACGGGAGCGCCTTCCTGACAGTCGCGGATGTGATTTCAGCAGAAGCAGCCGACCTGGGGTATCCCCCACATCGGCTCCTTGGGTAGCGGCGACCGGACTTGAACCGGTGACACAGCGATTATGAGCCGCTTGCTCTACCGACTGAGCTACGCCGCCTCGACGAAGGCCCCCGCCCATTGCCTGGACGGGGTCTTCCTCGTCAGAGCCCCAATACGGAATCGAACCGTAGACCTTCTCCTTACCATGGAGACGCTCTGCCGACTGAGCTATTGGGGCGAGCAGGTGAAACCATACACGGCCTATGCCCTGCATCGGAAATCGGTTACCCGCCCGCCCCGGTGCGGATGTTCGGCCGCAGGTCAGAGCTCCCCTGGCGGACCCCAGGCGCGTGCGGTGAGGGCCGCGTCCACCGCGCGCGCGTAGCCCGCGGTCGCCAGCCACGCGCGCGCGAGGCGGTCGGTGTCGGCCGGGAGGAGCCGTCCGAAGACGTCGCGGCCCCGGTCCGCGGCCGAGGCGGCGAGGTGTTCCAGCAGGTCGGCGCCGGTGCTGAGGCCGTCGCGGCGTAGGCGGGCGGTGTCGCGCGCGAGCGTACCGGCGAGGGCGACGGCGGGGCGGCCGCCGGCGACGGCGCGTTCCACCTGGCGGTGCACGAGGTACACGGGTGCCTCGTCGGTGTGCGGCGGGGCGAGGGTGGCGGTTGGTGGCGGGGAGGGGCGTACGCCGGTGTGACCAGCGGTCGCGGCGTGCTCCGCCGGGCCGGTGAAGTCGGCGCGCTGGAGGCGGTCGAGGCCGAGGTTGACGCGGCCTTTGAGGGCGGGGGCGAGGGTGAGGACGGGGGTGCCTGCCGCGGTGGGGCTGTGGCCGGGGCTTTCGGCGGGGCTGTCGGCGGCGGGGGTGACGGGAGCGGACGTGTCGATGGCCGTGTCGGGTGTAGAGGTGTCGGGTGTAGGGGTGGGTGCAGCAGCGTCGGATGTAGGGGTGTCCGATGTAGGGATGTCGGTCGCGGGGACGTCCGGTGTGGGGGCGGGGGCGACTGCGAGGACGCGTACGGCCGTGTCTGCTCCCGGTTCGAGCCGGCCGATCAGCCTCAGGGCCAGCCCGCGGTGACCGGCGATCAGGCGCATGTTGTCGCGGTACGCCAGGGCCGGGTGGTCGTCGGCGACCAGGAGTTGGACGGGCGTCCCCGTGCCGAGGCAGCGGGCCGCCACCCGATCGCCCTGGCCCGACGCGGCCGACGCGGCGATGGGCCCGAGGATCTCGACGTCCAGGAAGAGGAGTTCCGCACCGGCGCGGCGGGCGTCCGCGGGCAGTTCACGGGCCCGCAGGACGCGGGCGACCTGGACGGACGGCGGTTCGGCCCACAGCGCGGCGAGCGGTTCGGCGTGCCACGCGGCGCCGGACGCGCTGACGGCGCGCACCGAGGCGCCGGCGCCGAGGCGGCCCGTCGCGGACTCGGTGGCCCCGGAGACCAGCAGGCCCGCGCGGGTCAGCGCGTGGTGGTCGAGGGCGGTGTCGCCCATGCGTACGGCGCGCGCGGCCGCCCCGGCGATGCGGTCCGGGGTGCCGGGCATGACGTCGGAGACGGTGCGGAGCGCGCCGTCCGGGCCGAGGGTGTACGTCACGACGCCCGCATGCCCCGAGGCGGTGCGCAGGGGCTCGGTGAACAGGCCGTACAGGCGCAGTGATCCCGAGTGGGCGTACGCCTGCCGTGCCGTCCCCAGAAGTTCGGCGGATGCGGCCGACGAGGTCAACTGGTCGGCGGTGTCGAGGAGTTCGCGGAGGGATTCGGCGAGGTCCAGGAGGCGGTGGGCGGGGTCTTCGGCGCGGGCCGCGCGGAGGGCGGTGGTGACGGAGACGGCCGCGGCGGCGCCGCGGTGGAGTCCGGCGAGCTTCGCGGAGTGGGCGGCGCGCAGGAGTTCGGCCTGCTGGACGGCACCCGCGCCGGGGATTCCGGCGTCGAGGACGAGCGCGGCGGCCTTCCACAGGGTGTGGGCGGCGGCGTGTTGGGCGGGCGTGGTGGCGGTGCGATCGTCCGACTTTTCATCCGGCCCCCCGACCTGGGGGTTTAGTGGAGTCGTCGCGGCGCGGGCGTTCGGCCGTCCACCGGCGCCGGGTGATTGTCCGACTTTCGGAGTCTCGGCGGTGGACGGGCCGTCAACCACTGTGGGATCGGGGCCCGCGTCGGCGGCTCCGGCGGCGTCGTCGGGCGCATCGTCGGGATCGTCGTCCAGCGACACCGTCAGCGCCGACACGGCGGCGGCGCGGTGCAGGCAGCTCGGTGCCAACAGGCACGCGCACACCACGTCTTCGGCCGTACGCACGACGCCGCCGGGGGCATTCAGCGTGAGGTCCGCGTCGTCGTCCACCGCGATGCGCACGGTGTCGCCGTCGCGGGTGATCGGCCGGGCGAGGAGCTTGTCCACAGCCCCGTCCAGCCGCTTGCGCAGGCGCGGTGGGAGTGCTTCGACGATGTCGGCCACGACGCCGGGACGTACCGCGACCGACGCAAGGACCACGTCTGGTGTGCTCAACGGACCTTCTCCCCTACCCAGCGGGCCAGTTCGGTCGGGCTGAGGGCCGCGACCGGCATCCCGGCCGCGACCAACTGCGATGCGACGGCGGTCGAATAGCGCGGCTTGCCCCGGTCGTCCAGGCTCGCGCAGCCCAGGACGTGGCAGCCGGATCCGACGAGGGTGCGCACCTCGCCCAGCAGTCCGCCGAGCGGCCAGCCCTCCTCGAAGTCGCTGACGACGGCGACGAGCGTGCGGGACGGGACGGTGACGAGCTCGCGGGCGTAGCGCAGCCCGGCGGCGATGTGCGTACCGCCGCCGACGCGCACGTCGAGGAGCAGCCCGAGAGGATCGTGCACCTGGTCGGTGAAGTCGACCACCTCGGTCGAGAACGCCACGAAGTGCGTGGTGAGCGCGGGGACTCCGGCGAGGATGGACGCGGTGAGCGCGGACCAGATGGTCGACGCCTCCATCGAGCCGGACACGTCGACCACCAGGATCAGTCGCCAGTCGGCCGTGCGCCTGGCCTTGGTGCGGAAGACCGGTTTCTCCGGGATCACCGTGACCCGGCCGCCGGGGCCGGGCTCGCGGCGGGCGGTGGCGAGGTTGGCGCGGATCGTGCGCGGCAGGTCGAGGCCGCCGCCGGGGCGGTGGCTCGGGCGCGGGATGGTGACGCCCGCGAGAGCGGGGCGCAGCCGCGTGGCGAGTTCGCGTGTGAGCTCCGCGACGATGCGGTCCACCAGCGGGCGCAGGGCCGCGATGCGGGACTCCGGGAGGCCACCCGCGTGTTCGAGTACAGCGCGGAGCAGGTCGACGGAGGGTTGGGCGGCCGCGGGGTCGAGCTCGGTGATGGCGTCGCGGCGTCCGGCGGCGACCGCGGCGGCGAGGACCTCCTCGCGCACGGACGGCCCGAAGAGCGCGGCCAGGTCCTCGGACCAGTCGCGCGCCGACGGGTACGCGGCCTCGCGGCCGCCGCCGTTGGCGGGCACGGCCAGATCGCCGCGCGAGCCTTCGCCGCGGCCGGTGCCGTAGAGCTCGTCGAGGGCCGCTCCGATCCGCCCGGCACGGGAGTCGCGGGGGTCGGTGCGGCGACCGAGCACGAGCCGCCACCGCGCTTGCGGGGCAAGGGCGGTGTGATCATGCGATTTCTGTTCCAGGCCCCCACCTTGGGGGTTTGGCAGAGCCGTACCTTCCGCTGCCTCGGGTAGTCCACAGGGAGCGTCCGATCGTCCGACCGCCTCCCCCGGCCGCGGCGGCCACAGACCCCGTCCCGTCAGCACCGTCCGCGCCGCCAGGTCCGCCGACGTCCAAGCGGCCAGCGATTCCGGCGACACCGACGTCTCGGTCTCGATCCGGTCGTCGAGGCGCTCCTCGACAACCGCCAGCACCCGTCCCCGGGCCGCCGGGGAGAGTGCGTCGAACCCGCCGCGCAGCGCCGGGAGACGGGTCAGGAAGTCCCGGTCGGGCAGCTCCACCACCCGGGCGAGCAGCGGATCCAGCGCCGCGCCGCCCGCCTCCAGCAGCGGTCCGGCCGCCGTCAGCACGCCGGTGAGCCTCCGCACCAGATCGGCCCGCCGCTCCCCCGTCGTCGCGTCGTCCAGCCAGGACGCCACGCGCTCCCCGAATGCCCCGGCCTCCTCCTGGCCCAGGATGACCCGCACGGCCCCCGCCGCGGCGGCCATCAGCGGCGCCCCGTCGGCGGCCAGCCGAGCCAGTGCGTCCGTCAGGCGTACGCCTCCGAACGCGTCGGCCCGCCCGGCGAGTTCGACCAGCGCACGGGCGTCGACCACGTCCTCGGAGCCCGCCAGCCCGTCGATCTGCCGGACCGCCGCTGCCGTCAAGTCTGCGGCGATGGAAGGTAGTTCCTTCGGCGCCTGGTCCAGCCCCGGTATGTGCCCAGCGCCCACACGGTCCAACAGCGCCAATCCCGTGAGGAGTTCGGGCAGCGATGCGTACGCGGGCAGGATCTCGCCCACCTCGCGCACCCGTTCGGCGGCAAGCACCTCCAGCCCGCATTCCGCGGCTTGTTCGAGACCGGCCAACACCTGAGCGGCGGTCGGCCCCTCCTCCTCCAACTCGCGGCGGTGCCGGTCGCGCAGTACGCCCTCGGCGGCCTGCTCGGGGGTCACGCCGCGCACGCCCGCGACGTCCAGCATGGCCGCCGTGGACGGTGACCAGCGGATCCTCCAGCGTGTCGTCAGGGCGTCCGCCCCACCGGCCCCGACCACCTCGTCGGCCTCGGCATACGGGATGCGGCACACGGCGAGGCGCCTGAGCAGCAGTTCGCGGCGGCGGTCCAGTGGGGTGCGCAGCGGATCGAGCCGCATGTCGCGCTCCTCCGCCGGGTTCGCGGCGTGCGGTCCCGGCAGGCCGAGTTCGGCGAGCGCCGCCTCGACCGCCGGGCCGAGTCCGCTCCTCGGCGCGCCGGGGGCCCGGCGTCCGGCGCGCGTGCCGACGAGCACGCGTTCGAGTGCGCGGGCCACCGCCCGCCCCCGGCCGAGCGATTCGCCGTGGGTGAGCACCGTCTGTGCGGCTTCCACGAGTTCGCCGCGTCCGGCGGCGGGCAGGCCGCGCAGGCGGGCGAGGTCCCCGGCGACCCGGACGACCTCGCGGGCGTCCGCGGGACCCGACGCGTGGCCCTGCGCCCGGAGTTCGACGCTGAGCCGGGTCGCGGCGCGGGTGAGCACTCCGTACAGCTCGTTCGGGTCCCCCGCGGCCTCGTACACCTCGTGCTGCCACTCGGGGTCACGGATCCCGGCGGGGTAGCCGGAGCGCTCGTCGAGCAGCGCGTACGTGTAGGGCACGAACGACGTCACGACCTCCGCGCCGTCGCCCTCCCCCGGGAACTCGACTGCCTCGTCCTTGTCCTCGGTGAGCAGTCCGGGCGTGTGGAAGGCGCCCACGACCGCGACCGCCCGCTGCCCGTCGGCGGTCGCCTCGCGCAGCGCCCGCCGCATCCACGCCTCGCGGCGCAGGTCGAGGAGGTCGACGCCGCGCATGCGCACGGCGTCCTCGCGCAGCGCCCACCCGACGGCGAGCGCCGCCCGGCGTACGGCTTCCGCCGACGACCCGGGGGCGGCGGCCTCGACCAGCCGGTCCCACAGGTCCTCGCCGGGACGGCCGGTGAGGTTGCGGGTGAGGGCCTGGTGCACCCCGGGCCCGGGGTCGCCGCCGGGTGCCGGGTCCGAGGATGCCTCGGGCCCGTCGACCTCCGCGGGCGCGGCGGCCTCCGCCCATCCCCGGTGTGCCAGCGGCAAGTCGCAGGCAACGACCGGGACTTCGTGGCGCGCCGCCCAGCGCACGGCGGCCAGCTCCGGGGAGAACTCCGCGAACGGGTAGAACCCGAGCCCGTGCGGCCCCGCCCCCGCCAGGGCGACGGGGGCGCGCGTCTCCGGGTGTGCCAGCCACGGCACCCAGTCCTGGAGGTCGGCCGGGAGTTCGACCAGCACGACGTCCGGCTGTGCGGCGTCGAGCAGGGCCGGCATGGCCGCCGCCAGGGACGGCGCGTGGTGCCGTACGCCGATCAGGTACGGCCGGTCCGCGCCCGCGAGCCGGTCCACCGCGTCGCCGGGCGCCGTGCGCTCACTCATACTCCGTGCCTCGCCTTCTCCGGCTCGCTCATCCGCGAGCCGACCTTCCGCGCCCCGGTCGCCCTCGGCCGGGGCTTGTGCGGGTCCGCTGCCTGTGATCGGGCTTCCCGCCGGTCGGGCCTCCACGGCTCGGCCGCCGACCCGGGCGCCGACCGACCGGCCGCCGGGCGGGGCGCCTCAGCCTGCGACCGGGCCTTCCGCGGATCGGGCCTCCACAGCCCGATCACCGGCCGGGCGGCCGCCGGCCCGCGCACCCCGGCCTTCCCGCGCACCCCGGCCTTCCCGCGCACCTCAGCCTTTCCGCGCACCTCAGCCTTTCCGCGCACCTCAGCCTTCGAGGACATGCCGCAGGTCCCACAGCGTGCGCCAGGTCGCGGCGCCCTGTTCGGCACGGCGGCGGACCGCCGCGTCCCAGTAGCCCAGGAGCCGGGCCGCGTCCGTCGGGTCGTCCTTGCGGACCACGCCGAGGAGGTGGCCGGGCAGCAGCCCGAGCACGTCGCGGTCGCCGGGGAAGTACGCCGAGGCCAGGCCGAGCGCGCTGGCCACCGACACCGCCTCCGCCGTGCTCATGACCGTCGACGGCCGCTCGACCTCCCAGCCCTCCGCGCTGCGCCCGGTGCGCAGGTCGCGGAACGCGGTGACCAGCGCTTCGAGCACCGCGTCGTCCACCGCGAAGGCGGCCCCGGCGCGTTCCACCGAGCCGCGGGCCTGGCGGCGGACGAGGGCGGTCTCGGCGTCGAGGTCCGCGATCGGGCCGACCGTCTCGAAGTTGAAGCGGCGCTTGAGGGCCGCGGACATCTCCGAGACGCCCCGGTCGCGAAGGTTGGCGGTCGCGATCAGGGTGAACCCCGGGGCGGCGTGCACCTGTCCGTCCGGGCCGCCGGCCAACTCCGGTACCGCGATGCGGCGTTCGGAGAGCAGGGAGACCAGCGCGTCCTGCACCTCCGGCAGGCAGCGCGTCACCTCCTCGACCCGGGCCACGGCCCCGCGGTTCATCGCGGTCAGGACGGGCGACGGTACGAGCGCGTCGCGGCTCGGCCCCGAGGCCAGCAGCATCGCGTAGTTCCAGCCGTACTTGAGCTGGTCCTCGGTGGTGCCCGCGGTGCCCTGCACGGTGAGTCCGCTGGTGCCGCAGACAGCCGCCGCGAGCAGTTCCGAGAGCATCGACTTCGCGGTGCCCGGTTCGCCGACGAGGAGCAGTCCGCGCTCGCCCGCGAGGGTGACGACGCAGCGCTCCACGAGCGCGCGTTCCCCAACGAACTTCTGACTGATCGTCAGTGAGCGTGAGCCGTCCGCGAGTTTGAGCGGTTCGCCGTTGCTGCCCATGACGAACGTGACGACCGCGCGCGGCGTGAGGCGCCACGCGGGGGGCCGCGGACCGGTGTCGTACGCGGCCAGGAACTCCAGTTCCTCGGCGAACGCGTCCTCGGGCGGCTGCACTTGCCGTCCCGCGGACGCGGCCTCGCGCTCGTCGGCGCCGACGCCGGAAGCGGCGGTCGGGTCGTCGGAACCTTGCTTCTTACGGGTGTTCGTGCTCATCGGCGGCGTCCCCTCCGGGCCTTGCGGGTCTCCAGTTGCTCGAAGCCGGGCGCGTCGCCCTCGCGCACACGCTGCCATGCGGCCTCGAACAGGTCGGTCACGGGCGTCCCGGGAACCAACGCCCCTCCGTCGTGCACCCGGTAGAGGCTGTCCTTCCAGGTCTCCAGGGGCAGCGAGCGGCGGAACTCGTGCCAGCCGCCCGGCAGGAACATGCTGCGCGAGGCGCGGGCGCGCTTGGCGGTGACCACGAGGTCGGTCCCGGCGAGCGCCGCACGGGCCGCCTTCAGGCGCGCGGGCTTCCAACCGGTCCACCGCGCGACGTTGCGGTCGGTCGGGTCGGGCAGCGCGAGGAGTTGGAGGTAGAGCGTCGCCACGTCGGGGTCGACGCCGTGCGTCTTGGCGACCTCCTCGACGAGGTCCGGCAGCGACCACGACGGGTCCTGCGCGTTCCCGACGGCCGAGGCCGCGGCGGTCGCATCCGCATCGGCGTCACCCCCGTCCTCGGCGCCGACGCCCACGTTCACCAGCCGCTCGAACTCGGGGCTGAGGATGGTCGCAACCGCCCCGGCCCCGTACGTGTCGGCCCCACCGCGCAGCGCCAACAACCGCATCAGTTCCGGGTCTTCGTGCCCCTCCAGGGCCCCGACGCGGACCCAGACGTGCTCGCTGGACGAGTACCACGGGGTCAGCACGACCTTCTCGCCGATCCGGACCAGCCCGTCCGCGTCCGCGCCGCCCTCCTCGGGCAGGCCCTCCGCCAGACGCAGCGCCTTCGACGTGGGCTCACCGCGCTCGGTCCACGCGAGGCCGAGGTCGAGCAGGAGCCCGGGGTCGGCGAGGCGGTTGCGCAGCGCGGCGAGCGCACGGGGCAGCGCGGCGCGCAGCGGGTGGCCGTACGGCAGGCGGTACGCGAGCCACGTCATGGCCCGTACGCTGCCCCTCAGCATCTCCGTGCCGGGCAGAGCCGACACGTCGTCCGCGACGAGGTTGCGGTCCTTGTCGAGGCGCTGCGTCGTCGTGCGGGTCAGCGCCGTGCAGGACTCCGGGTTGAGGACGACTTCCAGCGACCTGTCGTCGATCTTCGCGGCGGAGGCCTCGGCGGCGATGTCGTCCGGCAGGCGTACGACGTCGCCGATCTGCCGCCGCCACTCCGCCGCGCCCGCCTCCGCGTCGAAGCCGGTGCTCCACAGCGCCGCCGGGTCGGCGGGCAACAGAGCGGCGAGCAGCCGCTGGCGGGTCCCGGTGCCCAGGGACCCGATCCGGTCGCGGGCGACGGCGGTCTCGGCGGTCTTCAGGCCGAGGAGTTGGCGCTGGTCGGCCGCCAGGGCGACCCGGCCGTAGGTCATGAGCGGCGGGAACCCGGCGAGCATCAGCACGGCTTCGGCGCGGCGCGCGCCGGTGGCCTCGGCAATGGCGTCGGCCGCCTCGGTGCGCCACTCCGGTACGCCCGACTCGCGGAACCGGTCCAGGAATTCGGTGATGCGGTCCTGGTCGCCCAGGTGCTCGACGACCTCGTCGTCGTGCGTGACGAGGTCGGCGATCGCGCCGAACCGGCCGGACGGGTCGTAGTCCAGGGCGGTCCAGTGCTGCCGCCGGTCCGAGCCCCAGCCGGACGTGCTGGTGATCACCACGACGCGGTCGCCGTGCCGCATGACCTGGCCGACGCGGGACGGTCCGCGCTCCTCCGCGCAGATGGTGACGCGGCGCAGGCAGCCGGGGCGGCGGAACACCTCGGCGGACAATTCCTCGGCGATGATCAGGATCCCGGCGCGGCGTTCGTCGGACGTGAGCGGCGAGGCCGCGCGTACCAGCAGCGGCGCGACGAGGCCGATGGCGCCCGTCCAGTCGAAGGCGCCCGCGGCCAGTTTGACCTGGTCGGTCGTCCAGCGGTCGGCGGCACCGTCGGCGGCGGTGCCGGTGTCCGCGGTCGTGTCGGCCGCTTCGTCCGCGGCTTCGTCGTCGGCACCTTCGGCGCCCGCGCCCAACAGCGCCGCGACGCCGCGGATCTGATTGACCACCGTCCACGAGCCCGACGCCACGCCGTAGTTGTAGCCGCGGCGGTCCGCGATCCCCGCGGTGACCTCGCCCAGGGTCGCGTCGTCACCGTGGGCGGGACGGTACTCCTCCGGGTCCGCCACGGCGACCGCCGGGGGCCGGCCGAAGTCCGCGAGGCGCCGGGCGAGGTCGCCCGCGGTCCACGCGATGCCCGCGACACCCGCCGCGACGTGCGGGTGGGCGACGCCCGGCAGAACCGAGCCGACGCTGTCGAGCGGCACCGGTTCGCGGGCGGCCAGTGCCTGGTCGGGGCCGAGTTCGGCGAGCTTCGCCCGGAACGCCTCGTGTTCGGTCGTGGCCGCGGCGATCAGCGCCTCCGCGTCGGCGTCCGTGACCGCGCGCAGGGCGGTCGAGGCGGCCTCGTCCCGGGGCCGCAGGGCGTGCCAGAAAGCAAGTCCGGGGGCGTAGACCGTGCCGGCGGCGTGCATGCCGCCGCGCTCCCAGACGGGTACCTTGCCCAGCCGGATGCCGTCCTGGAACAGGTTGATGCCGTCGTTGACGCTCGCGACGATGGGCCGTGCGCCGCCCGGCAGGCGCAGGCCGCCCATCGGGATGCTCCGGGGCTGGCCGTTCCAACTGCGCTCGGCATCGGTCAGGGTGACCGTGTGCCCGTCCGGAGACCCGGCGGTGACGCCGTGCCGGTCGTAGCGGACCCAGCGGCCGAGGAGCTTGCCGTCGGTACCGAAGGGGGTGTTCTCCAGGCCGGGCAGCAGCGGCAGCAGTTCGCACTGGTGCGCCGCGAGCGAGGCGGCCTCGGCGGTGTAGTCGCCCTCGACGGCGGCGGCCAACAGCGCGGGCAGCGAGGCGCGGCCGCGGGTGCCGCTCGCCGGGTCGTACTCGTACCAGCGTGCGGGGTGCTGGTCCCAATTGAGCACCCAGTGGCCGACGCCGTCGGTCAGGACCGGGCGCCGCTCGGGCAGTTGGGTGTCGCCCGCGTGCAGGACGCGGCCGCCGGTGACGCGTCCGCCGTCCGGGTGTGGGAGCGAGACGACGACGGACTCGCCGCCCCAGCGTCCCGGCACCTGGCCGGTGGGCTCGAAGATCTCGCCGGGGCGGGAGGACCAGTACGCCTTGGCCTCGTTCTCGTGCCACCACATGACCAGCAGTTCGCCGTCGACGTAGCGGAACTTCGGCTTGTTCCAGCCGTCGGACTTGTCGGGGATGCGCAGGTCGTGGTCGAGCAGGATGCCTTCCGGGCCGACCACTACCGCCTTGGTCGCGGTCGCGAGGATGAGGGCGGGCCAGGACTCGTAGACCTCGAAGCTCACCGGGGCGTCGGCGCCGCCGCTCCCACCACCCCTGCGGTTGCCCCGGTTGTTGTCGGTCTGCGCGGACAGCCCGGGGGTCGGGCTCGGCGGCGCCGCGCCGATGAGGGCGAGGGCCTCTTCCAGTGCGGGCCAGGCGAGTTCGTCGAAGATGCCGCTGCGGAGCGTACGCGCCAGCACGGGTGCGACGCGGAAGTCCCGGACCCGCTGGACGACGCCGGGGTTGACGTCGAGCGCCACGCGGTGGAACACAGCGATCCTGCCGAGCGCTTCGACGGCGCCGGGCAGGCCGGACTCCTTCTCCAGCTCGTCGGCGCGGGCGTCCAGCCACTGGTGCAGCAGGACGCGCAGCACCGGATGTTCGGCGGCCCGCGTCTGGTGGCGGCCGTTGTCCTCGGTGCCGAGGTTGCCGACCGCGTTGCGCAGGACGGTCGCATAGCGCTCGTCGTTCCCGGCGGCGACCAGGTCGCGGCGGCCGGGCGCGTTGTCGTCGAACCACGGACCGAGGGCCATGGAGTTGCCCTGTGCGGGGTCGGTCAGCGGAACGCCGTTGGCGAGGCACATGTCGACCAGGTCGGGCGACGCCTCGCCGCGATACGAGCCGGTGAACAGGGCGACCGCGACGCCTTCCGCGGCCAGCACCGGGGCCATGCGCTCGACCAGCGCGAGCGTGGTGGCGTCGCGCGCCCGTACACGCCAGCCGCGGGAGGTGTGCTTGGCCCAGCGGGTGACCCAGTTGGCGGCCTTGCCGTGTTCGAGGCCGCCGGGGGTGGTCAGGAGCGTGTCGCAGCCCGCGGCCAGGAGGAGGGAGAGCCAGTACGCGTCGATGTCGGCGGCCTCCCCCGTTCCCGGGGTCGGGAAGATGTCCAGCAGCCGTTCGCGGACGCCCTCGCGCTCGGCGGCCAGCGCCGCGACGGACTTCGCGAACGTCTTCCAGAACGACAGCGGCGCACGCACGATCGCGGGGCTCGGCAGCAGGTCGGCGAGCAGTTCGCGCTCGGCGGCGCCCTGGGCCTCGGCCCCGCCGCCGACCGCCTTGATCATGGCGCGGGCGTCCTCGGCGAGACCGGCGTACGGCGGCATCCCGGCGGCGCAGCGTTCGACGCAGAGCTGGCGGAACTCGGCCCAGGCGGCCGCCGGTTCGAGGCGGCGGGAGAGGTCCTTGGCGTACTCCTTGAGGGCCTTGGCGGTCAGCGCCCCGGCGAAGGCGAACTCCAGGAAGGCGGCGCGCAGGCGGGCCTCTTCGACGGGGAGGTTGTGGACGCGCTCCGCCTCGCGTGCCTTGCCGAAGAAGGTCGCGGCGTAGGTGGTGTTCTCGTGGCCGAGAAAGATGCGCGCGGCCTGCTCGTAGAACGTGGGCAGGAAGTGCGGCACGGCCCGGCCGAGGGTGGTGCCGAGCTGGTCGAAGCCCTCCTTGGCGGCGCCGGGCTTGCTGCGGGCCTGCCGGTCGAGGCGTTCGATGTCGCGGACGAGCGCGAGTGCGTGGTGGCCGTTGGCCGGGTCGTTGACCAGGGCCCACGCGGGGAAGCCCAGAGTCTCGCGGCGCACGTGGCCGACCTCGGGCGCCTCGCCGTCGCGGACCAGGCCGAGGAAGTCGAGGGCCAGGTCCTCGGCGGGGCCGAGGGTGCCGGGCACCAGCCGCACGATGCGGCGGTCAGGGAGGGCCGGGTGGAGGTACGCGCGGGCGGTGAGCGTGTCGACGTCGTCGCCGGACGCGGTGCCGGTGGACAGGACGGCGCCGGCGTCCAGCAGGGCCGCGGTGCGGGCGGCGTCGGCGGCGGTCGCGGCGGGGCTTTCCGGGGTTCCGGCCGTCTCGGGGGCGGTGGTCACGCGGCCTCCTCCTGCTTCTCGGTCGAGCGTCCTGCGTACAGTGCGGCGGCCATGCGCATGCCCTCGGACCAGGCGACGGGTCCGACCTGGGTGGCGCGCAGCGTGCTCCCGGCGGCGTCGGTCCAGCTCAGCGAGCCGGTCTCGGTGCTCTCGTACGGATCGAAGTCGCCCAGCCAGACGCGGGCCTCGACGGGGCGGGCGTCCTCAAGGACGGGGCACACCGCCTGGCCGCCGCGGACCTGGTAACCGAGCGAGGTGGTGCGCCCGTACAGGAAGCGGAGCTGGTCGAAGCGGCCGCCCGCGTAGTCGTCGACCGAGGTGGACTTGGCGTCCAGGTTCTCGGGCTTGTGCCACACCTCGCGGTAGAGCTGCCCTATCTGCTGCTCGACGCCCAGTTCGGCGGCGAACTCGCGCAGGTCGTCCAGGTCGTCGAGGAGCACGGGGTGCGGGAAGCGGACCTCGTGGGCGGCGACGCGCACGGTGTCGCCGTCGAGGTCGACCATGCCGATGCCGCGCTCGGGGTCGGCGTCGCGCAGGAACCCGGTCTCGCCGCCGTCCGCGACCACGACGAGGTCGCGGAGCACTCGCTGCCACGCGGGGTCCGGCCACACGCGGGCGACGAGGGGCGCCGGGACGGCGAGGGAGCGGACCATCCAGCGCTCGACGTCGGCGACGCACTCGCGCTCGTGGCGGTCCAGCCATTCCACGAGTTGGCGCAGGCCCGCCACCACCGGGTCGTCGGAGAGCTTCGAGGGGACGGATTTCAGCCGCCTGCCCGATGCGTTGCGGCACACTACGGTGCCGTCCTCAAGGGCGACCTCGTAGTCGCCGGCCTGGACCCAACTCATGAATGAACCACCCGCCGAGTGTCTTGTTCGCGATGTGAGTGTGTGTATGTGCCGCGCGTCTGTGCCACGTGTGCGTGGCGCGTGTATGTGGCGCGTGTGTGCGCCGGATGTGCGGCTGCCGGGATCCTGACCGCGGCCGTTCGCGGCCGGGGCCGCCGGGGGCAAGGGGATGGTGGCACCGGAGCGGTGGCGACCGCGATCAGGATGGCGGGAACGTTAGCGGTATCCGGCGACAACGACCGGCGAACCCCCGGGGAACGAGCCGCGTCCCACGGTGTGGGGCGTAGACGCGGCTCACCCGCCGCGCCACGCTTGATACGCGGTGCCGACACCGGACGACACCGCCCGAGGGTTCCGGGGGTGAGGATCGCGATGCGGGTCCTGGGCGCGTTGATCGGTACGGGGCTCGTGGCCGGGCTGCTCGGGCTCGCCGCCTGGCGGCTGCGCGGCAAACTACGGCGCGACGAGGACCTGTTCGACGGGTCGCCGCGCGTCGTGGTGCCCGAGCACGGCGGCGATGTGCGCGTCGACATGCTGGTCAGACTGGCCGTCAGCAAGGGCTACTCGCTTGCCGCGAAGCAGCCGACGGACGACCCGCCGGGCACCGAGCTGGTGTTCGTGCGCGACGAGTCCTGAGGGACGCCGCGGGCGTCCGGGGTGCCGCCTGCGCCGGTGTTCGGCAGGTCCGGGAGCCGCCGAAGACCGTTGGCGCGCATGCCCCTTTCGGCCTATCGGGCAACCCATTTGCCTCATTAATCAGACAAGAAATTGCGGGCGACCCTGCCGCGGGTGACGTTTTGCACATATTCGTCACCTTGTTGGAGGAAAAGCTCGTGCGTAGCAAAAAGTTTGTGTCGGTCGTGATGGGGACCGCGTTGCTGGGAGCCGCAAGTCTCGGAGGCGTCGCCGCCGCGGAGGCCGCCGACGCGGCGAAGCGGGCCGCGCCACCTGCCGGTTCCGCGGCCGAAGCGCAATCCGCGGCCGATGTGGAGTCCGCGGTACCCGCGAGACATCCCGGGCAGCGGGAGGACCGGGCCGATTCCGTGGCCGAGGACAATGGCGGCGGCGACGAACGGGGCCGGGCGCTGGGTGAACTGCGGTCCCTGATCGCCGACGGCGTGCCCGGCGCCGATCCGCAGTTGGACGCACGGCTCAAGCGGGCCCTGGTCACCGCGGAGAACGCGGTGGCCTCGGTGCAGGCCCACTCGTCCGCGCAGAAGTACACACACTCTTGGACGCGCGCGGTGTGGCCCGCGTTCCCGTGGAGCACCGGCGATTCCGCGCCCGAGGCGCGCGTCGAGGTGCCGCCGCCGCCCGACATCGACCTGGACGCCCTCCTTGAGGCCGCCAAGAGCCTCGACGTCGGCAAGGTCCTCGAAGCACTGACCCAACTGCTGGACGGCGTCATGGCGTCGACGACGACCACGGTCTCCGGGATCACCGATTCGCTCTCGGGGATCACGGCGGACGCGGGGACGCTGCCGGACACGCCCGAGGTGCCGGACGTCCAGGTCCCGGAGATCCAGGTGCCCGAGATCGCGGTCCCCGAAATCGCGATCCCGCCGATGCCGGAGCTTCCGGGCTTCACGATGCCGGAGTTCGCGTTCCCCGGCGTCCAGATGCCCGCGCTGCAAACGCCGTCGTTCCGGAAGCCGACGGTGGGCGGCCGCTGAGCGGACCGTACGACGCCGCGGCCGGTTCGCCGCCGGGCGCGCGGAGGTCAGTCGGCGGTCGTACGATCCGGCGCCGGGAGGCGGTGTCCGACGGCTGTCGGGCGTTCGGCCCGGACCTTGTGCGCGGCCGAGGCGCGCTGTTCACCGTCGACCGCGACGCAGATGCCGTAGACGCGCGCCGCGGCCGTCCAGCCGTTCACCCGGCCGCGGTTGTTGCTGATCTGCACGCGCCCGCGCGTCCGGTCGAGAGCCGACACCAGGTGCAGGTACGTCGTGCCCGCGACCCGTGCCAGCACGATGTCGCCGATCTCCAGCTTCGCCGGGTCCACCGGTGCGACGGAGACGAGTTGGCGACTCCTGATGAGGGGCACCATCGACGTGCCGCTCGGACGGAACTCGACGGTTGCCCCACCCGCGACGCGTGTGGCCATGGAATCCAGCAAGCCCATGCTCCGCAGACTGCCAAATGGAATTCGCCGCCTGCCACTGGTTTTTCGGGACGCCACCCGCGCGCCAGGGGCAGGGCCCCGGGAACGCCGGGCCGGGCCCTGGTCGGTCACGCGGGAGCTGTCACCCGTACGTCGTAGTCCCCGGCGTCCGCCGCCGCGAATGCCAGCAGGTCGCGGCCCTCCCGCTCCACCTCGCCGCGCTCCGGGGCCGCGAGCGGGACGAACGGGTCGACGCGCAGCACCGCCGTGTCGCCCTCGCGGGCGATCTTCCACACGCCTTGGAAGAACCCGTCGACGAGGACCGTCCCGGCGGCACCGCCGTGCCCGGGCGGCAGCGGCACGGTCCGGCGTCCGACGATCACGCGGGAGCGGTCGGCGTGCGAGAGCAGCAGGTTGTCGTACTCGGGCAGGAAGCGGACCGGCGCGGGGGTGTCGGCGGCGGGGCGCGGGGCGTCCGGCAGGTCGAACAGTTCCTTGCCCTCCGGGTCGCGGAAGACCGCGAGGCCCGGGCGCAACCGTTCGAACACCTCGCGCAGCCGGGTCAGTCCCGACCACGTCTGCGCGTCCTTGACCGACGCGGGGCCGAACGCGCCGAGGTAGCGCAGCACGAGGTCGTCGACCGAGGCGGCGCCTTTGTCGAACTCCCGTGCGAGCCAGGTCTCGACCGGCGTGAAGCAAGGTGGGCCGACCTCGTCCCACAGCCCTCGCGGCGGCGTCTGCACGCAGCGCACGAGGTCCGTCGCGACGTAGCCCAGCGCCTGCGTGTCCCGCCCCGGCCACCGCTCCGCCAAGCGCTCGGCGATGCGGCCGCGGGTCATCGGCTCGGCGGCCAGCAGACCGCTCGCGTACGCCGCCATCTCGGCGAGGTCGTCGCCGTCCAGCGCCTTGGCGAACGGCGAGTAGGAGAAGGTGCGGTCCATCATCGCGGCGAACAGCGGTATGAGGGCCAGCGCGTCGCGGTCGGTGAGCAGGTGGACGGTGCTGCGCATCAGCACCGTGCGCACGGCGGCCCGGTCCCGGACGAGACCGGCCAGTTCGGCCGGCCGGAAGGCGTCCAGGCGCGACCACAGGCCGACGTACGCCGACCTGGGCGCCTGCGCCTGCATGCCGACCAGGTGTTCGACCGCGTCGGCGGCGGTACGCGTGGCGCGCCGAAGCAGCAACTGCCGGTCGAGGGTGGCCCGGTTGAGGTCGCGGACCCCGAGTTCCACGGTGGGACCCACGGTCACGCCCCCGACTCGGCGGCGAAGCGGTCGGTGGCGGTGACGAGCGCATCGAGGATGCCGGGCTCGTCGTACGCGTGCCCCGCGTCGTCGACCATCACGAACTCCGCCTCGGGCCACGCCCGGTGCAGGTCCCACGCGGTGCGTGCGGGCGTGCAGACGTCGTACCGGCCCTGCACGATCACCCCCGGGATGCCGCGCAGCTTGCCCGCGTCCGCGATCAGGCGGCCTTCGTCCATGAACCCCTTGTTGACGAAGTAGTGGTTCTCGATGCGCGCGAAGGCGAGCGCGTAGTCACGCTCCCCGTGCACCGCGATCACGTCGGGGCGCGGCCGCAGAGAGATGGTCGAGCCCTCCCACACGCTCCACGCCACGGCCGCCTCGGCACGCACATCGGGATCGGCGTGATTGAGCCGCCGGTGGTACGCCGCCATCAGATCCCCCCGCTCGCCCTCCGGAATCGGCGCCAAGAAGGCCTCCCACAAATCCGGGAACAACTGCGACGCGCCCTCCTGGTAGAACCAGTGCAGTTCACTCGCCCGCAGCGTGAAAATCCCCCGCAGCACAAGCTCCGTCACGCGCTCCGGATGCGTTTCCGAATACGCCAGCGCCAAAGTACTACCCCACGACCCGCCGAAGACCAACCACCGCTCCACCCCCACCAGTTCGCGCAACCGCTCGATATCCGCGACCAGGTCCCAGGTGGTGTTCCCCGAGAGATCCGTCCCCTGCCCGCTGACATGCGGCGTACTGCGCCCACAACCCCGCTGGTCGAACAGCAACACCCGGTACTTGGCAGGGTCAAAGAGCCGCCGGTGATTCGGCGTACTTCCGCCCCCGGGCCCGCCGTGCAGAAAAACCGCCGGCTTGCCCTCAGGATTTCCGCACAACTCCCAATAAACCCGCTGGCCGTCCCCGACATCGAGCATTCCGCGCTCGTAGGGCTCGATCTCCGAATAAAACGACCGCATGAACCCGCCTCCCAGACACCAGATAAGGCCGTATCGACCCTACCGAGCAGGCGTTCGCCGCACCGCCCGACGCCACGACCGCCATCGCGCACCGCTACGGGCTCGTCCAGGCCCTGCGCCGGTCCTCACTCCTCAATTGGCAGCCCGACCGGGCCCCGGTCGCCACGGCGGGCCAGATGGCGACCCCGGGTACTTGTACGGGTCAGGGAGCGGAGGCGGATTTGCGGGTGGTGTGTCGGGTGTGGACTTTGGTCCAGAGGGCGTGGCGTTGGGGGGTGGGGATGTCGGAGAGGGTGAGGTGGAAGACGTCGGCCATGGCGGCGTACCAGTCTTGTTCGGTCTCCAGTTCGGAGACGACCTCGCCGGAGGCGTCGATGCGCTTGAGGACGCAGCCGATGAGGCTGTCGACGCCCTTGGCGTCGCGGCGGAGTAGGGAGCTGGTACGGACGAATGACGACTCGGGGGAGGTCGAGAGCCACTCGTGCTTCTCGGCGAAGACGTCGAGGGCGACGGGTTCGCGGGCGAAGTCCATGCGGGGGAAGGAGCCGCGCGGGTCGTGGGTGAAGCGCCAGCCGCCGGGGACGACGTCGGAGGGGGTGAGGGCGTACGAGAAGGGGCCCTGGTCGTAGACGCCGGCGCGCAGCGGCAGCGGCTCGTGGAAGCCGTCGCCGAGGCCGACGTCGACGAGCCAGTCGCGGTTCTCCGAACGGACGGTGAGGGCGCAGTGGTTGCCGAGCACGCCGGGCGGGTCCTCGAAGCGCGCCTGGACGCCCGCGACGTGCCGGGCGACGTTGAAGCCGAGGCGTTCGAGCAGGGCCGCGAAGGCGCCGTTGAGGTGGTAGCAGTAGCCGCCGCGGCCGCCCGCGATGCGGGCCGCCGACTCGGCGGCGTCCAGTCCGGTGGGTTGACCCAGTTGCGCGTGCAGCCCCTCGTAGGCCACACGCTCGACGTGTGCGCGGTGCAGCGCGAACAGCAGCTCGGTCGACGGCGGGCCGGATATGTCCTCCAGTCCGAGCCGAGTCAGATAGCCGCGCACGTCCATGGTCGTCATGTTCCGGACTTTATGCGACGCGGGTGACGGGAGCCGACGATTTCGGGAGTGATGTGGCGGCGTCAGGCGCGGACGAGTTGGGCCCGAAACTCCTTGGGGCTCACCCCGCGCACCCGTTTGAAGGCGGTGCTGAGGGCGAACGGGCTGCCGTACCCCACCTGTTGTGCGACCGAGCCGATCGTGGCCTCGGGCTCGCGCAGCAGGTCGGCGGCGAGCGAGAGGCGCCAGGTGGTGAGGTACGTCATCGGCGGCTCCCCCAGCAGCTCCGCGAACCGGCGGGCCAGCGCGGCGCGCGAGACGCCGACCGCGCGGGCCAGGTTGGCGACGGTCCACTGGTGTGCGGGGTCGCCGTGCAGCATGCGCAGCGCACGGCCCACCACCGGGTCGCTGTTGGCCCGGTACCAGGCCGGCGCCTCCGCCTCGGGACGCGCGAACCACGCCCGCAGTACGGCGATCAGCAGCAGGTCGAGGAGTCGGTCGAGGACCGCTTCCTGGCCCGGCTCGTCCTTGACGATCTCGTCGGCGAGCAGCGGGATGATCGGGCTGTTCCACTCCGTGGCGCGCACCACGACCAGGACCGGCAGCGCGGCGAGCAGCCGGGTGCTGATCTCGCCTTCCATGTTGTACGTCCCGGTCAGCAGGATCGTGTCGCCCTCGGGGTCGTTGCCGAAGGTCCGCACGCCCAGGTGCATGAGCTCGGCGACGTCGACGCCGTCCGGGGTCGTGCAGCGCTGGTCGGGGTTGATGATGATCTGCGGCGCGGTGTCGGGGCGGTCCGCGACCAGGTAGCCGTCGGGTCCGCGCACGATGGCGACGTCCCCCGGCGCCAGTTCCAGCGGCTCGCCGCCGTCCGGGACGATGTACGCCGAGCCGCGCACCATCGACACCAGGGTCAGCGGCGCCTCGTCCTGGATGCGCATCGACCACGGCGGGTTCAGGAGCGAGCGGAGCAGGAACGCGCCTTGCGCACGGGGGCCGTCGAGGAGTCCGGCGAGTGCATCCATGCCGCGAATTGTAGACGCTTGAGTATGGATTTGTATCGAGAATTCACCGATGGTCTCAGCTCTCGCGCGGGTCCGGGCTCACTCCTCGTCGGGAACCGCGACGGTGATGCTGCACCAGCCGTAGTCGGGGTTGTCGCTGTTGCGGACCACGTCGCGGGCCTCGACCAGGACCTCCATCGCGCGGAGCCGCGCGACGATGTGCGCCATCGCTGCGGCCGGACCCACCAGGTCGACGTCAATATGCTGCATGCCGCCTCCAACGATCCGGTCGTGACAACGCAACGGCTTCGGTGTGAAGCGGAGGGACGGGGTCCACGCGGAGAGACGGGTCCATGCGGAGGGACGGGGTCCTGGCAGTGACGGGGTCCTGGCAGAGACGGGGTCCCGGCAGAGACGGGGTCCCGGCAGAGACGGGGTCCTGGCAGTGGCGGGGTCCCCGCGGTGGCACCGGGCCCGCGCGACGGGCACCCCCACCCGGCGGACGGGTGGGGGTGCGGGATCGGTGCGTGTCGGTGTCAGGCCACCGCGGCGATCGCGGGAGTGCGGAGGGCGCGGCGCGCCGCGGCGTACCCGGTCGCGACGGTCAGCACGGCGGCGACCGCGACGATGGCCAGGTACGTCCCGGCCCCGGTGCCCGGCACGGCGTCGCCGGTGCGGGCGTAGGCGTACGGGAGGATCGTGAGCAGCGAGGCGGCGGTGCCGAGCACCACGCCGACCGCGGTGAGGACCGCGCCTTCGAGGGCAACGGCCTTCAGGACCTGGCGGGGCGTCGCGCCGGCGAGCCGGATCTGCCCGAACTCCCGGCGCCGGGCTGCGGTCGCGGCGACCAGCGTGTTGATCAGCATGATGGCGGCGAAGGCCACGATCATGCCGATGACCACGAAGTTGAGGGTCTCGACGTTCTTCTGCTCGTTGCTCTTGAGCAGGCCCGACGCGGCCATCGCGTCGTTCTCGACGGCCTGCATCACCAGCGTGCCGGTGCCGATCGCGGTGAAGAGCACCACCGGCATGACGACGGACGCGAGGCGGCCGGTGTGGCGGCGCAGGTTCTGGGCGACCAGGTAACCGGTCAGTCCGCGGCGCTCCAGCGGGGCGGCGGCCGACGCGGCGACCTTGCGGAGGATCGCCGGGGCGAGGACGGCGAGCCCGATGGCGGCCCAGATGGAGGTCTGGCCGGCGGTCTGCATGGCGTCCGAGCCCTTGCCCTTCATCGCGGTCGCGGTGACGACCGCCAGGTTGAGCGCGAGCAGCAGGAACCCGGTGCCGAGTGCGATGCGCTTCCGCGACAGCTTGCGGTCGTCCGCGGCCACGGCGCCGAGCGCTTCGACCGCACCGGCGCGCGCCGCGCGGCGGGCGGTGATCAGCGCGGCGAGGGTGGCGGCCGCGAGGGTGATGGTGAGGCCCATGCCGAGCGCGATCGGGCCGAAGGCGTACGGGACGCCCGCACCGACCTGCCCGGTCGAGTCCAGCAGGGCCAGCAGCAGGCGTCCGCCGAGCATCGCGGGGGCGATCGCGAGGAGGGCGGCCGCGGCGGCGAGCACCGCACTCTCGCCCACGATCATGCGGGTCACCTGGCCGGGTGTGGCACCGATGTTGCGGAGCAGCGCCATCTCGGCGGAGCGCTGCCGCACCGAGAGGGTCAGCGTCGACGAGACCGCGAACACGACAAGGAGCAGGCCCCATCCGCCGACCACGGTGCCCATCGTGGTCAGGGTCTCCTTGCTGGTGGTGTCGACGCCCGGGCGTCCGGCGGTGTCGAGCATCGCGGCGAAGGACATGAGGATCGTCGCGCCGAGGAACATCGCGAGAAAACTCGCCGCGAATCCGGCGATGCGGTGTCGCAGGGAGCTGAGGGCCAGAGCGAACACGGTCTTACTCCTTGGGAGTGGGCCGGTGGGGGCGGCGGAGAGGGGCGGGGAGGGTGTGGGGGGTGTGGGGGGGCGTGGGGCGGTGCGGCGGGCGGGAGTGGGCGGCGGAACGGGGGCGCTTGCGAATGGCGGTTCGTAAACGGCCGTTCGCGAAGGGCCGTTCGTAAACGGCCGTTCGTGAAGGGCCTTTCGTGAAGGGCCGTTCGTAAACGGCCGTTCGTGAAGGGCCGTTCGTAAACGGCGGTTCATGAACCATGGTTCATAAACGGTGGTTCATAAACGGTGGTTCATAAACGGTGGTTCGCGAACGGCCGTTTGTGAACCGTCGTTCGTAAACTGCCGTTCGTGAATCAGCGGGCGGCCGTCACCGGGCGCCCGTCGTCCGTCGGGTCCCCCAGGTGCGTCATGCGCTCGGCCACCGCGTCCGGAGTGGGGGCGTTCAGTTCGCCGGCGATGCGGCCGTCGGCGAGGAAGACCACCGAGTCCGCGTACGAAGCCGCGACCGGGTCGTGCGTGACCATCACGACGGTCTGGCCGTGCAGGCGTACGGCCTCGGCGAGCAGGCCCAGGACCTCGCGGGCGCTGCGGCTGTCGAGTGCGCCGGTGGGCTCGTCCCCGAACACGACCTTGGGCTCGGTGACCAGCGCCCGGGCGATGGCGACCCGCTGCTGCTGGCCGCCGGACAGCTCGGACGGCAGGTGGCCCAGGCGGTCGCCGAGGCCCACGCGCGCCAACACGGCGGCGGCGCGCGCCTCGTCGGGGCGGCGTCCGGCCAAACGCTGCGGCAGCGTGGTGTTCTGAAGGACCGTCAGCGTCGGCATCAGGTTGAACTGCTGGAACACGAAGCCGATCCGGTCGCGCCGGAACGTGGTCAGCGCCGTCTCGTCGCGGCCGTCGAGCGGGACGCCGTCCACGAACACCCGTCCGCTGGTGGGCCGGTCGAGGCCCGCCGCGCACTGGAGCAGCGTGCTCTTGCCGGAGCCGGACGGGCCCATGATCGCGGTGAAGGTGCCCGGGCGCAGCGTCAGCGACACGTCGTCCAGGGCCACGACGCGGTTGCCCTCGGCGCCGTGGATTCTGCCGACGCGATCGAGGCGCAGGGCCTCCCCCGGACCGGCCGCGGCCGAGGCCGCGGGTGCGGCGGTGTCGGTGGCGGCGTGCGCGGCGGTGCGGGAACGGTTGCGGCGGTTCCACATGGCGGTCTCCTCGGTTCGGCCCGGGTCGACGTCCTCCGGGTGTTCCCGGGGCGTTTCCGGCGGTGTTCCGACAAGGACGAGGTTCACCGGACCCGCTGACCGTCCGCGCACCAAACACCGACCGCCGGTCGCGGAGACGGTCAGCGCGCGGTCGGCGGACGGGGCCCCCACCACCGAGGCCAGATACTAGCCATGTACTTAATATCCATGTACGTTATTGACATCCGAGCCGGAGGCGCCCGAGGCCCGAGAGCCACCGCGTCCGCCCGCGATACCGCTCCGCGCGGAGGTCCGTACCGCCTCCGCCCGAACCCCCGGAGGACCCCGTGACCGCCGACGCCACCGCCGTCAAGCCGTTCCGCATCGACATCCCGCAGGCCGAGCTCGACTACCTGCACGCGCGCCTCGACAACGCGAGGTGGCCACACGAACTCCCCGACGCCGGCTGGGATTACGGGCTACCTCTGGCACGCGTCCAGCAGCTCGCGCACTACTGGCGGCACGGCTACGACTGGCGCACGCATGAGGCCGAGTTCAACAGCCACCCGCAGTTCACCACCGAAATCGACGGTCAGCGCGTGCACTTCCTCCACGTGCGCGCCGCGAACCCCGACGCGTTCCCGCTGATCCTCACGCACGGCTGGCCCGGCTCGGTCGTCGAGTTCCTGGACGTCATCGCGCCGCTGTCCGAGGACTTCCACCTCGTCATACCGTCCATCCCCGGCTGGGGCTTCTCCGGCCCGACCAACGAACGCGGCTGGGACATCGACCGGGTGGCCCGGGCCTGGGCGGAGCTGATGCGCCGGCTCGGCTACACCCGTTACGGCGCGCAGGGCGGCGACTTCGGCGCCGCGATCTCCCGGGCGCTGTCCGAGCACGACGCCGAACACGTCGCCGCGATCCACCTCAACTACCACCCGACGCCCGCGCCGCCGGGCGAGGACTACGAGTTGTCCGCGTCCGACCAGGAACGCCTCGACCGGATCAGGGACTACCTGGCGAACCAGCCCGGCGCCCGGGTGCTCAACGCGACCAAGCCGCAGACCATCGCCTACGGGCTGAACGACTCGCCGATCGGCCAACTGGCCTGGATCCTCGACATGATGACCGAGTGGGCGGGCGACGATTTCGCGATCAGCGACGACCGCGTGCTGACCAACGTGATGCTCTACTGGCTGACCGGCACGGCCGGTTCCGCACCGCGGCTGCACCACGACAGCGGGCCGGCACGCTGGAAGACCACGCAGCCGGTGGCCATCGCGTCGTTCCCGGAGGACATCACGCGGCCCATCCGGCAGTTCGCGGAGAAGACGTTCGACATCGCGCAGTGGTCGGAGTTCGACCGCGGCGGCCACTTCCCCGGACTGGAGGCGCCGGACCTGCTCGCCGCCGACATCCGGAAGTTCTTCCTGTCGATCGCGTAACCGCGACCCGGCTGACGGCCCTGCCCAGGAGGCGAGTTCACAACTCCTGGGCGGGCCAGTCCAGCAGCCGGGCGCCGATGACGGCGGTCTGGAGCGTGTAGCGCTCCAGCGGTTCGCCGGGGTCGGCACCGGTGAACCGCGCGATCCGCTCCAGTCGGTACGTCAGCGCACGCACACTCAGTTCCAACCGCCGTGCCGCCTCCGCCGACACGCATCCCGCGTCGAAGTAGACCTCCAGCGTGCGCAGCAGCGGCTCGGCGCCGCCGCGCGCGGAGGTCAGCGGCCCGAGCACGGTGCGCACGAGATCCGCCAGTGCTTCGCGGTCGCGGGCGAGCACCGGGTAGACCAGAAGGTCCGCGGCCTCGATGACGGGGGCGTCGAATCCCATCCGGGTGGCCAGGTGGTGGCCGCTGAGCGCCTCCTCGTACGACAGCACGACGCCGCCCGGGCCCGGGTGCGAGCGGCCGAGCACCACCCGGCCGCCGCCGGTCGCCGCATGCGCCTGCTTCGCGAAGTAGCGGGCGGGGCCCGCCCCTCCGCCGTCCTCGCCGTCGCTCGGCGCGACGCAGACGAGGCGGCCGTCCTTGGTGGTCAGCAGGATCCTGCGGTTGCCGAAGCGCCCGGTCAGCGCGCTCTCCACGCGGCGGGTGACGGGGTGGGTCTCGTCGTACGGCTCGTCGCCGACCGCGACGGCGACCGTGTGCGAGCGGGCGAGCCGCAGGCCGAAGCGCTGGGCCCGCTCGGACAGGCTGCCGAGGTCGCTGCGGCCGTAGAGCAGGTCGTCGACGAACTCCCGGCGTGCGGCCTCCTCGCGGCGTACGGCGAGCCGCTGCGCGTGGTCGTACCCCTGGGAGAACGCGTCGACCGCCTGCTCGGTCGCGCCGAGCACCGCCAGCGCGGCGGCGCTCAGGTCGCGCTGCCCGACGGCGCCCTTGATCCCGGACAGTCCGGGCCACGCGGCCCGGGTCGCGGCGAGGTGGCCCACCACCATGTCGCGCAGGCGGCGCCCGGCCACGGCCGCGCGCTCGCCCTCCAGCCGCCGTACGTCGATCTCCTCGCGGGTCAGTCGGCGCCCGGTCCGCGAGACCTCGTCGAGCAGCACCTCGTACCCGGCGAGGTAGTCGTCGCCGTCCTGTGAGTCCCGCACCCCGCCCGCTCCCAACCGTCCACACCGCGCGACCGGGCCCTCCCGGCGGCGTCCGGCATCAAGGACGCGTCAAGACTGCCGGACTCCGGCAATGTATACGAGCGGGATATGCCTCACGCTGCCCCCGGGGGATGCGGTCCGGCCGCGCCGCCGAAGCCTTCTCACACCGCAGTCGGCGGCGGGGCCGTCCCCGGGCGGCGCGGTCCGCCGCCCGGGCCCGCTCCGGCGCCGGTCCCGACTCGCCGCACACACCGCTGACGGACCGTCAGGAGCGGTGCACACACAGGCAGATGTACGGCGGATCGGACGCGCCGGACGCGGCAGGGCCGAGCCCCGCCGCGAACCGCCGTGCCGCGCCTCGCCCTCGGGCGACCGGACTACTTCGGGACGCAGAGCGTCGATTCGCCCAGGTTCAGCAACTCCTCGCGGAACTCCGGGAACCGCTCGGGCGGGACGCCGAGGCTGTCCGCGCCCGAGGCGATGATCTGGGACGTCGCCGCCCGGCCCGCGGCGGAGGGGCGGTAGCCGCCCCGGCCGTCCTTCGCGCACAGGGTGTTGCGCATGTTCACGACGTTGGCCGCCCGCTGCTCGACGGTGTTGCCGGTCTCCTCGACGCCGTACTTGTCGCCGATCGCGTCCACTCCGCGCAGGTATTCGGCGATGTGCGGGTCGGCGAGGCCGGAGTACTTGTCCTGCGCGGTTCCCGTGGCGGTGGGCCGCGGGCTCGCGGCGGTCGTGCCGGGTGACGTCCCCGAAGTCGTGGCCGTCGCGTCGGGTGACGGCGTCCCCTGGGTCGGGCCGGACGCCGTGGTCGGCGCGGGCGGCGTCGGCGTCTCGTCCCCGCCGCCGTCCCCGTCGTCACTGCACCCGCCGACAGCCGCCCCGACCACCAGCGCGGCGGCCGCGAATCCGAGCGCTCGCCTGTACTTCATCACACGCTCCCTCTCTCCTTGGCCGGCACGGCGCCCGTCGCCGTGCCGTCCGCGCCGCGGTCCGCCTCGCCCTCCCTCGTGGCGTCCGCCGCGAGGCCGTCCGGGGAGGCGGACCGTACGCCGCTGTCCCCGTTCCCCCTGCCCGAACGCATGAGCACCCACGCACCGACCGCCGCGAGTGCCGCGGCCAGCGCCGCCGTTCCGAAGGCCACCGCGTTGCCGTGGGCCAGGGCGGCCGCGCCCGATTCGCCTCCCGGCGTGGCCGGGTGGTCCTCGGCGTAGCCGGACGCCGCCGCGGTCGTGACCGTGGTGAGCACCGCCAGGCCCACCGCACCGCTGAGTTGCCGGGTGGTGTTGAGCAAGCCCGATGCCATGCCCGCGAGTTGCGGGGCGACTCCGCTGGTCGCGGCGACCGTGATGGGGGTGAACGACGCACCGATGCCCAGCCCGAACAGCACGCCCGGCAGGCCGATGGACACCAGGTAGCCCGCGTCCGCGTCGAGGGTCAGGGCGAGCCACCCGAATCCGGCGGCGCCGATGAGCGTCCCGCAGCCCGCCACCGCACGCGGGCCGAAGCGTGGGATCAGGCGCCCTGCGGCGAGACCGCCCGTCATCAGGGCCGCGCTGATCGGCAGGAACGCGAGCCCCGCCCGCAGCGGCGACCAGTCGCGGGCGCCCTGGAGGTAGAGGGAGAGCAGTACCGGGCTGGCGAAGAAGCCGAGGCCCATGAGGAACATGACGAGGTTGGCGCCGGCCACCGACCGGGCGCGTACGACCGACAACGGCACCAGCGGCTGCGCGGCGATGCGCGTCTGGTGCACGGCGAAGACGGCCAGGAGAGCGGCGCCCGCGGCCAGCGGCGCCCACACACGCGGTGCGGACCAGCCGTACGCCGACGACTCCATGAGCCCGTAGAGCAGCCCGGCGATCCCGGCAGTGGCGAACACCGCGCCCGGCACGTCCAGACGCGGCCGATCGGCCCCGGATCGTGCGGCGGGGTGGTCGTGGAGATGGCGCGCGGCGACCACGAAGGCCAGCACGCCGACCGGCAGGTTGATGAGGAACACCCAGCGCCAGCTGAGCCATTCGGTCAGGACGCCGCCGAGCACGGTGCCCGCGGAGGCGCCCATCGCCCCCACCGCGCTCCACAGGGCGAGCGCGCGGGCGCGCCGCGGGCCCTCCGGGTAGGTGTGGGTGATCACCGCGAGGGTCGTGGGGGTGAGCAGCGCCCCGCCGAGGCCCTGGGCCGCGCGGGCGACCAGCAGGGTGGTCGGGCCGGTGGCGGCGCCGCACGCGGCGCTGGCGGCGGTGAACAGCGCGAGTCCGGCGAAGAAGGTGCGCCTGCGGCCGTAGAGGTCGCAGCAGCGTCCGCCGATGAGGAGGAAGCCGGCGAACGCGAGCGTGTACGCGTTGACGACCCACGGCAGCGACGTCGCGCCCATGTCCAGTCCGTCGGCGATGCCGGGGAGGGCCACCGACACGATCGTGGCGTCCAGGATCACGACGAAGACGACGAGGCAGGCGAGCGCCAGCAGGACGCCCGGGTTCGGTGGTGACTGGCCGTCCGCGGGCGGAGCGGCGGTTTTCGGGCGTGCGGGCATGACGGCACCTTCCGGCAGGGGGAACTCCGGGTACCCGACTGATATTAGGTTGGCCTAATTAATTTGTGAAGCCAATTCACAAACGCAGCGTCAACACGCTCCGGGACAGCGTTCGGAGACCTCTCGGGCCGCGACTAAGCTGCCGCCATGCCCCAGGCCGATCCGTCGCGCCCCCGCGCCCGCACCCCGCGCGTGGGTCGCCCGCCGACGCTGGACCGCGACCGGATCGTGGCGGCGGTTCTCGCGCAGGACCTCGACACGCTGACCATGCAGGGGGTCGCGCGCAGCCTGGGAGTGGCGCCGTCGGCGCTCTACCGCTGGGTGCGCAATCGCGACGAACTGCTCGACCTGGCAAGCGCGGAGATGGGTCGGCGCATCGTGCCGGACGAACCGCCGACGACCGAGACGTGGCAGCGGTGGCTCGCCGACCTGGCGCACGGCATCCGGCGCGAGTTCCGCACCGTCCCCGGCTTCGCGGCGCGCATGCTGTCCACCGGCGTGCACCGCGAGGCCGGGCACGGGCCTGTGGAGCGGGCGGTGGTCGAGGCGTACATGCTCGGCGGCCATCCACGGGCGTACGCGCGGCAGTGCTGGTACGCCTTCGCCTCGGCCGTCATGGGCTGGATCGCCGTCGAGCAGTCCGGCTTCCCGGCCGACCCGCCCATGGACTTCGAGGCGCTGGTCGAGATCGTGCTGCGCGGCACGGAACCGCGCGGCACGGAATCGAACTGACGGCCGGTCAGCCCCCGCTCTGACGGCCCGTCAACATCGTCAATTGCCGCCGCGCAGGAACCGTTTGGGGCGCTCGCCCAGCGCCTCCTTGCGCACCTGCGCGGTCAACGCCAGATCCGCCTTGTCCGCCGCGGCGCCCGCCTCCAGGACCGAGTCCCACAGTGCGTCCGCCCCCTTCTGCGGCGGCGAGTCGGGGAGCGAGTTGTAGGTGTCGTGGTACGAGCGCCAGGCCATCAGCGCCATCAGCCACTTCTGGAGGGACGCGAACGCCGCCTCCTGCGCGCGGCGCAGCTCCGGACCGCCGTACAGATTGGCCTGCGCCGCGAGTCGCGCCCCGTCCTCCGAGTCCGGGTTGGCGAGTCTCGCCAGGCGCAACTCCCCCGTACTCGTGGCCTCTTTGCGCTCGCCGCGCAGCCTGGCCATCGCTATCAGAATGTCCTCGTAGGCCGCAGCCCGGCGTTCCCAGGTGCGATGCCCCCGTTCCCGTCGTGCGCTCAGCGCCTGGGAGATCCACACCCCCAAGATCGTGGCAACCGAACCGATCCCGGCCCCGGACAACGCGGCGATTCCTGGAGTCAGCCTCATCATGGGCGGTGATTGTGTCAGCACCGGGGCACGGCGGCACGGGTCGGGGCGGGCGCCGGGCCCGACCGGGCCCCACCCACTCCTGCGGGCATGCCAAGGGCCGCCGCCCCCGGCCCCGCGTCCAGGAGGGCGTCCGCGCGCCCCCGTTCAGCGCGTCGTGTAGTAGACGTACCCGGCCAGGCCGCCGAAGACGATGAGGTTCATGGCCAGGACCTTGAGCCGTGCACCGCGCGACATCGGGCCGCGCGGCGACGCGTACACCGGCCCGCCGCCGCCGGCCGAATATCCGCCTGATCCCCCGCAGTTCGGACACGGCTGCATCTGCATCTGCCGCCCGCTGCCCCCGCACCCGCCGCAGGACATCTGGTCCTCCGGGTTCATGGACCAGCGGCCCGATCCCCCGCATCCCCCGCAGATGCCGTCCATCGGCACCAGGCCCCCGCCGCCGCAACTTCCGCAGTTCCCCACCGCGACCCTCCTCACCACGACCCCCTGAGCTTGAAGGACGCATGTGGGCGGGTCAACAGCGGGAACCGGCGGAACGGCCGGTCAGCGCACCAATTCGCCGGTACGCACCACCAGGCCCTCGCCACGCGGCAGCACAGCCCGGTGGACCACCGCGCCACCCGCGTCGAGGAAGACGTACGTGCCGGGCTCGGTCACCCCGAAACGCCGCCGCAGGTCGCCGCTCGCGTCGGTGAGGTGTGGCAGTGCGCCGACCCCGGTCGACGCGACGAACTCCCGGAGCGCGGCCGGGTCGCCCGCCGCCGCGACCCCGACCACCGTGGCCCGGTCCGCGAACAGCACCGCCGCCTTGTCGGTCTCCGCGCCCTGCGCCCGGCACTCGGGGCCGGCCGCGGACCAGAACCACAGCACCGCGGGCCTGCCGAGCAGCGTGACCCCGGCGAAGGGCTTGCGGTCGATCGTGGTGGCGGTGAAGACCAGCAGGTCGGGCGTGCCGGTCGGGGACGCCGCGGCCGGGGCCGGAACGGGCGCGGCCGCCGCAGCGGGGGACGTGCCGCCGTCGGGGCCGCCGGACTCGGCCGCGGAGCCGCACCCGGAGACCGCGGCCAGGGCGGCCAGGGCGGCCAGCGCGAGAATCAGCCGTACACGCATCGCAGACTCCCGGAACGGAGGAGCAGGGCGCGAACCCCACCGATGCTATTGCGGCGACCGCGGGAATTTGCCCGGTTTCCCAACCTTCCCCGGCCCCGGCACCAAGACGATCTCCCTTGTCCGGCTGGGTTGTTCGGGACCCGGGTCAGGCCGCGACGGCGACCGCGGCGCGGTGTCAGGCCGCGACGGCGACCGCGGCGCGGTCGAGGGCGGCGGCCGGGGCGGCGGTCGGCAGCGCGGCGACGGGCGCGGTGCGGGTGGCGGCGGACTTCGGGCGGGCGAAGACGAACAGCCGCAGCACCAGGAACCGTCCGATCCCGGCGAGGCCGGACGCCGTGAGGTAGACGGCCTGTTCGGTGAGCGCCCCGGGGCTCGTCGCGACCGCGTCGAGGATCAGCATCGCGGCGGTCGTGAACAGGTAGCAGACCACCGCGGTTCCGGTGGACTCCATGTGCACGCGCCAGCTCGCCCGCCCGTTGCGGAAGGTGATCCGGCTGTGCAGTTCGTTGGCGAGCAGCGTGGAGACCACCGTGATGATCGCGTTGGCGACGGCGACCGACATGCTCCCGGAGAGGTACACCAGCGCGGCGCTGGAGGCGAGTCCGGTGCCCCCGCCGCAGACCACGAAACGCACGAACGAGGCGATGGGGCCCGGCTGCTGGCTGCTCACTGTTGTTCCCCTCATCCGCTCGGCGGAGCCTCGTCGTCCGTGTCTCTCCAACCTAGGAACCGCGGGCGCTCCGACCCATGGGGCCGTCATCCGAACCGGGGTGGGGCCAGCCCCACCTTTTTCGGTGGGGGTGGTCGCTTCCGGCCGCCGTTCCTCGGCACACGCCCAGCCTCGTTCGCGGACCGGGTCCGAGGCGTCCGCCCACGGCGGGCTCCTGCGCTACGCCGCCGGTTGTCGTCCGGGCCCCGGCTGTGCTCCCCGCGGTGTATGCCGAACGGCGGACCGCCGCCCGCGGATGTACGGGGGGCAAGCGGCCGCAACCGCCCGCCCGCGCGGGCCGGGGCCTCACCCACCAGTTCGGGCCGCGCGTCCGACACACCGCCGGGCACGCCCTGCCCGGCGACCCGTACGGGGGCGGCGCCGAGCGGGATCCGGTCCGGATCCGCGACGCGAAGTCCGCGTACGGCCTCGACATCGTCCTCGACGGCCTGGCCTTGCGGCTGCCGGATTGAGCGCTTGCCGCCTCGCGCGGCGGAACTGTCAGGAAGTGCCGAAGAGTTCGTCGCGGCGGGAGCGCCAGCGGTCCAGCATCAGCGGCAGTTCCTCACCGACGAACTCGAAGAACGCCAGCGTCTCGGCCATGCGGCGCCCCGCCGGGGTGTCCGCGCCGAGGCTGCGCACGCCCTCGCGCAGCGATTCCTGCCAGCGCTTGATGACCACGTCGCGGCTGGCCAGCGCCTCGTACCACTGGTCGTTACGCACCCGGTAACGGTCCCGGCGGGTGCCCGGCTCGCGCTCCACGGAGAGCATGTGCTGCTGGCTGAGGTAGCGCACCGCACCGGAGACGGCCGCCGGGCTGACCTGGAGGCGCTCGCCGAGCTCGGCGGAGGTCATCGTCCCCGAGTCGGCGGACAGCAGGGCCGCAAACACCCGGGCCGGCATGCGCTGCACGCCCGCCTCCACGAACACGCCCGCGAAGGCCTCGACGAAACGGGACACGGCCTCGTCGTCCCGTGCCGTGTCCGCTGCCGTCTCGGGCGCGCTCCCGCTGCCTGATGTCATCGCCGTCTCGTCTCCCCTGCTCGGCGCCTCTCCCAAGTTTATACGCTTCCTTTATTTCACAACTTCCTGAAGACAGCGTATGTTCAAAACCATGACCATGGCCATCACCGTCGCCGGACTGCACAAGTCGTTCGGCCGGACACACGCACTGGACGGTCTCGACCTGGAGGTCAGGACCGGGGAGGTGCACGGCTTCCTCGGCCCCAACGGGTCCGGGAAGTCCACCACCATCCGCGTCCTGCTCGGCCTGCTGCGCGCGGACGCCGGCACCGTCCGCCTGCTCGGCGGCGATCCGTGGCACGACGCGGTCGCCCTGCACCGGAGGCTGGCGTACGTGCCCGGCGACGTCACCCTGTGGCGGAACCTCAGCGGCGGCGAGGTCATCGACCTCTACGGCCGCCTGCGCGGCGGGCTCGACCCGGACCGCCGCGCGGAACTGCTGCGGCGGTTCGAGCTGGACCCCACCAAGAAGGGCCGCACGTACTCCAAGGGCAACCGGCAGAAGGTGGCCCTGGTCGCGGCGTTCGCGTCCGAGGTCGACCTGCTGATCCTGGACGAGCCGACCTCGGGGCTGGACCCGCTGATGGAGGAGGTGTTCCAGCAGTGCGTGGCCGAGGAGCGCGAACGCGGGCGCACCGTCCTGCTGTCCAGCCACATCCTCAGCGAAGTCGAGGCGCTGTGCGACCGGGTGAGCATCATCCGGCGCGGGAGCACCGTCGAGTCGGGGACGCTCGCCGAGCTGCGCCACCTGACGCGGACCAGCGTCAGCGCCGAACTTGCGGGTCCGCCCAACGGATTGGCCCGGCTACCGGGCGTTCACGACCTCGAAGTGCAGGGACAGCGCGTTCGGTTCCAGGTCGACTCGGACAAGCTCGACGCGGTGCTGCGGTCGCTGGCGGACTCGGGGGTACGGTCGCTCACCAGCACGCCGCCGACCCTGGAGGAGTTGTTCCTGCGGCACTACCAGGACGACGCAGATGCGCGGGACGGCACGTTCGAGCCGGACGGCGCGGCGGCTGCCGGAAACGCGCAGGGGACCGCGTCGCGCGGGGCGGTGCGGCGATGACCGCGACGACGGCCGCCGGGCCCGCGGCGTTCACCCGGCGCAGCGGAGGAGCGCGCCAACTCACCGGGACCGGCGGCCTGTTGCGCCTCGCGCTACGCCGCGACCGGGTCATGCTGCCGCTGTGGGTGCTGCTGATCGGCGGCACCACCGCGAGCGCCGCGGGCAGCCTCGGCAGCGTCTACGGCACCCCGGCCGAACGCGCCGACATCGTCGACTCGATGGCCGCGAACAGCTCGCTCCGGTCGCTTTACGGACCGGTGTTCGACGACTCGCTCGGCGCGATCGTGGCCTGGCGGTACGTCGCCTTCATGGCCGCGTTCGCCGCGGTGATGAGCCTGCTCATCGTGGTCCGCCACACCCGCGAGGAGGAGGAGACGGGCCGTCAGGAGATGTTGTCCGCCGCGATGGTGGGCCGCCGCGCACCCCTGACCGCGGCGCTGCTGACCGCCCTGACGGCCAACGCCGCCATCGCCGTGATCGTCGCCGCGGGCCTGTCCGGCGAGGGCCGGGCCGGTGCGCTCGCGCTGGGCCTCGGCATCGGCGCCGTCGGCATGCTCTTCGCCACCACGGCCGCGGTCATGGCGCAACTCACCGAGACGGCACGGCTCGCGAAGGGCCTCACGGCGGCCGTACTCGGCCTGGCGTGGGCGCTCAAGGCGGCCGGGGACGCCGCCGCGGACGACGGGTCCAACATCCTGACGTGGCTCTCCCCCATCGGGTGGGCGGAGAACCTGCGCTCCTTCGCGGACGAACGCTGGTGGGTGCTCCTGGTGTTCGCGGCGGCGATCACCGTACAGGCGCTCATCGCCTACACGTTGGCCGGACGCCGCGACATCGGGATGAGCTTCCTGCCCGCGCGCCCAGGCCCGGCGACCGGCGCGCTCGGCACGACGGGCGGGCTCGCGTGGCGTCTGCAACGCGGCAGCCTGTCCGGGTGGGGCGGCGGATTCCTGGTGGCGGGCGTGATGTTCGGCGCGATGACGGACGGGGCCGCCGACCTGATCGGCGACAACGAGCAGGCCCAGGAGATGATCGCCCGGCTCGGCGGCCAATCCGGCGTGACCGACGCGTTCCTCGCTGGCATGGTCGCGATGTTCGGCATGGTCGCAGCCCTCTATATCGTGCAGTCGGTGCTCCGGTTGGACGGTGAGGAGACCGCGCAGCGCGCCGAACCGCTCCTCGCGAACGCGGTGGGACGCGTGCGCTGGGCCGCGGGGCACCTGGCCGTGGCGTTCGGCGGCGCGGCATTGCTCATGATCGTGGCGGGCCTCGGCCTCGCGGCGGGCTACGGCCAGGACGCCGGGGCGGTCCTCGGCGGCGCCCTCGTCCAGGTGCCGGCGGTATGGGCGGTCGGGGCGGTTGCGGTGCTCACCTACGGCGCCTATCCGCGCGCGGCGGTGCTGGGGTGGGCGTACGCCGGACTCTGCCTCGGGCTCGGCTGGCTCGGCGCCGCGTTCAACCTCCCGCAATGGGCGCTGAAGGTCTCACCGTTCGCCCATGTGCCCAAGATGCCGGGCAACGCCATGGACTGGCCCGCGGTCGGAGTGCTCACCGTGCTTGCCGCCCTGCTGGTCGCTGTCGGACTCGCGGCGCTTCGCCGTCGGGACATGCGGTCGGGGTAGCGGAGGGTAACTTCCCTGCGGGCTCAGCCCTCTTCGTCCAGGGGCTTGTCCCACTCGCTTGCGCCGTTGGGGTATTGGTACGCCGGGCGTCCCGCATTGGCGCTGGTGCGGAAGGGCTTGCCGTTGTCGTCGATCCGCACCGAGCCGCGGCGGTCGCCGCTGGACCACTCCAACTCCAGGTACCAGCTCACGTCGTGGCCCTCGCTGTGCGCGGTCACGTAGAAGACCTCGGGGTCGGTCTCGCTGACCTTGTAGGGGAAGTCCCGCTGCCCGGACTTGGGTGCGGTGCCGGGACGTCCCGCGTCCAGGTCGATGTCGAACGACTTGGTGCTCACCTCGCCGCCGCAGCCGACGCCCATGACGTAGTCGTTCCAGGCGAGCGGCGCGTCCTTGCCGATGACCCGCACGTGCAGCGCCTCCAGGACGACCGTCTCCGCCCCGGCCCCCTGCACGGTCAGCGCGAGCATCTGGTCCCCGCCCGAGACTGCGCCGACCGCGGCCACCCAGCGGCGGGCGTCCTGCTGGGTGGGCGGCGGGGGCATCTCGGCGGGCTTGCGGTCGACCAAGTAGTGCTGGCTGCACGGGCCTTCCCACCTGTACGGATTCGTCGCGACGGTCGGGGCGGCACCGTCCCGGAGCGTCTCCGCCGTTCCCGGCTGCGGCGGTGCGCTGCCGGTGCCGCGCGGGGAGGCCGAGGGGGGTGACGAGGGGGCCGATGTGGGGGCCGACGACGGGGGTGTCAGCGCGGGCGGCGCCGCGTCCGAACCCGAGGCCGACTGGGACGTGGCTGCGGAGGCTGTGCCGAGGGATGACGTGGCTCCGGCACTCTGGCGTGCGCCGCTGTCGTCGCCGCCCGGCAGGAGGTTGACGATGAGCGCGACCGACACGGCCGCGGCGGCGGCCGCACCGGCACCGGCGATGGCGACGGTGCGGCGGCGTCGGCGCTTCGGGGCGGCGGCGTCGAGCGGAGGTGGCGGAACGGGTGAGTCTTCAGGGTCGGGGGCGGGGGCGGACGGCGTGTCGGCCGACCGCGTGTCGCCGGGCGGTGAGTCGGCAGGTGGCGAGTCGGCAGGTGGCGAGTCGGCGGACGGCGACTCGGCGGACTGCGACTCGGCGGACGGCGTATCGGCGGACGGCGTATCGGCGGACGGCGTATCGGCGGGCGGGTCGGGTTGCTCCGGTGCCGCAGGTTGGGGTGCCACATCGGGCGCGGATTCGAGCGACGGAGCGGCCGAGTTCCGGTTCTCCGGGCCGGGGTTCGCCGTACCTCTGCGCCCCCGCAGAACGTCTGCCCGGACCCAGCGCCGGTGCAGTTCGACGAGCTCCTCCGAGGTGGCGCCGCAGATGCGTGCGAACCGTTCGACAGGCGCGTAGTCCTGCGGAACGGCGTCCCCGTTGACGTACCGGTGCAGGGTCGAACCGCTCAGGTGCAGCCGCTTCCCCAGCACCCCGTAACTCAGGCCCGACCGGTCCTTGAGTTCCCGCAGCAGTGCCGCGAACTCCTCGTCGGCCACCGTTCCTCCTTCTCCCGTGTACCGGACAGCGTTCCAGGGGACCGGCGTTCCCGCAGGTCAGGCCCGTTCGGGCGTTCCAGCATCCCAAACTGTCCGGCGGTGGTGGCGGGCGGGACGGATCCGCGCCCAAGATCTGGGCAGCGGAGCACGCCGCGTCGACCGAAGTCCGCGGACGTGCCCCGGCAGACCGTCAACACCCACCCAGATACAGGGGATCAGCCATGTCCGCTCGTCTTGCCCGCACCCGCCTGTTCGCCGCCACGACCGTCGCGCTCGCCACCTTCGCGCTGACGGCGTGCAACAACGGGGACGACAACGCCGCCGGCGCCGGGGCGTCTTCCCCCGTGCCCGCCCCTTCTGCGCCGGCTGGCGCTACGAGCGGCGTGAGCCCGGCGCCGTCGCCGAGCGGGGCGGCGACCACGGGTGCGGGCACAGCGGGTTCGGGGGCGGCGAGCGGCAACGGCGGCACGTCGCAAGGGTCCACGGCGTCCGGCGGTACAAACGGCTCCGGCAGCTCCGGCAAGAGTGGCGGCAACACGTCGTCCGGCGGCTCGAACGGCGGCAGCTCGTCCGACGATTCGGACGTCCCGCCCAACTTCCCGGACTGCGGCGCCTCCAACACCAAGACCACCGCGACCGTCGTCGCGCGGCCGCTCAACCACCTTCTCCTCACCGTCACCAACACCGGTGCGAAGAACTGCTACCTGGTCGGCTACCCGGCCGCGCGCTTCGGTGAGGCTCAGGCCGTACCGCCGGTGGACGACTCCACGAAGCCCCAGGCGGTCGTCACCCTCGCGCCCGGCGAGTCCGGCTATGCGGGCGTACGCCTGTCGGCCACCGACGGCAGCGGCGAGAACGGGTACACGACTTCGTCGCTGACGCTGCCGTTCGACGACGGATCGATCGCCGACGTGCCGCTGCCCGCCGCGGGCGTGTATGTCGACACCGCGCTGCGCGTGACGTACTGGCAGCAGACGCTGGACCTCGCGCTGAGCTGACGGAGCGCGCGGCGATGCGACGCGCGGATGCGACGCGCGGACTACCCGTGAACCGGCGTGCGGATGGCGACGACGTGCTCCATGAGCGTCACCATCGCGTGCTTGCCGGACTCGCGGGACCGCGCGTCGCACATGACCACCGGGACGTGCGGGTCCAGGTCGAGCGCGTCGGTCACCTCGTCGATGCCGAACTCGCTGATGCCGTCGAAGCAGTTGACGGCGACGACGAACGGCAGTCCGCGTACCTCGAAGTAGTCGATCGCGGGGAACGAGTCGGCCAGGCGCCGCGGGTCGGCCAGGATGATCGCGCCGATCGCGCCGACCGCCAGTTCGTCCCACATGAACCAGAAGCGGTCCTGGCCCGGCGTGCCGAAGAGGTACAGCACGAGCCCGCGGCCCAGCGTGATGCGGCCGAAGTCGAGGGCGACCGTGGTCGTGGTCTTCGACTCGACGCCGGTCAGGTCGTCGATGCCCTGGCTCTCCTGCGTGATGACCTCTTCGGTGCGCAGCGGCGGCACCTCGCTGACCGCGCCGACCATGGTGGTCTTGCCGACGCCGAAGCCGCCGGAGATGAGGATCTTGACCGCCGCGGGCAGTTGGTCCGGGGCGAAGCCGGGTCCGGGGGCCGGCATCGGTTCAGATCCTGCGAATGCCATCGAGAACCGCCTGGAGTACGTGGATGTCGGGGGCTTCCGCGAGCGCGATCGGCGCACGCGTGTGGATCGCCCCCATGTCGAGGAGGTCGCCGAGCAGGACCTTCACCACGGTCGCCGGGAGGTTCAGCGCGGCGGAGATCTCGGCGACGGACAGCGGGGCGTCGGTGCACAGCCGCAGGATGCCGAGGTGCTCCGGCTCCAGGGCGGGCAGCGCCGCCTCGTTGCCGGCGTTGACGATGAGCGTGATGAGGTTGAACTCGTCGCGGCTGGGGCGGGTGCGGCCGCCCGTCCGGGCGAACGAGCGCACGACGGGGCCGGCGTCCTCGTCCCACCACGTGTCGTCGGCTGCGGGCGACATGCGTCGGTGTCCCCGCCGTGTCAGAACGCCGGCCGGGCTTCGGCCACCGCGTGGCGCGGCGCCGCGGCGAGGAAGTCTCCGACGCGCTTGACGATCAGGTTCATCTCGTACGCCACCAGACCGACGTCGATGTCCGCCTCGCCCAGCACGGCCAGGCAGGCGCCGCGACCGGCGCCGGTGACGAAGAGGAAGACCTTCTCCAGCTCCACGATGGTCTGCCGCACCCGGCCGCCGTCGAAGTGCCGTCCCGCGCCGCGGGCCAGGCTCTGGAACGCGGAGGCGACGGCGGACATGTGCTCGGCGTCGTCCCGGTCCAGGCCGCGGGACTTGCCGATGAGCAGCCCGTCGGCGGACAGGACGATGGCGTGCCGGGTCCGCGGGACCCGCTTGACCAGGTCGTCCAGCAGCCAGTTCAGCTCGGTGTTGTCGTGCGTCACGGAGCTCATCGCGGTCACCACTGTCCTTGTCCGTTCGGATACTCGGGCGCGCTGTGCGGGTAGGTCGGCGGAGCCGCCTCGTCGTCGTCCGGGTGCCGCCAGTCCTCCTGGAGCCGGCCGGCCTCGGTGCGGCCCTTGAACGAGCCGCGCTGGAAGGCCGCCATCACCTGGCGGGCCTCCTCGGCGGGACGGTGTTCGACGTCGGCGTGGGGATTCGGGGCCTCGGTCTCGGTGCGGCGGAGCAGCTGGGGTTGCAGGCTTGCGCGGCGGATGCGGCGGGGGAGGCGGCGTTCCTGGGGTGCTCCGGGGGCGCCTTGGGAGCCGGGGGCGCCAGGGGAGCCGGGGGTGCCCGGGATGCTCGGCGCGCCTTGGGTGCTCGGGGCGCCTGCTGTCGAGGTCGCGCCGGGGAGCGGGACGGCGTGGGGCGGGGCGAGCGGGGCGGGGTGGGACCGTACTGGTTCCGGGCGCGCTCGTTCGGGGGCGGCCAGTTGGGGGCGGACCGGCTCGGGACGGGCGGGGCCCAGATGGATGGGCTCGGGTCGGTCCGGTTCCGGGTGCGGAGTCGCCGGCTGGAGGGTACGCGGCTGCGCGGGTACGACGGAAACCCGGTCTCGCTCCCAGTCCCGGTTCCTCTCCCTCTCACGGTCCCGGTCGCGATCCCTGCCGTGGCCGATGGCGGTCGGCACGGCTTCGACGGGAACCGGCCCGCTGTTCATGGTGTTTGCACCGTGTGCCTTGCCTCCGGCGGGCGCGGCGCTGAGGGCGTACGCGGCGTCCGCGTCGCCGTCCTCCGCACCGCCCGCGTCCTTCGCACTGTTCGCGTCGCCGAGCAGGCCCAGCGGCAGCAGCACGACCGCCGAGGTGCCGCCGTACGGCGACGCCCGCAGGCTGACCGCAATCCCGTGCCGGTGCGCGAGCCGGGCCACCACGAACAGCCCCAGGCGCGTGTCGGTGGTGAAGCCCATGACGTTGAACTCGGGCGCCATGCGCAGGAGTTTGTTGGCCTCGTCCCGCGCTTCCGGGGCCATGCCGAGCCCGCGGTCCTCGATCTCGATGCCCAGGCCGTTGGGCACGATCTCGGCACTGATCCGCACCGTGGTGTGCGGGGGCGAGAACGACGCGGCGTTCTCCACGAGTTCGGACAGCAGGTGCATCACGTCGCCCGCGACCGGGCCGGCCAGCCCGGCTTCCGGGACCATGGTCAGCTTGACGCGCGAGTAGTCCTCGGTCTGCGAGGCCGCGCCGCGCAGGATCTCGGCGAGCAGCACCGGACGCCGCCAGCGGCGCGCCGGCATCGTGCCGCCGAGCACGGAGAGGTTCTCCGCGTTGCGGCGCATGCGAGTGGCCAGGTGGTCCACCCGGAACAGCTCGGCGAGCAGGTCCGGGTCCTCGTGCTCGCGCTCCATCTCGTCCAGCAGGGCGAGTTGCCGGTGCACGAGGCCCTGGCTGCGGTGCGCGATGTTGAGGAAGACGCGGCTCACGCCCTGCCGGGTCTCGGCCTGCTCGATGGCCGCGCGTACGGCGGTCCGCTGGGCCTCGTCGAAGGCGCTTGCCACCTCGCCGATTTCGTCGTGCCCCTGGTCGAAGTCGGAACCGACCTCGCCCGGGTCGACCTTCTCACCACGCTGCAACCGGGTGACTACATCCGGTAGTTGCTCGGTGGCGAGCCTGCGGGTGGAGTCGCGCAGCCCGCGCAGCCGCCGCAGCAGGGCGCGCGAGACCAGCACGGAGATCAGAACCGCCAGGATGATGGACGCGAGGGTCAGGGCGCCGACCACGATGACCGAGGTGGTCAGGTCGTCGATCCGGTCCTCGCCGTACCCGCGGGCGAACTCGACCTGGTCCAGAGTGAGTTGTTGGAGCTGCTGGGCGCTGGACAGCATGGCCCGTTGCAGCGCCGCCGCGTCGACGGCGACCTTGCCGGTACGGCCCGAGACGGTGTTCTCGGCCTCGGTGAGCACGGCCCAGTCGGGGCTGGCGAGGATCTGCTCGTACCGTGCCGCCTGGGCGCCGCGCAACTGCGGGCTCACGAAGGCGTATTGGGCCCGCTGCGCACCCACCAGTTGGTCGAACTGGGCGCGTTGCGGGGCGGTCAGGCCGTTCGGGGCGGCGACGCCCGCGGAGAGTACGGCGTTCTGCCGGGCCAGGTATTCGAGGGCGCGGAACAGCGCGGCCGCGGTGCCGGCCTCGGTCGCGGTCTTGGTGTCGTTGGTGGACCTGACCTGCGCCTCGAAGTATCCCATCGCGCCTTCGAGGGCACCGGAGTAGAACTGGAACGCGGCGTCCGCGCCGATCTGCCGGGCGTTCACCTGCTGCCGGAAGCCGGGCAGTCCGCCGAGTCCGGCGGTGATCCGCTCGAACGTCCGCTTCAGCTCCGGTGGATGGCGCTTGACCACGGGCTCGGCGGCCTGGCTCATGACGCCGAGGGCCTGGTCGGTGACCTGGCGCTGGGTGTCCAGCCGCGATCGGTCCGCACCGGTCCCGGCCAGGAACTCCATGGTGAGGCGGCGTTCCTCCTGCATGGCCACCATGGCCAGCTCGCCCTTGACCGCGACGCTCTGCACGTCGTCGAGGGTGCGGCGGAGGTCGGCGGCCTGGTCGTACCGGCCGTAGGTGTACGTGCCCCACACCGCCATCAGCGCGATGCTCGGCACCAGCACGAGGACGACGATCCGGGCCCGGATGGAGCGCAGGCCGGGGAGGCGGAGGCGCGTCGGGCGGCGGGCGTGGTGGGTGGCGTTCTGCGCGGTCCGCTGGGGCCGCCTCGGGGAGCCG
>NZ_JBPKBH010000006.1:0-5585 GCF_051388915.1 Yinghuangia sp. YIM S09857 | reverse complement strand
GCCCGGACCTACGGGGGATGAGGTCCGGGCGCCGCGGGAATGCGGAGCCGTCGGCGGACTCGGGGGACGATCCGTACGACGGCCCGAGGGAACCGGAAGAGCCGGGGGTGCCAGAGGAACCAGAGGAATCGGACAACAAGTCGAGTGTTCCCGCTGCTCGGTGGGACGACGAACCGGGCGCGAGGGGGCGCGTGCCCGGTGTTGCACTCGGGTGACCCTGGCAGTCCGGGGCGCGGACAATGCGACGGATTGCGCACACCTGGTCGACGATTCGCGAACGACGGGGCTTTTGGGGCGCATTGGCTCTGGCGCTCTTGTGGGATCGTCCGCCGACGGCCCGTCAGTAGGGAATGACGGGGGTTTTGGCGGCATTCGCGGAAGGGTGTTCGCGCGGTCTCCCGCGGACGGGTCCGTCAGATCAGAGGGGTCGGACCCCGGCGTACTGCCGGTACTCGCGCGGTGTGGCCTCGTACCGCGCCCGGAAGATCCGGGCGAACACGCTGGCGTTCTCGATGCCGACCGAGCGTCCGATCGCGGCGATCGACCGGTGCCGCTGCCGGGGGTCCGCGAGCATCCGACGCGCCTCGGCGAGCCGGGTCTCGCGGATGAACCGCGAGGGCGACAGGCCGCTTTCCCGGAACGCCAGCTCGACGTACCGCACCGACACGTCGAACGCGGCGGCGAGCAGCTTCGGCGACAGGTCGGGATCGGCGAGGTGCCGTACGGCGAAGTCCTTCATGCGCAGGAGCTGCGCGCCCCTCGACATGCGGGCGTCGGCGAAGTGCCGGTGTCCGGACTCCGCCAATCGGAGCGAAGACACGAGCAACTCGTGTGCGGTATGGCCGAGTTCGTGGACGGTCTCGGCGGGGAGCCCGGGCGCGCCGCGGCCCAGTTCGCCGAGCAGGGACATCAGGACGCGGAGGCTGGGGTTCTGCGCGGAGACGTACTGCCCCAGCATGTGCCGGTCCATGCGCAGGTCGCGCCGCAGTGAGGCGCGCGGGACGTTGACGATCAGGTAGTGGGCGAAGCTGTCGGCGGTGACGGAGAACGGCTCCGAACTGTCGACCAGGATGGCGTCGCCGGCGCCGAGGTGGTGCTGCCGTCCGCGCTGCTCGGCCCGGCTGGGGCGCCGGGATATGGAGAGGTGGAAGAAGTCGACCGGGTTGTGGTTGATCAGCCGCGGCGTGCGGGCGACGTACACCGGGTCCGAGGCGACGTCGGTGAGGCTGATCGGCCCCAGGTCGAGCACGTAGACCCAGCCCGTGTAGTCGGGGCTGCCGGGCGTGGCAAGGGGCGTGGCGTCCATCTCCACGATGGCGTCGCGCAGGGAGTCGCGCCAGGAGTCGACGTCCGAGGCGAAGCCTTCGCCGGGCAGTCCGGAACCGGCGCGCACGACGGGGCGCTTCTGGCCGTCGCGGCGGACGGTGTGGCGGCGGGCGGTGGAGCGCGGGGTGCTCTCGGTGCCATGGGTTTCGCGGGTGCCATGGGTGTCATGGGTTTCATGGTTGCCATGGGTTTCTTGGGTGCCATGGGTGCCATGGGTGCCATGGGTGCTTTGGGAACTCGGGGAACTCGGGGAACTCGGGGAACCTTGGGAAACGGCTCCCGCGTCCTGCTGTCCATCCGCGGAAACCCGGTGTCCCCCAGCAGTGTTCGTGGTCAGTGGACGGCTCACCGGCTTCACCTTTCTGTCGCGCGGTCGGGACTGCGGAAGCGACCCGTCATGGTACGGGCCATATATGGCGGGTACGTCACCGTCGGTCAAAATCGCACAGAACACGTTCGCCTCCGAGCTATTCGCGAACAGTCCGTTGGTGAGCATGGGCACCGCAGATCCCGCAGGAGAGGACCCCATGCGCACAGTTGCCGTGCTCGGAGCCGGAATCGCCGGCCTGCTCGCCGCCCGGGTGCTGGCCGGGCACGCCGACGAGGTGGTGGTTGTCGAACGGGACGATCTCGGTGGGTCGATGGGAGTGGACACGGGAGCGTCCGCGGTGGCTGCGGGAGCCGCGATCTCCGGGTCCGGCGAGGGGCCGAGGCGCGGCGTCCCGCAAGGCACGCAGATGCACGCCCTGCTGGAGGCCGGTCGGCGCGGCATCGAGCATCTGCTGCCGGGGTTCACCGACGAGTTCGTGGCGGCGGGAGCCGTACGGGCGAACACCGGCACGGACGTGTTCGGTTACCTCGACGGGCAACGCAAGGCGTTGGTGGGCGACTTGCCGATGGTGAGCGCGACGCGTCCCTTCCTGGAGGCACACGTACGGCGACGCGTGTTGGCGTACCCGGGAGTTCGGGTCGAGGCGGCCACCGTGCGCGGGCTGTCGTTCCGCGGCGAGCGAGTGGACGGCGTACGCCTGGCTCGGGGTGCCGACGAAACCGCGGAGACCCTGCACGCGGACCTGGTCGTGGACGCGACCGGGCGAGGCAGCCGCGTATCCGCGTGGCTCGCCGAAGCCGGGTGGCCCGAACCGCCGTTGCGGCGCATCGCGGTCGATCTCGGTTACGCCACCGCCGTGTTCCGTGCGCCGGGGATCGATCCGAGCGCGGTCACCGACGGCGCGACCCTCGCCCAATCCCTCACCACCCTGCCGGACGGCCGAGTACGCGTGGGGACGCTGGGCCGGATCGAGGGCGACCGCTGGATCGCGCTCATGGCGGGCTACGCCGACGACAAACCCACCCGCGCGCCGGACGACTTCCTCGCCCGCTGCCGCGAAGACCCGGGCGAGGCCTTCGGCAAGCTCGCCGCCAACGCGCAACTCGACGGCGACGTCGCCGTCTACCGCCACCCCGACAACCGCCGCCGCGACTTCCACCGCGTCAGCCGGTTCCCGGCGGGCCTGGTGAGCGTCGGGGACGCGGTGGCGTCGTTCAACCCCGTCTACGGCCAGGGCATGTCCTCGGCCGCCGCCCACGCACTGTGCCTCGCCGACGCCCTCTCATCCGGGCGCCTACCGAACGAACCCGCGCGGGACTACTTCTCGGCAGTGCGGCGCGTCGTCGACGACGCGTGGCAGACGTCCGTCCTCAACGACCTGCGCCTGCCCCACGTCGCTGCCGAACGCCCCTTCGGCTTCGCCCTGGCCACCCGACTCGGCGACCTCGTCCACCGAGCCACCGTCACCGACCCCGTAGTCGGCCTGCGCTTCCTCCACGTCCTCCACATGATCGCCCCACCACGAACACTGATGACCCCGGCAACGATCGCACGGTCGTTGAGGGCCTCGCGGGACTCGCGACGCGGGGACTGAGGGACCCTTCTCTCCAACCCCCTCGTGCGTACGCCGCGCTACCGACCTACACGCTGCATGCAACAACTCGTCCGTCGACCAGTCCGACCACTATCCGTCCCCCGTCCCGTGACACGACCATGGACAGAGGCTGAACCGGACAGTCGTCGACCAGCAGCGTGTGGCGCCACAGGACGTTCCCGCTTGTGACGTCCAAGGCCGCGAACTCGCCGGACGCGTAGGCGACGTATGCCACTTCGCCGACGCAGTCGACCGCAACCACAACCTCATCGGCCCGCGATATCCAACGGACCTCGCCTGTCGGGTAATTGCGGGCCGAGACGACGAACCCGCCGTCTTCCACCCCGTATCGCCCCGACTCACTCCCTGACACGACGAGGATCGGGCCTTCTGCCGTCTCCGCGTACGCCGCCGGTCCGCCCGACGTCCACGGCCGATCCGCGGCGACCTTCAGCGGGAACAGGTCGCGGTACGAGTCCGAGGCGTCGTCGTACCGGCAAACCCAAGAGCCCGTGGCGTCCTCCGCATTGCGGACAAACAGGATGTCGGGGCAGTGCCGAGGCGAGAGATATGTACCGAAGAGCGAGTGCGCTGTCATGCCTGCGCCGTCCCGCCGGGCCCCGTCCGGCGCGATCAACAGCAGCGGCGTACCGTCGACATCGTGCCGCGTGTCACGCAGCGCGATCAGCCCGTCCGCGCGGGACGTCATCACCCGCGGAACGTCCAACGCGACGACTTCGACGAGCGATCCATCCTCGATGGAACGGCGTTCAAGAGCTGTGTCCGGATGGGTGACGTACTGCCCATCCCACCGTGGCTGCGGACAGAGCAACGCCCAAGCGGATTTGCCGTCCGCCGCCACCCGGATCTGCCGCGCACCGAACTCGCTGCGTACCGCCCACTGCAACTCACCCGACGGCAGGCGGCATTCGAGAGTCGTCCCTTCGCCGGCGGCCAGAACGCGCCCGTCCGGCAACAGCTCAACCGCCCACACCTCCCCGCGCAATTCCCACGAACTCCCCACCTCCGCCGCAATCCCGGCAAGCCGAGCCCGTGTCCTGGGCCCGAGAATGCCCCCTCTCTCCTGCTCCTCGCGGTCCCGCAATGCCCGCGTCCCCACAACATCCTCAACCGGCTCGCCCAACTCTCCGTCGACGATCCCAAGCCAGTCGCCACATTCCACCGTCGCCACATACTCACCCCCAAACTGGCTTTCGTCGCCCTCCGCATCATGAGGCGCAGTCACGACCCGAAGCACCCGATCATCGACCCACTCCAGGTTCCCGACGTACCGCGTCCCCTCAAAGGCCGAAACCAGCCGCCCCGAAACCAGATTCGCCAGCAGCAGTTCGCCCTCGTAGAAGTCCCCGTCAAAGGTCCCCCTACCCAGCGCCAGCAACGGCAACGATGGGTGGAACGCCCCCACGTACGCACTCCCGTGATGCTCGAACGCCATGATCCGCCGGAGAGTCCGGCGCTCGTAGACCCCAAACCGCGCACTCGGCCGACGCCCCCCGACATCCCACCCCGGCCACTGCAACCGACTCACATATCCCAAGACCCCAAGCCGGTCCGCGTCCTCAAGCACCACCAACGGACTGACGACCTCCGCAAACAGCCGATCCCCATAAATCCCGGCAACCACCAGCGGAGAATTCAAGCTCGCCTCAGACACAACCCCGAGCATAAGCACCAAGCCCCAGCCCCTCCCCCACCTCGCGCCCCCTGGACATTCCGAACCCACCACAAGCGACAATCAGCCCGTGGAACCAATCCTCGACCTGGCCGCCATCACAGCACCGTCCGGCGTCCTGGTGCTGGGAATGGCCAGTCGGATGGACTATCGGCCGCAAGTGGCCGGGCGCCCAGCTCAATTGCTCGAATACGGCGTGACCAGCCGCACATTCCCTCCGGCGGCCCCGCACGCATGAACACGAACGGGGCATCCCTCCGGCTCACGCGACCCAGCCGTCATCCCAATTCCGCCGGCTCGCCTTGGAGATGATCGCCTTCATGCCCGACCCACTCGAAAGCTGGTCGGCGTCGGTGACAGTGGCGCCGATGGACGGTCACGTGTCGGACATCACCGACCGCGCCGCATACACACCAGACAACGGAAAGCCGTTGACCACCAAGCAGCAGTTGACCGCGCTGACGGCCGACCCGCGGGTGACGGCAGCCCTCGAACGGGTGCTGGCGGACGAGGTCACCCCACACCGCCGGACGTACCCCGCAAGGCATGAGGGGACCGAACATCGGTGAGCTTGCTTCGCTTTGACGGACACCGTCGTTGTGGTGGTCAGGCCGCGGTGAGTGCGGCTTCGTATTCGACGG
>NZ_JBPKBH010000005.1:559161-562852 GCF_051388915.1 Yinghuangia sp. YIM S09857 | reverse complement strand
ACGGCGGACGCCCTCTCCTCAACGCAGCCTGATCACCCGGCAACCCGGTCAACGTTTCCGGTCACAGCACTAGGCCCCGCATCAGGTGGCCTCGTCGCGCGCTGACAGGCCGTACAACCTGACGCACGCCGCGCTGTCGTCCTGCCCGAACGGTGGCATTAACCCAACCGAGGTTGCGGACCGTGCGGCCAACACCGTTGAGGTGCTGATGAGTCGGTACGCGAAGTGCCTCGACTGTCGGGAGGCGATCAACAACCGCAAGATCGAGAAGCTGCTGGACGAAGATGACTGACCGGCTCGGCCACGGTAGGCCCCTGGGGATTCCCGGGCCTTCTCGGGTTCCAGGCGTGACCTGCGGAAACGCTTCAAGATCCACGCCACGAATACGCCACAGCGCAGGTCACACGCCCGCACATCGCGGCGCGTGGCTGCACGTGGTCTAGACCTTGGAAAGATCCCGGACAGCAAAAGCCGCTGGTCAGCGGCTGTTTCACCTGATCGAGCTTGGGTGCCCCTGGCAGGATTCGAACCTGCGCACACGGCTCCGGAGCGGATCGCCCGCCCGTCGTCGACGTGTCCTCTGATCTGCGTGGAAACAGGAACGTGGCACACGCGGACGAAAGATCATTGCACGAATGCTGCACAACCAAATTGTTGCCTCATGCGCGTCCGACGCGGTCCCGCTCCGCTCGCTCAACAGCCGCCTTCGTGAGGGCCATCCGCGCTGCCCGGTCTCCGCCAGGGCGGGCGTACGCCGTTCCCTCAACCGCATGCTTGAACGCAGCATCTGCCTGTTCCCACGCGCGTTGCAGCGCGATCCCCTCGGCCACGGCCTCCGGACTCCAGTCCTCCGCAGGCCCGTTCGCCCTCATGTGCTTGCTGAGCGCCATGGCCACCTTGCCCACCGCACACTTGAGATCGATCAGATCCTGGGGGACCTCGATCTCAGCCATGCCGGCAATCGTAGAGGCGGCATAGGTCGGTTGCTTTGAGCGACCCCGATTCAGGAGGTCTGGGGACCTTTTGATCCGTAGCTGATCAAGCCTTGTACGCCCCAGTCCGTCACAGTCCCCCTGACCAGCAAGAACGCCGATCTTGCGTCCCGTACCGTCCGAGCCAATGCACCACAGTTCAGCCCCGTTGGCTCCCAGCTGGCTCCCAACTCCCCGACCCAAGCAACGCCATGCGGCGCTGCCGGCCGGACTGAACGAGTCCCCCGTCGCCGACGTGACCGTGACGCCGCTTCGCGTGAACGTCATTCGATCATCGGCCCGCAGGAACAGCGGCTCGTCCAACACGAACGTGAAGTCCTCGCACACGAACTCGTTCACGAGCACCATCCGCCCGACCACTGACGACCCATCAGCCGCGATCCGTATACCTACGAGCGTGGCACGCAGGCACCGCGGGTGCGAACACTTTTGGTCCCTAGCTCGCGCGAGGTCGGTCATCCGCGGTCATGTCGGTCGCCGACAGGGCGAAGATCGTAATTTTTCTGCCTAACGTTTGCTTTTATGTGCAAAATCGACTGACCACGCGCGAGCCTGCGCATCGCGGCGTAGCATTGCTTGGGGTGCCTGCGTGCGGCTGAAGGTAGGTAGGGAATGGACGTATCCAATATTCATATCCAGTCGTTTAAGAGCCTTTACGATGTGAACTGTGATTTCGGACATTTTACAGTTATTACTGGACCAAATGGCTCAGGGAAAAGTAATCTCGCTGAGGCGCTGAATTTTTTGGGGGAGGTTTATGACCTCGGCATCGAGATGGCCATAGGAAGGGCTGGTGGTTACGACAATATTGCGCATAGGCGGACACGCAGGGCTAAAAGACCCGTTACGTTCGCAGTCACATGCGTTCTGGATGCGGAGGATTTTGAAGGGCTGCCCAGACATTTCGAGGAAAAAACCCGGGTACCGCGTGATCTGCAACTTACGATCACCCACGAGTTCGCCATCAGAGCGCTAGCCAACTCTGGCGTCGCCAACTATAGGGTCGATTTTGAGAGGATTAGCGTATTTCGTGAAGGGCGCTCCATTGCGCGTATCGAGCGCAGCAAAGATGGAGAGGTGAGTGTCCAGCACGACCTTCGAACAAAGTTCGATAAAATGATTTTCGATCCAATCGGGGATTCGAAGTTCGTGAATTTCATCGAAACCCGTAGTCCTTGGCGCGAGGGTCTCACGGACACCTTTGCGCGATTCGTTATCGGGTTTTCTGTCGCCTTTCAGGGGCTGGCGCGAACACGGGTTTTCCAGCTTTCTCCCGGGCGATGCCGCGAAGCGGGTGTTCCGACGCCAAATGTGCGGCTCGGGAGGTACGGCGAGAATCTTCCGGCGGCAGCGGATTATCTACTAAAACAAGATGGCGAGGGATGGCAAAAGATCGTTTCCGCGATGCGGTCCATCATGCCGCAGCTGGGTGAGATCACAGTCTCACATAGTGAAGATCGTCGCTTGGCTCTAAAGTTTCGTGAGCAGGGTCTGGGGCGCCCGTGGAACGCTGGCGAGGTATCAGATGGGACGATTCAGGCCCTGGCATTGTTTGTCGCGCTGTACGATCGTCGATCTCCACTGCTGGTGATTGAGGAGCCTGAAAACTCCGTACACCCTTGGATTCTGCGACAGTTTATCGATCTTTGTAGGCAGAACGTGGGCAAGCAAATCATCATGACTACGCACTCCCCCATCTTGCTGGATTATGTGTCTCAGCGCGATGTGCGAATCATGTGGAATCAGGATGGCGCAAGCCACTATGGCCACCTTGAAGAGTTGGCTGGGCCGGCGCGAGACCTTATTTCATCCGGGGAGATCGACATCTTCGCAGCTTACGACAGCGGTGTTATCCGCGAGGCTGTTCCCCGTGGATTGGCTCATGCCCCTTTGGATGATGAGCCAGAACACGATGTTCTTGGCGAGGAAAAGTAGAGGGGGCGGCTGTGAAGGTTGCAATCATTACAGAAGGTGAAAGCGAGTATCGCTCCTTGCCCCACCTCTATAAGCAGATATCTGCCCACACGGGGTATGATTTTGTGCCGACGCTAAAGGTCAACATCCCTCCATTCATCCCTCTTCCCCAGCTTGCAAGGGCGTGTGCCAGTAGGATCAAGATTGCCCAGGCCAGTGGGGCTGATGTCATTATTTTCGTTTTTGATAGAGAACAGGATCAGATGTGTCCAGGTGCTCTTGCAGGAGAGCGCGAGAAGGCGTTCAGGAAGTACTTTGGCGATCAGTTGGACGTGCGGTTTGTCTACAAGAACCGCATGTTTGAGAACTGGCTAATTGCAGATGTTGATGCGTTGAAGGTGCAGACATCGAGATTTAATGTATCGTCGGCGGTAGTGCGCGCGGTTTCGCCGAATAAGGCAGACTCCTGCGATGCGCTGGAAATTCTCAAGCGAATGGCAGTCAAGAAGCCATATGACAAAGTTCTTGATGCCGAGCGAATTTGCAGGAGAATGGATGTCCTTAAGGCCGCGAAGAACAGTCGCAGCTTTAGGCATTTTTTGCATGTGCTGAAGCACGAAACATATGCCATGCAATGCAAGAAAGTGGGTTGAAATCAGCGTCAAATATTAGTATCGGGGCATTGCCTGGCCGTCGCCGTTGCGCTGTTCAGCTTGGTCGGCCGGGCCCCGCCGTGACCGGCGGCCACGCCGCACGCGCGGCGGGGCCCGGCCGGGCGGGCAGTG
>NZ_JBPKBH010000005.1:492231-559042 GCF_051388915.1 Yinghuangia sp. YIM S09857 | reverse complement strand
CCCGGGCGGGCAGTGCGGCACGCCGGAGGCGGGCCGCCTTGATCCAGTAGAGATTAATTCGGCAGTTGATCTGTTCGGGACTCAATGACGCGTTGGTGAGTGGCAGGTGGGCCGCGGCCGGGGGCACCCAGGTCCGGGAGGTGTGGTGAGTGGCAGGCGTCGTCACGGACCGCGTAGGGGGGTCGGGGGAAGGACGGAACTTCCCCCGGATCGACCGGAGGTCGATCGGCGCGGTACGCGTCCACGGACCGGCGGTGGGTGTTCTGGGATCCTGCGGCGCCCGGCCTGCGCGTGCTGGCTGATTCGCCCGCTGGTCGGCGGGGCGTCGCTAGCGTCTTCGCATGGCTCGGGATCTGACGCCGGAGGCGGCGTTCACGGTGGAGCATGCGCGGGCGATCCTGCCGGACGTCTGTGCTGACGCGGGGCTCTCGGCTGAGGGTGCGGTGCTGCTGCGGTTCGGGGAGAACGCGGTCTTCCGGCTGGCTGAGCCGGTGGTGGTTCGGGTTGCTCGGTCGGCGGGGTTGCTGGCTGAGGCCGAACGGTCAGTTCGGGTGGCGGAGTGGCTGGAGGGAGCCGACTATCCGGCGGTCCGGGTCAGCCCGGGAATTCGGCAACCGGTCGCTGCTGCCGGGCGGGTGGTGACGTTCTGGGGTGCGGTCGGCGAGGAAGAGCGGTTCGTGAACGCGGGGCAGCTGGGGGAGTTGCTGGCTCGGCTGCATGCGCTGGAGATTCCGGTGGGGTTGGGGCTTCCGCGGTTGGATCCGCTGGCTGACACGCTTCGGAGGTTGTCTGCTCTGTCGGCGTTTGGGCGGAGTGATCTCGCGTTTCTGGCGGCGCGGGCTGAGGAGCTGCAAGCGCGCTACGAGGAACTGGAGTTTGTGCTCCCGGCTGCGGTCGTCCATGGGGATGCGCATGTGGGGAACGGCTTGTTGGATGCGGATGGGCGGCCGGTGCTCATTGATCTGGACGGGTTCGCAGTGGGCCCGCGGGAGTGGGATCTCGTGGTGCCGGCGCTGTACGCCGATCGGGTCGGATGGCACACAGAGGCTGAGTACGAGGCGTTCGTCCAAGCCTACGGATTCAACGTCATGAACTGGGATGGCTATCCGGTCTTGGCGGACATTCGGGAGCTGGACATGGTCGTGTGGCTCGCGCAAAACGTCGGCCATAGTGCAGACGTCGCGGCAGAGGTGGCTCGGCGGATCGCGGACCTGCGTGGCGGAGCGGGGCGTCGTGGTTGGCGTGCGTTCTGACCGCAATCAGGCGAGGGGGAGGCTTGGGCTCCATGGCTGATCTTTGATGGCAGGAGTACGGAATCGCACACGGCCCGGTACGGTCGGCTGGTGGCTACCGAAGACGAAGACACCTCGTCCGCCTGGGTTGTTCATGGCGAGCGGATCATCTATGACAACGAGTGGATGCGCGTCTTCCTGACGGATGTTGAGCTTCCGGACGGGGACCGGTTCGAGCACCACGTGATCAAGCTGAGAGCTGCGGCGATGGTGGTCCTGATCGATGATCAGGACCGGGTGCTGATGATGTGGCGGCATCGGTTCGTGTCGGACCGGTGGGGGTGGGAGATCCCGGGCGGCCTGGTCGACGAGGGGGAGGACCCTGAGGAGACGGCGCTGCGGGAGCTGTTGGAGGAGACCGGGTATCGGCCCAAGACGTTCCGGCACGTGACGCGCTTTCAGCCCATGGTCGGCATGGTCGACTCGTGGCATGACGTGTTCGTCGGCGAGGGCGCGGAGAAGATCGCAGAGCCGACGGAGATCACGGAGATGGCGCGCATGGAGTGGGTGCCGATGAGTGAGATCCCGGATCTGATCGCGCGGGGGCGGATCTGGAACTCGGGTGTCCTCATTGGGCTGTTGCACGTGTTGGCGTCGCGGAACGCTGCGATCGATGCGGTGTCAGACGCGGGCTGAGAGGCGTACGTAGCGGCGCCGTTGGCGGGCTGAGCCAGCGACGGTGATGAGCTTCTGAGCCTCGGTGAGGTGGGTCTTTGCTTCGTCGGTGCGGCCTTGCGCGATGAGCGCTTCGGCAAGGTCGCACCGGAGGCCGGCGGATGCGCGGGTGAAGCCGTCCATCCCGGCGAGTACCTCGGTGAGGTTGTCGATGATCTGGCTGTCCCCGAGTTGGACGAGGCAAGAGCCGCGCCAGCGTGCGAGGTGCACGAGGTTGAGCGCCAGGTAGGGCAGGTCCGGGTCTTCGGAGTCCGCGGGGAGCGCGGATGCCGCCAGGTCCATGCAGCGGAGTGAGTCGAGTTCGCGGCCGAGTGCGGCGTGTGCCTCGGCCTCGGCCGCGTGCAGCCAACTGTGCATGAGTTGGGGGAGGCTGTTGCGGTTCGCAGCGTGGGCGAACTCGATGAGCTGGAGGGCGCTTTCGGCCTGTCCTAGCTCCAAAAGCACGTAGGCCTGTTCCGCGGTGGCGAACGCTTGAATGCTCGGGTCGTTGGCCATCAAGGCGGCGGCCTTGGCGCGCTCGAAGTGCTCCCAGGACTGGTGGAGCGCGCCGGTGTCGATGCCTTGCCAGCCAGCGAGGGCGGACGCGTCGGCGAGGACGTGGGCGAGTCCGGCGCGTTGGGTGGGCAGCATCGCGTGTTTGAGGAGTTGGTCTACCTGGCCGATGTGGGCTGCCATTTCGTCGGCGACGGTGGCGGCTCCGAGTCGACGGTCTTTCAGGCGGATGGCGTTTGTCTGGAAGCGGAAGACGTCCAACAGCTCGTCGTCGACTTCGCGGGCGCTGTCGAGTCGCGACATGAGTTCGATGAGCTGGGGGTCTGGTGTGCCCCAGGCCGGTTCGTTCGGTGTGTTGAAGCCCAGGTCGTCGGGCTCCATGTCGAACACGGCGCATAAGAGTGCCTGGTAGCGCTCGTCTGGGATGCCCTTGCCGTTCTCCCAGGCGGAGATGCGGCGCTTGAGGCTGTCATCGCCCGGAAGCATGAAGCCGTGGCGTGCTGCGGCTGCCCGCATACGGCTTCGTACGTCGTGTTGGATCCAGCCGCGCTCGTTCCGGGCCTGCCGCAATCGGCGAGCGTAGGGCGGGAGTTCGTTGCTGGTCATGCCGTGTACCCCCGTAGTGGACGAGGGGGACGCGTCCCCCTGGTCACCTCCGTGTCATCTTCCGCGCGCACCACTCCGAGGTCAACTCTGGACGCACCGTGAGCAACGATTTGGTGGCCCGGAGGGGGCGAGTGAAGTGCGCAGGATGACGGCGAGAGGGATGGTGTGGCTGTCGCGAGCAGCCGACGATCCCAGAGCCTGTCAGAACCAGTGGTATCTGGAACCGGATGTCTCGCAACTCGTGGGAACGGGACGTCTTTTCGACGTAGTCGCGATGCCCATGGGTCTCGGCCTGGCGGTGCTTGACCGCATGCAGCGGGACGAGCGCTGCGTGGTCGGATCCGTCGTGGTGAGCCTGCGGCGTTCCAAGGTCGGCTACCTCGTGGGTCCTGGGTCGGCGCCCGTCTGGGCGGACTGCGTGTCTGACGCGGGCGGGGGACTCTCGGGGAGCCGGGCGTTCGGCAAGGGCGGATATCTGCTGGCACCGGGCCCTTCGGCCACGTCGGAGGCCCGAGCCTGGTGGCAGCGCGGTCCTGCTGGCGACCCCGATGACCTGACCACGCTCACGAGCCTGGCTGATGCGTTGGCGGCAGTTGGCCGCTGTTCGGACTTGAACACCGCCGACCTGATGTCGGTCGTCGGCATTTCTGGCGGACGTTAAGGAGCGGCGGACATGGCGGACAAGGATCCCGAGCGTTCGCACGCGGCGGACGGCGATGCTTGGCACGACGCGCGGCAGGCAGTGATGGAGCTGCGTGACGTGCTGATCGCGGCGGGGATGGAAACGGAGTTCAAGTTCCTGACCGCGGATGTGAATGCGTTCGGGCGCGGCATCGTCAGCCTCGGTCGGATCAGTCCCGCGGCAGCTCGGCGTCTGGCGCGCTTGCTTCGCGTCGCGCGGGAGGCAATGGGGGATGAGGCGTTCGCGACGGGGATCAGTGAAGGGGGCGAGGATCGTGGCTGATGAGGGTGAGCCTCGGGCGGAGATCTTCAAGCCGGATGTTCCCTACGTGCGTGGGTGGAAGGACGCCCGCAGCGCTGCTTGCGAGTTGGCTGAGGAGTTGCGGCTGCTGGGCTTCACGGATGACTTCGCGTACTTGCAAGGCGACGTGAGCGCGATGGGCTCGGGCTTCGTCAGCCTCGGCAAGGTCATGGCTGACACGGCTGCCCGGTTCGCGGACGCGCTTGCACTCGGGCTGTGCGTGGAGATCGCGGAACTGCCCTGCGCGGACGAGTCTGCGCCGAGCGACCAGCGCGGCTCCGGCTGACTCTTGGACTCCGGCCTGCGGCACGTCCCCCTGAACGAGCCTGATGGGCCGGAACTGCGGACCCCCTCTCGACCGCCATCGAGAGGGGGTCCGTCTGCGTGGGGGCCGGTCATCCGCTGACTGTGTAGGTGATTTCCAGATCGTCGCCAGGGATCTTGAACTCCTCCAAAACGAGGGGGCGTTCGTCCTGGTTGAGGGTGACCCGGAGAATCTGGAACAGCGGGACGCCCTCGGCGAGACGCAGCGTCGTCGCCTCGTCCGGCATCGGCATGCGGGTGCGGACGTGCTCGACCCAGTGGAGTTCGTGGCCCAGGGCTTCGAGGATCGGGAACAGCGCTGGTGCGGGCGGCGGAGCGGCCTCCTCGTACTCGGTGCCCACCAGCACGGAGAACGGCACGTAGGTGCGGTGGGTCTCCCGCAGGCGCCCGTGTTCGGCGGTGTGGACTTCGTCGTACGTGAACATCGGCTCGCCCGGTGGGATGCGGAGCAACTCGGCGAGGGCTAGCGGGGCGTCGGTGCGCGTGGCTGTGGGCTCTCCTTGGATGTTCCAGCGGATGGCGTCTGCCTCCATGTAGCGGCCGTCGTGCCCGCGACGTACGCCGCGGGGGCGGGTGATGTTCGGGCGGGCGTGAGGGGAACGGACGAAGGTGCCGCGTCCCATCGATGCCTCAACGAGGCCGGCGGCGCGAAGCTCGCTGATGCCCTGGCGGACGGTGGGGCGGGTCACGCCGAACTCCTTGGCGAGTACCTCTTCGCTGGGGAGGGCTTGGCCGGCCACGTACGTGCCATCCAAGATCCGCTCCCGTAGGAACTCGGCGATCACGCGGTATTTGGGCTTCTTGTCCGCGCGTTCCATGGTCGCTCCCTCTGCCGATGGTCGGCCTGCTGCGCATGCCGTGCTACGGGGGCTAGCGTCCCGCATGCCAAAGAGCTTGACAACCCGAACTACGGGTTGCATCCTGAATTCACCCGTACTTCGGGATGACATCTGAAAGGCTTTCGGGTGTCAGATGAGCTGGAGGGAGACCAGCGGAGATGGCGATCAAGGGTGCAATTCCGGTGGCGTTCGGCGACGTGTTCCCGGTGGGGGCGTACGCGACGAAGGTCGAGCCGGTGTCCGACTTCGAGGCATCGAAGGGCGGCGTGCAGGTTCAGGCGCGGGACAAGGCGACGGGCCTGCCGATGTGGGCGGTGACGGTGTCTGACCCGGACCCGGAGGCACGCGAGGGGTCGATCAAGGTCAAGATCCCGGCGTCCGTAATGCCGGTCCTGCCGGACGAGTTGCCCGGACTGCCGTTCCGGCCGGTGGAGTTCGAGGGGCTGACGGTCACGCCGTGGGTCAACGGCGCGGGGAGGCTGGCGTACTCGTTCCGCGCGGCGGGCCTGCGGGCCCCGATGGGTGTGGGTGGCAAGGCGGCGGGCAAGGCGGCCTGACCGCAAGTGAGTTCATGTGTGCGGCCCCGGTGCCCCGTGACTTTGGCGGGTCTGGGCACCGGGGCCGCTCCCGATCTAGAGACCTGACGATCCTTTGAAGGGGTTCCTCAATCATGGCAACGTTCCAGCGCCTTGGGTGGCGTGGGGCCGCGTTCGTTGCGGCGGTGGTGTTCCTGGTCTACTCGCTCGCTGAGTTGGCGGTCGGCTCGACCATTGCGACGTGGGCGTTTGTATTCGTCGTGCTGGTGGTGGCGCGGTGGTGGTTCTTCTCGTTCTCGGCGCGAATACGGCGTGGGTGGCCGAAGCTGTCCAAGGCGCTGGGGTTGTGGCAGCAGGATCCGATCAGGCGGCTGAACGAGGAGTTTTCGTACGCCTGGCCCAGCATCACGAAGGTGAAGCAGGTGCCCGGCGGCTACTTGGTGCGGGTCCGGCTGCTGCCCGGCCAGACCCCCGCGAACATCGGTGACCACACGGACGGCATCGCGCACGCGTGGAAGGTGTTCCGCGTCGACGCGACGTCGCCCACACGCGGGGTCGTGGAGTTGCGGGCGTGGCTGACGGATCCGCTGGACAAGCCGTTCGGTCCGGCGGAGATGGGCATGCCGGGCTTGGCGAACCGACCGAAGGTGCCTGCTCCTCGTACGGCTAAGGCACTGTCGGCTCCGGCGGCGGATCCGTGGGCGCCGAACTACGCCTCGGTGGAGCTAGGGCGCTGTGACGACGGTTCGCCATGGGTGCTGCGGCTGCATGGGACCCATGTCCTGGTCGCGGGCGTCACTGGGGCCGGCAAGGGCTCGGTGTTGTGGGGCGTGACTCGCGGTCTGCTCCCCGCGGCGCGTGCGGGCCTGGTGGAGCTGTGGGCGCTGGACCCCAAGCGAATGGAGCTGTCATTCGGCCGCGCGCTGTTTCAGCGGTACTCCAGCGACCCGACCGAAATGGTCGAGATGCTGGAAGACGCCGTGCGCGAGATGTCCGCGCGGGCCGATCGTTTCGCGGGTGTCGTCCGCAAGCATGAGCCGTCGTCGGACTGCCCGTTCGTGGTCGTCGTCGTCGATGAGCTGGCCTTCCTGACCGCGTACCAGCCCGATCGCGACCTGCGGAAGCGTGCGGACGCTGCGATAGCAACGCTGACCAGTCAGGGCCGCTCGGTCGGGTTCTGCGTCCTCGGCGCACTCCAGGATCCCCGCAAGGAGGTCATGAACCTCCGCAACCTGTTCCCCGACCGGATCGCGCTGCGCCTGGACGAACCCACCCAGGTCGACATGGTGTTGGGGTCTGGTGCTCGGGATCGCGGGGCGACGGCGGACTTGATCTCTCCGGTTCCGGAGGTCGGTGCGGGCGTCGGCTATGTGAAGCGGGAGACGCAGCCTGAGCCGGTGCGGGTGCGGGCGGCGTACGTGTCGGATGCGGACATCGCTGCGATGGTCCGGGACTTCCCCGTGGGCGGTGCGGCATGAGCGGGCGGTCGTCGGCGGGTATGGCGCGGGTGGCGGTGGCGCTGCGGTGCTTCGCGGATTTCGTGGCGGCGCGTCCGGGGCTGCCGTTCTTGGTCGCGCTCCATGTCGAGTGGTCGCACGTGACCGGGCGGTGGGCGATCAAAGGCCAGTTGCACGGTGACGGTGCGGCGGCGGACTTGGAGCGCTGGGCACTGGCTCTCGATGACCCTTCGGTGACCTCGTACGAGTCGGAGGGCTACTACGTCGGGCCGCACGAGCACCGTGAGGTGCACGGCACCGTGCACGGTCACCAGGTCTCGGTCTGGGCACACCTGCCCATCCGGGGCGGCGCATGACGGGCCGGATGACGCGGGTGGAACGGGCCCGCATGCCCTTCGCGAAGGAGGTCGTGCGGGCCGCTGCCCTCGAAAACGGGGTGTGCGTGCGGCCGGTGGCACTGCGGCGAACGGACATCACCACGGGCCAAGTGGAGATCGTGGACGTGCCGTGCGGGGCGACGCTGGCGAGCGCGTGTCCTTCCTGCGCGGAGCGCAAGCGGCAGCTTCGGATGGCGCAGTGCCGCGAGGGATGGCACCTGACCGAGGAGCCGGACCTCACCGCGGACGAACCGAACCAGACGCAGACGTGGCTCGCGGAGATCCGCGCGGACCTGACGAGGGACCACGACGTGGCCGGCAGGGGTGAGCGCGAACAGCTCGCCGCGGACCTGGTCGCGGTCGACGAGGAGATTGAACGCGCGGGCGTACGCGGGAAGGTCGATCCGGACAAGGCCACGCGCCGGGTGCGGTCGACACGTCGGCGCCAGGATGCGGCGGATCTGCCTCGACGTCCGGTCGACGCTCGGACGGTTGGAAAGGCCTTCACTGCGCCGGACGGGAAGACGTTCCGACCGTCGTTGTTCGTCACGCTCACGCTGCCGTCGTACGGGCGGGTTCGGTCCGACGGGACACCGGTGGATCCGGCGAAGTACAGCTACCGGCAGGCCGCGCGGGACGCGTTGCACTTCTCCAAGCTGGTGGACCGGTTCGTGCAGAACCTGCGGCGGTTCGTCGGCTTCGACGTGCAGTACTTCGCCGCGGTCGAACCCCAACGGCGGCTCGCGCCGCACGTCCACCTGGCGATCCGAGGGACGGTCTCGCGGGCGGAGCTGCGGCAGGTCGCGGCGGCCACGTACCACCAGGTGTGGTGGCCACCGTGCGACGAACCGCTGTACGTCGGCGATTCGGTGCCCGCGTGGGACCACGAACACGAGACGTACACCGACCCGGAGACGGGTGCCGCATTGCCTTCGTGGGACGAAGCGCTCGACGACTTGGGCGCGGATGCGAAACCGGTCCACGTTGCCCGGTTCGGGGTCCAGGTCGACGCGAAGGGTGTGCTCGTCGGCTCGGCGGACGCGCGGCGGTGCATCGGCTACCTGGCGAAGTACCTGAACAAGTCGGCGCACGAGTGTCACGAACCGCAGAGCGACACCGAACGCGCTCACGTAGACCGGCTGACGGATGTGCTGCGGTACGAGCCGTGCTCGCCCGCGTGCGCGAACTGGCTGCGGTACGGGGTGCAACCCAAAGGGGCACGGGACGGGATGCGGCCGGGGCACTGCAAGGCCAAGTCACATCGGCGAACGCACCTGGGCTACGGAGGCCGGCGGGTCCTGGTGTCGCGGAAGTGGTCGGGCAAGACGCTCGCGGACCACAAGCACGAGCGGCGGGCCTGGGTGCTGGACCTGGTCGGCGAGACGGCCGACCGCGGCGACGACACGGACCGCTACGTCTGGGAGCACGCGCGACCATCCGATCCGGACGTGCCCTCGATCTCCCACCGCCTCTTACGAGCGGTCGCCGAACGCGTGCGCTGGCGCTCCGCACTCGACGAAGCGAAAGCACGCGCAGACGGACAGCTCGACAGTTCGGCAACTCGGGGGAGGGCGGCATGACAGTTCGGAAGATGACAGCGCGGGTCGAGTTGATGACGGTGCCGGAGGTGTTGGCGGAGCTGAACGACGTGTCGCGCCGTACGTTCTACCGCTGGCGCGAACTGGGGACTGCCCCGCAGTGCCTCAGGCTCCCGAACGGCGAACTTCGCGTGCGACGTGATGACTTCGTGGCGTGGCTCGACAATCGGATGGAGCGTGCGGCGTGAGCGGCAACAAGTCCTATCGGGTCCGCATCTGGTCGGCTGTGCTGAACAAGACGGCCAAGAAGCCCACGTATCAACTGCGCTGGAAGGTTGACGCCAAGCCGTTTTCGCGGACGTTCACCACGAAGGGGCTGGCGGACCGTTTCCGGGCGCGGCTGCTTCGGGCGACTGAGGACGGAGAGCCCTTCGACACGACGACCGGCCTTCCCGACTCGATGACAGAGGCCAAAGCGGCGGCGTCGTTCCTGTCGTTCGCGCTCGCCTACATGGATATGAAGTGGCCAGACGCGGCGGCGAAGTCGAGGGCCAGTATGACCGAAACGCTCATGACCGCGCTGCCGGCGTTCGTCCGCGATGTCAGCGGCCGACCGGACACCACACTCCTGCGGCATGCCATGCGTCGGTACTTGCTGCCTCCGCCGTGCCGCGGTGCGGAGCGTCCCGGGGACGTGGCCAGGGCGATTGCCTGGCTCGAAAAGGCCTCGTTGCCGGTCGCCGATTTGAAGGAGGCCAAGCACATTCACGATGTGCTGGACGCGCTGGGCCGGAAGCTCGACGGGACTGCGGCGGCGGCCGAGACGACCAGGCGCAAGCGGTCCGTGCTCTACAACGTCCTCGACTACGCCGTAGAGCTGGAGCACCTGGCGGCCAATCCGATCGACAAGGTCAAGCGCAAGCGCATCAAGCTCACGGAGGTCGTGGACCGGCGCTCAGTGGCCAACCCGCAACAGGCGCGGGAACTGCTCACGGCCTTGTCGTACGTGGGCGGCCACAAGCGGGCAGGCGGTAGGAAGCTCGTCGCGTTCTTCGGGGTCATGTACTACGCGGGGACGCGGCCGGCTGAAGCGGTCGGCCTGCGACGCCAAGACTGCGAACTCCCCGCGACCGGCTGGGGTCTGATCACGCTGCACCGCACGCGACCGACCGTCGGCAAGCTCTGGACCGACTCGGGCGAGAGCCACGACAACCGCGGTCTGAAGCAACGGGGTGAGAAGGACACACGGCCCGTGCCCATCCCGCCCCTCCTCGTCCGGATGCTGCGCCAGCACATCGACACGTTCGGGACGCACAAGGACGGTCGACTGTTCCCGAGTGAGAGGGGCAGCGTCCTGGCCTCCTCGACGTACTACCGGACCTGGCGCGCGGCCCGCGGCATCGCGCTCACGCCTGACCAGGTCGCCTCGCCGCTCGCTGCGCGGCCGTACGACCTGAGGCATGCGTGCGCGTCGCTGTGGCTCAACTCCGGAGTCCCGGCCCCAGAGGTCGCGAACCGGCTCGGGCACTCAGTTGATGTGCTGCTGTCGATCTACGCCAAGTGCATCGATGGGCAGCGCGACACGATCAACAGGCGCATCTCGGAAGCGCTCGGGGACGACGGTGACGCGGACGACCTTGAGGACAGTGAGTGATCAACGACCGAACCAAGCAAGGGCCCTGGATCTCTTCCGGGGCCCTTACGGCTGTCTGCGGTCATATCGCGCTGACGCCGAATGCAGGGCGTGACCTGCGGAAACGAGCCCAAGATCATTGCGCGTATATATCGCGATCACTGTCCTACGGCTGCTTCGGGCGGCACGAAGTGGCGTACGCCTGGGATCTTGAATCGTCGCCGGAAAGGCGAAACCGCCAGGTCAACCACGGTTTTGGCTGCTGGCGGTGATCGAGCTTGGGGTGCCCCTGGCAGGATTCGAACCTGCGCACACGGCTCCGGAGGCCGTTGCTCTATCCCCTGAGCTACAGGGGCTCGATGTGCGAGAACACTACCAGTTTGATCGGGGTGGGTGCGCCGGGGTTTTGGGGGTGTGGGGGCGGGGGTGGGGCGCGCGGAGGGGGTGGGGGGTTAAAGGTGGGGTGGGAAGTCGGGTTTTGGCGCGGCGGGGTGGGGCGGCGGCTTAGGGTCTTGGGGTGGGCGGTAGGCCGGGGGTTCGGGCCGGGCGGGTGCTTGTCGTGGACGACGACGAGGTGATCCGGCGGCTGATCAGCGTGAATTTGCAGATGGAGGGCTTCGAGGTCTCCACTGCGGTGGACGGTGAGGAGTGCCTGGGGAAGGTGCACGATGTGCGGCCTGATCTGGTGACTCTGGATGTGATGATGCCGCGGCTGGACGGGATCCGGACGGCGGCTCGGCTGCGGGCGGATCCGCGGACCCGGCATCTGAAGATCGTGATGATAAGTGCGTGTGCCCAGAGCGCGGACATCGCGCGGGCCCGGGAGGCCGGGGTGGACGCGTACCTGACGAAGCCGTTCGATCCGGACCAGTTGATAAGGGTGGTTCGGGGGTTGTCGTTCGGTTGACTTCGCTCGCAGACGCCCCATAGTGAGAACCTGCTCACGGTGCGGGGGTTCGCGACTGCTTCGCTCCTCGGGTGCGTGTACGTCGGCCCGTCCGTTCGGGGGATGGTGGGGCGAGGCTGTGGATACCGAGGGGCGTCGGGGGGACGAGGTCGCTTAGGCTTGGGTTCCGTGACCCCCGAAGAACTTTCCCAGGCTGTGTTGTCGGCGGTTCGTGCGTCTGTAGAGGCGGGCGAGCTGGATGTTGCGGTGCCCGAACAGGTGACGGTCGAGCGATCGAAGAACCGTGACCACGGGGACTACGCGACGAACGTGGCGTTGCAGCTGGCGAAGCGCGCGGGGAAGCCGCCGCGGGACGTCGCCGGGATCCTGGCGACGCGGCTGGCGGCGGTGGACGGGGTCGCGTCGGTGGACGTGGCCGGTCCCGGGTTCTTGAACGTGACGCTGGACGCCGCGAGCGCGGGGGCGCTGGCGCGGACGATCGTCGAGGCCGGTGCGGCGTACGGGCGCGGGGAGGGGCTGCGCGGGCTCAAGATCAACCTTGAGTTCGTGTCGGCGAACCCGACCGGGCCGATCCACATCGGCGGCGTGCGGTGGGCGGCGGTCGGCGACTCGCTGGGGCGGATCCTGCGGGCGGCCGGCGCGGATGTGAGTACGGAGTACTACATCAACGACGCCGGTGTGCAGATCGACAAGTTCGGGGCTTCGCTGATGGCGGCCGCGAACGGGCGTCCGGTTCCGGAGGACGGGTACGTCGGCGCGTACATCAACGACATCGCCGCGGACATCGTCGCCGCCGAACCGGATGTGCTGACGAAGCCGGAGGACGAGCAGAAGAAGGTCTTCACGGCCGTCGGCCTGCGGCTCATGGTCGCGGAGATCCAGCGGTCCATGGAGGAGTTCGGCGCGCACTTCGACGTGTGGTTCTCGGAGAAGAGCCTGCACGACTCCGGCGCCGTGGAGAAGGCCATCGAGCGGCTGCGCGCGCAGGGCCACGTGTTCGACGACGGCGGCGCGATCTGGCTGCGGACCACGGATTTCGGGGACGACAAGGACCGGGTGCTCATCAAGAGCGACGGCGAGACGACGTACTTCGCGTCGGACGCCGCCTACTACCTGGACAAGCGCGACCGCGGCAACGAGGTCTGCGTCTACATGCTGGGTGCCGACCACCACGGGTACGTCGGGCGGCTCAAGGCCATCGTGGCGTGTGCGGGCGACGACCCGGAGCACAACATCGAGGTGCTCATCGGGCAGTTCGTGAAGATGCTGCGGGGCGGTGAGGAGGTCCGCATGTCGAAGCGGGCCGGCAACATCATCACCATTGATGACGTAGTGGAGTGGATCGGTGTCGACGCGGCCCGGTATTCGCTGGCACGGTCCTCGACGGATTCGACGCTGACCCTCGACATCGACCTGCTGACGAGCGCCGCGCGCGAGAACCCGGTGTACTACGTGCAGTACGCCCACGCGCGCACCTGCTCGATCATGCGGAACGCGGCGGCGGCCGGGGTCGACAAGGGCTCCGCGGACGCCTTCAAGCCCGAACTGCTCAACCACGAGCTGGAGTCGACGCTGCTGGGCGTCCTCGGCGAGTTCCCGCAGGTGGTCGTGAAATCGGCGGAGTGGCGCGAGCCGCACCACGTGGCGCGCTATCTGGAGCAACTGGCCGGGGCGTACCACCGCTTCAACGACAGCAACGACAACCGCGTGCTGCCGTACGGCGACGACGAGCCGACCGACCTCAACCGGGCGCGGCTGTGGCTGGTCGAGGCGACGCGTACGACGATTGCGAACGGCCTTGATCTGCTTGGGGTTTCGGCTCCCGAGAGGCTGTAAACCGAAGCCCCGAGGTCCCGAAAGCCCCGAGGCCCCGAGAGGCCCGAGGCCCCGAGAGGCCCGAGAGGTCCCGGGTCGGCGCGCGAGCACGGGCAAGCGAAGCAAACACATAGCACCGCACAGGGGAGCATCCGCACCATGAGCAGGTCCGCACACCCCGCCGGTCCCCGGCATGCCGACGTCCTGCCCGAGGGCCACGCCCTCCCGGCGCCCGAGGACCTCAACGCGCTCGACCCGAAGGTGTGGTCGCTGACGACAAAGCGTGCGGATGACGGCGCCGTGACCGTGGCCGGTCTCGATGTCCGGGACCTGGCACGGGAATTCGGCACCCCCGCCTACATCCTGGACGAGGACGACCTGCGGTCCCGCTGCCGGGCGTGGAAGGACGCGTTCGAGGGTGCCGACGTGTTCTACGCCGGCAAGGCGTTCCTCTGCCGCGCGCTCGTGCGGTGGATCGCTGAGGAGGGCCTGAACCTCGACGTGTGCTCGGGCGGCGAGTTGGCCGTGGCGCTGAGCGCGGGCATGGACCCCGCCCGCATCGCGTTCCACGGCAACAACAAGTCGGCGGCCGAGATCGACCGGGCGATCGAGGCGGGCGTCGGACGCATCATCGTCGACTCGTACGAGGAGATCGCCCGCGTCGCCTTCGCCGCCGAGCGCCGCGGCGTGACGCAGAAGGTCCTGGTCCGCGTCACCGTAGGAGTCGAGGCGCACACCCACGAGTTCATCGCGACAGCACACGAGGACCAGAAGTTCGGGCTGTCGGTGAGCGACGGCAAGGCCGCCGAGGCGGTACGCCGCGTCCTCAAGCTCGGCTCCCTCGAACTCCTGGGCCTGCACTCGCACATCGGCTCGCAGATCTTCGACACCGCGGGCTTCGAGGTCTCGGCCCGGCGCGTCGTCGCGTTGCTCGCCGCGATCCGCGACGAGCACGGCGTCGAGCTCCCGGAGATCGACCTCGGCGGCGGCCTCGGCATCGCGTACACGAGCGCCGACGATCCGCAGCAACCCGCAGACATCGCCAAGCAGTTGACTGCGATCGTCGAGCGCGAGTGCGCCGCCGCGAACCTGCGCGTGCCGCGCCTGTCGGTCGAGCCGGGACGCGCCATCGCGGGCCCGAGCACGTTCACGCTCTACGAGGTCGGCACGGTGAAGCCGCTCGAAGGGCTGCGCACCTACGTCAGCGTCGACGGCGGCATGTCCGACAACATCCGCACGGCGCTGTACGACGCCGAGTACGACATCGCCCTCGTGTCCCGCAGCAGCGACGCCGAGCCGATGCTGTCGCGCGTCGTCGGCAAGCACTGCGAGTCGGGCGACATCGTCGTACGCGACGCCTACCTGCCCGCCGACCTCGCCCCCGGCGACCTGGTGGCGGTGCCCGCGACCGGGGCCTACTGCCGGTCGATGGCGAGCAACTACAACCACGTGACGCGCCCCGCGGTGGTCGCGGTCAAGGACGGCCAGGGCCGCGTCGTCGTGCGCCGCGAGACGGAGGAAGACCTGCTCAGGCTGGACGTCGGCTGACCGGGCCCGCGGCGGACACCCGCTGCCGCCGATGGCCCGGCCCGCCCCGGACACCAGCCGCCGCCGCACCCCGCGGAACGCCCGCCGGACCGGAAAATCTCGCGTGACCCCGGGGTGTCCCGCACAAGAATTCCCGTCTCGGATCCTGGACGGGCGTGGGATCGGCGGGTGATCCCGGCGAGACTGGCCGGATCAAGGGCGCCGCACCGCCCGCACGGCGGAGGCACCCTGAGATAGACGAGAAGTCCTTGATGAAGCGAGGTCGGATGATGCGTACGCAGCCGCTCAAGGTGGCGCTGCTCGGTTGTGGTGTGGTGGGTTCCGAAGTGGCCCGCATCATGACGACGCACGCGACGGACCTCGCCGCCCGCATCGGAGCCCCCGTCGAGCTGGCCGGCGTCGCCGTACGCCGCGCCGGCCGCGAGCGTCCCGGCATCGACCCCGAGCTGTTCACGACCGACGCCGAGTCGCTGGTCAAACGCGACGACATCGACGTCGTCGTCGAGGTCATCGGCGGCATCGAGCCCGCCCGCACCCTCATCCTGACCGCGATGGAGCACGGCGCCTCGGTCGTCTCGGCCAACAAGGCGCTGCTCGCCGAGGACGGCGCGACGCTGCACGCGGCCGCCGCCAAGTACGGCGTCGACCTCTACTACGAGGCGTCCGTCGCGGGCGCGATCCCGCTGCTCCGCCCGCTGCGCGAATCCCTCGCGGGCGACAAGGTCAACCGCGTGCTGGGCATCGTCAACGGCACGACCAACTTCATCCTCGACCGCATGGACTCCACCGGCGCGGGCTTCGCCGAGGCGCTCGACGAGGCCACCCAGCTCGGGTACGCCGAGGCGGACCCCACCGCGGACATCGAGGGCTTCGACGCCGCCGCGAAGGCCGCGATCCTTGCCGGGCTGGCCTTCCACACCCGGGTGACCGCCGCGGACGTCTACCGCGAGGGCATCACCGAGGTGACCGCGGCCGACGTGGCGAGTGCCAAGAGCATGGACAGCGTGGTCAAGCTGCTCGCGATCTGCGAGCGCAGCGCCGACGGCACGTCCGTCAGCGCGCGCGTGCACCCGGCGATGATCCCGAGGTCGCACCCGCTCGCGTCGGTACGCGAGGCGTACAACGCGGTGTTCGTGGAGTCCGAGGCGGCCGGCAGCCTGATGTTCTACGGCCCGGGCGCGGGCGGCGCGCCGACCGCGAGCGCGGTGCTCGGCGACCTGGTGGCCGTGTGCCGCAACAAGCTTTCCGAGACCACGGGGCCGGGGGAGTCGGCGTACGCCAACCTCGTGGTCCGGCCCGTCGGGCAGGCGGTCACCCGCTACCACCTGAACCTCGACGTCGCGGACAAACCCGGCGTGCTGGCCCAGGTCGCGGCCGTGTTCGCCAAGCACGATGTGTCGATCGACACCGTCCGGCAGCAGGGCCGCGACGGTGATGCGACACTCGTCATCGTCACGCACAGTGCGACCGACGCCGCCCTCTCGGCGACCGTCACCGAACTGCGCGGACTCGACATCGTCCGTGACATCGCCGGCATCATGCGGGTGGAAGGGGAATGACGACCGTGAGCGCGGTGGACAACGCGGTGAACCCGGGGACCGAGATCGGCGCCCAGAACGGGACCGTACGCGCCGGACAGACCCGTCAGTGGCGGGGTGTCATCGAGGAGTACCGGGACCGCCTCCCGGTGTCCGCGTCGACCCCCGTCGTCACCCTTCGCGAGGGCGGCACGCCGCTCGTGCCGGCCCAGGTGCTCTCCGAGCGCACGGGCTGTGAGGTGCATCTCAAGGTCGAGGGCGCCAACCCGACCGGGTCCTTCAAGGACCGCGGCATGACGATGGCGATCTCGCGGGCCAAGGAGGAGGGCGCGCGGGCGGTCATCTGCGCGTCGACCGGCAACACGAGCGCGTCGGCGGCGGCGTACGCGGTGCGGGCGGGCATGGTCTGCGCGGTGCTGGTGCCGTCCGGCAAGATCGCGCTGGGCAAGATGGGCCAGGCGCTCGTGCACGGCGCGCGCATCCTCCAGGTGGACGGCAACTTCGACGACTGCCTCACGCTGGCGCGCGATCTCGCCGACAAGTACCCGGTGGCACTGGTGAATTCGGTCAACCCGGTGCGCATCGAGGGGCAGAAGACGGCGGCGTTCGAGATCGTCGACATGCTCGGCGACGCGCCGGACATCCACGTGCTGCCGGTGGGCAACGCCGGCAACATCACCGCCTATTGGCGCGGGTACCAGGAGTACGCGAAGGACGGCCTCGCGGCCCGTCGTCCGCGCATGTGGGGCTACCAGGCGGCCGGTTCGGCGCCGATCGTGAACGGCGCGCCGGTCACCTCGCCGCAGACGATCGCGACCGCGATCCGCATCGGCAACCCGGCCTCGTGGGACTTCGCGCTCGCCGCGCGCGACGAGTCCGGCGGCCACATCGATTCGGTGACGGACCGTCAAATCCTGTCTGCGTACCGGCTGTTGGCCTCGCAGGAGGGCGTCTTCGTGGAGCCCTCGTCGGCCGCGAGCGTCGCGGGCCTGCTCAAGGCCGCGGAGCTCGGGCTGGTCGACCCCGGGCAGCGCATCGTCTGCACGGTGACCGGCAACGGCCTCAAGGACCCGGACTGGGCGGTCGCGGGCGCCCCGAAGCCGATCGTCGTCCCGGTCGACGCGGGAGCCGCGGCGGCACAGCTCGGCCTCGACGCCTGACGCCTCGGGCGATCGGCGAGGCGGCGTCCGGCCGACATGCGCCGCGGCGGCAGAGTTCGGCCTCGACGCGTGACGCCTGACACCTGCGGCGACCGGCGAGGCGGCCCCGGCCGACACCGCCCCGCGCGAACCGCGGAACGGCGATGGCCGGAAAGCACCCCCCGCACCTGACCTTGGGAGGGCGACGCGCACACGCGTCGCCCTCCCAAGGAGGCGGACGGGAAGGTCGGGAGGCTGCGGTTGCCGTGGACGAGGCGGCCGTGACTCCCTGCGAACTCGCGGGGCCCGCCCTGCCTGGTGACCACCGCNCCCCCCCCCCCCCCCCCCCCCCCAAGGAGGCGGACGGGAAGGTCGGGAGGCTGCGGTTGCCGTGGACGAGGCGGCCGTGACTCCCTGCGAACTCGCGGGGCCCGCCCTGCCTGGTGACCACCGCGCGAGGGCGCAGGCGTGGCGGGAGTGTGTGCGGTAACCGCGGGCTCCCGGTTGGGGAAGAGTGCAGGTCCTGTGCGGGACTGTGCGCCGTGACCGCGGGCTCATTCCTTCCCGGGCGCCCGGTTGCGGGAGGTCCGCAGGTCTCGTGCGGGGCGGGCGTGCGGGTGGCGGGACACGTCCTTGCGACCTCGTGCCCAGTCCCGGAGAAGCCCTGACCTGCCGCTCTGCCGCCGCGTCGAGATGGGTGCCGGGTGGGAAATCCGGGAAATCGCGTGGGCGCGGCGTGCCGCAGGCAAACGTCCTTTCGCTACGCTGAACCCCTGACGCGGCTTTGCGACCGTCCGTACGGTCCGCGCCCGTCGTATCCGCCGTCCCCAGTGCCGATCCCCCAGTGCCGGACGCGGCCCACCATTCACCGTGTCCTTCGAGGCGTCTGCCGGGACCCCACGAGGAGGAGTGTCCACACCTGATGGCCGGTCCTGCTTTCCGCGCCGCCCCCGTCCGGGTGCGTGTTCCCGCGACGAGTGCCAACCTCGGCCCCGGTTTCGACGCCTTCGGGCTCGCCCTCGGCCTCTACGACGACGTCGTCGTCCGCATCGCCGACCGAGGGCTCTCGATCGACATCGCGGGCGAGGGCGCCGACAATCTGTCGCGCGACGAGAACCACCTTGTCGTACGCGCCCTGCACGCCACCTTCGAAGCCCTCGGCGGACGCCCCGCCGGGCTCGAAGTGGTGTGCGCCAACCGCATCCCGCACGGCCGCGGCCTCGGTTCGTCGGCCGCCGCCATCTGCGCGGGCGTCATCGCCGCCCGGGCGCTGACCATAGGCGGGGCCGAGCGCCTGGACGACGCCGCCGCGCTCGGCGTCGCGTCCGCGCTCGAAGGCCATCCGGACAATGTCGCGGCCTGCCTGTACGGCGGCTTCACCACCGCGTGGACCGACGAGGACGGTCCGCACGCGGTACGCGCCCTGCCGCACGCCGACATAGCGCCCGTCGTTTTCGTGCCGTCCACCCCGCTGTCCACCGAGGTCGCCCGCGGGCTGCTGCCCGCCCAGGTGCCGCACGCCGAGGCCGCGATCAACGCGGGCCGTGCCGCCCTTCTGGTGACCGCGCTCACCACCCGTCCGGACCTCCTGCTCCCCGCCACCGAGGACCGGCTGCACCAGGACTACCGCTCGCCCGCGATGCCCCACAGCGCCGAGCTGGTCGGTAAACTTCGAGGTCAGGGACACGCCGCCGTGATCTCCGGGGCAGGCCCCACGGTGCTCGCCCTGGTGACCGCCGAAAGGGTGGACGAGGTCATCGGCGCCGCCGACTCCGGCTGGGTCGCGACCCGGCTGGACGTCGATGCGGAGGGGGCCGGCGTCCTCCCGCTCGGGTAGCAACTCGTGTGGCAGCACTGCGGGTACGGCCGCGGGGACGGCCGTGCACACGGTTGGGCGTACGGCTGTCGGCGGCCGGGTAGGCATGTCGGTGGGGCACCCGGTGGACTGGTCCACCGGTGCCCGGGACGGCCGCCCGCGCGGAGATCCACACGGAGATCCACTTCGAGAAACTGTGCGGATATCCACCCGGGTTACCCCGCGGGTAACCCACGAGATGGTTGCTCGTTGGCAAGGGTGCCGTACCCGCGACGCGGTTCGCCTGCGGGTTGTTCGGCCGGAATGGCCCGCCGCCCAGGGCGGCCCGGCTTCGGCCGGAATTGCTTTGGCGGGTCTGTCCAAATGGCCGACACACCGACTCGGAGGCGCCACGGGGTGGGGGAATGTTGTGTGGGTCCGGTAGTGTTAATGTCACCACCGCACCAGGAGTCCAGCCCTCATCGGGCCGGGCCAGTTCGGTGCCCGGTTTCGTTTTCCGTGGCCACGGTCCTACGGGAGCTCCCCCTCCTGCCTGTCCCTCGTGACGAAACGTGGCTCCCCGAAACCGATCGGCGTCCCCCCGACGCCGTACCGCGAGAATTCCCGGGGCCCCGAGGACTAACTCCCCGCAGATGATCGTGAGCCCGATCCCGACCGCGCCGGACGCAGTTTCGACGATTCCCGCCGCAAGGCGGACCACCGCACCGGATCCGTACCCGGACCACCAGGGCCCGGGACCCGGGCCGGACAGCACAACCGGTCGCCGCGCCGTATCAAGGCCGACGCCCGCTCCAGGGAAGGACCCTTCGTGAGCGACACCACCGATCTCATGGACCAGGCCGCAGACCAGGCCGGGGCCGCCGCCAGTGACGCCACCGCCGCCGCCCCGCGGCGCCGCCGCGCCGCCGGCGGCGGCCTGAACGGCATGGTGCTGGCGGAGTTGCAGCAGGTCGCCGCCGGTCTCGGGATCAGCGGGACCGGCCGGATGCGCAAGAGCCAGCTCATCGAGGCCATCCAGGCCAAGCAGGGCGGCGGCGAGCAGCCGTCGTCCGCCGAGGCCGCCCCCGCACCGGCCGCCGCCTCGCGCGGCACGCGGGCCGCGAAGGCCGCCGCCGAGGCGCCCGCCGCGCCCGCCGAGGCCCCCGCCAAGGAGGCTCCGGCCGCCGCCGAGTCCGCGCCCGCCGCGGAATCCGCGCCGGCCGCCGAGGCCGAGGCGCCCGCGCGTACCCGCCGGGCCGCCCGCCGCGGCGTGACCGACGTCGCGCAGCAGTCGATCGACATCCCCGGCCAGTCCGCGAACGAGGGCGCGCCCACCACGCGCTCGCGCCGCGCCGAGGCCGCCGAGGACGAGCAGCAGCCCGCCAAGGGCCGCCGTGCCGCCGCCGACAAGGACGCCGAGGCGTCCGCCGACGACACCCAGGCGGGTGGCGGACGCGGCGAGGGCGGCGAGCGCGAGAGCCGCCGCGACCGCCGCGAGCGCGGCCAGGGTCGTCGCGAGCGGGGCGGTGACGGCGACGCCCAGCGCGGTGAGCGCGCCGAACGCGGCGAGCGTGCCGAGCGCGGTGAGCGTGCCGGCCGTGCCGAGCGCGGCAACCGCGGGGAGCGCGGCGAGCGGGCCGGCAACGCCGAGCGCGGCGACAACCGCGGCGACAACCGCGGCGAGAACCTGGGCGCACAGGACGACGACGACTTCGAGGGCGGCGGTCGCCGTCGTCGTGGCCGCTACCGCGACCGCAACCGGCGCCGCGGCCGCGACGGCTTCGAGGCGAACGAGCCCGTGGTCGCCGAGGACGACGTGCTGATCCCGGTCGCGGGCATCCTCGACATCCTCGACAACTACGCCTTCGTCCGGACCTCCGGTTACCTGCCGGGCCCGAACGACGTGTACGTCTCCCTCGCCCAGGTCCGCAAGAACGGCCTCCGCAAGGGCGACGCCATCGTCGGCGCGGTGCGCCAGCCGCGCGACGGCGAGCGCCGCGAGAAGTTCAACGCGCTCGTCCGGCTCGACACCGTCAACGGTTCCGAGCCCGAGCACGCCCGCCAGCGCCCGGACTTCACCAAGCTGACGCCGCTGTACCCGCAGGAGCGCCTGCGCCTGGAGACCGAGCCGAACATCCTGACGACCCGGATCATCGACCTGGTCGCGCCGATCGGCAAGGGCCAGCGCGGCCTCATCGTCTCGCCGCCGAAGGCCGGAAAGACGATGGTGCTCCAGTCGATCGCCAACGCGATCACGCACAACAACCCCGAGTGCCACCTCATGGTCGTCCTCGTCGACGAGCGGCCCGAAGAGGTCACCGACATGCAGCGCTCGGTCAAGGGCGAGGTCATCTCCTCGACCTTCGACCGGCCGGCCGAGGACCACACGATCGTCGCCGAGCTCGCCATCGAGCGGGCCAAGCGCCTCGTCGAACTGGGCCACGACGTCGTCGTGCTGCTGGACTCGATCACCCGTCTGGGCCGCGCGTACAACCTCGCGGCGCCCGCGTCGGGCCGCATCCTGTCCGGTGGTGTCGACTCGACCGCGCTCTACCCGCCGAAGCGCTTCTTCGGCGCCGCGCGCAACATCGAGAACGGCGGCTCGCTGACCATCCTCGCGACCGCGCTGGTCGAGACCGGCTCGCGCATGGACGAGGTGATCTTCGAGGAGTTCAAGGGCACCGGCAACATGGAGCTCAAGCTCGACCGCAAGCTCGCCGACAAGCGGATCTTCCCCGCGGTGGACGTGGACGCGTCCGGCACCCGCAAGGAGGAGATCCTGATGGCGCCGGAGGAACTGGCGATCGTGTGGAAGCTGCGCCGCGTGCTGCACGCGCTGGAGCAGCAGCAGGCGATCGAGCTCCTCCAGGACAAGATGAAGAAGACGAAGAGCAACGCCGAGTTCCTCATGCAGATCCAGAAGACGACCCCGATGCCGAACGACTGACGGTCCGTCCGTCGGCCGGTTCCCGGGAACCGCCGTCACGACGGAGGGCCCCGCCGACCGCCTCGCGCGGCGGCGGGGCCCTCCGTCGTGACGGCGGTTCCCGGGAACCACCGTCACGACGGAGGGCCCCGCCGCCGCGCGAGGCGGTCGGCGGGGTCCTCCGTCGTGACGGCGGTTCCCGGGAACCACCGTCACGACGGAGGGCCCCGCCGACCGCCCCGCGCGGCGGCGGGGCCCTCCGCGTGTGCGCGGCGCGTACCGGAAGGCGGGACGGGCGCCCCACCGGGTGCCCGATCGACCGCCCGATCGACCGCCCAAGTCACTGCTCAAGCGACTGCGCAGTCGACGGCGCAATCGTGTGCGGGGCACCCGATTTTGGTCGTACCGCCCGCTGCTGGCACACTGGTATGTCGGCCCCGGTTCACGTCCGCCCCTTCCTGACGGTGGCGACCCGGTGCCCTCCCGATTCGTCAAGGAGACCCCTGTGAAGCCCGAGATCCACCCGGAGTACGTGGAGACCGTCGTCTCTTGCACCTGCGGTGCCACGTTCACCACCCGCAGCACCGCCACGAGCGGCAAGATCAACGCCGACGTGTGCTCGCAGTGCCACCCGTTCTACACGGGCAAGCAGAAGATCCTCGACACCGGCGGCCGCGTCGCCCGCTTCGAGAAGCGCTTCGGCAAGGGCCCCGGCGCGGGCAGCAAGTAGCGACCTTCGACGCCGGAGGGGTGCGCGGGGCTCGACCGAGCTCCGCACACTCCCTCCGGCGTCGTTCGTTTGTCCGCGCCTTTCGCGCCCGGCGTCCCGCGCACGTCCTCCGTGCACGCCGTCCGGCCCCGCGTCGTCCGGCACGCGCCGTTTCGCACGCCGTCACCGCCCCGGTCCCGCGCGCCGATCCGCGCGTCCTCCCGCACCCCGTCGTTTCCGGCCCATCCGCACGCTGACCCGCCGCGGTCCACTGACAGGAGCCCTTGTGTTCGAGGCGATGGACGAACTGCTCGCCGAGCACGCCGATCTGGAGCGCCGTCTCGCCGACCCGCAGGTCCACGCCGACCAGGCGCGGGCGCGCAACCTCGGGCGGCGGTACGCCGAGCTGAGCCCCATCGTCGACACCTACCGCTCGTGGGTGCAGGCCGGCGACGACATCGCCACCGCCCGCGAACTCGCCGCCGAGGACCCCGACTTCGCCGCCGAGGCGGACGAGCAGGAGCAGCGCCGCGAGGAACTCGCCGAGAAGCTGCGCCACCTCCTCGTGCCGCGCGACCCCGCGGACGACAAGGACGTGATCCTGGAGATCAAGGCGGGCGAGGGCGGCGACGAGTCCGCGCTGTTCGCCGGCGACCTGCTGCGCATGTACCTGCGCTACGCCGAGCGCGCGGGCTGGAAGACCGAGGTCATCGACGCCAACGAATCCGACCTCGGCGGCTACAAGGACGTCTCGGTCGCCGTGAAGGCCAAGGGCAGCCCGGCACCCGGCGAGGGCGTGTTCGCGAAGCTGAAGTTCGAGGGCGGCGTGCACCGCGTGCAGAGGGTGCCCGCGACCGAGTCGCAGGGCCGCATCCACACCTCGGCCGCGGGCGTGCTGGTGCTGCCCGAGGCCGAGGACGTCGACGTCGAGATCAGCCCCAACGACCTGCGCATCGACGTCTACCGCTCGTCCGGCCCGGGAGGCCAGTCGGTCAACACCACCGACTCGGCGGTCCGCATCACGCACCTGCCCACCGGCGTGGTGGCGTCCTGCCAGAACGAGAAGAGCCAGTTGCAGAACAAGGAGCAGGCAATGCGTATCCTGCGATCGCGGCTGCTGGCCGCGGCGCAGGAGGAGGCCGAGAAGGAGGCCGCGGACGCGCGCCGAAGCCAGGTGCGAACCGTCGACCGGTCCGAGCGCATCCGCACGTACAACTTCCCGGAGAACCGGATTTCCGACCACCGGGTGGGCTACAAGGCGTACAACCTGGACCAGGTGCTCGACGGCGACCTCGACGCGGTGGTGCAAGCGTGCGTCGACGCCGACATGGCCGCCAGACTGGCACACAGCGGCTGAGCCGGCGGCGCGTCGGCGGCCCACATCCACGCCTCTACGGCTTCCCCCGTGCACACGGGACTGCGGACGGAGAAAGATGAACCTGCTGCTCGCCGAGGTGGCCCAGGCCACCCTGCGACTGGCCGACGCGGGCGTGCCCTCGCCGCGCTTCGACGCCGAGGAGCTTGCCGCGTACGTGCACGGCGTCAAGCGGGGCGAGTTGCACACCGTCGGCGACGGGGACTTCGACGCGCGGTTCTGGGAGGCGGTGGCGCGCCGCGAGGCGCGGGAGCCCTTGCAGCACATCACCGGGCGGGCGTTCTTCCGCTACCTCGAACTGGAGGTGGGGCCGGGAGTGTTCGTGCCGCGCCCGGAGACCGAGGTGGTGGTGGGCTGGGCCATAGAGGCGCTGCGCGCGATGGACGTCGCCGAGCCGCTGGTGGTGGACCTGTGCACCGGGTCGGGCGCGATCGCGCTCGCGGTGGCGCAGGAGGTGCCCCGGTCGGTGGTGCACGCGGTGGAGCTGGACGAGCGGGCCTTCGCGTTCGCCGAGCGCAACGCCGCCGGGTCGCGCGTGAACCTGCACCAGGGCGACGCGCTCGCGGCGTTGCCGCAGCTCAGCGGGACGGTCGACCTGGTGATCAGCAATCCGCCGTACATTCCGCTGGAGGAGTGGGAGAACGTCGCCCCGGAGGCCCGCGACCACGACCCCGAGATGGCGCTGTTCTCCGGCCAGGACGGCCTGGACGTGATCCGCGGGCTGTCGCGCACCGCGTACCGCCTGCTGCGGCCGGGGGGCGTCGTGGTGGTCGAGCACGCGGACACCCAGGGCGGCACCGTGCCGTGGATCTTCAACGAGGAATCCGGCTGGGTCGACGCCGCCGACCACCGCGACCTCAACAACCGCCCGCGGTTCACCACGGCCCGGAAAGAGGGCGCGTGACGGCCGGGGGTCCGGGGGTCCGGGGAAGCGCCCCGGGCCGGCACAGTCTGGAGGGACGGGCCCGATGAGCCGACGCTACGACTGCTCCGACACGCTGGACCGCGGGCTGGGGCTGCGCGAGGCGGCCAGTGCCGTGAAGCGGGGCGAGCTGGTGGTCATGCCCACCGACACGCTGTACGGCATCGGCGGCGACGCGTTCTCCCCGCACGCCGTCAAGGCGCTTCTGGACGCGAAGGGGCGCGGCCGCAACATGCCCTCGCCCGTGCTGGTCGGTTCTCCCACCACCCTGCACGGGCTGGTGACGGGCTTCCCCGAGCTGGGCTGGGAGCTGGTCGACGCCTTCTGGCCGGGGGCGCTGACCATCGTCGCGTTCCACCAGCCCTCGTTGCAGTGGGACCTCGGCGAGACGCGCGGCACCGTGGCCGTGCGGATGCCGCTGCACCCCGTCGCGATCGAACTGCTGAACGAGACCGGCCCGATGGCGGTCAGCAGCGCCAACCGCTCCGGCAACCCGCCCGCGACGACCGTCGACCAGGCGGTGGACCAGCTCGGCGAGTCCGTCTCGGTCTATCTCGACGGCGGCACGTGCCCGGCGACCGTGCCGTCCTCGATCATCGACCTGACCGCCGGCCGCCCGCGCCTGCTCCGCGAGGGCGCGCTGTCCCTGGAGACCCTGCGCGAAGTCGTGCCCGATTTGGAGGGCGTCAATTGACGCCGCCCCCACCCGGGCCCGTGATGGCAGGTGCGGGCCCGTTCCGCATCCTGTTCGTCTGTACGGGCAGCATCTGCCGCTCCCCCATCGCGGAGCGGCTGGCGCGGCTGGGCCTGTCGCGGCGGCTGGCCTCGTACGAGTGCGACCGCATCGAGGTGGCGAGCGCCGGCACCTGGGGCCACGAGGGCGCCTCGATGGAGCCGTTCGCCGCCGAGGTGGTACGCGAGTTCGGCGGCGACCCGGGGGATTTCAAGGGGCGCGAGCTCCAGGACGAGCACGTTGCGGAGGCGGACCTCGTGCTCACCGCGACCCTGGACCACCGCGCGCACGTGGTGTCCATGGGGCACGCGTCCGGCCTGCGCACCTTCACGCTCAAGGAGTTCACCCGTCTGGTCGCCGTCCTGGAGCACTCCGCGGTGCCCGACGGGGACCTGGTCGAGCGGGGCCGCTTCCTGGTCCGGGCCGCCGCCGCTCTGCGCGGCCGGATGGCCGCCCCCGGCCCGGAGTGGGACGAGGTCGCGGACCCCTACGGTTCGCCGCTGAACGTCTTCCGGGCCTGCGCGTCCGAGATCAACACCGCGATCGACCCCATGTTGACCGCGCTGACGGCGCGGACAGGGATGTGATGTAGGTCTCTCCGACCTACAGTGGAGGGTGCCTCCCTCCGTCAAAAGGAGTTGTGCCATGGGCACGACCGACGTCCCCTTCTGGGGCCCGGACTTCCCGCTGCTCCAGAGGACCGACCCCGACATCGCCGACGTGGTCCTGGGCGAGCTGGCGCGCCAGCGGGCGGGACTCCAGCTCATCGCGAGCGAGAACTTCACGTCACCCGCTGTGCTCGCCGTGCTGGGCAGCACGCTGTCGAACAAGTACGCCGAGGGGTATCCCGGGAGGCGCTACTACGGCGGCTGCGCGGAGGTCGACCGCGCGGAGGAGATCGGGCTGCGCCGGGCCCGCGAGCTGTTCGGCGCCGAGCACGCCAACCTCCAGCCGCACTCGGGCGCGTCGGCGAACCTGGCGGCGTACGCGGCCCTCCTCGTCCCGGGCGACACGGTGCTCGCGATGTCGCTGCCGCACGGCGGCCACCTCACCCACGGGTCACGCGTGAACTTCTCCGGCAGGTGGTTCAGCACGGTCGCCTACGGTGTGCGCGAAAAGGCCGAAACGATCGACTACGACCAGGTCAGGGACCTGGCGCTGCGCCACCGGCCGAAGATGCTGATCTGCGGTGCGACGGCCTATCCGCGACTTGTCGACTTCGCGCTCTTTCGAGAAATCGCCGACGAAGTGGACGCCTATCTGGTCGTCGACGCCGCACACTTCATCGGTCTGGTGGCCGGAGGCGCGGTCCCGTCGCCCGTTCCGTACGCCGATGTCGTCACTTGTACGACGCACAAGGTCCTGCGCGGCCCGCGCGGCGGCATGATCCTGTGCCGCGAGGAGTTGGCCGACCGAATCGACAAAGCGGTTTTCCCCTTCTGTCAGGGCGGCCCGCTCATGCACGCCGTAGCGGCTAAGGCGGTCGCTCTGCGCGAGGCCGCCCAACCGGCTTTCGCGTCGTACGCACGCCAAGTCGTGGCCAACGCGCAGGCCCTCGCCACGGGCCTGGAGGCCGAGGGGATGCGCGCGGTGTCCGGCGGCACCGACACCCACCTCGCGCTGCTCGACCTGCGCGGTCTGGGAGTCAGCGGGCGGGACGCCGAGACCCGCTGCGAGCGGGCCGGGATCACCCTCAACAAGAACGCCATCCCGTTCGACCCGGCCAAGCCGATGATCGCCTCGGGCGTCCGGGTCGGCACCCCCGCGGTGACCACGCAGGGGATGACGGAGGGTGACATGAAGGAGATCGCGACGCTGGTCGGACGGGCGGTGCGCGACACCGACGGCAGCGCCGCGCGGGACATCGCGGCGGCGGTCGCGGACCTCGTCGCGACGCATCCCGCGTACCCCGAACGGTGACCCGGACCGTGGCCCGGACCGTGGCTCAGTTCCGGTGAACCGGCCGGACGCCTGGCAGCGTCTGTCCCTGTGTCGGATGCTTCCTCCGCCGCTGTGCCGTCGCGCCGGATTGGTCCGTAGGGGCGGTGTGCCCCTGACGGAGCAATGGGTCCCCTGAAGGGCGAGTGCCGGAACGGTGGTTCTATCGTGAGCGCAGAGCGCACAGAGGCGGAAGTGGCGTCCGGGGCGCGCGGTGCCGGTGGCCCGCAGGGTGTCCACTGTGCGATCGTTTCCCGCCGGGAAGTCGATGACCTCTAGTGTGCTGCGTGTGCGGCGAAATGCAGAGTCCGGGGACGGTGGCTGAGTCTTGCGCGAGTACCTGCTGACGCTGTTCGTCTCGGCAGCAGTCACGTACCTGCTCACCGGCGCCGTACGACGCTTCGCGATCGCCGCCGGGGCGATGCCCGAGATCCGCGCGCGCGACGTCCACAAGGAGCCGACCCCCCGCCTCGGCGGCATGGCGATGTTCGGCGGCCTGTGCGCCGGGCTGCTGATCGCCCGTCAGCTCCCCGGCATGGAAGTCGTGTTCACCGACTCGACCGACGTGCAGGCGCTGCTGTCCGGCTGCGCGCTGATCTGCCTGCTGGGCGTCATCGACGACAAGTGGGGCGTCGACGCCGTCATCAAGCTGCTGGGCCAGGCCCTCGCCGCGGGCGTCATGGTGTGGCAGGGCATCGTCATCCTGTGGCTGCCGATCCCCGGCCACGGCACCTACAGCCTGAGCCCGACGCAGGGCGCGATCCTGACAATCGCGGTCGTCGTGATCACCATCAACGCGGTGAACTTCGTCGACGGGCTCGACGGCCTCGCGGCCGGGATGGTGTGCATCGCGGGCCTGGCGTTCTTCGCGTACGCCTACCGCCTCTGGTTCGGCTACGGCATCGACGGCGCCGCCGCGCCCACGATGTTCACCGCGCTGCTGATCGGCGTGTGCGCGGGCTTCCTGCCGCACAACCTGCACCCCGCGCGCATCTTCATGGGCGACTCGGGCTCGATGCTGATCGGCCTGATGCTCGCCGCGGCCGCGATCACGCTGACCGGTCGTCTCGATCCCGATGTGATCTCCGCGCAAAGTGGATCCCAGACGTTCGCGACGCACAAGTTGGTGCCTGTCTACATTCCGCTGGTGCTGCCGTTCGCGGTGCTGATCGTGCCGCTGATCGACCTGGTGATGGCCGTCACGCGGCGCGGCTGGGCGGGGCAGTCGCCGTTCGCCGCGGACAAGGGCCACCTGCACCACCGGCTGCTGGAAATCGGCCACTCGCACAGCCGGGCCGTCATGATCATGTACTTCTGGTCGGGCCTGATCGCGTCGTTCACCGTGCTCATCTCGGTACGCCCGGCCCGCCGCCCCATCGTGTACGCGGGCCTGGGCTTCATGGCCTTCGGCCTGATCGTGCTGCTGCTCCCGTGGTTCCGCCCGCACGTGCCCCGCTGGTTGTACGCAGTGGTCCCGCCCCGCTACCGTGGCCGAGGCCGTCGGAGGGCCGCCGGGGGAGAGCAGGACATAGCTCACGATCCCCTCCTCGCCACCGACGCATCCGGCGAACAGCCTTGGCACGGACCGGAATCGGCCACGCGCCCGGTAGCGCGAAGCGGCTCACGGGCCCAGAGGGGACCGCTGTGAGGTTGGGCACAGGGCTGGGTAAAGCTCTGCTCAAATAGTTTGTGATAGCGTTCACGAACCAGGGATAAGGGCCGATGGACACACGGGAGTCAAGCTCAGACCCCCGCTGAACATCGCAAGTCCGGGGCACGTCGAGCCCAGGCCGTCCTGGTGAGATCCCAGCACTCCCGACTCTTGCCGGAGACACCGACATGCAGGCCAATGACGCACGGCTTCTGCGCGGCTCGGCCATCCCCACGGCCGCCGTCGCGATCGTCGCGATGATCGTGGGCACGATTGTCGCCGGAACCGAGGGGCTGATCGGCGCCGCGTTCGCGTCCGCCGTGGTCCTCGTCTTCTTCTCGCTCGGCCAGATCGCCATCGGGAAGATCACCAACGGCAACCCGTTCATGATCATGAACATGGCGATGCTGACCTACCTCGCACAGGTCGGCGGAGTGGCGATCCTGCTGTTCGCCTTCGCCGACGCCACCTGGTTCGACACCAAGGTCTTCGCCCTGGTGATCCTGGCCGCGACCCTCGTGTGGATCGCCGCGCAGGTCCGCGTCTTCAGCAAACTGAAGATCGCGTACGTCGAACCGGACGGGAAGCGATGACGTATGACACGGCGCGTTCGCCCCGCGTTCATCGTCCCGTCCCAGGGCTGGTCCAGGGTGCTGTCCAAGATCGACGGCCCGGGTGCGGTAACCCCAAGGGCCTCCTGCTATCGTCCGGTGCGTCATGAGCGAGAGTGGACGATCGAGCGGTCCGGAAAGTTCCCGGGACAGGGGACCGAAGGACGGCGGTCTGACCGATGCCACATGGTCGAGCATCAGCTACATCCTTGGCGGGATGGCCTTCTACGGGGGGCTGGGCTGGCTGATCGACCGGTGGACGGGACACTCCACGCTGTTCCTGCCGATCGGCGTGATCGTCGGAGTCGCTCTGGCCCTGGTTCTTGTGTATGTCCGCCACGGCAGGTCCTGACCGGGCCTTGCTGCGTGCCGCTCCGCGGTTCCCCACCGCGCCGACACACTGAGGTTGCCGTAAAGATGCTTCACGACGAAGGAGTCGATGGTGGCTGCCGCTGACGTCGAGCTCGCCAGCAGCTGTCACCTGTTTGACGCCGGCTGCGGCTTCCCCTCGCCCGGGCTGAACATCTACGAGTTCAAGCCGATCTTCTCGATCGGCAGCTTCGACTTCACCAAGCCGATGCTGCTCTGCCTGATCTCGGTGCTCATCGTGGTCGGCTTCTTCTGGAGCGCGTTCGCGAAGCCCAAGCTGGTGCCGCGCGGCGTCCAGAACGTCGGCGAGCTGGGCTACCTGTTCGTCCGCGACCAGATCTCCCGCGAGACGATCGGCAAGAAGGGCGACCACTTCGTCCCCTTCCTGGTCTCGATCTTCTTCTTCGTGTGGATCATGAACCTGATGTCGATCATCCCGATCGCGCAGTTCCCGGTCACCTCGCGGATCGCCTTCCCGGCCTCGATCGTCGGCATGGTGTGGCTGACCTACATGTACCTGGGCATCAAGCACCAGGGCTTCGTGGGCTACTTCAAGAACATGATGTTCCCGCCCGGTCTGCCGAAGTGGCTGTACTTCCTCCTCGCGCCGATCGAGTTCCTGTCGAACGTCATCGTCCGGCCCTTCACCCTGGCCGTCCGGCTCTTCGCCAACATGTTCGCCGGCCACATGCTGATCGTGACCTTCAGCGTCGCGGCCTGGTACCTGCTCGGCCCGACCATCGGCGCCCTGTACTCGGCGACCTCGTTCATCGTGGTCGTGGCGCTGGTCGCCTTCGAGCTGCTGATCCAGGGGCTACAGGCGTACATCATCACGCTCCTGACCGCCTCGTACATCTCCAGCTCGCTCGAAGCCGAGCACTGAGAGACACCAGACCATCCCCTCCTCAACCGTCGTCCGGTGGAAAGTCCACCGGCCTCGAAAAAAGGAAAGCCCCAATGCTTCTCGCTGAAGTTACCGGCAGCCTCGGCTCCATCGGTTACGGCCTCGCGGCGATCGGCCCCGGCGTCGGCATCGGCATCATCTTCGGTAACGGCGTCCAGGCGATGGCCCGCCAGCCGGAGGCCACCGGCCTCATCCGTCAGAACATGCTGCTCGGCTTCGCGCTCGCCGAGGCCCTGGCCCTCATCGGCGTCGTCATGCCGTTCGTCTTCGGTAAGTGACGCTTCACTTCCCAACGGAGGTTCCCACCGTGATCCACATCGCCAGCGGCGAAGAGGAGATGAACCCTCTTCTTCCGCCGCTCGACGAAATCATCATCGGTGGCGTGGCGTTCCTCATCGTCTTCTTCTTCCTCGGCAAGGTCCTCCTTCCGAAGATCAAGAAGACGCTGGAAGAGCGTACGGACGCCATCGAGGGCGGCCTGGCGCGTGCGGAAGAGGCCCAGGCCGAAGCCCAGGCCGAACTGGAGCGCTACCGCGCCCAGTTGATCGACGCCCGTCGCGAAGCCGGCCGCCTCACCGAGGACGCCCGTGAGCAGGGTGCCGCGGCACTCTCCGAGATGCGCGCCGAAGGCGCCCGCATCAAGGACGAGATCGTCGCGTCCGGCCACGCGCAGATCGAGGCCGACCGCAAGCAGGCCTCCACGGTGCTGCGGCAGGACATCGGCAAGCTGGCCACCGAGCTGGCGGGCCGGATCGTCGGCGAATCGCTCGAGGACGAGGCGCGCCAGCGCCGCATCGTCGACCGGTTCCTCGACGAGCTCGACGCGCGTGCCGCGGAGAGCACCTCCGCGCAGACCTCCGGGCAGGTGCGCTGATGCAGGGCGCCAGCCGGGAATCGATCGCCGCGGCGCGCGAGCGCCTCGACGCTCTCGCCCAGTCGACGGGCGCCGACATGCCGGCGCTCGCCGAGGACCTGCACTCCGTCGTGCTGTTGCTCGACCGCACGGTGGTCCTGCGTCGGGTCCTCACGGACCCGGCGCGGTCCGGGGAGTCACGGGCCGCCTTCCTGGCCCAGCTCCTCGACGGACAGATCGGCGGCGAGTCCGCCGATCTGCTCGGCGGCCTGGTCCGGGCGCGCTGGTCGCGCCCCCGTGACCTGGTCGACGCGATCGACGAACTGTCGATCGAGGCCGAGCTCATCGGGGCGGACCGGGACGGTTCCCTCGACGACCTCGAAGACGAGCTGTTCCGCTTCGGCCGCATCGTGGCCGGACAGCGCGAGCTGCGGTCCACGCTCGCCGACCCGTCCATCGCGGACGGTCGCAAGGCCGAGCTGGTCTCCGGACTGCTGGCGGGACGGGTCCAGCCCGTCACCCGGCGCCTGGTGACCCGCCTGGTCGCACACCCGCGGAGCCGTAGCCTGGAGGCGGGACTCGAGGCGTACGCCCGGCTCGCCGCCGAGCGTCGGCGCCGCGTGGTCGCCCTGGTCACGGTGGCCCTGCCCCTCACCGAGGAGCAGAACACCCGCCTGGCGGCGGCCCTCGGCCGGATCTACGGCCGGCAGGTGCACCTCAACGTCGAGATCGACGAAGAGGTCATCGGGGGCGTCCGAGTGCAGATCGGTGACGACGTCATCGACGGCACCGTGGCCACCCGCCTCGACGAGGCCGGGCGGCGACTGGTCCGTTGACCGCGCGGTCGACGAGCAGCGTAAACGACAGACAGCAGCATCGCGGTTCCGAGATCGCCGTCACCGACGGCGGACCGTAACCCCACCACCTAGGAGAGCAGGGACACCAGATGGCGGAGCTCACGATCCGGCCGGAGGAGATCCGGGACGCGCTGGAGCGCTTCGTCGACTCGTACGAGCCGGACACGGCGTCGCGCGAGGAAGTCGGCACGGTCAGCGAGTGCATGGACGGCATCGCCAAGGTCGAGGGCCTGCCCTCGGTCATGGCCAACGAACTCCTGAAGTTCGAGGACGGCACCCTCGGCCTCGCGCTGAACCTCGACGTCCGCGAGATCGGTGTCGTCATCCTCGGTGACTTCAGCTCGATCGAAGAGGGCCAGACGGTCCGCCGGACCGGCGAGGTTCTGTCGGTGCCGGTCGGCGACGGCTACCTCGGCCGCGTGGTCGACCCCCTCGGCAACCCGATCGACGGCAAGGGCGAGATCGAGAGCGAGGGCCGCCGCGCCCTCGAACTCCAGGCCCCCGGCGTCATGATGCGCAAGTCGGTCCACGAGCCGATGCAGACCGGCATCAAGGCGATCGACTCGATGACCCCGATCGGCCGCGGCCAGCGCCAGCTGATCATCGGCGACCGCCAGACCGGCAAGACCGCGGTCTGCGTCGACACGATCATCAACCAGGTCCAGAACTGGAAGTCGGGCGACCCGAAGAAGCAGGTCCGCTGCATCTACGTCGCCGTCGGCCAGAAGGGCTCGACGATCGCGGGCGTGCGCCGCTCGCTCGAAGAGGCCGGCGCGATGGAGTACACGACCATCGTCGCGGCCCCCGCGTCCGACCCGGCCGGCTTCAAGTACCTGTCGCCGTACACCGGCTCGGCCATCGGCCAGCACTGGATGTACCAGGGCAAGCACGTCCTGATCGTCTTCGACGACCTGACCAAGCAGGCCGAGGCGTACCGCGCCGTGTCGCTGCTGCTGCGCCGCCCGCCGGGCCGCGAGGCGTACCCCGGCGACGTCTTCTACCTGCACTCCCGCCTGCTGGAGCGCTGCGCCAAGCTGTCCGACGACCTGGGCGCGGGCTCGATGACCGGTCTGCCGATCATCGAGACCAAGGCGAACGACGTGTCGGCGTACATCCCGACCAACGTCATCTCCATCACCGACGGCCAGTGCTTCCTGGAGTCGGACCTGTTCAACCAGGGCGTCCGCCCGGCGGTCAACGTCGGTATCTCGGTCTCCCGGGTCGGTGGCTCGGCGCAGACCAAGGCGATGAAGTCGGTCTCCGGCCAGCTCCGCCTGTCGCTCGCCCAGTACCGCGAGCTGGAGGCGTTCGCCGCCTTCGGCTCCGACCTGGACGCCGCCTCGAAGTCCTCGCTGGAGCGCGGCGCGCGGATGGTCGAGCTGCTCAAGCAGGGCCAGTACTCGCCGTTCCCGATGGAGGAGCAGGTCGTCTCCATCTGGGCCGGTACCACCGGCCGCCTGGACGACGTCCCGGTGGAGGAGATCCGCCGCTTCGAGCGTGAGTTCCTGGACAACCTGCGCATCTCGCGCAAGGAGATCCTGACCACCATCGCGGAGACCGGCAAGCTCGAGGACTCCACCATCGAATCGATGATCGACGCCCTCGCCGCGTTCAAGCAGACCTACACCCTGGCCGACGGCTCGCCGCTGGTCACCGAGGTGCCGGTCGACGGCATGGACAAGGACGAGGTCGGCCAGGAGACCATCAAGCGCCACGTCAAGTCCGGCAACTGAGAACGGAGAGACCTGACCCATGGGAGCCCAACTTCGGGTCTACCGGCGTCGGATCCGTTCCGTGTCGGCGACCAAGAAGATCACGCGCGCCCAGGAGCTCATCGCGGCGTCGCGGATCGTCAAGGCGCAGCAGCGCGTCGCGGCGGCCAAGCCGTACGCCGACGAGCTGACCCGCGCCGTCTCCGCGGTCGCCACCTTCTCCAACGCGAAGCACCCGCTGACCGAGGCGAAGCCGGGCGCGAGCCGCGCCGCGGTGCTGCTGGTCACGAGTGACCGCGGTTTCGCGGGCGCGTACAACTCCAGTGCCATCAAGGCCGCGGAGCAGCTCATCGAGCTGCTGCGCGGCGAGGGCAAGGACGTGGACCGGTACGTCATCGGTGCCAAGGGCATCGGCTACAACCGGTTCCGCAACCGCGCGCTCGCGGGCGAGTGGAGCGGGTTCTCCGACAACCCGGAGTACACCGACGCGAAGAAGGTGGCCGGCGCGTTGATCGACGCGTTCGTCCTGCCGACGGAGGACGGCGGTGTGGACGAGATCCACATCGTCAGCACCGAGTTCGAGTCCATGCTGACGCAGAACGCGGTCGCGAAGCGGGTGCTCCCGCTCGTGGTCGAGGACTCGGACGAGGAGCCGGCCGGCGGAGCCTTCCCGCTCTACGAGTTCGAGCCCTCGGCCGCGGGTGTGCTCGACGCGCTGCTGCCGCGGTACGTCGAGAGCCGCATCTACAACGCCCTGCTCCAGTCCGCGGCCTCCGAGCACGCGGCCCGGCGCAAGGCGATGAAGTCGGCGACCGAGAACGCCGAAGAGCTCATCCGTACTCTGACGCGGCTTGCCAACAACGCCCGTCAGGCCGAGATCACCAACGAAATCAGCGAGATCGTCGGCGGCGCGGACGCCCTGGCCGACGCGACCGCGGGGAGTGAATGACTATGACTGCCACTGCAACGCCGGCCCTGGCCACGGGCCGTGTCGCCCGGGTCATCGGCCCGGTCGTCGACGTGGAGTTCCCCGTCGACGCGATGCCGGAGATGTTCAACGCGCTGCACGTCGAGGTCGACCTGACCGGTCAGGGCGAGGGCGAGGGCAAGAAGCTCCTCACCCTTGAGGTCGCCCAGCACCTCGCCGACGGCATGGTCCGCGCGATCTCGATGCAGCCGACCGACGGCCTCACCCGTGGCTCGGTCGTGTCCGACACCGGCGCGGCCATCTCGGTACCGGTCGGCGAGGGCACCAAGGGCGTCGTGTTCAACGCCCTCGGCGAGCCGCTGAACGTGCCGAAGTCGGAGTTCAAGGTCGAGGAGCGGTGGCCGATCCACCGCAAGGCCCCGGCCTTCGACCAGCTCGACTCCAAGACCGAGATGTTCGAGACCGGCGTCAAGGTCATCGACCTGCTGACCCCGTACGTCAAGGGCGGCAAGATCGGTCTGTTCGGCGGTGCGGGCGTCGGCAAGACGGTCCTCATCCAGGAGATGATCGTCCGTGTCGCGCGCAACCACGACGGTGTGTCGGTGTTCGCGGGCGTCGGCGAGCGCACCCGTGAGGGCAACGACCTCATCGACGAGATGAAGGAATCCGACGTTCTGGACAAGACCGCGCTGGTCTTCGGCCAGATGGACGAGCCGCCGGGCACCCGCCTGCGCGTCGCCCTGTCGGGTCTGACGATGGCGGAGTACTTCCGCGACGTGCAGAAGCAGGACGTGCTTCTGTTCATCGACAACATCTTCCGCTTCACGCAGGCCGGCTCCGAGGTCTCCACGCTGCTCGGCCGCATGCCCTCCGCGGTGGGCTACCAGCCCACGCTGGCGGACGAGATGGGCGTGCTCCAGGAGCGCATCACCTCGACCCGCGGCCACTCGATCACCTCGATGCAGGCGATCTACGTGCCCGCGGACGACCTGACCGACCCCGCCCCGGCGACGACGTTCGCGCACCTCGACGCCACGACGGTGCTCTCGCGTCCGATCTCGGAGCTGGGCATCTACCCGGCCGTGGACCCGCTGGACTCGTCGTCCCGCATCCTCGACCCGCGGTACATCTCGCAGGAGCACTACGACTGCGCGACTCGTGTCAAGGGGATCCTCCAGAAGTACAAGGACCTCCAGGACATCATCGCGATCCTCGGCATCGACGAGCTCTCGGAAGAGGACAAGCTCGTCGTGCACCGTGCGCGCCGCATCCAGCGGTTCCTGTCGCAGAACACCCACGTCGCGAAGCAGTTCACCGGTCTCGACGGATCGGACGTGCCGCTCTCCGAGACGATCGAGGCGTTCAACGCGATCGCGGACGGCAAGTACGACCACGCGCCGGAGCAGGCGTTCTTCATGCTGGGTGGTCTCGACGACCTGGAGAAGAAGATCGCCGAGCTCGCCAAGGGCTGAGCGGGACCGGCGGCTTGTCGTGAGGTGCGAGGGGCGGTCCGGTACGGGCCGTCCCTCGCCCTGCGCGGCGGGGTCCGCAACCGGGTTCGACACCCGGTCCGACGCCGGGTTCAACACCGGGTCCACCGACCCGGATTCGCCCAGGCGGGCCCGGGGGCCGCGGTCCCGGTTGGAATCGGGGTCCGCGGGACCGATATTCTGACAGCATCCCGCGCCGGAGAACCGGTGCGCGGGACACGGGCAGGCGCGCGGCGTCCGTCCGTACGACCTGAGGAGCCACGTTGGCTGAGCTGCACGTCGAGCTGGTCGCGGCCGACCGCAAGGTGTGGTCGGGCGAGGCCACGATCGTGGTCGCCCGGACCTCCGACGGCGACACCGGTATCCAGCCCGGACACACCCCGGTCCTCGGAGTGCTCCAGTCGGGCCCGGTGACCATCCGCCAGGCGGACGGCACCACCATCGTCGCCGCGGTCCACGGCGGCTTCGTCTCCTACGCGAACAACGAGCTCTCGCTCCTCGCGGAGATCGTCGAGCTCGCCGACGAGATCGACGTCGCCCGTGCCCAGCGCGCTCTGGAGCGGGCCGGTCACGAGAAGGACCTCGCCGCCGAGCGCCGGGCGGACACGCGCCTGCGCGTGGCCGGCGTAGGCGTCGGGCACTGACGCTCGAACCCAGGCGTCGGCCGAGACCCGCACGCGGAACACGAGGAGGTCTGACGAGATGGTCCTCGTGCTGCTGACGGTCGTCCTGGCCGTCGTCGTGGTGACCGCCGCCGCCATCGGCGCGTTCGCCGTACGGCGCCGACTGATCCAGCGTCCCGGCGGGACGTTCGACTGTTCGCTGCGCCGTCTGCCAGATGTACGCGCCGCCTCCCCGGACACCGGGGAGGCGGGGCCCGCCGCGGCGTCGTCCGGGAGTTCGGTCCCGGAGGGCGCCGCTGCTGATTCTCCCGCCGCGGACGCGCCCCCGGCGGGGCACGGTTCTTCGCCCGCACCCCAGCCCCCGGAGCCCGGCGACCCGGCCGAGCCGCCGCGCGCGGCGCCCCTGGACCACGGCAAGGGCTGGGTCTTCGGCATCGCCCGCTACAGCGGCGACCGCATCGAGTGGTTCCGGGTGTTCTCGTACGCCCCGCGCCCGCGCCGCGTCCTGGAGCGCCACGACATCGTGGTGATCGAGCGGCGGCTGCCCGTCGGCCAGGAGGAGTTGGCGCTGCTGGCGGGCTCGGTGGTGCTGGTGTGCAGCCACAACGGCGTCCTGCTCGAACTGGCCATGAGCGAGGACGCCCTGACGGGTTTCCTGGCCTGGCTCGAAGCCGCCCCACCCGGCCAACGCGTCAACGTGGCCTGACGCCCCGGGCCCACTTTCAGCGTGCCAGGTAGACCTGGCGGCGCCGGAGGGAGCGTCGGCGACCGCAGGTGGCGGCAGGTCCAAGGCGGAATTGCGGACTCCGCGGCGGAGCGAGGAACGAGCACAGCCGCGGAGTTTGTGCTTCAGCCGCCCAAAAAGTCAGCGGTTCGCGCCCGGCACCCACAGCACGTCCCCCTGCTCGCGGTTGGCGTGCCGGGCCAGGATGAAGAGCAGGTCGGAGAGCCGGTTCAGGTACTTCGCGGTGAGCGCGTTCATGGTGTCCCCGTGCGTCTCCAGCGCGGCCCACGTGCTGCGCTCGGCGCGGCGGGCCACCGTGCGGGCCTGGTGCAGCAGCGCGGCGCCGGGCGTACCGCCGTTGAGGATGAAGCTGCGCAGCTTGGGGAGTTCTTCGTTGTAGCGGTCGCACGCCGCCTCCAGCGCGTCGACGTACGACTCCTCGACGCGCAACGGCGGGTACTTCGGGTCCGGCACGACGGGCGTGCACAGGTCCGCGCCGACGTCGAACAGGTCGTTCTGGATGCGGGTGAGCAGGGTGACGACGTCCTCCTCCAGCGCCCCCAGCGCGAGCGCCACCCCGATGACCGCGTTGGTCTCGTCGACGTCGGCGTACGCGGCGAGCCGGGGGTCGTTCTTGGACGTCCGGCTCATGTCCCCGAGCGCCGTCGTGCCGTCGTCGCCGGTGCGCGTGTAGATGCGTGTCAGATTGACCATGTCCCAAACCTACGCGGCGTGTCAGCAATCGAACGCGGGGGTGTCACCAGGTTGCGACACGTGTTCGGTGGGGCTCCTGGGAGACCCTACGATGCCGTGATGGACAGGTTCCGGGTGACCGGCGGGGCGAGGCTCGCCGGCGAGGTGCGTATCACGGGCGCCAAGAACAGCGCGCTCAAACTGATGGCCGCCGCGCTGCTGGCGGAGGGGGAGACCACCCTTGAGGAGGTGCCCCGGATCCTCGACGTGCAGATCATGAGCGAACTGCTGCGCCGCCTGGGCTGCGTGGTCGAGGGGGAGACCAGCGGGACGCTGCGCATCGCGGTGCCGGCGTCGCCGGGTCACGAGGCGGACTACGACCTGGTCCGCAGCATGCGCGCGTCGATCTGCGTGCTCGGGCCGCTGCTCGCCCGCTGCGGCGAGGTGCAGGTGGCCTTCCCGGGGGGCGACGCGATCGGTTCGCGCGGCCTCGACATGCACATAGACGGGCTGGTCAAGCTCGGTGCAACCGTCGAGAACGAGCACGGCTACCTGATCGCGAAGGCGCCCAAGGGGCTGGTCGGCACACCGGTGTGGCTGGACTTCCCGAGCGTGGGCGCGACCGAGAACATCCTGATGGCCGCGGTGCTGGCGAAGGGCACCACGGTCATCGACAACGCCGCGCGTGAGCCCGAGATCGTCGACATCTGCACGATGCTGACCGAGATGGGCGCGAAGATCGACGGTGCGGGCAGCTCGACGATCGAGATCCACGGCGTCGAGGGCCTGTCGCCGGTCGTGCACCGCACGGTCCCGGACCGGATCGTGGCCGGGACGTTCGCGGTGGCCGCGGCGGTCACCCACGGGGACGTGACGGTGCGGAACGCACGGCCGGAGCACCTGGAGATCGCCCTCGACAAGCTGACGGTGTCGGGCGCCTCGGTCACCGCGACCGACGACGGCTTCCGCGTCGTGATGGACCGGCGGCCGGGGGCCGTCGACGTGGTGACGTTGCCGTATCCGGGCTTCGCGACCGACATGCAGCCGCAGTTCGCGGTGCTCAACGCGGTCTCGGACGGGCACGCGATGATCACCGAGAACATCTTCGAGGCGCGCTTCGTCTTCCTCCAGGAGCTGCTGCGCCTGGGTGCGTCGATCCGCACGGACGGCCACCATGCGATCGTGCGCGGCGTGGAGCGGCTCTCCGGCGCCCCGGTGCTGGCGACGGACGTGCGCGCGGGCGCGGGGCTGGTGCTGGCCGGCCTGGTCGCGGACGGGGAGACGTTGGTCAGCGGGGTGCACCACATCGACCGGGGGTACGACGACCTGGTCGACCAGATCACCGCCCTGGGCGGCTCGTTGCTGCGCGAGCCGGAGCCCGAACCGCGGTTCTGAGGGGCTCGTACGGCCAACTGACGGCCCGTCAGGCGGGGGTGGACCCTCGTCGGCGGGCGTCAGTCCGGATAGCGCGTCAGCGCGAGCCTGGCGGCCTCCTCGTCGGGCGGCCACACCATGACGCGCAGGCCGTCGGTGGTCTCGACGAGGGTGCAGCGGATCCCGTCGGCGGTCAGCGCGCGGCACAGGCGCCGGCCGTGGGTCGTGTCGGAGGGGGCGGCGACGGCGACCAGCAGGCCGTAGTCGTCCTCCGTACCCTGCTTCGGAACGCGTTGGACGAGCGAGTGCCCGCGCCCGAACGCCCAGCGCAGCAGCAGCGCGATCACCACCATGACGGCGCAGCCCACCAGCGGCGTGAGCAGGTACGAACGGTCCATTTCGCCTCCCCTCCAAAGACTGCCGCACCATGCCTGCGAGGGACCAGCGGCGGAGGCCGATCGAGTGGCCGTTACCCTCGCGAGGAGGAGTGCCCGTCACCGCGGCCGGACGGCATCGGCGGCCGCGTCGGAGACGGGGGCACGTTCGCATGTACGAGAGAGGTTCGACGTGACGAAGAAGATCGCCGTCATCGGCGCCGGGCTCATGGGAGCCGGCATCGCCCAGGTGTCGGCCCAGGCCGGATACGAGGTCACGCTGCGGGACGTCACCGACGCCGCACTGGAGCGCGCGCAGGGCGGGATCCGGTCCTCGTACGAGAAGTTCGTGGCCAAGGGCAGGATGTCGGCGGAGGACGCCGAGGCGGCGCTCGCGCGGCTCACCGTGACCACGGACCTTGAGGCCGTCGCGGACGCGGACCTGGTCGTCGAGGCGGTCTTCGAGAAGATCGAGATCAAGCAGGAGGTGTTCCGCGAGCTGGACCGGGTGGCCAAGGACGGCGCCGTGCTGGCGTCCAACACCTCGGCGCTCCCGATCACCCAGATCGCGGTGGTGACGTCGCGCCCCGAGCAGGTCGTGGGCACGCACTTCTTCTCGCCGGTGCCGCTGATGCAGCTGTGCGAGCTGGTGCGCGGCTACAAGACGTCCGACGAGACGCTGGCCGTGGCCCGGGCGTTCGCCGAGGGCGTGGGCAAGACCTGCATCGTGGTCAACCGCGACGTCGCGGGCTTCGTCACGACGCGCCTGATCACCGCGCTGACGACGGAGGCCGTGCGCCTGTACGAGGCGGGTGTCGCGACCGCGGAGGACATCGACGTCGCGTGCAAGTTGGGCTTCGGCCACGCGATGGGCCCGCTGGCGACCATCGACCTGACCGGCGTCGACATCATGCGCAACGCCACGAGCAACATCTACGAGGAGACCAAGGACGAGAAGTTCGCGCCGCCGGAGCTGCTGAACCGCATGGTCACCGCGGGCGACCTGGGGCGGAAGAGCGGCAAGGGCTTCTACTCGTACGAGTAGGGCTGTCGGGGCGGTTGCTCTGGCGTGGGCACGGGTGTCGGGGCGGGGCTGCTCTGGCGTGGGCTCGGGCGTCGGGGTGGGGCCGCGCTGGCGTCGGCTCGGGTTTCGGCGCGGGTCGGCTCGGGCAGCCGCGGCCCGGTGCGCGTCGTGGGTCGTTTATACCGGTCACCCATATTCGTCGCCGCGCCCGCGGGCCGTCCGGCTTTTCGATCTATTCGGTTGCCGGGATTGCCGGGATTTTGGCAAGGTCAGTTTGCGCGGAACCGCGCCGCGGCAGATGAGATGTAGGCGACACGTCGGCGAAGGCCGGTCCGGGAATGAATCCGGACCGGCCTTTGTCGCTGAAAGGGGTGAATTTCCTCAAGAATTCGGAGCAATCGGCAACCCCGATGGTCTGATGAGGACTCCAAAGAAATACGAGAGACCCTGCGAGCAGTCCCCGATCGGAGGAGGCGACATGCATGTCTGGGGCGACGCCGGCGAAATGCACCTGCGCGGCACGTTGGACGTCCACACCGCGGCCGACGTCCGGCAGCGCCTGCACGCCGCCGTGGACGGGGCGGGCGGCGACTTCGTCCTCGACGTCTCCGGCGTCGGCTCACTCGACGCCACCGGCCTGGGCCTGCTGGTCGCCATACACCGCCGCGCCGGCCGCCGCGAGCGCCGCTTCGTCCTGCGCGGCGTGACACCACCCGTGCACCGCGTCCTCGTCATCACCCGCCTGCACCGCATCCTCATCCTGGAGAACGCCGTCGCCGCCTGACATGTGGCGGGACACACCCTGCCCAAGGCGCGTTACCCGTCAGTACACTCCGAGGTAAGCAGGGCCGCGCCGGTGCGGCGCGCGCCGGACCCCGGAGAGTGCGGGGCCGGTAGCCGTCGCGGCCGTCGGGGCCCGGAACCCTCCCGGAGGTCCCCCGTGGCGAGCCAGACGCCCTCAGCTCAGCCTTCCCAGCCCGTGCAGGCTGCCCCCGACCGGCCGGCGCGCGACCGGCCCTGGGTCATGCGCACGTACGCCGGTCACTCGTCGGCCAAGGAGTCGAACGCGCTGTACCGGCGCAACCTCGCGAAGGGCCAGACCGGTCTGTCGGTGGCGTTCGACCTGCCGACGCAGACCGGCTACGACCCGGACCACGAGCTCGCGCGCGGCGAGGTGGGCAAGGTCGGGGTACCGGTCTCGCACATCGGCGACATGCGGCAGTTGTTCGACGGCATCCCGCTGGAGGGGATGAACACGTCGATGACCATCAACGCGGTCGCGCTGTGGATGCTCGCGCTGTACCAGGTGGCGGCGGAGGAACAGGGCGCGGACATCGCCAAGCTGGCGGGGACCACGCAGAACGACATCATCAAGGAGTACCTGTCGCGCGGGACGTACGTCTTCCCGCCCGGGCCGTCGCTGAAGCTGATCACCGACACGGTCGCGTACACCGTCTCGAACATCCCCAAGTGGAACCCGATCAACATCTGCAGCTACCACTTGCAGGAGGCCGGGGCCACGCCGGTGCAGGAGATCGCGTACGCGATGTGCACCGCGATCGCGGTGTTGGACGCGGTGCGCGACAGCGGGCAGGTGCCGCAGGAGCGCATGGGCGAGGTCGTGCAGCGCATCTCCTTCTTCGTGAACGCCGGCGTGCGGTTCGTCGAGGAGATGAGCAAGATGCGCGCCTTCGTCGAGCTGTGGGACGAACTGACGCGCGAGCGCTACGGCGTGCAGGACCCGAAGCACCGGCGGTTCCGGTACGGCGTGCAGGTCAACTCACTCGGCCTGACCGAGGCACAGCCGGAGAACAACGTACAGCGCATCGTGTTGGAGATGCTCGCGGTCACGCTGTCGAAGGACGCGCGGGCGCGGGCGGTGCAACTCCCGGCGTGGAACGAGGCGTTGGGCTTGCCGCGGCCGTGGGACCAGCAGTGGTCGCTGCGTATCCAGCAGGTTCTGGCGTACGAGTCGGACCTGTTGGAGTACGACGACATCTTCAGGGGTTCGGTGGTGGTCGAGCGCAAGGTCGCCGAACTGGTCGCCGGGGCCAAGGAGGAGATCGACCGCGTGCAGGCGATGGGCGGCGCGGTCGCGGCCATCGAGTCCGGGTACATGAAGTCGCAGTTGGTCGCCTCGCACGCGGCGCGCCGGGGGCGCATCGAGTCGGGCGACGAAATCGTCGTCGGCGTCAACAAGTTCGAGACCACCGAGCCGAACCCGCTGACCGCCGACCTGGACACCGCGATCTTCGTGCCGGACGCCGCGGTGGAGTCCGCGGCGGCCGACGCGGTCCGCGCCTGGCGTGCCGGGCGCGACCAGGCGGCCGCGGACGCGGCGTTGGACCGACTGCGGGTGGACGCGCGGGCGTGGAAGTCGGTCGGCACGGACGCGGCGGTGAACCTCATGCCGGCGACGTTGGAGTGCGTGCGCGCCGGGGTCACGACGGGCGAGTGGGCGGGGGCGCTGCGCGAGGAGTTCGGCGAGTACCGCGCCCCGACCGGGGTCTCCGGGGTGGTCGGCGTGCAGGAGGGCGGGGCGGAACTGACCGCCGTGCGTGAGTCGGTGCGTACCACCGGCGCGGAACTCGGCGGCCGCCTGCGGCTGTTGGTCGGCAAGCCGGGGCTGGACGGGCACTCCAACGGCGCCGAGCAGATCGCGGTGCGGGCGCGCGACGTCGGCTTCGAGGTGGTCTACCAGGGGATCCGGCTCACCCCGGCGCAGATCGTGGCGGCGGCGGTCGAGGAGGACGTGCACTGCGTCGGCCTGTCGATCCTGTCCGGCTCGCACCTGGAGCTGATCCCCGACGTCCTGGAGCGCATGCGCGCGGCGGGGCTGGACGACGTCCCGGTGGTGGTCGGCGGCATCATCCCCGCCGCGGACGAGGCGGCGCTGCTGGCGCAGGGCGTCGCGGCCGTCTTCACGCCCAAGGACTTCGGGATCACGGAGATCATGGCCCGCATCGTCACCGAGATCCGCAAGGCGAACGAACTGGCTGTGTGAGCGCGGGGCTTGGGTGGGCCGGCGGGCGCGACGGGATCCGCCGGCGTCCGATGTCCCTTCGGCGGGATCATGCTTGAACGCCGCGGTGGTCCGTGCACGTCCCACGGTTGGGAACGTGCGCGGGCCGCCGTTCGGCGTTTCTGGCCGGTTCGAGTCTGGTCCGCGTTTGGTCCGCGTGCAGTCCGCGTGAGGTCCGCTTGCGCCCGGGGTTTCGGCGCCGTGGACATAGCGGAATGCGGCGTGCCGGTTGAGTCGAGCGTTTGATTGCCGTGAGAATGTCCGGCGTCCGCTTGTGTCGGCGGTTGATTCAGGAGAGTTGACGGCTTTGGTGGTGATTTGTCAGGTCAGGTGACCGGATACGGCTACGCGCGTTGTGGAGAGTGGGAGAAGGTTTCGCCTCGGGCGGCACCGCAGCCACATCGCGATGGCACGCTGAGAAGGTGTGGCGGCCACTGGGGAGGCGCGGCACACTGATGATCCACATTCAGGCCGTACCCCCCGGTACGGACTGGGCGGCCGGGAGAACTCCGGCAGGGGGCGGTTGCACCGAGCGCGACGGGGACTGAGGAGAGTCATGGACGCAACCCCGCGGGGAGTCGGGGACGAACGCCCGGCCCCGCAGGGCAGGGGCGCTGCCGCGACCGGGACGCGCGACGAGGGCGCGCCCGTGGACGGAGCGGCCGAGTCGGTAGCTGCGGAGGCGGTCGAGGCGGTCGAGGCGGTCGGCGCGGCCGACGCGCTTCACGCGCTCGACGGGCTCGACACCGGAGAGGGCGTGGCCGCGGAGGAGGCGCGACGGGGCGAGCGTATGGGCCGGGCCGAGCGGGTGCGCCGGGCGGTCGAGGCGGACGGGCCCGCGGGCGTGCTGGGCGGCGACCTGGCCGGAGGGTCGGGGCTGCCGGCGGACGGGGAGGATGCCGAGGACGCGCGCACGCACGATGCGGATGCGGATTCGTATGTGGATGCCTACCGGGATTCGGATGCGGGCGCGGGCGGTGCGGCGGAGGCCGCAGCCGCCGATGCGTCCGACACCGGCGACGACCCGGCGACCGACTCGAAGATCGATACGTCGCGTGTCCGCCGCGGGTCGCCGGACAGCGCGCCGTTGCCGCGGCGGGAACGGCGGCCCGGACGGGTGGAATACCCGTGGCGTCTGGCCCGGTTCGACGATGGCGAGAGCGACGAGGACGAGCGTGGACCGGAGTTCCGCGGGCGTTCGTGGTTCGATGAACGACCGTCCGACGGACCGGTGTTCGAGCGGTTCGGTACCGGTTCGTTCATGGGGGACGAGCACGGCCCGAATGGCCGTGGCGGGTCGAACGGGCATGCGTCCCATGGCCACGGGTCGAACGGGGCCGCGTCCGACGGGGCAGAGTCGAATGGGGCTGCGCCGAATGGGGCGGCGTCGAAAGGGGAGGCGTCGAACGGGGCAGCTCCCAACGGGCACTCGCCGGATGGCTTGAACGGCCACGGCAACATGTATGAACAGCCCGTCCCTGAGCCCGAGTTGGGTGCAAGTGACGAGGTGCGTGGGGAGCGCACGGCCCCAACTTCCGAGGCACCTAAGGGTGCTTCGGGCGCGCCGACGGGCCCGTCGTTCGGAGCGTATGCGCACGACACCGTTCCCTCCGGTCCCAACGCCGTCGTGCAACTGGCCGTGGGCGACCACCTTTTGACGGTCGGCGGACCGGACGGCAGTGAGGCTGTGCCGCTGCCCGCGACGTCTCGACCGGTACCGGTCCGCGCGCCGGTCGCGCCGCGGTCGACCGGGTATCCGCCACTGGGACGCCAGGCCGAGATCGCGGAACTGCGCGGACTGCTCGCACGGGGCACATCGGTTCGCGTAGGTGGACCGGCCGGAATCGGCCGCAGCACGCTGCTGAAATACCTGGCGTCCGGCGACGCCGCCGGGGCGCCTGACGGCGTGGTCGTGCTGAGCGGCCACGGACGCGGGCTCGACGACCTGCTCCAGCAGTTCCACGACGCGTGCTTCACCGGCGAGCGGTACCGTCCCACACGTGCCTTCCAGGCCGAACTGCTGTCCGGTGTCGCTGCGTTGGTGGTCATTGACGATCTCGACCTGTCGCCCGGCGAGACCGAGGAACTGCTGCGCATCGCGCCCGAATGCGTGTTCCTCGTGGCGTCGAAGTCCTCCGCCGACGCCGAGACGGCGGTACGCACGGACACGCCGTTCTTCGAGATCACTCTCGGCGGCCTCCCGCAGGAAGCGGCGTTCGCCCTGCTCGCGCGGGCGGCCGGACGGGAGTTGGACGACGAGGAACTGGGCTGGGCGGCCGCGCTCTGGTTCGAGGTGGACGGGCATCCCGGCCGCTTCGCCCAGGCCGGTGCGCTGTTGGCGCGCCTCGGCACCGGGGTGGTCCGGCCGGCGGCCGACTTCGACGACGAATTCGGATTGCCCATACCGGAGTTGCCGTCACCGGGCGAACCCCGGCTCTTCGTCCCGCGACTCGTCCCGCTGCTGTCGCGCCCGGCGCAGCAGGTGCTGCGGCTCGGCGCGGCGCTGGACGGCGTCCTGCCCGATCCCGCGCACCTGCCCGCGCTGACCGGTGCGGTGGACGCGCACGGTGCCGCGGCCGAACTCGTGTCCGCGGGGCTGGTCGTGGTCGAGAACCGGCGCCACCGCCTGGCCGGCGGTGTGGTCGACGAGTCGGTGGGCGTGATGCGCGGCCCGTCCTCGTGGGCGGTCGCGGCGATCCAGCACTTCACGTGGTGGGCCTCGCATCCGACGGTGACGCCCGTCCAGGTCGCGGAGGAAGCGGACGTGATCCTCGCGTGCCTGCGCGAGGTCGAGCGGCTGGGCAAGCTGAGTTCCGTGCGGGTGCTGGCGCGGGCCGCCGCACCGGCGTTCGCGTCGGCACTGCGGTTCGAGGCGTGGCGCGACTGCCTGGAGATCGGCGCGGCGGCTGCCGCCGCGTCCGGCGCGGTGGGCGAACAGGCGTGGTTCCGCCACGAGTTGGCCGTACTCGCGCTGTGTCTCGGTGATGTGCAGCGGGCACGCGAGGAGGCGACCGCGGCGATGCGGTCGCGCGACGCGTCCGACAAACGGGGGTTGGCCGCCGACCGGCGCATCCTCGTGCTGTCGGGCGAACGCCCCGGCGCGTTCTCGGCCCCGGACCTCGGGTCCGCGGCGCTCGGGCGCCGTCGCGCGATGTCCGCCTCGATGGCGGGCAAGCGCGGTGTCATGACGCTGGGCGCGGCCGGGGTGCTGGTGGTGACGCTCGCGGTGGTCGTGGCCTTCGGCAGCGACGAACCGGGCAGCGGCGGCGGTCCGGGCACGGATGGGACGGTGAGCGTCTCGGACGTGCCGGTGGGGAACGGAGGTTCGCCCCACGGCGCGCCGGTTCCCCCGGCCTCGCACGGCGGCCGCGGATCGGCGGCGGCCACGACGGGCGCATCTGAATCGGCCACGCCGAGCGGCATACGCAGCACCCCGGCCAGCAAGTCGCCGTCCGCGACGGCGACCACCCGGGGTGCGACCACGCCACCGGCCACCCCGCCGGGCCAGAACCCGGGGCCGGGACCGGGACCGGTGAATCCGCCGACCCAGGACCCGCCGCCGGAGAGTTCGCCGCCTTCGTCCACGAAGACGACCCCACCCACATCGGCCACGAGCACTCCGACGACCGCAACACCCACCACGAGCGCACCGACCACGGCGACCAGTTCCGAACTGGCTGACGTGGACGCCGACGCGGTCGGGACGTGACGCGATTCGCCGAAACGTCGCGCTGGTTGGCTAGACTCCAGGTGCGCGGCTGCGCGTGGTACTGATGCTTCCGACGGGGGAGGCGAGCACCTTGTATCTGACGCCTGCGGAACAGGCGTACGTCAACAAGCTGAAGATGGACCTGGCGTCGCTCACCGAGTTCGAGACGAGCGTGCGCTCGGCTCTGGACGACCTGCTGACCGAGACCGGGGCGATGAGCAAGTTCGGCGGTATCAGCCTTGCCGGTCCGGATCACGGGACGGGGTTCAACGAGGCGTACGCGATCGGCCTGACCTTCGCCTTCGCGGCCTCCGACATCAGCGACTTCCTGCGCATGCTCCACCGGCAGATGGAGGCACTGGCGCTCACGATCAAGATGATCGGCGACAAGACGGCGGAGGCGGACGACGAGCAACGCCAGAAGCTCTCGAAGCTGCTGTACGGCGACAAGCCCGGCTCGCGGCCGTGGAACGCGGAGGCACCGCCGCCGCAGGCCCCCGCCCCGGCCGTGACACCCGCGGGCTCCACGGCACAGGACGGCTGACGACCGCAATTCTCGACGGGGGAGTTGACGCCAAGTGGACTGGCAGTACACGAACTTCGAGGGCATGACCCACGAACAACTGTTGGGCCTTCTCGCTCCGGGGCAGGGCGAGAAGGTCGCCGGGGTCGGCCGTAGCCTGGCCAATGCGGCGGAGAAGATTCAGGAGGCCGCGGAGAGACTGAAGCTGAAGTCCGACCACGTCGCGTGGGAGGGGTCCTCCGCCCAGCAGTTCCAGTCGTGGACGTCCGATCTGGTGACGTCCAGCTTCCAACTGGCGGACTTCACACGGGGCATCGGACACAGCATCGAGATCGCCGGGAACAAGCTGACCGAGACGAAGAACTCGCTGCCGAAGATCTCCCCGGAGGACGTCGCGGTCCTGAAGGCGCTGGAGGACAACCCCACGGCGGGCGGCATGTTCGACCCGGTCACCGGCGTAACGGCCCACGACCAGGCCAAGGCGGCAGTCGACGGCCCGAGGCTGGAGGCAGCGGCCCAACTGCGCACGCTGGCTTCGACGTACATCGCCTCGGCACAGGAGATCGGACGATTGCCCAAACCCCAGTTCCGCCCCCCGCCGGACATGATCAGAGTCGGGAAGGTGCCGTCCACCGATATGGAGGACATTGGTGGGGCGGCAGGAGTCGCGGCCGCTGCCAGTGTCGCTGCGGCGAGCCAGACATCTTTGGCGGGCGGGCCGTCCGGGGGCGGAACGGCCACGCCCTACACCGCTCCTGTGCACTCGTCGGTGGGCGCTTGGCCGCCGCCGCAGAGCACCGGCCCCCCGCCTGTCGTCACAGCTGGTCAGGTTGCTTCGGGAACCCTGCCACCCGGATCGAACCTGTTGGGGCAGACTCCGGGAGTTTCGCGGGTTCAGCCCCCCACCCCGAGCCAAGTGGTGCCAGGCTCTGGTCCCAACCCAAGCGGTTCTCCGGTAGCGAACCTTCCGTCGACCGTGGGACCAGTTGGCGGCAGGCCGGGTGGGTCCAAGAGCGGGACGCTGCGTGGCAGCACACCGGCCATTACGGGAGGCAGCACCGGTGGCCAGGTCCGTCCGGGAACTACCCCGGGCGGCCGCCCCGGGGGACCATCCGGGCTGCGCACAGGCGGTGTTGAGGGAGGAACAGCACGCCCCGGGCAGATGACCGGTGCCGGTGAGGCACGTGCCACGACGAGCCCCCGCACGGGTGTACCTATGGGTGGCGTTGGAGCGGGTGGTCCGGCAGGGACGGTCGGCTCTACTGGAAGGAGCGCGGGTGCCCGCCCGCCCATCGGGGCCCCAGGGGGCGTAGTAGGCGGGAACACAGGGGGCGCACCCGCGAGCAAGGGACAGTTCTCTCCTGGCGGCTCGGGTCTGCGTACTGGTACCGGACAGCCGTCTGCCAACTCGACCGGGGCGGCACCGGGTACTGCGGGTCAACATCCGAGCCGTCCCATCGGGGGTGTCATGGGCACTGGGGCGGCGGCAGGAGCGGACGAACGTGCTCGCCGCCGGCGGGCCGACTACCTGGAAGAGGACGAAGAGACGTGGGGCGGCGGGCCGCCAGGCGGTGCGGTGCCCCCGGTGATTGGCTGAGGCGTGCATTCGCGATCGCTACGCCGAATCAAGCTTGTGGGCGGATTAGCCACGGTCATTTTGCTGGCAACCGCGGCGCCGATGTCCGTGACTTCGGCCCACGCGGTCGTGGAGCCGGTTCGTCCCAAGCAGTGGTATCTCGACAAATGGAAGATCGAGGAGGCGTGGCGGGCATCTCAGGGACAAGGAGTGACCGTTGCCGTCATCGATACCGGAGTGGATGCTTCACATCCCGATCTCTCGGGCCAGATCATCGCTGAACCTTATGGCCCTGGCGACACCGATGAGCCCAACGGGCACGGCACAGGCATCGCCTCACTGATCGTTGGTACGGGCCGTGGCCTCAACGGCCATGGAGTCTTCGGCGTCGCTCCCAAGGCCAGAGTGGTCTCCTACAACGTCGACACTCCCTCTAGCGGTCCGCCGCTTCCCTTCGACGCGGCGATTCGCGAGGCGGCCGACTCTTCCGCCAAGATCATCAACATTTCCAGCGTCGATCACTGGAACGCGGCTTCGGACGAGGCCTACGCATACGCCTTGAGCCGCGGAAAGCTCATCGTTGGGGCGGGCGGAAACCTGAACGCCGAGCCCAGGCCCGAGCTGCCGTTCCCCGCCGCCTATCCAGGCGTGCTAGGGACCGGCGGATACAGCAACGGGGGTACCGTCTGGTCCGGTGCGATGACTGGGCCGTGGATCTCGATCGCGGGCCCAGCGGAGGACGTACCGGCGGCTTGCACGAGCCCAAGCCGCTACTGTCTGGCCGACGGGACGTCGGCGTCCGCCGCTCTCACCTCCGGCGTTGCTGCGTTGTTGTGGGCGCAGCATCCCGAATACACCGCGAACCAGATCATCAGAGTCCTCATCGACTCCGCCAACAAGCCGCTCGAAGGGCCGGTGCCCAACGACGCGCTCGGTTACGGCAACGTCAGTGCTCGCAATGCGCTCAACTGGACCGGGGATCCGGGGCCGCGTGACGTCAATCCGCTCGTCGGGAAGCGCGGCGTGTTGCCGAGTGCGTCCCCTGCGCCGCCGACCTCCGCGGTACCGTCCGTGCAACCGGCTCCGGTTTCCGGCACTCCGGCTGCGCCGGACCGCGCCGCGCAGTCGGACGGCGACGAAGGCTCCGACTCGCTTCTGCCGGTCGTCGGGGTGCTGGTCGGCGGCGTCGTGCTGCTGGGTCTGATCGCGTGGGTCTTCCTGCGTTCGCGCGCCAACCGCCGTGGCCCGCCCGGTGGTCCCGTGCCGTATCGCTGAAATCTCAGCAGGGGGCGACGAGTTCGGTGACCTCGGCCTCCGTCAGCACCCATACGTCCGGTACGTAGCCGGTCTTGCCGCCCGGTGTGGTGACCTTGTCCCACAGCGTGGTGGCAAGGCCGTTGCGGCCGTATACCTTCGGGCCCGTGGTGTGGCAGATGAGCGTGACCGGGTTGTCGTACTCGATCCGCACGACGAAGTCGCCGGTGTGCGCGGGGGACGAACGGACGATCAGGCCCTGGGGGTTGCGCGTGTACGCGGTCTTGCCCTGGGCGACGTGCTCGGCTGTCGCGGACGCCGCGCCCGGTGCTCCCGCGTCGTCGCCGGACTGGTCGCCGGGTGCGCGGCCCGCCTGGGTGTCCGGCGATCCGGAGCCGGCTCCCGGGGAGCCCGGCGCCGCCGAATCCGCGTCCGGGGAAGCGGAGTCCGCGGCGTTGGTCGTGGGCGTACCGCCGTTGCCCGAGGTCAGGACCGCGATCACCACGACGATCGCGAGTGCCACCGCGATCCACATGCCGCGGGACAGTCGGAGGCCGCCCCCCGAGCCCGGTGTGTCGTCCCCATCGCCCTTGGGCCGCCGCTGTACCTGGCTGCGCAGCCAGGAAAACAACGAGGGCGCCTCGTCGGCCACTTGTGGCCCTCCTCGGTCGAACTCGCCTGTCCGAAAACCAGGCTACCCACCCTCCAGCGATCCGGTACGGGCAAATCCGGTGATTAGCCGAAAAGTTGATCGTCGTTCGCGTGCAACTGCCGAACCGGTGAAGCAGCGAAGCAGCGATGCGAGCAGCGCTCGATGGCCACATCAGCTCCGTTCACTCTGTTGCGAACTTCGGAATCGCGTACGCCGGCCGCTGCGGGAGCGTCGCGTGCTGTCTCGTTGCTCAACGAGCCGGGGGAGCAGTGACGCCGCAGTGCCTTCGCCGGATCAAGTCCCGCCGTTCCGCCGTTCCGCCGATGCCCGGGCGCAGAGCGCGTCGTAACGCAGCGGCAATGCGACGGCGGTCGTCGAATCCGCATGGTTGGATCAAGGATGCCGCTTTCGCGAACTGCTTCTGTGCCGACGTCGGCTCCGGATCCGCGTTCCGCCTCGGGCGGTCGGCCTTGGTTGCTGCGGGTGGCGGTTGTGTCGGCGGCTGTGTCGCTGGGGGCGTACCTCGTCCTCGCTCTCACGCGCCCCGACGCCATGTGGTGGATGGGGGACTTGAAGGTCTACCGTGCGGGCGGCGAGGCGGTGCTTGAGGGAGGCGGGGGCCTCTACGACGTTCGGGTGGGAGGCGCGGGGTTGCCCTTTACGTATACCCCCTGGGCCGCTCTCGTCTTCGTTCCGTTGGCTGTCATACCCCTGGGCCTGCTCAAAGGCGTGGCGCTGGTCGGCAACCTCGTTCTGCTGTTCCTGTGCGCCTGGTGGTCCTGGTCGATGGCGGGACGTGCCGAACGGCGCACTCGGCTGGGCCTGGCTCTGGCGACGTTCGCGCTTCTGCTGTGGACCGATCCCGTGCAGGAGACGTTTCGGTTCGGGCAGGTCAATCTGCTGTTGCTCGCTCTCGTCCTGTTCGACCTGGCCAAGGCGTCAGGGACGAGGTACCAGGGTGTGGGGATCGGGCTGGCAGCCGCCTTGAAGCTCGTCCCGCTGATCTTCGTGGGCTACTTGTTCCTCACGGGTCGGGTCCGAGCGGGGGTGACGGCATTGGGTGCGTTCGCGGGCAGCGTGGCTCTGGCGTTCGCGGTGCTGCCCGGTGAGTCCGCCCGCTACTGGGGCGGACTCTTCCTCGACAACAGCCGCATCGGGCTGGTGCCCTTCCCCGGCAATCAGTCGCTGCGCGGTGCGCTCGCCCGGCTCGCCCACGCGGAGGCGCCCCCTTCGGCGCTGTGGTTCCTGGTGGCGGCCGTCGTCGGCTGTCTCGGCCTGGCGACCGCGGTGGTGCTGTACCGCCGGGGCGACGATCTGGCCGGGGTGGCCGTGTGCGGGCTCACCGGGCTGCTGGTTTCGCCGATCTCCTGGACGCATCACTGGGTGTGGATCGTCCCCGGATTCGTGGTCGCCGCCGCGTACGCCCAACGCGGCAGGCACCGTTGGCCGTTGCCCGCGGCCATGTTCCTGCTCGCGGCCGCGCCGCCGGTGCACCGAGGGGGACTGGGGCAGGCCGTGCCCAGCGGGGTGGTGTGGCAAGCGCCGTACGCGCAGGGCCGGGAGATGCGGCTGCACGGCTTGCAGCAGGTGACCGGCAGTGCCTTCACGTTGGGCGCGATGGCGCTGCTGGTCGGGATGTCCGTCGCCCTGCTGTGGACCTCGCGGCCGAGGCGGGCGGGACGGCGGGACACGGATCAGAAGAGCTTGAGTTTGTCGTCCTCGACGCCGCGGAGGGCGTCGTAGTCCAGGACGACGCAGGAGATGCCGCGGTCGGTGGCGAGGACCTTGGCCTGGGGCTTGATCTCCTGGGCGGCGAAGATGCCCTTGACGGGGGCCAGGAGGGGGTCGCGGTTGAGGAGTTCGAGGTAGCGGGTGAGCTGTTCGACACCGTCGATCTCGCCGCGGCGCTTGATCTCGACGGCGACGGTGCCACCGTCGGAGTCCTTGCAGAGGATGTCGACCGGGCCGATGGCGGTCGGGTACTCGCGGCGGACGAGGGTCCAGCCGTCGCCGAGGGTGGTGATGCGGTCGGCGAGCAGTTCTTGCAGGTGGGCCTCGACGCCGTCCTTGACCAGGCCCGGGTCGACGCCCAGTTCGTGCGAGGAGTCGTGCAGCTTCTCCTCGATCGTGATGATCAGCTTCTCGCCGCCCTTGTTGACCACCGTCCAGGTGCCTTCCTCTTCCTTGAGGGTGCACGGCGGGCTCATCCAGTTGAGCGGTTTGTACGCTCTGTCGTCCGCATGGATCGACACGCTCCCGTCGGCCTTCACCATGATCAGGCGCTGGGCGGAAGGCAGGTGGGCGGAGAGCCGTCCCGCGTAGTCGACGGTGCAGCGGGCGATGACGAGACGCATGGGGTCAGCCTAACGGGCGGGGCGACACCGGCCTCCCGCGCGCTCACCGTCCGGGACCGGCCGGCGCCGGACCCGGCCGGGCCCGGTGCTGTGGCCCGGTGCTGTGGCCCCCGGCCGGGTCCGGCGCAGTGGCCCGGCGTCCGGCCCGGCAGGGCCCCTGCGCGGCCCGGCCGTCCCGAGGCTCTGGTACATCCCGTGCCGACTGACTTACGGTGAGTCAAGCCTTCTGGCCCGTAAGCCAGTTGGTGGGAGGGAGTTCAGTATGTCGCTCGATGTGCCGCCCGGTCTCCTGGCGCAGGCCGAAGCCGGGGACGTCAACGAAGCCGAATTCGTCGAATGTATCCGCACCTCCTTGCCCTACGCGTGGGACCTGGTCGCCGAGTTGGTGGTCCGGCTCGACGTCGACGGCGGGGAGTTCGCCGACAACCAGGTGCCGCCGCCAAATGAGGAGGCGCGGGGCCAATTGCTGCGCGCGCTCGCCAGCGACGCCATCCGCGGTGCGCTGGAACGGCACCACGGTGTGAAGCTGGCGTTCCAGAACTGCCATCGCGTCGGGGTGTTCCCCGCAGGTGCGGAGGACTCCGCGAGGTACCGCGCGTTCACGTCGGTCCGCGGTCAGCTGCTGAACCAGTCGCCGCTGCTGCGCGACTGCTGAACCGCTTCGACGACACACCGGCCGGGCCTGTTGCCAGCAGGTCCGGCCTGCGGTTTGCTGTGCTGAGCGAGCGCTAGTGCTAGTGGAACGACCCCACGCGGTCCTGCCGCCCCACGCAAGTTCCCTCTTCCGACCTCATCAGGGGAGCTCATGGGCATCATTCAGCCTCTGCACCGCCACGCACAGCAGAACCCCGACAAGCCCGCGCTCGTCGAGGGTGCCGTGACCGTCACGTACCGCGAACTGCGCGACCGCGTCGCCCACAGTGCCGGGGCGCTGCAATCCCTCGGGCTCCGCGACGGCGAGCGCGTGGCGATCCTGTCGCTCAACTCGATCCGCTACATCGAGGTCCTGGCCGGCACGATCTGGGCGGGCGGGGTGCTGAACCCGGTCAACATCCGGTGGAGCCCGATCGAGATCGCGTACTCGCTCGACGACTCCGAGACGACGTTGCTCGTGGTCGACGACGTGTTCGCCCCCATCGTCCCGAAGCTGCGCGAGCTGAGCGAACACCTGGAAACAGTGGTGCACTTCGGTGCCGGGCCCACCCCCGAGGGCATGCTCGCGTACGACGACCTCCTCGCCGCGTCCGGCCCCGTCCCCGACGCCGGGCACACCGGCGGCGACCTCGCCGGCATCTTCTACACCGGCGGGACGACCGGCTTCCCCAAGGGCGTCATGCTCAGCCACACCAACCTGCTCACGTCCGCGATGGGCGGCCTGGTGGCCACCGCGCGCCTGCGCGACGGCGAAGACGCCGCGGTGCTGCATGCCGCGCCGATGTTCCACATGGCGGGCTTCGGCAGCTGGCTGATGGCCTCGGTGATGGGGATCAAGCAGGTCCTGCTGCCGTTCTTCGAGCCGAAGGCGGTCCTGGAGGGCATCGAGGCGCACCGCATCACGGAGATCTTCCTGGTGCCGACGATGGTGCAGATCGTGCTCGACCACCCGGACTTCGCCAAGCACGACCTGAACTCCATCCGCTTCCTGTCGTACGGCGCCTCGCCGATCAGCGACGCGCTGCTGGAGCGGACCTCGGCGGCGCTGCCCGGCGCGCGGCTCTGCCAGGCCTACGGCCAGACCGAACTGTCGCCCCTCGTCACCATGTTGCTGCCGGAGGACCACGAGGAGCGCATCCCCCGCCGCCTGCGCTCCGCGGGCCGTCCGCTGCCGCACAACGAGTGCCGGATCGTGGACCCCGGGGACAACGAGGTCCCGCGCGGCGTCGTCGGCGAGATCTGCGCGCGCGGCGACCACATCATGATCGGCTACTGGAACCGCCCCGAGGAGACCGCCGAGGCGCTGCGCGGCGGCTGGATGCACTCGGGCGACCTGGGGTTCATGGACGAGGACGGCTACGTGACCGTGGTCGACCGGCTCAAGGACATGATCGTGACCGGCGCCGAGAACGTGTACTCGGCCGAGGTCGAGAACGCCGTCGGCGCGCACCCGGCCGTCGCCACGTGCGCGGTCGTCGGCGTGGCGGACGAACGCTGGGGCGAGCGCGTGCACGCGGTCGTCGTGCTGCACGAGGGCGCCGAACTCGGCGTACAGGAGCTGCGCGAGCACACCCGCGCGCTCATCGCGGGCTACAAGTGCCCGCGCACCGTGGAGTTCGTCGCCGAACTGCCGCTGACCGCGGCGAACAAGGTCAACAAGAATCTGCTGCGCGAGCGCGCGAATGCGGCCGCGGCGGCTGCGCTCGCGCCGAGTGCCGATTCCGGCAACCCCGACGGCGACCCCGCCCCCGGTCCCGACGACGGCCCAGGAACCGACCCCGCGGCCGACCCCACCACCGACACAGCCACCGACAACGAGCGCACCGCGGTGCCCGTCGGACCGTCCGTCCCCACCGCGGCATCCGAGGAGGCCACGTCATGACCGCATCCATCGAGTCGCCGACGGTCGGGCCGGTGCGCGAAACGTTTCCCTCGCTCAACCCCGCCACCGGGGCCGAGATCGCCCGCTACCCGGTCGACGGCGTGCCCGAAGTGGCGGACGCCGTCGCGCGGGCCCGCCGGGGCGCCGAGTGGTGGGCCGCGCTCACGCCGAGCGAGCGCAAGCGGCGGCTCGGTGCCTGGGCCGCGGAGATCGCCCGCGACCGCCACGCCCTGTGCGAGTTGGTGCACGAGGAGAACGGCAAGCCGCGCGACGACGCGTTCCTCGAAGTCCTGCTCGCGCTGGAGCAGTTGACCTGGGCAGCGAGCCACGCGGGCCGGGTGCTGCGCCGCCGCCGCGTGCGCGGCAGCCTGGCGATGATGAACCAGACGGCGACCGTCGAGTACCACCCGCTCGGCGTGGTCGGGGTGGTCGGGCCGTGGAACTACCCGGTGTTCACGCCCATGGGGTCCATCGCGTACGCCCTTGCCGCCGGCAACGCCGTCGTGTTCAAGCCGAGCGAATTCACCACCGGCTCCGGGGTGTTCCTCGCCGACTCCTTCGCCCGCGCCAACCCCGACGCGGACTCCGGCGTCCTCCGGGTCGTGACCGGCTTCGGCGCCACCGGCGCGGAGCTGTGCTCCGCGCGCGTCGACAAGGTGGCCTTCACCGGATCCGCGGAGACCGGACGCAAGGTCATGGCCGCGTGTGCGCAGAACCTGACGCCGGTGCTCATGGAGTGCGGCGGCAAGGACGCCCTGATCGTCGCGGAGGGCGCCGACGTCGAGAAGGCCGCCGAGGGCGCGCTCTGGGGCGCCCTGGCCAACGCCGGCCAGACCTGCGTCGGCATCGAGCGCGTGTACGTCGTCAAGGGCCTGGAGGACGCCTTCATCGACGCCATCCGCGCGGGTGCGGCCGAGCTCAGGACCGGCGCCGACGCCGAGGACCGCGTCTACGGGCCGATGACCATGCCCGGCCAGATCGACGTCGTCCGCCGCCACATCGAGGACGCCATCGCCAAGGGCGCCACGGCCGTGGTCGGCGGCGTCGACTCGGTCAAGCCGCCGTTCATCGACCCCGTGGTCCTCGTCGACGCTCCCGAGGACAGTGCCGCGGTGTGCGAGGAGACGTTCGGGCCGACGATCACGGTCCGCACCGTCGCCGACGCCGACGAGGCCGTACGCCTGGCCAACGCGACCGAGTACGGGCTGTCCGCCTCGGTCTACGCCGGGAGCGCGCGCCGCGGTGCGGAGATCGCCCGGCGGCTGCGCACCGGAATGGCCTCCGTCAACGCGGTGATCGCGTTCGCCGGGGTGCCCGGGCTGCCGTTCGGCGGAGTCGGGGAGAGCGGGTTCGGCCGCACGCACGGCGAGGACGGCCTCAAGGAGTTCGCCCGCGCGCAGGCGGTCACCCGCAAGCGCTTCTCGGCCCCTCTCGACCCGACGACGTTCAAGCGCGGCCCCGGGACGATGAAGGCGCTCGACCGCTACGTCACGTTCAGGTTCGGCCGCAAGTAGCCCGCCGGGTAGGCCGATCGGCCGGTGCGGGGCACGGGTGCGGACGCGCGCATCCACCCGTCCCCGCACTGGTGACCTGGTGCCCCGGTGACCTGGTGCCCCGGTGCCCCGGTGACCCGGTGGCCCGGTCGTCCGATCACCCGGTGGCCCGATCACCCGATCACCCAGTGGCCAGGTCGCCCGGTCACCCGCGTCGCGTCGCCAGGCGGTAAGTCAGCGTTCGTCGCGCCCAGTTGGTGGTGACGCGGCCGTCGGCGTCCTTGTACCAGCTGTTGCAGTCGGCGGCGAAGGCCGTGTTGTCGACGGCGGCGGCCAGGCGCTCCTGGTGCCGGTCGTACGCGGCCTGCGGGACCTCGTGCACGCCGCCCTCGCGGATCCTGGCGAGGATGAACGCCGCCTGGGACTCGATCATGTGGATGATCGAGTTGTGGCCGAGGTTGGTGCCCGGCCCGTACAGCATGAACAGGTTGGGGAAGCCGGGCACGGTGATGCCGAGATACGCGGCCGCGCCGTCCTTCCAGACGTCCTGGAGGGCCACCCCGTCGCGGCCGACGATGTCGATCGGCTTGAGGAACTCGGTGGCCAGGAAGCCGGTGCCGTAGATGATCGTGTCGACCGGGCGGTGGACGCCGTCGAGGGTGTCGATGCCGGTGCGGATGACGCGGCCGACCGGCTCGGTGACGAGTTCGACGTTGTCGCGGGCGAGCGCGGGGTACCAGTCGTCCGAGATCAGGATGCGCTTGCAGCCGATCGGGAAGTCCGGGGTTAGCTTGGCGCGCAACGCCGTTTCGGAGACCTGCTTTTCGAGGTGCCTGCGGGCTACGTACTCGGCGAGCTTGGCGAGCCTGCCGCCCCTGATGGCCCAGTAGATGACTGTTTCCGCCCGAAGATAGGTGAGCCCCCGCAGGAACAGCCGTACGGGCGCCACCTTGTCACGCAGCGTCAGCTCGCGCAGTCCGAACTCGCGGTCGGGTTTGGGGACCACCCAGTTCGCGGACCGCTGGAAGACGAAGAGCCGGTCGACCTGCCGGGCGATCTCCGGGACGAACTGCACCGCGCTCGGTCCGGTGCCGATCACCGCGACGCGGCGGCCGGTGAGGTCGTGGTCGTGCCGCCACTCTGCGGAGTGGAACGCGGTGCCGGTGAAGGTCCGCAGGCCCGGGATGTCCGGCAGGCGCGGGCGGTTGAGCTGGCCGACGCCGGAGACGAGGACGCGGGCGGCGTGCTCGTCCCCGGACGCGGTGCGCAGGCGCCACACCTCGGCGGTCTCGTCGAACCGGGCGGACACCACCTCGGTGCCGAGCCTGATGTGCGCGTGCAGCCCGAACTCGTCGGCGCAGCGCCGCAGATACGCCAGGATCTCGCGTTGCAGCGGGAAGCTGCGCGACCAACGGCCGTGCTGGGCGAAGGAGTAGGAGTAGAGGATGCTCGGGACGTCGCAGCCCGCGCCCGGGTACGTGTTGTCGCGCCACACGCCGCCAAGGTCGTCGGCCTTCTCGAACACCGTGAAGTCCTGGACGCCCGCCTGCCGCAGCCGGATCGCCATGCACAGCCCGGCGAACCCGGCGCCGATCACGGCGACATGCCGCACCCGGGGCTCCGTCCCCGCGGCGTCCCGCCGCTCCTTCGTCTCCGGCACGGTCCGCCAGTCCCTCCGTCGGATCCCGTCACCCCGGGCGGGATGTCACGGCCAGTACGGCTTCAGCACGTCGAACGCGTTCGGCAACCCGAGCCGGAAGCGCACGTCGTCCGCCCGCCGGAAGCCGGCCAGTGCGGGCTCCTGGTACATCTCCAGGACCCGGACCGGCGCCGCCGCCGAACCGGCCGCCGCCAACACGCCGTTGGTCGCCTTGCGCCCCGCCTCGTTCGCTCCCTCCATGGTGGCCAGGTTGACCGAGACCCGTACATAGTCCCCGGCCAGGAACAGGTTCGGAATACGCGTCGTCGCCTCCGGGCGGTCGTCCCAGGAACCGGTCGTGTTGACCATCAGCGGTTCGTCGTTCGCGACGGCCGGGGTGCCCGATCCGGTGATGCCGGGGTCGAGGAACCACGAGTGGATCGCGGAGTCGGGGACGAGCGAGGCCCCGTCGTCGAGGTTGTCCCGGATCTGCGCGAGGACTTCGTCGACGATCTGCCGGGGCGTGCACTTGCGCGCGGAGACCCCGTACACGATGCCGGGGGAGTCCCAGTCGGACAGGTCGAGCGACAGGCAGTCGTGCACACTGCCGTCGCCGTACGTGGTCGCGAAGTCCTCGCGCCAGAACTGCCCTTGGGTGAGCCCGGTGACGGCCCACGGCGAGTCCATGAACGCCAGGTGCCCGTGGGTGACGGGCGTCCGGCGCCTGAGGTAGATCATCAGGCCGTTCATCCAGTCGGTCCGGAGGCGGCGCAGGCGGCCGAGCGCGGGGTCGGCGGCGACCAGCGCGGGGCTCATCAGCGGTACGGCCCGCTCGACCGGGACGGCGAGCACGTAGTGGTCGGCCTCGACCGTCCCCGCGTCGCCCCGGGGGTCGGTCACGCGCGCCCCGGTGATGCGCCCGCCCGCGCAGTCGAGGCCGGTGACGGTCCAGCCCACCTTGAACTCGACGCCCAGGGACGTGAGCAGGGTGTGCCACGGGTCGATCCAGGCTTCGTTGGTGGGGCCGTTCAGGACGCGGTCGGGGGCGCCGTCGTTGCCGCGGCCGCGCATGGTCCACAGGAAGATCTCCACCATCATGGTGATGGTGCGGGTGCTGGCGACGTTCTCCTTGGCCGCGACGAGCGTCGAAGTGAAGGACCGCACAAGGATGTTGCGGTACGCCTCCGACATCCGGTCCATCTGGAGGTACTCGGAGTAGGGCATGTACTCCCACTGGTGGCGCCGCCGCAGTTCGCCGCTGGTGAAGAACACGACCATCTTCTCGGCCCAGAAGGCGATTTCCCACCAGGGCACCTGCCCGGCGACGCTCGCCATGGTCTTGAGGGCGGCGCGGATCGCCTCGGGGGTCAGGTCGTCGAGGCCGCTGGGCAGGACGAGTCGGTTGTCGGGGCGTCCGGCCTGCGCGAAGATCGCCTCGGGCGCGTCCACGAGGTTGTCGTGCACGCCGTTCGGGTTGCCGGGGAAGGGGATGCGGCGCATCGTGTCCGGCACGTTGAGGTAGAAGCCGGGGAAGAAGCGGAAGCCGTGCTCGCCGGGCAGGTCCCGACGGCCGCCCGCGCCGGTGCCGGGGACAGGGATGCTGCGGGCCTTGCCGCCCAGTGACTTGCGCTCGTAGACGGTGACCTGGAAGCCGCGTTCGGCCAGTTCGTGGGCCGCGGTCAGGCCCGCCATGCCCCCGCCGAGGACGGCCACGCGACGGCCCGGTGCGGCGGCGACGAGAGGTGCGCCGAACGCCGGGGCCGCGAGGGCGCCCGTACCGCCGATCCCGGTCGCCGCGGCGCCGACGCCCACGGCCCCGGCGACGAACGTGCGGCGGGTGGGCGGGGGTTGCTCCTGGTGCGGGAGGTGCTGCTCGTGCGTGGACACGGGGCCTCCTAGCGGTCTCTCCTACGACCTCCGAAGACGCGGCCGTCACCACGGCCGCGCTGGTGCCGTGCGGCTGTTGGAGTGCGGGAGTGCTGTCGTGGACCGGTGCTAACCGACACATGTGTCGACAGGACGCAGAGCCGACTATCGCGCTCGTGGTACAGCGGGTCAAGAGATGTACCGTTGCCTGTTTTTGACGGAGCGTCAGTGGATCTCGCCGGGCGTGGGGGAGGGGTTCCGGCCGCTCTGGCGGCCCCTGCGCGGCCGCCGCTCAGTCGAGGTCGGAGAACGCCGGCGGCGTGTCGTCCGGGGTGTTCAGCCGCTCCAGGCCGCCCCACAGGACGTTCGCGGCCATCGCCTCCAGCGTCGCGCGCGGTGTGTCCGGGTGGTGCGCCCACCACTGGGCGACCCCGTCCAGGCTGCTGATCAGCAGCTCGATGAGCACTTCCGCTTCGGGGGAGCGAGGATCGAGACCGGCGCGCTCGGTGTCGTGCGCCATCATGGCCATCACCGAACGGGTGCGCGTCTGCCGGATCCCCCAGCGCACCGCGCTCAGTTCGGGGTCGCCCTCGTCCGTCTGGTCGAACAGCAGCCGCCGCGCCACCGGGTGGGCCTCGGCGAAGTCGAAGTACGCCGCCACGGTGGCCCGCATGCGCGTGTGCCGCCCGCCGCGCCCGGTGATGGCCGCGCCCATGTGCGCGACCAGGGACGCGTTCTGCTCGCCGAGCACGGTCAGGAACAGCACGCGCTTGGTGGCGAAGTGCTCGTACAGCACGCTCCGCGTGACGCCCGCGGCCTCGGCTATCTCGCCCATGGACGCGGCCCCGTACCCCTTCGCGCCGAACACCGCCAGCGCGGCGTCCTCGATCCGGCGGCGCCGCGCCGGACCCGGCATGCGGCGCCGCACCGCCGCGGGCGGCGCGGCGGGGGCCGCGGCCGAGGGACGGTCCGGGTGCGGGAGGGCTGCCATGCGCTCAGCGTAGCCGTGCGCGGGGGCTTGTCCGGGGCGGTACGCCGGGTCTAGCGTCACAGGAACCGACGGATCTGTCGGTTGAGTTCGCTCCGCACGACCGGCCGGATCCGATCGCCGCACGTCCGCAACGGCACGTTCCCGCAACGCGATTCAGGGGGATCCCGTGAGCGAAGAGCACGTCGACGCCATCGTGGTCGGGGCCCGCTGCGCCGGGTCGGCCGCCGCCACCGCCCTCGCCAAGGCCGGGCGCCGGGTGGTCGCCCTCGACGCCGGCAGGTTCCCGTCCGACACGGTCTCCACCCACCTGCTGTTCGCCGGCGGGGTCGCCGAACTGGCCCGGCTCGGGGCCCTCGACCGCGTCGAAGAGCTGGACCCGCCCAGGCACTTCGACGCGTACATCGGATCGCCCGGGGCCGAGGTGCGGGGCACGTACTCGCCCGTGGACGGCATCGCGTACGGCATGTGCGTGCGGCGGCCGGGGCTCGACCTCGCGCTGGTCCGGACCGCGCGGGCGGCCGGCGCCGAGGTGCGCGAGGGTGTCAAGGTCACCTCGCTCGTGCGCGGGAAGGACGGCCGCGTCATCGGCGTTCGGGCCGCCGAGCGCGGCGCCAAGGGCGAACTCACCTTGCGGGCACCGCTGGTGATCGGTGCGGACGGCCGGAGGTCGACGGTCGCCCGGCTGCTCGGCGTCGACGTCCCGTACCTGTCCAACGCCAACGAGCGGGCCGGGTACTACGCCTACTACGAGGACCCGCACGACGATTGGCGCGGTACCGCCGCGATGTGGCTCGAAGGCCGGGAGCTGGGCACGGCGTTCCCCACCGACGGCGGGCTCGTGCTGGCCCTCCTGATGCCGCCCAAGGAGCGGGCGGACGCGTTCCGCCTCGACCTGGAGGGCGAGTACGACCGCACCGTGGCCTCGATCCCCGGTCTGGCCAAGCGACTTGCCGGTGCCGCGCGTGCGACGAAGATCGTGGCGTCCGTCGAACAGCCCTCGTACTTCCGCAGGTCCGCCGGGCCCGGCTGGGCCCTGGCCGGGGACGCCGGGCACTTCAAGGACCCGGTCACCGCGCAGGGGATCCGCGACGCACTGCGCTTCGGCCGCCTGCTGGGCGAGGCGGCCGCACCGGTGCTCGGCAACCCGGGCCGGCTGGACGCGGTCGTACGCGCGTGGGAGCGCCGGCTGGTCGCGGAGTGCCGAGAGACCTACCACTGGACCAACCGCTTCGCACGGGCGGACCCGGTCAACCCCCTCCAGGAGCAGATGCTGCGCATGCTCGCCACCGAGCCGCACGGCTCCCGGCGGCTGCTGGACGTCTACTCGCGCGTGCGCAAGCCGAGCCGTCTGATGACCCCGGCGTTCATGGCCGCCTGCGCCCTCGGCGCCCTCCGCCGCGGCGACACCGACCGCCGCGCACTCCTCCGCACCCTGGTCCGCGAGCTCCGCACCGAAGCCGCCGTGACCCGCGACCTACGCCAAGCCGCCCGCCACCGCTGACCTCGCGACCCCCGGCTCCGCCCCCTGGCTCCGCCACCCCCGGCCCTGCGACCGCTTGCCGACGCACGCCACCCGCACCCCGCGTGGCCCCACGCGCAGCCCGCGTGGCCCCACGCGCAGCCCGCGTGGCCCCACGCGCAGCCCGCGTGGCCCCACGCGCAGCCCGCGTGGCCCCACGCGCAGCCCGCGTGGCCCCACGCGCAGCCCGCGTGGCCCCACGCGCAGCCCGCGTGGCCCCACGCGCAGCCCGCGTGGCCCCACGCGCAGCCCGCGTGGCCCCACGCGCAGCCCGCGTGGCCCCACGCGCAGCCCGCGTGGCCCCACGCGCAGCCCGCGTGGCCCCACGCGCAGCCCGCGTGGCCCCACGCGCAGCCCGCGTGGCCCCACGCGCAGCCCGCGTGGCCCCACGCGCAGCCCGCGTGGCCCCACGCGCAGCCCGCGTGGCCCCACGCGCAGCCCGCGTGGCCCCACGCGCAGCCCGCGTGGCCCCACGCGCAGCCCGCGTGGCCCCACGCGCAGCCCGCGTGGCCCCACGCGCAGCCCGCGTGGCCCCACGCGCAGCCCGCGTGGCCCCACGCGCAGCCCGCGTGGCCCCACGCGCAGCCCGCGTGGCCCCACGCGCAGCCCGCGTGGCCCCACGCGCAGCCCGCGTGGCCCCACGCGCAGCCCGCGTGGCCCCACGCGCAGCCCGCGTGGCCCCACGCGCAGCCCGCGTGGCCCCACGCGCAGCCCGCGTGGCCCCACGCGCAGCCCGCGTGGCCCCACGCGCAGCCCGCGTGGCCCCACGCGCAGCCCGCGTGGCCCCACGCGCAGCCCGCGTGGCCCCACGCGCAGCCCGCGTGGCCCCACCCGCACGGTCACCTCAACCACCCCACCGAGCGCAGGAGCACAAGAACCGAACGTCTCCAACTCCGTCCTCTCAGCGGGGCCCATGGTGTGACACTGGAGAGGTGACGACCCTCGGGGATTTGGCCCTGAGGAGGTTTGCGGTGATCTTCAGTGACCGGCGGGAGGCGGGGCGGGAGCTGGCTGCCCGGCTGGAGCATCTGCGGGACGAGGACGTCGTCGTGCTGGGGCTGCCCCGTGGGGGCGTGCCGGTGGCGGCCGAGGTGGCCGAGGAACTGGACGCGCCGCTGGACGTGTGTCTCGTACGCAAGCTCGGTGTTCCGTTCGAGCCCGAGCTGGCCATGGGCGCGGTCGGCGAGGACGGTGTGATGGTGGTCGCCGACGAGGTGGTCCGCAGTATGCGTATCACCGAGGAGGAGTTGCGCGCCGTTCGGGAGCGCGAGTTGGGGGTGCTGGAGGAACGCGCCCGGCGCTATCGGGGCGATCGCACCCGGACCGATGTGCGCGGTCGGACCGTCGTCGTGGTCGACGACGGCATCGCCACCGGATCCACCGCCCGGGCCGCG
>NZ_JBPKBH010000005.1:457602-492057 GCF_051388915.1 Yinghuangia sp. YIM S09857 | reverse complement strand
CGCCCCCCCCCCCCCGCGTCGGCAAGGACGTCGACGAATTCGTGTGCCCGTACCAGCCCGTGGACTTCCTCGCCATCGGGCGCTTCTACGCCGACTTCACGCAGACCTCGGACGCCGAGGTCGTCGAGTGCTTGGACCACGCCGACGCCCGCGTCCGCAGACCCGCCGCCGGAGAACGCGAAGTCGAGGTGCGCATCGGCGGGACCCGGTTGGGTGGGACCTGGAGCGTGCCCGAAAGCCCGCGGGGCGTCGTCGTGTTCGCGCACGGCAGCGGAAGCGGCAGGCGCAGCCCGCGCAATCGCTTCGTCGCCTCCGGGCTGAACGCGGCCGGGCTCGCCACGTTGCTGTTCGATCTGCTCACCGAGGACGAAGAGGGCGATCGCGCACAGGTGTTCGACACCGAAATGCTCGCCCGCCGCCTGGTCGGGGTGACCCACTGGCTGCGCGGGCAACCTGCGCTGGTGGGCTTGCCGTTGGGCTACTTCGGAGCGAGTACGGGTGCGGCCGCCGCGCTGTGGGCCGCGGAACTCGACTCCGGGGTCTCGGCCGTCGTCTCCCGGGGCGGGCGGCCGGATCTCGCGGGGCCGTGTCTTCCGTCGGTGACGACCCCCACGCTGTTGATCGTGGGCGGCGACGACCATCTCGTGCTGGACCTCAACCGCGAGGCCCAGGCCCTCCTGCGTGGCGAGAACCGCCTGTCGGTCGTTCCCGGTGCGACCCACCTGTTCACCGAACCCGGCACGTTGTCGGTGGTCACGGAGCTGGCGCGGGACTGGTTCCTGGAGCACATGACCGGCGGGCAGGCGGCCGGATAGCCGGACGCGCGGCTCACCCCGCGGATGCGTCGCGGAGTTCGGGGAGGACTTCCTTGCCCAGTCTGCGGATGTTGTCGAGCGTGCGGTCCGGGCGGCCGGTGCCCTCGGCGAACAGGAGGTGGCGGCGGATGCCGGTGGCCTCGGTGGTGCGGCGCAGGGCGGCGACGACGTCGCGCGGGGTGCCGACCGGGTGGATCTCGCACAGGTAGTCGGTGTACGCGTGCGGGTCGCGCATGGTCCGGGCCCGGCCGTCGACCGTCTGGTGGGCGGACAGTCCCCGGTTCAGCCAGCGCGGCATGGCGGCCTTGAGTTCGCGCACCGCCTCGGCGCGCGAGTCGGCGACCAGGGCGACCGAGGCCGCGGCGTGCTCGACGCCGCGCGGGTCCCGGCCGCAGGCGCGGGCGGCGGCGTCGTAAGCGCGGATCATCTCGGCCTTCTCGCAGTCGTCCGCATGCATGCCGAGCAGCATCGGGAGGCCCTGCCGGGCGGCCAGCGCGGCCGAGGAGGCGGACGTACAGGCGACGATCGCGGGCGGATGCGGGCGGGTCAGCGGCCGGGGGACCACCGGGACCGGGCGGAAGCGGAAGTGCCGGCCGTCGGCGCCCACCCGGCGCAGGGTCAGCCAGCGCATGAGGAGGTCGACGGACTCGGCCCAGCCCTCCTCGTCGTACCGCTCGATGCCGCCGCCGAAGACCTCCAGGTCCACCCACGGCCCGCCGCGGCCGATGCCCAGCGTGAAGCGGCCGCCGGAGAGCTGGTCCAGCAGCGCGGCCTGCTCGCCGAGTGCGACCGGATGGGTGTTGGGCAGCACACTGATGGCCGTCCCTACTCGCAGCCGGTCCGTACGCCCCAGTAGCATGGCCGCAAACGTGACCGCGGACGGGCACAACCCGTACGGCACGAAGTGGTGCTCGGCGATCCACGCCTCGTCGAACCCGGCCTCCTCCGCGGCGCACCCCGCGTCCATGGCGGAGGTGAGCACCGTTCCCTGGTCTCCGGCCTCGAACTGGGCCGCGAGCAGGAAGATCCCCAACTTCATGGTGGGCAGCCTCTCGGTATCCCTGCACCCGTCATAACGGGTGAAATCCCCATTGGGGCACGAACGGCTTGTCCGACCGGTCTGTGCCCGTTCGGCAGGGCCTGCAATACTCCCCGCACAGCGCAGGAATACTCAGCGGTAACCAGCAGCGGTAACCAGCAGCGGCAATCAGCGGCACCAGCGGTACCGAACAGCAGCAGCACCAGCGGAACCCGCACGGCAACCCTCAAGGCGTACTCCTCTCGGGGAGACGGCATTCAAGGAGCGCATGATGGCGCGTGACATCACAACGGTCGGCGTGGTCGGCCTCGGCACCATGGGTGCCGGCATCGTCGAGATCCTCGCCCGCGGCGGCGTCCGCGTCATCGGCGTGGAGGTGGACGATGCCGCGGTCGAACGCGGCCTCGCCCGCATCCGCACCTCGACCGCCCGGGCCGTCGAGCGCGGCAAGCTGACCGAGGACGAGCAGACCGAGCTGTACGGGCGCGTCAGCCTCGGCAGCGACCTCACCGCCGTGGCCGACGCCGACCTGGTCCTGGAGGCCATACCGGAGCAGCTCGACCTCAAGCTGGACATGTTCGCGCAGCTCGACAAGATCTGCGGCCCGGACACCATCCTCGCCACGAACACCTCGTCGCTGTCGGTCACCGAGCTGTCGGTCGCCACCGGCCGCTCGGCCCGCGTCGTCGGCCTGCACTTCTTCAACCCGGCCCCGGTCATGAAGCTGGTCGAGGTCGTGCGCACGGTCGTCACCGAGCCGGACGTCCTGGAGGACGTCGTGGCGCTCGCCGAGAAGCTCGGCAAGGCGCCGGTGGTGGCGGGGGACCGGGCCGGGTTCATCGCGAACGGGCTGCTGTTCGCGTACCTGAACCACGCCGCGGCGATGTTCGAGGAGAAGTACGCCACACGCGAGGACATCGACGCGGCCATGCGCTTCGGCTGCGGCCTGCCGATGGGCCCGCTCGCGGTGCTGGACCTGGTCGGCATCGACACGGCGTACAACATCCTCCAGCAGATGTACCGCCAGTCGCGCGACCGCCTGCACGCACCCGCGCCGATCCTCAAGCAGATGGCCACCGCGGGCCTGCTGGGCCGCAAGAGCGGGCGCGGCTTCTACCGGTACGAGGCACCCGGCTCGTCGGCCGTCGTCTCGGACGCCGCGGCGGGTACCACGGTCGCCGGAACACCCCGTGAGATCAACGCAGTTGGCGTCGTCGGGTCCGGCACGATGGCGACCGGCATCGTCGAGGTGTTCGCGAAGTCCGGCTACCAGGTGACGTTCGTCGCCCGCAGCGACGCGAAGGTCGGCGCGGTCACCGGCGCGCTCACGCGCTCGCTCGACAAGCAGGTGCAGCGCGGCCGCCTCAGCGAGGAGGACCGGGACGCGGCGCTCGGCCGGGTCACCGGCACGACGCGCCTGGAGGACCTCGCCGACGCGGACCTCGTGCTGGAGGCCGTCGTCGAGGAACTGTCGGTCAAGCAGGCGCTGTTCGAGAACTTCGACGAGATCTGCAAGCCGGGCGCGGTGCTCGCCACGACCACGTCCTCGCTGCCGGTGATCGAGTGCGCGATGGCCACGAAGCGTCCCGAGGACGTCGTGGGCATGCACTTCTTCAACCCGGCGCCGGTGATGAAGCTGGTCGAGGTGGTGCGCACGGTCACCACGTCGGACGACGTCGTGGCCACCGTCCACGAGGTGTGCCGCCGCACCCGCAAGCATGCGGTGGACTGCGGCGACCGGGCGGGATTCATCGTGAACGCGCTGCTGTTCCCGTACCTGAACGACGCGGTCAAGATGCTCCAGGCCAACTACGCGTCGGCGGACGAGATCGACACCGCGATCAAGACCGGCGCCGGGTATCCGATGGGTCCGTTCGAACTCCTCGACGTCGTCGGCCTCGACGTGTCGCTGGCCATCGAGCGGGTGCTGTACGCCGAGTTCCGCGAGCCGGGGTGGGCGCCCGCGACGCTGCTGGAGCACCTGGTGACGGCGGGCTACCTCGGCCGCAAGACGGGCCGCGGCTTCCGGGACTACGCGAAGAAGTAGCGCGAGGGGCGGCACGGAGCGGTAGCGCGGTGAAGTAGCCCCGAGAAGCAGTCCGGATAGGCAGAGCGGAGAAGCAGCGCGGGACGCGGAGGTCGGCGAGCCCCCTGGCGGCAGGGGGCCCACCGACCTCTACGCTTTTCCCGTGCCCCGTCGAAATCGCCCGCAGCGACCGGAACGCCCCGACCCGGACTCCGGGTCCGGCGGCTGGTTCGGGCTGGAGTCGCGCGAGTCGGGCCGCGACGGGGAGTGGATCGTACGCCCGGTCTCGGGCGCCGCGGCCGCCAAGACGTACCGCTGCCCGGGCTGCGACCACGAGATCCCGGTCGGCGTCCCGCACGTCGTCGCGTGGCGCGCGGACGGGCTCGGCACGGTGGACGACCGCCGCCACTGGCACCGCGCCTGCTGGAACAACCGCGGCAACCGCCACCTGCGCCACCGTCCCGGCCGGCGCTGACCGGCCCGGGCGCCTCAGGCGAGCGACAGGAACAACTTCTCCAGCTCGGCCTCGCTCAGCGGCGGGCTGTCGCCGTCGGTCTCGGTCAGGCACTGGCGCATACCGCTGGCGATGATCTTGAAACCGGCGCGGTCCAACGCCCTTGACACCGCCGCGAGTTGCGTCACGACGTCCTTGCAGTCACGGCCGGCCTCCACCATCGCGATGACGGCGGTCAGTTGCCCCTGGGCGCGGCGCAGGCGGTTCAGGACGGCGCGGCTCGCGTCCTCGTCGACGACGGTCATTTCATCGGCCTTTCCTTGTGCATCAGGGGCCCATAGTACCCCTGGGGGTATATCCGACGGGCTGCCGCGGTCAGTCGTGCGAGAACCGCACGTCCGGCAGCACGCGGCGCAGCCACGCCGGGCACCACCACGCCGCCCGCCCGGACAGCCGCAGCAGGACCGGCAGCAGCACGAGGCGCACGAGCGCCGCGTCCAGCAGCACCGCCGTCCCGAGCACGACGCCCATCTCCTTGGGCGGCAGCGGTCCGGACAGCGCGAAGGTGAAGAACACGGCGACCATGACCGCCGCCGCCGCGAAGACCACGCGCCCGGAGTCGGCCAGCGCGCCGACCGTCGCCCGGCGTGCGTCGCCGGTCTTCTCGTAGTGCTCCTTGGCGGAGGCGAGCAGGAACACGGTGTAGTCCATCGCCACCGCGAAGATCATCGCGAAGAAGAACACCGGCGCCCAGCCGTCCAGGAAGCCCTGCGGCGTGAAGCCCAGCAGCGACGCGCCGTGCCCGTCCTGGAAGATGAGCCGTGCGACGCCGAACGCGGCCGCGGTGGACAGCAGGCTCGTCACCGTGCCGAGCAGCGCGGCCAAAGGCGCCCGCAACGCGAACACCAGGAGCAGGAAGCCCAGTCCGAGGACGACGCCGAGCACGAGCGGCGTGCGGTCGTCCAGCGCGGTCTTCAGGTCGAGGTTCTCCGCCGCGGCACCGCCGACTCGCGCCTCGTCGACCAGTCCGGCGCGCAGCCGGTCCAGCGTGTCGCCGAGCGCCGGATCGGACGGGTCCACGGACGGTACGGCCTGGACCATGCTGAGCCCCGAACCGTCGGTGGCCGCAACCGGAGGCAGCACCGCGGCGATTCCGGGGTCGCTCGCGGCGTCGTCCGCAACTCCCGCCGCCTGCGCGGTCGGTGTCACGATTTGCAGCATGCCGGGCGCGCCCGGGCCGAACTCCTCCTGCACGGCGGTGTATCCGACCCGGGAGGACGCGTCCGCCGGGACGACGTCGATCGACGGCATGGCGGTCCGCAGCCCGATCACCGGTGCGGCCAGGACCAGCAGCACCACGAGCGCGGGCACGCCGTAACGCAGCGGGTGCCGCCAGAGCTTGTCGGCCCAGCGGGTGAAGCGCGGCGAACCGCTCGCGTTGTCAGGGGAGTTCGCACGCCCGCTCCGGCGCCACGGCAGCGCCGCCGCGTCGACCTTGGGGCCCAGGCGCCCGAGCACCGCGGGCAGGAGCGTGAGCGTGGCGGCGAGCACGAAGACGACGGCCAGCATGATGCCCAGCGCCATCGTGCGGAACGCCGGCGCCGGAACGAGCATCACCGCGGACAGGCTGACCAGGACCGTCGCCCCGGAGAGCGCCACCGCCTTGCCCGCTGTGTCCATCGTCTCGGCCACCGCTCGGCGGGCGTCGCCGTGCCGGGCCAGGGCCGCCCGGAAGCGCACCACGAGGAACAGCGCGTAGTCGATGCCGAGGGCGAGCGCGAACATCATCGCGAAGTTCATCGCCCAGATGGAGACCGGCGTCACGTGGTCGAGCAGCACCAGGGCCCCGGCCGACGCGGCCAGGCCGGCCAGCGTGAGCAGCAGCGGCAGCCCGGCGGCCACCAGTGAGCCGAACGCCAGGACCAGGATCGCCATGGTCACCGGCCACGACAGCATCTCCGACTTGATCATCGCGTCGTGGTTCGCGGTGTTGAAGTCGCTCCACATGACGGACGAGCCGGTCGCCGCCACCTCCACCCCGTCGCCGGAGAGCGCCGCGAGCGGTTCCTTGAGGTCGTCGGCGGCCCGGACCATGGCGTCGGAGTCGCCGCCCGCTCCGGCCAGCAGCACGGCGGTCCGGCCGTCGGCGCCGAGCGTGGCACCGGGCTGCGGCGGCACGACGGCGGTGACGCGGGCATCGGCCTCCAGCAGCGCGGTGGCGCGGTCGACGACCGCCTGGACGGACGGGTCGGCGACCGGCCGGTCGGCGCGCACGACCACTTGCAGCGCGGTCGAGGCGTTGCCGCCGAAGTGCCGCTGCGCGAGGTCGCGGACCTGCACCGATTCGCTGCCCTCGGCATGCCAGCCCGCGCCGGCGAGCGCCGATGTCACCTGGGGGGCGAAGGCGCCGAGCCCCGCGACGAGGGCGAGCCAGAGCACGGCGACCAGGCGCAGGTGTGCGGCGGACCACAGGCCGAGGCGTCCGAAGCGGCCCGGGCGCGGTGCCGGTCCGGCGGGCCGGGGCGCTGCCGGTGCGGTCGCGGGGGCGTTCCCCGAGCCGGTGTCGCGTATGTGGTCACCAACGGTCACAGTTCCTCCTGGATATACCCCCCGGGGTAATATGGACAGCGTACCGGATACCCCCACCCGTATTTTCGGAGGAGATCGACACCATGTCCTACGACCGCACCGTCCGCGTGACGACCGGATTCGCCGACACGGTGGCCGCCGTACGGGACGCCCTCGCCGCGCAGGGCTTCGGCGTGCTGACCGAGATCGACGTCACCGCCACCATGGCCGCCAAGCTGGGTGAGCCCATGGAGGACTACCTGATCCTCGGCGCCTGCAACCCGCCGCTCGCGCACCGCGCGCTCGGCGTCGACCGGAACATCGGGCTCCTGCTGCCGTGCAACGTGGTGGTCCGCGGCGACGGCGGCGGGACGCTCGTCCAGGCCTTCGACCCGGCGGCCATGGTCGCGTTCACCGGGATCGAGGCACTGCGCCCGATCGCCGACGAGGCCGCGGGCCGGCTCGACGCCGCGCTGGCCGCCGTCGCAGCCTTTGCCGCTCTCGCCGCCGGCGGCGACGCCGAAGGCGGTGCCGAAGCAGCCGCTGGTGGAACGGCCGCCGAATGAGCCGCCGTTGAAGCGGAAGCCACCCGCAATTGCGCTGGAATCCGGGTGAGTTCCCCCACGGACGCCGAACCGCCAAGTGAACGGCAGTTGAATGCCGAGGAGTTGCCCGCCGCTCCGGCGAAGACGACCCTCCGGATTGCCGTCCGAGGCTGGGCGGGAGCGGGTTCCGAGGCGTACCGTCGTGGGGTGATCCGGGGATGCCCGCTGTGCTTGCGGGCGGACTGAGGTGGGGTGGCCGTGGGGCGGGGCGTGCCGGACAGCCGTGACGACGGATTGGACCACCGCGGGCTGCTGCTCGGCGACGAGCACACACTCGGCCGGGTGTACGACGCCTACGCGGAGTTCGTGTACGGAGTGGCCCTGCGCGTGACCCGAGACCCGCAGGCCGCCGAGGACGTCACCTGCGAGGTCTTCGTCGGACTGTGGGAACGCCCGTACTCCTACGACCCGTCGAAGTGGTCGATGGCCGCCTGGCTGATCGCCGCCGCACACCGCCGAGCGGTCGAACGCGTCGGCGGACCAGGGCAATCCGCGGCACCGGGCGGCGGCGAATCCCGGGACGAGGACGCCGTCGCGACCTCCCTGGCGGGCCTCGCACCGGAGCTGCGGGACGTGGTGGAGCTCTCCTACTTCGAGGGCCTGACGTACCGCCAGGTCGCCGCGAAGCTCGGCGTGGTCGAGAGCGTGGTGGCCGAACGGGTGCGCTCCGGCCTGGCGCAGTGGGACGCGGCGGCCCGCGACGGCGGAAGTGCCGTGGCGGAGGAAGGGACGGAGGCGCGGTCATGACAGGGCTGCCGGCAGCGGTACGGGGGCGCGTCGTCGCCGAAGCCCTGCGCAGACGCGAGCCGTCGGTCCCCACCGGACCGCACGCCCGGGCGTTCGCCGAGGCGTTCACCGCCCTCGACGCCCTGCTGCGGGACCTCAGCAGCGAGGAGTGGGCGACGCAGGTCATCCACGACTGGGACGTGCAGCAGACCGTGGTGCACCTGATGGCCGGGGACGGCGCGGTGTGCGCCGCGGCGGGCGTGCCCGAGGCGATCCGACTGCCGCCGTACGAGGGCCCGTTCGCGTCCATGGCGCAGTTCGGCGGGCCGGTCGGCGAGTGGGAGGGCCGCAGCCGCTACATCATGGCCCGGCACCACGGCAGGCCGTACCGCATGAGCTGGCACGCCTGGCGCGCACAGGCGCGGAGCCTGCTGAAGAGCCGCGCGTCCCGGGAGCGGGACGACGCTCCCGTCGAATACGCGGGCCGCACACTGGCGTTGGCCGACGCCTACCTCGCGCGCGGCTTCGAGACGTGGTTGCACGCCGACGACATCGGCCGCGCGGTGGGCAGGCCCTTCCCCGAACCGTCGCCCGAATCGATGGAACACCTTGTCGAACTCGGTTTCGCGACACTGGGGTTGCTCGAATCCGAAGTCGCCGCAAAGCTGGTGGTCGACGGCCCGGGCGGGGCCACCGTGTCCCTGGGCGCGGGTGAGCCGAAGGCCGAACTCCGTTTGTCGTCCACGGACTTCTGCCGTCTCCTCGGCGGCAACAGGCGTCCGGACGAAACCGAGGTCGAGGTGCAGGGCGACCCGGACACCGCGAACGCCGCACTGATTGCCGTCGCCTCGCTGGCGATCCTGTAACGGCGGGCCGTCCCCGGCCATGGTAGAGAGTTCGGCATGGGTGTTCTCTTCGACTACTACCGGGCACCGGACGCCGCCGCCGCCCTGCGGGCGCTGGAGCGGGACGGCGGGCCCAAGGGGCGCGGCGCCCCCGGGCAGCCCGTCTTCGACGCCATGGACGCCAAAGGCATCGACTTCGCCGTCATGCTCGTACCCCTGGTGGACGCGGTCGCGGGGACGGTCACCGACTTCACCGCCCCCGATTCCTTGGACTTCGTGCTCGTGTGGCCGGCCGGCGACGCCGCCGCCGCGACTCCCGAGGACCCGTCCGGGGACGAAGGCGTGCTGATCGCCGAACTGGGACAGCGCACACGGGACGCCCTCGCCGACGCCGACGACACGCGCCTGCCCGAGTTCGCCGCGCGGTGGGGGAGGGCAGCCGGACTGGACGGCGATCTCACCGGACTCGCCGCCGACTTCGTCGCCCTGGCCCGCCGCGCCCGCGACGCGGGAGACCGGCTCTACTGCTGGAGCGCGGTGTAGCGCCGCGCGCACCGACGGTCGATCGGCTCTACTGCTGGAAGGTCGTCCGGCGCCGCGCGGACCGGTGCTCGCCGCCGAGCGACGCCAGGTATGCGTCCGCCCGCTCCGGCGTGTAGAACCACGCCTCGAAGTCCGCCGGGTCGTCGAAGCCGTTGGCGAACCGGTCCGCCACCGCCCGGTGTTCCGTCCCGGCGCCGATGAGCCGCAGCACGTGCTCCTCCGGCGGCGCCAGCATCGTGTTCGTCCACTTCGTGACCGCCGCCGCGTGCGTCCAGTACGCCTCGAAGGTCTCCGTCATCCACGCCCGGTCGAACTCCCCGTCCCCGCACGCCTCGACGGCCTCCAGGTACACGGCCGCGCACACGGCCGCGTTGTTGGAGCCCTGCCCGGTGATCGGATCGTTCGCCACCACCACGTCCGCGACGCCCAGCACCAGGCCGCCGGAGGCGAGTTCCACCACCGGACGCCGCACCGTCGGGGTGTAGCGGCCGGACAGCGTGCCGTGCGCGTCGGTGAGCTCCACCCCGCCCGCGGCCCGGTCGTACTCCCACGGCACGAACTGCCTCATCAGCCGCAGCGTCAGGTCCAGGTGCTCCTGCGGGTCGCGTACGCCCTGGAAGGCGTCCAGCGGCCCGCCCGGCACGCCCTCGAAGAAGAGGATGTCGCAGGGGCCGGACAGCGTCAGCGCCGGTATCACGAACAGCTCGCCGACCCCCGGCACCAGATTGCAGCGCACCGCCGGGAAGTCGTGCTCGGGCCGGGGCCCGAGGCCGTGCACGTACGACACCGCCAGCGACCGCATGGGACGGGTGTACGGCGACCGCGCCGGATCCCGGTCGAACATGCCCGCCAGGGGCCCCTTGCCCGCGGCCAGCAGCACCAGGTCGAACCGGTCCGCATACCACTCCAGGTCCGCGACGCCCACCGGGTGCACCACCACGCTGCCGCCCCGCTCGGCGAACAGCTCCAGCCAGGCGGCCATCTTCACGCGCTGGTCCACCGAGTGCGCGTGCGCGTCCAGGCGTCCCACCCAGTCGACCAGCCGCCGCCCGTCCGGGCCCGCGACCGACACCCCGAGCCCCAGGACGTCGGGGGCCGTCCCGTCCCACAGACCGAGGCCGAAGTCCCGCTCGTGGGCCAGCGCGGTGCCGAACATGCACTGCGTCGACATGACGCGCCCGCCGCGGATCTCGTCGGCCGTACGGTCCGAGACGATCGTCACCTCGTAACCCCGGTCCTGGAGGCCGAGCGCGAGCATCAGACCGGCTTGCCCGGCCCCGACTACCAGGATCTTCCGCACCGCGAACCCGCTTCCGTGCACCCGAAACACCGGTGGGAACGGATCCCCCACCGGCCCCGGGCCGGAGCCCGCCGGCCACCCGGCGCCCCGGCCCGGAAGCTCACCTCGCGACCAGCCGCAGCGCGTGCGCCACCACCGCCGTCAGCGCCCGCGCGGCACTGCGCCGGTCCCGCGCGTCGCACTCGAACAGCGGCGTCCCGGGACGCAGCGAGAGCGCCTCGCGCAGATCCGCCTCCGGGTAGATCGGCGCCCCGTCGAACGTGTTGATCGCGACGACGAACGGCAGTCCGCTTCGTTCAAAATAGTCCACCGCCGGAAAGCAGTCCTCGACCCGCCTGGTGTCCACCAGCACGACGGCGCCCACGGCGCCGCGCACCAGGTCGTCCCACATGAACTGGAACCGGCCCTGGCCCGGCGTGCCGAACAGGTACAGCACCAGGTCCTCGTCGAGCGTCACCCGGCCGAAGTCCATCGCCACGGTCGTGGTCACCTTGTCCGGCAGCCCGTCGAGCCGGTCCGTGGCCTCGCTCATCACCGTCATCACCGACTCGGTGGTGAGCGGTTCGATCTCGGACACCGACGTCACGAGCGTGGTCTTGCCGACCCCGAAGCCGCCCGACACCACGATCTTCGTCGAGGTGATCGGCGGCGCGCCCCCGCCGCGGGACGCCGCGGGCGGCGGCAGGGGCGGTGTGCGGTGCGCGGAGACGGCCTCAGAGCCTGCGTAGTCCACCCAGGAGCCTTTCGAGCAGTGCGCGGTCGGGGGGTCCGGTCTGGCCGGCTGTCTGGTACACGCTGATGCGCCCCTGGGCGGCCAGGTCGCTGATGAGCACCCGGACCACGCCGAGCGGCAGGCCGAGCAGGGCGGACACCTCGGCGACCGAGCGCACGCCCCGGCACAGGACGATGATGGCCCGCACCTCCGGCATGTCGTCGCGCCCGACGTCCAAGGGGGACTCGGCACCGCCGTCGGTGCCGGGCTCGCAGTCGAGCGAGGTGACCAGGGTTTCCACGAACAGGACTTCGCTGTAGCTGGTGCGACCCCGGGTCAGGGCGTACGGGCGGACCCGTCCGGACCGCCCGCCGACCCCGCCCCGTCCCCCGACGTCAGCGGCCATCGCGACTACCTCCCTGGTGTGGCGCCCGGTTCGTGGCTGCGGTGGAGCTCGGCGCGGAGGGCCGGGGTGAGCACGTGTCCGGCCCTGCGTACAAATGCTGTCATCTGATAGGCGATGACGGCCAGATCGCCGGTGCCGGAAGCGTGCACGCCGAGGCACGAGCCGTCGCTGATGGACATCGCCACGACGTGCCCCTCGGCCATCGTCACGATCTCCTGGCGCACTTCGCCGAGGTCCATCACGCGCGCGGCGCCCTGCGCGAGGCTCACCAGCCCGGACACGATCGCGCCGAGCCGCTCGCCGCCGGAGTCGCTGCCGCCCGCGGACGCGAGGAGCAGGCCGTCCGACGAGACGAGGACGACCTGCCGGATACCGGGCACATCCTGTGCGAGCCCGTCCACCAGCCACTTCACGTGGACGACGGCGGTGTCCTGGGTGTTCACCGGTGCTCACCTCCGGGTTCCGGTACGGCGGATCGCCTGCGGGTGGATGGGGCGTGGCATTCGAGGGCGGGACGGCGGGCCGGTTCCGCGGAGCGGGTCCGTGCTTCGGGACGGGCCGACCGTGCAGTGCGGGCCGACCGCGCGCGGCGGGAGGGGGACAGGCGGCCGACGTTCACCGCGCCTCACCTCCGGGGGCCGCGATGTCGTCGTCGGCGGCCTGCCGGGCAGCCGCGCTGCCCATCTGGAATCCGCTGAGCCTACGCCGCAGTTCCTCGGCCGCAACAGGCCCGCTGTCCCGCACGGAAGGCGCCGCCGGCTCCGGCGGCCCGGCCCCGATCGACCGCGACCGAGGCACCCGCTTGGGCAACCCCGTGCCGGTGACCCCGGCCTGCACCCCGCCCGCTTCGGCAGCGAGCGACGGCGGCGCGTCGTGCACCCGCGCTGCGGCCTCGGTACCGGTTGCCGGGGTCGGAGTCGGGGAGGGAAAACCCGGTTCGGCGCCGGCAGGGACCGGGCCGTCGGCTGCGGGTTCGCGCATGCCGAGGGCTCCGGCGGCCGCGGTTGCCGCGGACCCGAGAGGGGCCGCTTCCGCCGCGCGGGGCAGGGGAGTTGGCGAGCCTACGGCGGGCGGGTCGATCGCCCGCAATTGGGCGGTTTCGTCCATCCCGCGCGCGACCCAGCGCTTGGGCAGCGCCGGCGGGCTGCCCGCGGAGTCGTCCGTGGACACGGACGCGTCTCGGTCGGGCGCCGCGGGCCCGGGGGCTGCCTGCCCGGGGGGCGCCTGTCCGGACACCGCCTGCGCGGAAGGCACTTGCTCGGGCTCCGCGTGCCCAGCGCGCTCGGACCCGGCCCGCTCGGATGGGACGTGTCCGGACCCAGGCGCCGCGGTCTCCGCCTTCGCCTTTGTCTTGCGCACGGAACGCTGGGGGAGCCCGCTGGCCGTGGTCGGCGAATCGCCCGAATCGCTGCGCTTTTCGGTGTCCTTCTTGCGTCGTCTGGGCAGCGTCTCCGCCTCGCCGGCAGGCGTCGGCTCGGGGGCCGAGACCGGGGGCTCGGGCGACTGAACGGGTTCCGCCGCGGGCGCTGCCCGGTCCGGTTTTTCGGCTGCCGGGCGAGGCGCGGCCTGGTGGCGCTCCTGGAGGGTGGAGCGTGTTGCCGCAGCGGGCGGGCGGCGTCCCGCACCCGACCGGCCTTCGCGTTCCAGTGCCCGTTCGTGGCTGATGTCGGCCGCCGACGGTGCCGATCCGAGCAGCAGCGCGGCCGGCAGCATGACGATCGCGGCAAGGCCGCCCTCGCGGCGCGGGCGCAACTGCACGCGCAGGCCGTGGCGTACCGCAAGCGCGCCCACCACGAAGACGCCCAGGCCCGCGAGATCGGACGCGCCCGCCGCCGCGCGCCCGCCCTGGAGTTGCGCGTTCAGCTCCGGCAGCCGGTCCGGCGGTACGCCGAACCCCTCGTCCTCGACGGTCAGCAGGATGCCGCGGTTCTCCAGCGTGCGGCCCGCGACGCTGACCCGGGTGCTCGGCGGCGAGTAGGCCGCGGCGTTCTCCAGGAGCTCGGCGAGGAGGTGGCTGATGTCGTCCGCGGTGTGCCCGGCGAGTTCCGCGCGCGGGATGTGCCCGATGTCGACGCGCTCGTAGTACTCGATCTCGGACACGGCCGCGCGCACGACGTCCAGCAGCGTGCCCGGCGGCCGGTGGCCGTGGCGCTCGTCGGCGTCCGCCAGCACGAGGACGTTCTCGCTGTTGCGCCGCATGCGCGTCGCGAGGTGGTCCAGGCGGAACAGGTCCTCCAACCGCTGCGCGTTCTCCTCGGTGTGCTCCAGCTTCTCGATGACGTCGAGCTGGCGTTCGACGAGGGTGAGCGAGCGCATCGAGAGGTTGACGAACGACTCCTGCATGCGTTCGCGCAGCAGGTCGTCCTCGGCGAGCAGCAACTGCTGGCGGCGCGTCAGGTCGGCGATCTCAGCGCCCCGGCGTTCGAGTTCGTCGGCCAGGCGGCGCTGCGCGTCGTCGCGGCGGGAGATCTCGGCGCGCAGCGCGGCCACCTCGCGGGCCACGAAGCGCCGTTGCAGCACCGCGGATATCGCGCCCATGACGATCGAGGGGACGTACAGCAGGGCGACGATCGACGCGTGCAGCGCCGATCCGTCCGAGGCGAGGGTCAGGACCGAGATGACCGCGGCGATCACGCCGAGGACGGCCGCGGCCGTGGCGGCGGCGATCGCGGGGGCGCTGACGGCGTCGACGGCATGGTCGGGCACGCCGCCCGGAAGCCGCTCAGGATCGGCGCCCGGACCGGTCCGGCCCCGCTTTCCCCCGGCCATCTTCGTCCCCTCCCGAAACATGGCTAGCGATCCTATCCTCACACTTCCGGGCCGCTTGGTCCCGGTTCCTACAACTCCTTTGCCATGGACGGCTGTACGCAACCGTATGCAAACCAGTATGCAAATGCGCAAAACGCGAGCCCCGCCGGACGGCATCCGTCCGACGGGGCCCAAGGGCGTGCACGGAACGCGTGCGGAACGCCTACACGTCGCGCGACTTGAGGAGCGCCGCGGCGCCGATCAGCGCGGCAGCCGCGTAACCGGCCATCAGCAGCATGCCCGGCCACGCGTTCAGCGCCGAGTCGACCTCGCCGGCCGGTGCGACCATGTTGATCAGCAGCGTCATCGGCGAGTAGTTGACCACCCACTCGCCCGCCTTGCCCGGGATGAACCCGCCGAAGATCGACGGGACCAGCATGATGCCGAGCACGGTCGTGATGGCCCCGGCCGAGTGCCGCAGCATCGTTCCGATGCCCAGGCTGAACAGGCCGATCAGCGCGAGGTACGTCGCGCTGCCGACGACGCCCTTCACGACCTCCTTGTTCGTGGAGTCCCGCACCACGTCGCTGGCGAACATCGAGTCGCCGATGAGGTACGCGAGGTAGCACGCCACCAGGCCGACCACGAACATCAGCACGCCGAACACCACCGACTTCGCGGCCAGCACCGTCAGGCGGCGCGGGTACGCGGTGAGCGTGGAGCGGATCATCCCGGTCGTGTACTCCGCCGAGATGGTCAGCACGCCGAGCGAGGCCGCCGCGATCTGCGCGATCATCACGCCGATCAGGGACAGCGACACGCTCGGGTCCGGGTCGTCGTCCTCGCTGGTGACCGTGCCGCCGAGCAGCGCGGCCATGCCGACGATGAGCACGACCATGATGATCAGCGACCACGTCGTGGAGCGGACCGTGCGGATCTTGGTCCACTCGGACTGGAGCATGCGCGTGAAGTGCAGGCTCCCGTTGTGCTGCGGCTGGTACGTGCCCTGCGGGGCCGGGACCGGCGGGTAGTGCCCGTTGCCGTTCTGCGGGACCTGGCCCTGCGGAGCGCCGCCGTAAGCCGGGCCGCCCGCGTACGCGCCCGCCGGCACCGGCTGCTGCGCCATCTGCTGCTGCGCGGCCATCTGCGGCTGCGGCTGCCCCGGTTGGGACTGCGCCTGGACGTGCGGCTGCTGCTGCGGCTGCGGAGGAGTGGGGTTGGCCATCGCTCAGCCCTCGCTTCGCTGGATCGGGGCCTGCTGGACCGGTGCCTGCTGAACGGGCGCCTGCTGAACCGGCGCGTACTGGGCCTGAGGTGCCTGCGGTGTCAACTGCGGCTGCCCCTGCGGCGGTCCCCAGCCCTGCTGCTGCGGGGCCGCCCAGCCCTGCGGCACACCGCCGTCGGGCGGCGCCGCACCCGGCATCCCGGCCCGGTACTCGACCGAGTGCTGGGTGAGGCGCATGTAGACCTCCTCCAGCGACGCGAAGCGCGGGGAGAGTTCGTGCAGCGCGATCCCGTGCTCGGCGGCCATGTCGCCGATCGCGGCCGGATCGGGCCCGGTCACGCGCAGCGCGCCCTCCACGCCCTCCGGCGTCACCTGGCCGCCCTTGGCGGTCAGCAGCTTCACGAGCTTGTCGGCCTGCGGCGACTTCACGACCGTGTAGGCCTGCGAGTTGCGCTCGATGAAGTCGCGCATCGAGGTGTCCGCGATCAGTCGGCCCTGGCCGATGACGATCAGGTGGTCCGCGGTCACCTCCATCTCGCTCATCAGGTGGCTGGACACGAACACCGTGCGGCCCTCGGCGGCCAGCGCCTTCATCAGGTTGCGGATCCAGAGGATGCCCTCCGGGTCCAGACCGTTGACCGGCTCGTCGAACATCAGGATGCCGGGGTCGCCGAGCAGCGCCGACGCGATGCCCAGGCGCTGGCCCATGCCGAGCGAGAAGCCCTTCGTGCGCTTCTTCGCCACCGCCGTGATGCCGACCAGTTGCAGCACCTCGTCGACACGGCGGTTCGGCAGGCCGTTGCTCTGCGCCAGGCACAGCAGGTGGTGGTACGCGCTGCGGCCGCCGTGCATCGCCTTCGCGTCCAGCAGGGCGCCGACCTCGCGCAGCGGCGCGGACAGGTGCTGGTACGGGCGGCCGTTGACCAGCACGTGGCCGGCGGTCGGCGCGTCCAGCCCGAGGATCATGCGCATCGTCGTGGACTTGCCGGCGCCGTTCGGGCCGAGGAATCCGGTGACCGTGCCGGGGCGGACCTGGAAGGAGAGCTGATCGACCGCCAGCTTGGTGCCGTACCTCTTCGTCAAGCCTTGGGCTTCGATCATCTCGTCCTCATAGTCGATGGGGGCTGCTGCGTGGTTCCGGGGGCCGGGCGGACCCGCCACTGGCACCCGGGCGGCGGTCACCACCATAGAGAACCGCGGAGATCAGGTCGTGTGCCCTGGGGGCGGATCCGCGACCTTCCCAAGGTCGAGGGAGCTCCCTCCCGTCATCCTTGCGGACTAGGGGGCCTCCCGGGGTCAGGCGCGGTCCTGGCGTGGCGTGACCACCTCGCGGAGGATCAGCAGGACGCCCGCGGCGATCGGTATGGCCAGCAGCGCGCCGGTCACACCGAGCAGCGCGGCGCCGACCAGGGCCGCGATGATGGTGATCGCGGGCGGCACGTTCACCGCGCGCTTCATGACCCTCGGGTAGACCAGGTAGTTCTCGAACTGCTGGTACGCCACGTAGAAGATGACGCACGCCAGTGCCTTGCCCGGTGAGTCGAAGAACGCCACGGCCGACACCACCACGGCCCCGATCGTCGCGCCGATCATCGGTATGAGGTCGGTCAGCGCGACCACGAGCGCGAGCGGCAGCGCGAACTCCAGGTCGAGGATGACGAGGAAGACGTACGACGAGATCCCGGCGCACGACGCGACGATCAGCATCCCGTTGACGTAGCCGCCGATGCCGCCGATGATCTCCTCGCCCAGCGCCCGGACGCGGGGCCGGCGCGAGGACGGGAACAGCCGGTAGATCGCCTCCTTGATGCTCGGCAGCGAGCCGAGGAAGTACAACGTGAGGCACAGCACGGTAAGGGTGTCGAAGACCGAGTTGAGGATCAGCTTGCCGAATCCGAGCAGGCCGCCCGCGACGCTCTCCGCGGTATTGGCGTCGGCGGCCGCTTCCTTCGCCTTGTCGATGATCCCGTATTTCTCGTCCAGGCGCTTGAATTGCTCGTTGTGCAGCAGCTCCGTGAGCTTGTCCGGAATGCTGTTGATCAGGTCCGTGGTCTGCTCGGCGAGCGGCTGCGCGATGGCCGCGACGAAGCCGGCTATCACCAACAGGAAAGAGATCGCGACGGTCGCGACCGACCATTTGCGCGGCAGACCGAGCTTCTGGAGGCGCTCCACGAACGGGTTGAGGCCGGCGGCCAGGAAGAACGAGATGAGGATCAGGACGAGCACGTCCTTGATGCCGGCGAAGGCCTGCGCCAAGAACCACGCGGTGATCAGGCCGAGTCCGCCGACGAACCCGATGTAGAAGGGCGAGGAGCGGCGCAGCGGCCGTCCGGGCAGCCCGAACCGCGGCGCGGGCACAGTGGCCTTGCCGTCACCGTCGACCGGCGCGTCCCCGGACGACGCGTTCCCGACCGACGCGTTCCCGGCCGGTGTGTCCCCGGCCGTGTCGTCCGTGCGCCTGTGGTCCGCGGTGGTGTCCTTCGCGGCGGTGCCCGCCGCCTCGTCGTCCGCGGTGCCCGGCGTCGTCTCGGTACTCACCGGCCAGACTCTAGGCGGAAACGACAGGTGGCCGTTCCGAAACGGAACGGCCACCTGTCGAGGCGCGGCTGGTGTACGCGGAACCGGGCGTACGAACTACCGGGTCTGCTGGGCGGGGACGCCGCCCAGCTTGTCATCCTCGTCCCCGGCACCGCCGGCCGCGGCCACCGCCGCGCCGGTCAGCGTCGCCAGCATCTCGCGCACGTTGGTGAGCTGCGCGTTGATGCTGTCGCGGCGGTGCGTCAGCGCGGCGAGCTCGCGCTCCGACTCGCTGCGGATGCGGTCGGCCTTCGCGCGGGCGTCCGCGACGATGTCGTCCGCCTGGCGCTGTGCGGTCTCGATGGTCTGACGCGAGCGGCGCTCGGCGTCGGTGCGCAGCTTCTCCGCCTCCAGACGGAGCTGCTCGGCGCGGTGCTCGACCTCGGAGAGGCGCTTCTCGGCCTTGGCCTGGCGGGCCGCCAGGTCGCGCTCGGACTGCTCGCGACGCTTCGCGAGGTTCGTCTCGAAGTCCGCGGCGGCCTGGGCGGCCTTGGCGCGGGTCTCCTCGAAGAGGGCGTCCGCCTCCTCGCGCTTGGTGGCGGCGTCCTTCGACGCCTCCGCACGCAACTGGGCCGCGTCGGTCTTCGCCTTGTCGAGGATGCGGGCGCCCTCGTCCTCGGCCTTGGCCTTGCGCTCCTTGCCGTACTGCTCGGCCTCGGCACGCACCTGCTGGGCGGCCGCCTCGGCGAGTTCGCGGTGCTGGTCCGCCGCGCGGCGGGCCTCCTCGCGCAGGTCCTTGGCCTCTTCCTCGGCCAGGCGCAGGATCTTCTCGACGCGGGCCCCGAGGCCGGCGTAGGAAGGCTCGGCGTCGGCGAGCTGGGCCTGCACGTTCTGGCTTTCGAGGTGCAGTTCCTCGATCCGCTTCTCCAGCGCGGAGATGCGGGCCAGGGCGCTGTCCCGGTCAGAGACGAGCTTCGTGATGCGATCGTCGACCTGCGAACGCTCGTACCCTCGGCGGACGAGATCGAAGCCGTGCGGAGAGTTTGTGTCGCTCATGGGGTTCCTGTCGTATGACCGGTGCGGTGGATGAGGTGACGGGTGGAATCCTGGCACGAAACAGACGGCTCATCGACCTGCGCGGCGGAGAACAACCGGCATCCATCCCTCAATCGGGTGGTGCGGTGCTCGACCCGCCCCCGCCGGTGCGCGGAGCGGAGTTGCCGCTTTTCCCGGCCGACGAACCCGCCGGTGCGGCCAAAGCGTCCAAAACGCCTTGTACGCGGGCCATTTCCGTCGCGATGTCCTTGCGGCGTCTGTTGAGTTCGTCCAACTTGCGCTGGCCTTCGGCACGCGACCGCTCGGCTTCCCGGCGGGCCTCGCTGCGCAGCCGTTCCGCCTCCCTCCGCGCATCGTCCAGAATCCTGTCGGCGTCGGCCGCGGTCTTGCGGCGAACGGCCTGGGCCTCGCGCTGTGCGGCGGCGATCTGTTCGGCCACCTTGGCGCGCAGGTCGTCCGCGCCCTTCTGGGCGTCCGCGAGACGCTGCTCCGCCTCGGAAAGCAGCGCCTCGGCTTTCTTGACCGCGGCGATACGTACCCTATCGGCCTCGGAGCTCGCCTTGTCGCGGATCCGGTCGGCTTCCTCCATCGCTTCGGACTTGGCTTTCTCGCCGTCCGCAACGGATTTCGCGCACTGCTCCTCCGCGGCCTGCACGAGAGTGTCCACGCGTTTGCCCGCGGCCTGAAGGCTTTCGGCGGCCTGCTTGCGCGCCGCCTCGACCGCCTCTTCGGCTTCCTTGTCGGCACGTTCGCGGGTCGTCGTGGTGTCGCGACGCGTCTCGGCGATCATCTTGTCGGAGTCGGCGCGGGCCTTCTCTATGACCGCCGCGGCCTCGGCGCGCAGGCGCGCGTCCTCGGCCTCCGCGTCGGCGAGCGTCTTGGCGGCCGCCTCGGACGCCGCCTTCAACTGCTGCTCCGCCTTGCGCTGTGCCTGGGCGACGAGTTCGGTGACATGGCCCTTGGTCTTGACCAGGGTCTCCTCGGCCTCGTCGACCGCCTTGTCGAGGGTGGCCTTGGCCTTCTCGCGCATGGAAACGGCGTCCGCCTCGGCGGACTTGAGGGTCGCGGTCGCCTCGTCGCGTCCGGCGGTACGGGTCCGCTCGGCCTCGCGCTCGGAGTCCGTCCGGAGGCGTTCGGCGTGCTTGCGGGCGGCGGTGACGGTGGCGTCCGCCTCGGCGCGGGCGCGCACGAGGTGGGTCTGCGCGTCGTCCCGAGACTTGGCCAACTCGCGTTCCGCCTCGGTGCGGAGGCGCGCCATCTCCTCGTGCGCCGTCTCCTCTATGCCGACGACGGCTGCGCGGATGGTCTCGGCCTCGCCCTTGGCGTCGCGGACGAGTCGCGCGGACTCGTCCTCCGCCTTGCGCAGCCTGCCCTGCGCGTTGTCGGCGATCTCGCGGGCCTTCGCCTCGGCGGTCTCCAGGAGTTCGCGGGCCCGAGCCTGCGTGCGGTCCCGCAGCTCGACGACTTCGAGGCGCGCTTCCTCCAGGGCCTGCCGCGCGGTCTCGCGCACCTCGGCGGCGGCCTGCTCGGCGTCGGCGATGGTACGGGTGGCCGAAGCCGCGGCGTCTTCGCGGGCCTTCCGTGCCGCGGCCTCGGTCTCGGCGCGCAGCTCCGCGGCGTCCCGGCGCGCGGAGTTGCGGATGCCCTCGCCCTCGCCCCGGGCGTCGCCGAGGAGCTCCTCGGTCTCGGTGCGCGCCTTGGCGAGGAGTTCGTCGGCCGCGCGGGCGGCGCTCTCGGTGCGCGCCGCGGCGTCGGCCCGCGCCCGGTCGAGCAGGTTCGCGGCCTCGGTGCGTGCGGTCTGCAACGTCGCCTCGGCCTCGGCGCGGTCGGCCTCGCTGCCGTTGCGCAGCTCGGTGGCCCGGGCTTCGGCGGTGCGCAGCAGCTCCTGGGCCTCGCGGGCCGCGGTGTCGGTGCTTTTCGCGGCCTCGGCCCGTGCGGTGGCGAGGAGTTCCTCCGCCTCGGCGTGCGCGCGTCCGGCCGTCTCGGCGGCCTGCTGCTGCACCCGCTCTGCCTCGGCCTTGGCCTTGGCGAGGAGTTCGGCGGCACCGCTCTCGGCGTTGCCCAGGGTCTCGGCGGCGATGGTCTCCGCCTCCGCGGCGAGGCGCTCGGCCTCGACGCGCGCCTGCTCCAAACGCTCGGCGGACTCCGCCTGTTGACGTTGCGTCAGATCCCGCAGGCGGGCGGTGTCGGCGACCGCCTTCTCGCGCAGCTTCCCCGATTCGGACTGCGCCCGTTCGAGAATCCCCTCGGCCTCGGCCTCCGCGCGGGCCTTGACCTCCTCGGTGTGCGTCTTGGCCTCGGCCAGCAGCCGCGCCCCGGTCTCGCGGGTGCGGGCCTCCACGGCCTCGGCGTCGGCCTGTGCCCGGGCCCGGAGTTCGTCGGCCTCGGTACGCGCCTCCGACGTCGCCCGCTCGGCCTCGGCGCGGGCCTTGGTGAGGAGTTCGTCGGCGGCCGCGGTGGCGCGCTCCATACGCTCGGCCGCCCCGGCCTCCGCCTCGGCGAGCATCCGAGACGCGTCCGCGCGCAGCTTGTCGGCCTCGCCCTTGGCCTTGGCCAGCAGTTCCTCGGCGCCGGCGGTGGCGGCACGCAACTGCTCGGCCGCCTCGGCCTCGGCGGCGGCGAGCCGCGCCTCGGCGTCGGTACGCAGCTTGTCGGCGTCGGCACCGGCCTTGCCGAGCAGTTCGGCGGCCTCGGCCTCGGCCGCCGCAACGCGCTCGGCCGCGGTGGTCTCGGCGGATCCCAGCCGCGCGTCGGCCTCTTCGGCCAGGCGCTCGGCCTCGGCCCGGCGCTCCTCGATCTCGGCGACCACGTCGGCGTGCACGCCGAGGGCCTTCTCGCGGGCCGCCTCCGCCTCCGCGAGGGCGGCGTCGCGGGCCGCCTCGGCCTCCGCGACGGTCTCGGTGCGCAGGCGTTCGGCGTCGGCCTCGGCCTCGGTGCGCACGCGGGACGCCTCGGCCTCCGCCTCGTCGCGCAGCCGGGCGGTCTCGGCGCGGGCCTCCTCGCGCACCTGCTCGGCGGCGGAGGCGGCCTCGCCGCGCACCCGCTCGGCGTCGGCGTCCGCGTCGGTACGCGTGCGCTCGGCATGGTCGCCGGCGTCCGCGCGCAGGCGTCCGGCCTCCTCGACCGCCTCCGCGCGCAGCCGCTCGACCTCGGCCCGGGCGGTCTCGGCGAGTTCGTCGGCCTCGGCCCGGGCGGCCTCCAACAGCTCCTCGGCCTCGGCGCGCACCCGCGCGGTGTGCGCGTCCGCGTCGGCGCGGGCCTTGCCGAGGAGCTCCTCGGCACCCGCGGACGCCGTCTGGAGGCGCTCGGCGGCGTCGCTGTCGGCGACGTCCAGCAGGGCCTTTGCCTCGGCCTTGAGGCGTTCCGCCTCCGCCTTCAGGCGCTCGGCCTCGGCGCGCAGCCCCTCCGCCTCCGCGTGGTGCCGCTCCGCCTCCGCGGTGGCCTCGGTGCGCAGGCGGGCCACTTCGGCCTGCGTCTCGTGCAGCAGCTTGGCGGTGTCGGCGGAGGTGCCCTCGGCGCGCTCGGCGGCCTCTCCGGTGACGCGCTGCGCCTCGGCGACCGCCTCGTCCCGGATGCGCTCGGCCTCGGCGCGGGCCTCCACCACCAGGACCTCGGCCTGGCTGCGGGTGCCGGACTTGATCTGCTCGACCTGCTCGCCGACCGACTCGGCGCGCTGCTGCGCGGCGGTGAGCATGCGGTCGGCCTCGGCCTGGGCGCGGGCGAGGATGGCGTCGGCCTCGGAGCGTGCCGCGTGCGCGGCGCCCCCGGCCTGTTCGCGGGCGGCGGCGGCCTGGGCGGAGGCGTCGGAGAGCAGGCGTTCGGCCTCGGCGCGGGCGCTCTCCACGAGCTGCCGGGCGCGTTCGTCGGCCTGCTGGCGGACCTGCTCGGCCCAGGCGACGTTCTCGCCGACCCGGGCCTCGGTGGCCTGCCGGGCGTGCGCGAGCTCTTCCTCCAGGCGCCGGCGGCGGGCCTGGAGCTCGGCCTGCCACTCGGCCTCGTGCTGGGCGGACCGCTGCGCGGCCTCCTGCATGATGCGCTGCGTGTGGGCGCGCGATTCCGCCAGTTCGCGTTCGGCGTCGGCGCGGACCTGTTCGGCCTGGAGCTGGGCGTTGCGCAGCATCTGCTCGGCCTGGCCGCCGATGCTGCCGAACTGCGGGGTGGCGAGCTGCCGTCTGAGGTCATGCAGCTTCGCGCGAAGGACCTCGACCTGATATCCGAGGTCTTCCGCGTGCGCGACGCTTTCCTCGCGCTCAGTCCTCAGCCGCTTCATCTCGGCTTCGATCTGGCCGAGGCCGTCGTCAACCTCGTAACGGTCGTCGTAGCCCCGCACTGTGGGGTCCCACTCCATCCCCTGGCCGCGTCCTCACCAGCGCCGTCACCGTATCCGAACCACACGCCGGGCCTGCCCGCCCGATGGACCCTGACAAGCCCGCCGAGCACCCCGATCCGGCAGATTCTGTCGGAACCTGTCGCAACCCGGCCACTCCTGCCGGTTGGGACCGGTCAGGCAGCCGCCGTGGTCCGCACCGCACGTGTCACGGTGTCCACCAGGGAAATGGTGTCAGATCCCGGGAAAGCTTAGTGCCGCGTCAGGCAACGAATTCCCTGACGCGGCACCAGGTGACGTTCGGTCAGGACGCTGTGACGCGTCCCGGGGTGAGGGGGGTCACACGTTGCGGAAGCGGTTGATCTCGGTGAGGTGCTTCGCGCGCAGCTCCGGGTTGCGCACGCCGAGGCCCTCCTCGGGGGCCAGGCACAGGACGCCGACCTTGCCCTGGTGCAGGTTGCGGTGCACGTCGTACGCCGCCTGACCCACCTCGTCCATGCTGTAGCTGCGCGACAGGGTGGGGTGGATCTTGCCCTTGGCGATCAGCCGGTTGGCCTCCCAGGCCTCGCGGTAGTTCGCGAAGTGCGAGCCGACGATGCGCTTGAGGTTCATCCACAGGTAGCGGTTGTCGTACTCGTGCACGAAGCCCGAGGTCGAGGCGCAGGTCACGATGGTGCCGCCCTTGCGGGTGACGTAGACCGAGGCGCCGAAGGTCTCGCGGCCCGGGTGCTCGAACACGATGTCGACGTCCTCGCCGCCGGTCAGCTCGCGGATGAGCTTGCCGAAGCGGTTCCACTCCTTCGGGTCCTGCGTGCGCTCGTCCTTCCAGAAGCGGAAGTCCTCCGCCTTGCGGTCGATCACCAGCTCGGCCCCCATGTCGCGGCAGATCTGCGCCTTGTCCTCGGACGAGACGACGCAGATGGGGGTGGCGCCGCCGTTGAGTGCGAACTGTGTGGCGTACGAGCCCAGGCCCCCGGAGGCGCCCCAGACCAGCACGTTGTCGCCCTGCTTCATGCCGGCGCCGTTGCGCGAGACGAGCTGGCGGTACGCGGTCGAGTTGACCAGGCCGGGGGAGGCGGCCTCCTCCCACGACAGGTGCCCGGGCTTCGGCATGAGCTGGTTCGTCTTGACCAGCGCGAGGTGCGCGAGGCCGCCGAAGTTGGTCTCGAAGCCCCAGATGCGCTGCTCGGGGTCGAGCATCGTGTCGTTGTGCCCGTCCGCGCTCTCCAACTCGACCGACAGGCAGTGCGCGACGACTTCGTCGCCGGCCTTCCAGGCGTGCACGCCGGGGCCGGTGCGCAGCACGACGCCGGCGAGGTCGGAGCCGAGCACGTGGTACGGCAGATCGTGGCGCTTCGTGAGCGGCGAGGTGCGGCCGTACCGCTCCAGGAAGCGGAACGTCGAGACCGGCTCGAAGATCGAGGACCAGACGGTGTTGTAGTTGATGGCCGAGGCCATCACCGCGACCAGCGCCTCGCCGGGGCCGATCTCGGGCAGTGCGACGTCTTCGACGTGCAGCGAGTTGCGCGGGTCCTTCTCGCGCGAGTCGAGTCCGTCGAACATCGTCTCCTCATCCTTGTGGATGGTGACGGCGCGGTACGACTCGGGCAGGGGAAGGGCTTCGTACGCTTCCTGCGGGGTGTCCCCAGCGAGGATGGCGTCGAGGATCTCCTTCATCGTCGGCCTCCAGGGTCGGCGTTGGGAGTGTGAGGGTTTGTCGGTCGGCCGTTCGCCGGTCAGCCGCCTGTCGGTCGGCATGGCCGAGCCCGGCCAAAAATTACCCACCGGTAACGTAAGGGTCGGCACCGGGGTGTGCCAAGGGGCGGGCCCGTAGGAATCCCGCCCCCGTGTTGACGTTCTGTCAGTCGCCGTGCGGCACGCGGAGGGTTGTCGCGGACCGGCGGCGGGTGCTCAGTGTCCGGCGTCGGCCGGTGCGGAGGTGACCAGTTCGGTCAGCACGCCGTGGCAGTCCTTGGGGTGCAGGAACGTGATGCGCGAGCCCATGGAACCACGGCGCGGCTCGTCGTACAGGACCCGGACGCCCTTGCCGCGGATCGCGTCGGCCTCGCCGTCGACGTCGGCCGTGCCGAAGGCGATGTGGTGCACGCCCTCGCCGTTCTTAGCGAGCCACTTGGCGACCGTGGAGTCCTCGCGGATCGGTTCGAGCAACTGGAGGTAGGACGCGCCGCCGTCGTCCGTCTCGTTGATCTTGAGCATGGCCTCGCGGACGCCCTGCTCCTCGTTGACCTCGGTGTGGAAGACCTCGAAGCCGTAGGTGGCGCGGTAGAACTCCACCGTCTCGTCGAGGTTGTGGCAGGCGATTCCGATGTGGTCGATGCGCGTCAGCACGATGCCCTCCCGGGTCTGGCGGGTTACCTCTCGGTAGGTACCCTGAATGTCGAAGCGACACTAGAGCGACACTATGGACGAGACCGCATCCGGTCTCCCGGGCGGGCCGTGCGTTCCATCACACCGGGACCCCTGCCGACCATGACCTGGCGGCCGGTATGTTTCCGCCCACACCCTCGCAATTTGTCCCAGCAACTTGCCCCTCGCAAATTGCCCTCGCAAGTTTCCTCATCAGGGCTGACCTTCTTAGGAGGCCACTGTCATGGCCGGTTCTGTCATTGTCGCCGGGGCGCGGACCCCGATGGGCCGTCTGCTCGGCTCGCTCAAGGGCTTCTCCGCCACCGACCTCGGCGGCATCGTGATCAAGGCCGCGCTGGAGCGCGCCGGGGTCACCGGCGATCAGGTGCAGTACGTGATCCTCGGCCAGGTGCTCCAGGCCGGAGCCGGCCAGATGCCGGCCCGCCAGGCCGCGGTCAAGGGCGGCATCCCGATGAACGTCCCCTCGCTGACGATCAACAAGGTGTGCCTCTCCGGCCTGGACGCCATCGCGCTGGCCGACCAGCTCATCCGCGCGGGCGAGTTCGACATCGTCGTGGCGGGCGGCATGGAGTCGATGACGGGTGCCCCGCACCTGCTGCCGAAGTCGCGCGAAGGCTTCAAGTACGGCGCGATCGAGATGCTGGACGCGATGGCCTACGACGGCCTCACCGACGCGTTCGACAACATCCCGATGGGCGAGTCGACCGAGCACCACAACGCCAAGCTGGGCATCTCGCGTGAGGAGCAGGACGCCTTCTCGGCCCTCTCCCACCAGCGCGCAGCGGCCGCCCAGAAGAACGGCCTCTACGACGACGAGATCGTCCCGGTGGCCATCCCGCAGCGCAAGGGCGAGCCGGTCCAGTTCACCACCGACGAGGGCGTGCGCGCGGACACCACCGCCGAGTCGCTTGCCAAGCTGCGCCCGGCCTTCACCAAGGACGGGACCATCACCGCCGGTTCGGCCTCGCAGATCTCCGACGGTGCGTGCGCGGTCGTGGTGATGTCGAAGGCCAAGGCCGAGGAGCTCGGCATCGAGTGGCTCGCCGAGATCGGCGCCCACGGCAACGTCGCGGGCCCGGACAACTCGCTCCAGTCCCAGCCGTCGAACGCCATCAGGAACGCGCTGGGCAAGCAGGGCCTGGAGGTTTCCGACCTCGACCTGATCGAGATCAACGAGGCCTTCGCGTCGGTCGGCATCCAGTCGATGCGCGACCTCGGCGTCACGAGCGACAACGTCAACGTCAACGGCGGCGCGATCGCGCTCGGCCACCCGATCGGCATGTCGGGTGCCCGGGTCGTGCTGCACCTGGCGCTCGAACTCAAGCGCCGCGGCGGCGGCACCGGCGCGGCGGCCCTCTGCGGCGGCGGCGGCCAGGGCGACGCCCTGATCGTGACGGTGCCGAAGGCCTGACGGGGCTTCGGCGGGGTGCCGCACGGGGTTTCGGTGGGGTGCCGCACGGGGTTCGGTGGGGCGTCGCACGGGGTTTCCGTGGGGTGCTGCATGGGGTTTCGGCGGGGCCTCCATCGGGCTCCGGCGGGCCGCACCGGGCTTCGGCGGGGCGTCGCACGGGGTTTCGGCGGGGTGCTGCACGGGGTTTCCGTTGGGGTGCCGGACCGGGCTCCGGCGGGTTGCCGTACGGGTTTCGGCGGGGCCGCACGGGGTTTCGGCGGGGCCCGCACGGGGCTTCGGTGGGGTGCCGCACGGGGTTTCCGTTGGGGTGCCGGACCGGAGTCCGGCGGGTTGCCGTACGGGTTTCGGCGGGGCCCGCATCCGTCTCCGGCGGGGCCGCACCGGGCTCCGGCGGGGCCCGCATCGGTCTCCGGCGGGCCCCGCAGTGGGCTTCGGTGGGGTGCCGCACGGGGTTTCGGTTGGGGTGCCGGACCGGAGTCCGGCGGGTTGCCGTACGGGTTTCGGCGGGGCCCGCATCCGTCTCCGGCGGGGCCGCACCGGGCTCCGGCGGGGCCCGCATCGGTCTCCGGCGGGCCCCGCAGTGGGCTTCGGTGGGGTGCCGCACGGGGTTTCGGTNCACCGGGCAGTCCCGGTGCGGCACCCCACCGCCGACCTGACGGGGCGCCACTGGGGAGGCATCCTGGGGGCGGCGCGTGTGGGCGCGGTCGTGCGGGCTGCCGACCGGAACCCAGGCCGGGGGTTTGCGTCGCTGCGGCTCGTACGCGTGGTGCCCGAGGCCGACCCGTGGGCACCCGCGCAGGGCAGCCGAAGCGGGCCGGTATTCGAGCGATGATGGTGCGGGGCTGCCGTGCACGGGGGCGCGCTGTCGGGCTGTTTGTCGAACGGCGGGTCGAACGCGGTGGGGGGCTTCGCCGGTTCGGGTGGTTGGGCGGCGCGGTCGGCACTTCGGGGTTCCCGCGGACGTTCCCGAGGTATGGAAGGGACGGGCGGGAGGGGCAGGACGGGCCGGGCTTGAGGTTCGCCCCCGCGTGCGTGAGTCGTTCGTTGTGCTCGTTCGTCGTGCTCGTTCGTTCTGCTCGTTCGTTCCGCTCGGTCTCACTGTCGGTCTCTCTGGTTCGTTCTGCTCGGTCTCTCTGGAGGAGTTCCGTTGGCCCGGCGTACTGACGTCGCGGAGTTGGTTGCGCAGGCCCGTGGGGGCCAGGCGCGGGCGGTGGCGCGGCTCATTTCGCTGGTCGAGGACGCGTCGCCGCTGCTGCGCGAGGTGATGGCCGCGCTCGCGCCGCACACCGGGCAGGCGTACGTCGTGGGGCTCACCGGGCCGCCGGGCGTGGGGAAGTCGACGTCGACGTCGGCGCTCGTGTCGGCGTACCGCGCACTCGGCAAGCGCGTCGGCGTGCTCGCGGTGGACCCCTCGTCGCCGTTTTCTGGCGGTGCGTTGCTCGGCGACCGGATCCGGATGCAGGACCACGCCACCGACCCCGACGTGTTCATCCGCTCGATGGCCTCCCGCGGCCACCTCGGCGGGCTGGCCTGGGCGACCCCGCAGGCGCTGCGCGTCCTCGACGCCGCCGGGTGCGACGTCGTCGTCGTCGAGACGGTCGGCGTCGGCCAGTCCGAGGTCGAGGTGGCGTCGGCCGCCGACACCACGGTGGTGCTGCTCGCCCCGGGCATGGGCGACGGGATCCAGGCGGCGAAGGCGGGGATCCTGGAGATCGGCGACGTCTACGTCGTCAACAAGGCGGACCGCGACGGCGCCCAGACCACCGCGCGCGAGCTGAACCACATGCTGTCGCTCGGTCCTTCGCGCGCGCCCGGCGCGTGGCGCCCGCCGATCCTCAAGACCGTCGCGTCGCGTGGCGAAGGTCTGGACGAGGTCGTCGAGGCGTTGGAAAAGCACCGTGCCTGGACGGCTGCCGACGGAACGCTGGAGATCCGCCGCCGGCGCCGTGTGCGCGCCGAGGTCGAGGCCATCGCCCTCGCCGCAGTGCGCGAGCGCATGGCGGGCCCGGCGGGCGACCGGCACGCGGACGCGCTCGCCGCGCGCGTGGCCGACGGCTCACTCGACCCCTACGCGGCCGCCGACGACCTCATAGCGGGCCTTCTGGGCGGCGGCCCGGGGCACAAGGGCTGACGCCCGGTTCAAGGACCGAGGGGCCCGGCGTCAGCCGCACCAAGGCCCGGCGCGAGCCGCACTCGGCCGAGTTCCCGCGGCCGCAAAGTCGGCCGCTGTCAGCCGCGTTCCCCGAGTGGCTGTCATTCCCTGGCTGGGCCAGTCGCGCTCAGCCGCGCTGTCGCTCGCTGTCGCGCTCCGCGGTGCTGTCGCGCTCAGCCGCGCTCCGCGGTGCAATCGCTCGCAATCGCACTCAGCCGGGCACCGCGGTGCTCAGCCGCGCGCGGCCGCGTTCGCCGCACCCGCTGCGTTCGCTGCGTCCCCCGCGCCCGACCCGTTCGCCGCGTCCCCCGTGCCCGACCCGTTTGCCGCCTTCTTCGCCGACGCGCTGATGCCCGACAGCGCCGGGCAGTTCGCCGTTCCGCCGTCCGCGTGCAGGTGGGACATCACCGTGGCGAACGCCTCGCCCAGCGCCCGCTTCTGCTCCTCTGTGAACAGGTCGATGTAGTGCCGCCGCACACTCTCGACATGGTCCGGCGCCGCCGCGACGAGCCGGTCCCAGCCCGCCTCGGTGAGCACCGCCCACTGCCCGCGGCGGTCCGAGTCGCAGCTTTCGCGTACGACCAGGCCCGCGTTCTCCATGCGGGTCATCTGGTGCGACAGGCGGCTCTTTGACTGGTGGCTCAGGCTCGCGAGCTCCGTCATCCTTATCCGGCGCTCGGGCGCCTCCGACAGGCGCACCAGGATTTCGTAGTCGTGCATGGTCAGCCCGTGCTTCTGCTGGAGGTCGCGCTCCAGGAACACGGGGAGCAGGTTGAGCACGCCCAAAGAGGCACGCCACATCTGCTGTTCCTCATCGCTCAGCCAGCGAGGCTCCTCAGTGGTCATGTCGACCATGGTACCGCGACCTGTTGAACATTCAATAAATATCCCGCGCGTGTCACACACCACGTCGGAAGCTTTGACCGAAACTCCGACCGATGCTCCGACCGAAACTCCGACCGAAGCGCCGACCGAAGCCCTGACGGCAGTCGCCCCACGCCCGCGCCAGACGGGAAGCCCGACCGCGCAGGTGTTCAGCACGTGGTCGCACCGTACTTGCGGGTAGTCGCGGGGGCTACGCTGCCGCAGTGCCCAAGCCGCTGAACCTCCCCTTCGACCCCATCGCCCGCGCCGCCCAGTCCTGGGAGGAGCGCTGGGGCGCGTGCCCGCCGATGGCCGCGATCACCTCGATCATGAGGGCCCAGCAGATCCTCCTCGCCGAGGCCGACACGGTGCTCAAGCCCTACGGCCTGACCTTTGCCCGCTACGAGGCTCTGGTGCTGCTCACGTTCAGCCGCACCGGCGCGCTCCCGCTCTCCAAGATCGGCGAGCGCCTGATGGTCCATCCGACAAGTGTGACGAACACCATCGACCGCCTGGAGAAGGCCGAGCTCGTCGCCCGCCGCCCGAACCCGCGGGACGGCCGCGGGACGCTCGCGACCATCACCGACAAAGGCCGCGACGTCGTCGAACGCGCCACCGCAGACCTGGTCGCACGCGACTTCGGCCTCGGCGTGTACGACGCCGAGACGTGCGGTGACATCTTCCGCATGCTGCTCCCGCTGCGCGTCGACGCGGGCGACTTCAAGGAGCCGGATCCGGCCGACGGTGCCGCGTCCGAGTCCCTCGCGGACGCCGCCGAAGGCTTCTGACGGGGGGCCGATTCGGAGACCGCCCGGGGCGCGACGTAGTCTGCTTGCGCGCTAGTGAATGCTGCGGATGCCGTCCGCGATGCCGGGCGGCGAAGCGAATGAGGGTGTGTCGCCGTGAAGCCTGCTGTCCTGACCCGTTTCCGCGTGATGGCGTACATCACCGGGTGCTGGCTGCTGCTGCTGTGCCTGTGCATGGTGTTCAAGTACGGCTTCGACAAGGGCGAGGACATCACCTTCTACGTCAGCCAGGCCCACGGCGTGCTCTACATGATCTACCTCGTCACGGCCTTCGACCTCGGCTGGAAGATGAAGTGGCGGATCGAGCGGATCCTGCTGGTCATGCTGGCCGGCACCCTTCCGTTCGCGTCGTTCGTCGCGGAACGCAAGGTCGCCCGGGCCGTCCAGGAGAGCGGACGGATCGGCGAACCCGTCCAGGCCGCCTGACGCCTCGCACTCCGTGCCCCCCGCCCCGCTGGTCCCGTTGTTCCGGAAAGTGAACTGATGCTGTCCAACCCCGTATCCCGGTTCCTGCTGGTCTCCCGCTGCGAAGGCGTGTCGTTCCTGGCGCTGCTGCTGCTCGGGTCCGTGCTCAGCCGCGTCTCGGACATCAACCTCGTCATGCCGCTCGGCATCATCCACGGTCTGCTCTTCGTGGCGTACGTCCTGCTCATGCTCGACATGCGCACCAAGTTCGGCTGGGACAACAAGACCACCGGCCTTGCCTTCCTCGCATCGGTGCTGCCGTTCGGCCCGTTCGTCTTCGAGGCGAAGATGAAGGACCGTATCTTCACCGCACCCCCGGCGGCCCCGTCGGCCGCCTGAGCGCACGGCGGGCGCGCGCTACGGCGCGCACCCCGCCAGCCCCGCGGTCACGAACGCCACGAACCGGCCGACCCATTCCTCGGCTGCCGGCTCCGCGCTGACCAGCATGTGATGCACCACGGTGCCCGCGATCACGTCGAACACCAGGTCCACGTCGATCGCGTCGGCCACGTCGGCCTCGCCCCGGGCCCGGGCCCGCGCGCGGCCCTCCACGACGAGCCGCTTCTGCGGCTCGACGATGGCCTCGCGCACCCGGCGGCGCAGTTCCGGGTCCCGGGTCGAGTCGGCGATCAGCCCCATCAGCGCGCTCGACATCTCCGGACGCGCCAGCAACTGTGCGAACTGCCGGACCACGGAGTCGAGGTCGGACCGCAGGTCGCCGTCGTCCGGCAGCTCCAGTGTGCCGAGCATGTCTGCGACCGCTGCCGTCACCAACTCGTGCTTGGACGCCCAGCGCCGGTAGAGCGTGGTCTTGGCCACGCCCGCGCGCACCGCGACGTCCCCGACGGTCAGCGTGGCCCAGCCCCGTTCCGCGAGGAGGGCGCGCGTCGCGCCGAGGATCGCGTCGTCCGCCGTCGAACTCCGGGGGCGGCCCTTGCGGGACGCCGCGGCGTTTGCGTTCTCGCTCAGCGGGACCTCGGCAGGATCGAGGCGGACGGGGTGGTCGGCACGACCCTAATGTCCCGTCCGGCAACTTGGCGTGACTGGTCTCACATGCCCTGAGGGCTTGATTTCACACGCAACCCTCTTGCGGTCGGCGGGCGTTCTCCCGTTACGCTACGGGCCGTAGCGAATAACGGTGCCTGGATGGGGATTCGAGCGCCCGACGTCGGTACGAGGTTCCGCGCCCCGCTTGCACAGGCCCCGCATTCCCGCGGGGAAGGTGCCCGGGAGGTCCGGGACGCCGCATCCGCGGGGTGGACGGGGCCGACCCGTGCACCGCGCGGGTGTCGCTCGGGGGAAGATAGGCGTATGCAGCCACGAAACATGTCGATGCGCGGGGTCGTCGACCTCGGCGCGGTCAAGGCGGCGTCCGAGGCCGCCGCGCAGCGGGCGGCCCGCGCGGCGAGCGCGCCGCAGACCGGTGCGGACAGCGCGCCGGGTGCCGCCGGGGGATTCGTCTTCGACCTCACCGAGGAGAATTTCGACTCGGTGCTCGCGCTGTCCCAGCAGGCGCCGGTGGTGCTGGAGTTCTCCTCGCAGCGCTCGCCGCACAGTATCGAGCTGGGCGAGGTCTTCGACCGGCTCGCCGCCGAGTTCGCGGGCCGATTCGTCCTCGCCCGCGTGGACATCGACGCGACGCCGCAGCTCGCCCAGGAACTGGTCATGCAGGCCCAGGTGCAGGGCCTCCCGGCCGCGGTCGCGGTGATCGCCGGGCAGTTGGCCCCGATGTTCGACCGGGCGGCCCCGCAGGAGGAGCAGCTCCGGCAGATCCTCGACCAGCTCGTCGCGGTCGGCGAGCAGCGGTTCGGCCTCACCGGCCTGACCGGTGCCCCGGGTGCTCCGGGGGCCGCGCCGCAGGCCGAGGGCGACGAGGACGCCGAACCGCCCGGCGACCCGCTGCTGGCCCCGGCGGAAGCGGCCTTGGATGCCGGCGACTTCGCGGGCGCGGCACAGGCGTACCGCAACGTGATCTCGGACTACCCGGCGCACACCGAGGCCAAGCTCGCGCTCGCGCAGGTCGAGCTGATCCTGCGCACCAAGGACGCGGACGCCGACGAGGTGCGGCGCAACGCCGCCGAACGGCCGACCGACGTCGACGCGCAGACGCTCGCCGCCGACCTCGACCTGTCCGGCGGAAACGTCGAGGACGCGTTCGGCCGCCTGGTCGAGACGGTGCGGCGGACCGCGGGCGACGACCGCAACAAGGCGCGGGTACACCTGCTCGGCCTGTTCGAGGTGATCGGCCTCGACGATCCCCGCGTGGTGAAGGCGCGTGCGGCGCTGACGAGCGTGCTGTTCTGACGTCCCGCCGCGGGCGTTGACGTCCGGCCGCGCGGAACGGTGCCGGCACCGCTTTGTGCCGACACCGCGTCGTGCGCGGCTCCGGGCCGGGTGCGGCTCGGCGCGCTGAGCGGGCAGCCCGGGCGCCGGACGAACGGCGGTTTGTCGTCACCC
>NZ_JBPKBH010000005.1:454103-457424 GCF_051388915.1 Yinghuangia sp. YIM S09857 | reverse complement strand
TCCGGAGTGTTTCCGGAGGGCGGCGGGGCCTTTGTTCGCCCCCGATTCTCGGGCTGTCCACCTGGTTCTTTACAAAGCTTTGACCGACCCCGAACCCGGTTGCCGTGGGTGCGCCGACAGGCCTCGGCAATACCAGCAAAACGGGCTAAATGCCCCGGCCATTTCCACTCGGTATTACTCCAGGTAACACCTGTCGAGGCGATGCGTTGCGATATCGCGCACCGATCCGCTACTTGTCGGTAACAAGACCCTTGTGCCGCAGCCCACAGTCGGCGACGATCGGCCCGCTCGGTCCATACGCGCACGCCCCGGCAGCCGGCCGGGGACAACGTGGCCCACGCGGCGGACCCACATCCCCATCCAGGTCCGTGCCCGTCCCTTTTCGGACAGGTGCGACCGCCGGGCCCCTCGCGGGCCCCCAGTTGTCGTCCTTTGCGTCCGGCATGCGCCAGATACGCCACCCCCGGCAGCGCATGCGCGGAACCTGTCCCTGAGGAGGACCATGGCCAAGTCCAAGGCCGGCCGCACGCGTTGGAAGCGTTTCGGTGTGGCCCTTGTCCCCGGCGTGGTGATCATCTCCGGCCTCACCACCGCCGCCGCGAACGGCGCGGTGCCGATGTCGTTCGCCATTTCGGGCACCGCGTTCAAGGTCAGCGCGGACAAGATGGTCGCCACCGATGTCGTCCAGTACGGCGGGCTCACCCAGAAGGTCGGTCCCAACTCCAAGCCGGTCATCCTTTCCGGCTTCAAGAACGCGACCTTCGACAACCTGTGCCAGTCGGTACGCATACCCCTGCCGTTCTCCATCGGCGGCAAGGACGCCGTGGTGATGGTCATCAAGTCCGGCAGCGCCGAGGCCGAGGACATGATCGCCGACCTCGCGCAGATGACCGGCAACGCCACGTTCGAGGGCGTCGACATCGGCGTGGACGCGGCCGAGACGAAGAACGACGACGGCTCGCTGCGCGGCCCCGACATGGGCAAGCGCCCGCCCGGCGGGTTCGCCCAGCAGGTCGACAAGGTCACGGTGGTGAACACCCGGCAGACCGTGTATGCGGTGAGCGCCGGGACGTTCCGCATGCCCGACCTCGACATCGGCGTGAACTTCGACAACAAGGAGTGCTTCTAGGGAGTGTCCTCACGTCCCCGTCGAGCCCGGCGGGACTGTGAGGACACGACCCGGCACTTGCCGAGTCCAGGCCGCGGTGGATCCGGTCCACGGGGTCGGATCCACCGCGTGCCCCGCGTCGTCGTGCGACGACAGTTCGTACCAGGCGTCCCCCTCTGGAGCCCTTCGTGAGTACCAGCAAGCCACACGAGCCCGGGAAGTCCGAGGCGGAGCGGCCGCGTCCGGGCCGCGAGAAGCGGCTGCGAGGCCCGTTCGCGCAGGAGCGGCGGCGCATCGCCGAATGGCGGCACGCACGTCCCTTCTGGGCCGGGTTCTTCATCCTGCTCGGCGCTCTGCCGATCATCTATTTCCCCTACGCCACGCTTGAGGTCGGCAACGTGAGCGTGGCGATGAGCACCATGGCGGGGGCCGCGGCCGCGGTCATCGGCTGCGTGCTGATCCTGATGGGTCTGATGGTGTGGTTCCAGCCGCAGTTCCGGATGTACGCGGGAGTGACCGCGCTGGTCTGCGGGTTCATATCGTTCGTCACCTCGAACCTCGGCGGATTCTTCATGGGTCTGCTGAGCGTCACGATCGGAGGCTCGCTGGCGCTGGCGTGGTCGTATGACGACGAGGACGACGAGCAGCCCGCCGAGGGTAGCGGCGGTGCCGACGGCTACGGGCCCTCGGCGGCCGACGAACCACGGGAAGACCTAGGCGTGTTCGCCGCACCGGACGATTCCGGGGCGGCACCGGGCGGTGCAGGCCTGGGGGAACAGTCGGCCGGGTCGGCGAGCAGCCGGCCCGGCGGAATCCCTGACACCCTGGACGCGGCCTCCCGCACCGTGAGCGGAGCCGCGAGGTTCGGCGCCGTCGCGGGGTTCCCCGCGGTGGCCCTGGTCGCGGCGCTGCTGCCGATGGCCGGGCCGAGCGAACCGCTGCCGCCCAACCCGTTCGCCGACGGACCCTGCGCGACAGCGAGCGCATCGGCCTCAGCCACGGCCTCACCCACGGCCGCACCGACAGCGACGGCGACGACGGGTGCGCCTTCCACGGCGTCCCCGTCGCCCTCGGGGACGCCCACCGCAAAGGCGACCACCGGCACTCCGCCCCCACCCTCGGCGGAGGCCAAGTCGCCGCCGTCGGCCGGTTCGCCCGCACCCGGGACCGCCGCACAGGCGCCCGCGGTCGCGGCGGCACCGACCACCGCGCCCGCGGCGCCGCCCGTACCGCCACCCGCTCCGGCGCCGACGACCCGGCCGCCGGGGGTGCTCGGTCCCCTCCTGGACCCGTTGCTCGACCCGCTCAGGCAGCTCCTGCCGCCGTTCCTCCGGCCCCAGGACCCGGCGGCGCCGGCGGTCGCGGCGCAATCCGCACCACCGACTGCCCCCGCCGCCGCGCCCGCCGCCCCGGTTCCGCCGCCCGCGGTGCCGACCCCCACGGCGACGGGCAAGCCCCCCGCGGGCGCGTCCGCGACACCCAAGTCCGCGCCCGCGACAACACCGGCCGCCACGACTCCGCCCACCAGCGCCAAGCCGTCGACGGCCGCCCCGTCCCCGTCCCCGACCACGTCTCCGTCCGCAGCCACGGCGATGCCCGCGCCGACCGGCGCAAAACCGCCGTACCCGTGTCCCACGCAGGTCCCGCTCGCCGCGAACCGTGCGGCGACCGGGGGACCGGTGCTGCCCGACGAGCCGTGGATCCTCAGGTCCAGCCTCCTTGCCATGGCGGGCATGGACTACAAGGGCGTCGTCGACGTCACGACCGGTTCCGGAAAGACCAAGCCGGTCCTCAAGTTCGAGGTGAGCGGCGGCGTCGACATCTGGAACCTCGACATGACCTCGCCGGTGGACGGCAACGGCAACCGCATCCACGTGTTCTCGCTCGACAACACCAAGTCGTACATGAAGGACGGCACGGTGACCTTCTACACCGAGAGCCTCAAAGGCAACCTGTTCGGCCTCATCCCCGTCGAGTTCACGCCGACCAGCCCGCCCCCGCTCAACGTGCCGGTCGCCTTCTTCACCGACGTCACCGTCCGCCAGGCCGGTCAGACCGGCGCCACCCTCGTCATCCCGGACGTCACCATGCGCGCCGAGAAGGCGGGCTGACCCGGGCAGGCCGGACCGACCCGGCAAGGCGGGCGCCGACCTGTACCCGACACGCGACGCGCCACCACCCCCCGGAAATCGGCGGCCCTCCACCCGGAGGGC
>NZ_JBPKBH010000005.1:436895-454019 GCF_051388915.1 Yinghuangia sp. YIM S09857 | reverse complement strand
CCTCCACCCGGAGGGCCGCCGATTTCGCTTCCGGAACGGGAGTCGACGACCGCCGCGCCGCCGCACCGACGGACGCGCTCCGCGGAGGCGGACGAGAAGCCGTGCGCCGCGGCCGCGAATGCGTCGGCACGACGACCGCCGACACGCGGGCCCTCTGCCGCCTGAGCCGTCTGCCGCCTGCGCTGTCGGCCGTCAGATGCCCCGCGCCAACAGGGCGACCGCCTCCGGCAGCGAGCACAGATGCGGAATGCCGGGCGGGCGCTGGGACTTCGTCCAGCCCGGCCCCGCCGCGAAGACCGTGACGCCCGGGATCGGGACGAGCTCGGCCAGCGTGTGCGGGGCGGCCGTGTCGACCGTCTGCGACCACAGGACCACTGCGGCCGGGGTGGTCCTGTGGACCGCGCGCAACAGGGCCGCGTCGGGGAGGGCCGCGCCGAACATGCGTACCGGCAAACGACGTTCCGTCAGCGCCGCGGACAGCGCCTCCAGCGGGAGCGTGTGCAGCTCGGACTCCGTGCACGCCAGCAGCGCGCCGCGCCCGTGCGGTGTGGGGCGCGGATCGGCGTCGGGCGGGCGTACGCGGTGCAGGGCCGCGGACACGCACTGGGACAGCAGGTGCTCCACCTCGACGTACTTGTCCGTCGCGGCGGCGCTCGTCCCGCGCTCCCACTTGCGGCCCATGCCGAAGAGGACCGGCCGGGCCAGGTCCTCCCAGCCGTCCACGACGCCCTTCGCCGCGAACGTCCGTTCCAGCAGCGCCTTCACCGTGTCCGCGTCCAGGCGCATCGCGGCGCGGGCGAGCCCCTGCCCGGCCCGTCCGGCGGCCCGCACCGGGAGCGTCGCGCCGCCGCCGCGGCGGCGCGACTCGGGGCCGTCGTCCGTGCCGGGCGCGGGACAGGGCACAGCGTCCGGGGCGCTGCCCGCGAGCCGGGCGGCGTCGGCGAGCGGCATGCCTTCGGCGACCAGCGCGCACACGCGTTCCAGCCGGGCCAGGTCGGCGGTGGTGTAGCGACGGTGACCGCCGGCGCTGGCGCGGCTCGCGCCGATGCCGTAGCGGCGGTCCCAACTGCGCAGCGTGGTGACCGCGACGCCCAGGCGGTGGGCCACCGCGCCGGCGGTGAACGCGGCCGCCTCGGGGTCGGCGGGAGCGGCGTCCGGCCGCTCGCCTCGGGGGTGTTCGGGCATGGGCAGCGCCAATCGGCTCGGTGCGACGTCGGGTCCGGGCCGCCGCGCGGGGGGCTCCGGCGAAACGACGCACAATCGAGGCAACTTGCATCCACCGTAACCAGGGCCACTCTGAGAGGCATGGGGATGCCGTTCGGACACCATGCCTTGCGCGGGAGGGTCCCATGAGGGTTTCCGGGGAATTGCCCGGCCGACGCCTGGGCCCTGCCCGCCGGATGTACCGGTTCGGCGTGCGCGTCACCGGCTCGGCCCGGCGGGCGCTGGGTGCGCTCACCTCCCGTCCGGACGTCAGCCCCGACGGCAACTCGCCCTACGACAAAGCCGGTCGGCCGACCGGCCGACCGGACCGGACAGTACGGGAGGAGGAGGTACGCGGGCGGGCGCGGGTGGCGGCCCGCGCCCGGATTGCCGCGTCACCGGGGACCCCGGCGACACCCGGCGGGACCGTCGGCGGCGCCTGCACGGCGGACGGCACGCGGCATGGCAGCCTGAGAGCACCGAACGCAGGCGCTTGATGACCTTCGACCCCGGCCACGCCGATTCCTGCCACGCCGATCCCCGCCACGCCGACCGGCACGACCCGCACAATCCCGCGCGGGCGCGCCCCAGCCCGCCGCCCAATGCCCCGCGCCCGCGCCCGAGACCCCGCCCCAGCCCGCGCCCCAGCCCCGGACCCCCCTCCGGCATCCCGCGGGCCCGGACCCGCCGGAGCCCCCCGTGCAAGACACCACGTTCCCGCCCCCAGCCCACCGCACCGACCACAGGCACGCTCGCGACGACGGGCGTGAGAGCGAGGGCAACCGCGAGGGTGAAGGCGCCCGCGAACGCGGGGGCAGTCGTGAGGTCGAAGGCAGTCGTGGGGGCGGGTGCGACGGGGAGGGGGAGGGCGCCCGCGAACGCGGGGGCAGTCGTGAGGTCGAAGGCAGCCGTGGGGACGGGTGTGATCGGGAGGGGGAGGGCGCCCGCGAACGCGGGGGCGGTCGTGAGGTCGAAGGCAGTCGTGGGGGCGGGTGCGACGGGGAGGGGGAGGGCGCCCGCGAACGCGGGGGCAGTCGTGAGGTCGAAGGCAGCCGTGGGGACGGGTGTGATCGGGAGGGGGAGGGCGCCCGCGAACGCGGGGGCGGTCGTGAGGTCGAAGGCAGTCGTGGGGGCGGGTGCGACGGGGAGGGGGAGGGCGCCCGCGAACGCGGGGGCAGTCGTGAGGTCGAAGGCAGCCGTGGGGACGGGTGTGATCGGGAGGGGGAGGGCGCCCGCGAACGCGGGGGCGGTCGTGAGGTCGAAGGCAGTCGTGGGGGCGGGTGCGACGGGGAGGGGGAGGGCGCCCGCGAACGCGGGGGCAGTCGTGAGGTCGAAGGCAGCCGTGGGGACGGGTGTGATCGGGAGGGGGAGGGCGCCCGCGAACGCGGGGGCGGTCGTGAGGTCGAAGGCAGTCGTGGGGGCGGGTGCGACGGGGAGGGGGAGGGCGCCCGCGAACGCGGGGGCAGTCGTGAGGTCGAAGGCAGCCGTGGGGACGGGTGTGATCGGGAGGGGGAGGGCGCCCGCGAACGCGGGGGCGGTCGTGAGGTCGAAGGCAGTCGTGGGGGCGGGTGCGACGGGGAGGGGGAGGGCGCCCGCGAACGCGGGGGCAGTCGTGAGGTCGAAGGCAGCCGTGGGGGCGGGTGCGACAGGGAGGAGGAGGGCGCTGGCGAACGCCGGGGCAGCCGTGGGGACGGGCGCGATCGGGAGGGGGAGGGTGGCCGCGAGGGCGGGGGCAATCGCGGGGACGGGCGCGATCGGGAGGGTCGGAGTGACCGCGAGCATGAGCTCAGTCCGAGCCCCGCCCCCAACCCCGCCTCCAACTCCAGCCCCAGCCCCGCCTCGAACCCCAACCCCGCTCCCAGCCCCAGCCCCGCCTCCAGCCCAAACCCCGCCCCCAACTCCAGCCCCCACTCCGGCCCCAGCCTTGGCCCCAACGCCAGCCCTGACCCCAACCCCAGCCATGGCCCCAGCCCCGCCTCCAACCCCAACCCCAACCCGGGCCCCAGCCCCGGCCCCAACCCCCATGTCCCCGGTGGCGGCTCCCTCTGCCTGGTCACCGGCGCCACCGGGTACATCGGCGGGCGCCTCGTCCCCGAGCTGCTCGCCGCCGGGTACGCCGTCCGGTGCCTCGCCCGCACGCCCGCCAAGCTGCGCGATCACCCGTGGGCGGACCGTGTCGAGGTCCACCGGGGCGACGTGACGGACGCGGCGTCGCTCGCCGGGGCGTTCGACGGGGTCGACGTCGCGTATTACCTCGTGCACGGGCTCGGCGGCGGGCGGGACTTCGAGAGGGCCGACCGCGAGGCCGCGCGGCTCTTCGCCCGGGAGGCCGAGGCCGCGGGCGTACGCCGCATCGTCTACCTCGGCGGCCTCACCCCGCAGGGCGTCCCCGAGCGCGACCTGTCGCCGCACCTCCGCTCACGCGCCGAGGTCGGCCGCATCCTGCTCGCGTCCGGCGTCCCGACCGCGGTGTTGCGCGCCGCCGTGGTCATCGGCTCCGGATCCGCGTCCTTCGAGATGCTGCGCTACCTCACCGAGCGGCTGCCCGTCATGGTGACACCGCGCTGGGTGGACACCCGGATCCAACCGATCGCGGTGCGGGACGTGTTGCGCCTCCTGGTCGGGGCCGCGGCGCTGCCCGAGGACGTGAACCGGACGTTCGACATCGGCGGTCCGGACGTGCTGACGTACCGCCAGATGATGCACGGGTACGCGAAGGCCGCGGGCCTACCCAGCCGCCTGATCCTGTCCGTCCCGGTCCTGACGCCGAGGCTGTCCAGCCAGTGGGTCGGCCTCGTCACCCCCGTCCCCGGCGCGCTCGCCCGCCCGCTCACCGAGTCGCTGCGCCACGAAGTGGTGTGCCGGGAACGGGACATCGCGCGGTACGTGCCCGACCTCCCCGGCGGCCCCGTCGGCTTCCTCGCCTCACTCGACCTGGCCCTGCGCCGCGTGCGCGAGGCCGATGTGGCCACCCGCTGGTCGTCGGCCGGCGTCCCCGGCGCCCCGAGCGACCCGCTGCCCACCGACCCCGACTGGGCGGGCGGCAGCCTCTACACCGACGTGCGCGAGCGCACCGTGGACGCCCCGCCCGCCGAGCTGTGGCGCGTGATCGAGGGCATCGGCGGCGAAAACGGCTGGTACTCCTTCCCGTTGGCCTGGGCGGTGCGCGGCTGGCTGGACCGCCTCGTCGGCGGTGTCGGCCTGCGCCGGGGCCGACGGGACGCGGCCCGCCTCCGCGTCGGCGACTCGCTCGACTTCTGGCGCGTCGAGGAGATCCGCCCCGGCGAACTCCTGCGCCTGCGCGCCGAGATGCGCCTGCCCGGCCTCGCCTGGCTGGAACTCGCCGTCGCCGCCGACGAGGACGGCACGACGCGCTACCGCCAGCGCGCGCTGTTCCACCCGCACGGCCTGAGCGGCCACCTCTACTGGTGGAGCGTCGCGCCTTTCCACGCCGTCGTGTTCGGTGGCATGGCCCGCAACATCACCGCCGCCTGCGAGAGCCCCGGCGCCCGGCCTCCGGAGGGGATGTCGGCCGCACCGCTCAGAAAACGCCCGCCACGTCGTCAGTTCTGACATCCCGCTTGTCACCGCGGAAGGATTGACGACCATGACCGACGCCAGGCAACCAGGCGACGACGAGGCCGCGTTCATCGCGGCGGCGCGCTCGGGCGACGCGGCGCGCCTCGCGCTCGTCACCGAGGGCTACCGGCGCGAACTGCACGTGCACTGCTACCGGATGCTCGCGAACTACGACGATGCCCAGGACATGACGCAGGAGACGTTCCTGCGCGTGTGGAACAAGCGGGAAACGTTCAAGGGACACGCCGCGCTGCGGACCTGGCTGTACCGGATCGCCACGAACGCCTGCCTCGACTTCCTGGACAAGCGCAACGACCGCACACCGGTGCCCGCCGACCTGCCCGGGGCGGGCTCGGAAGTGCACTACCTCCAGCCCTACCCGGACCGGATGCTCCCGGAGGACCCACAGGAAGCGGCGGTGGCGCGGGAGACGATCGAACTGGCGTTCATCGTCGCCGTCCAGCACCTGCCGCCGCGTCAGCGGGCGGTGTTCATCGTGCGCGACGTCCTCGGCTGGCCGGCGCCGAAGGCCGCCGAGGCCCTGGAACTGACCGTCGCCTCGGTGACCAGCGCGCTGCAACGCGCGCGCGTGACGGTCCGCGGGCACCTGCCCGACCGCCGCCTCGACTGGCGGCGCCCGGCCACGCACGAGTTGTCGGACGACGAGCGCGGCGTGGTCAAGTCGTACATGGAAGCCCATGAGCGCAACGACGCCGACGGGATCATGGCCCTGCTGCGCGACGACCTTCGCTTCACGATGCTGCCCGACCCGGGCACCGTGACCGTCGGGGCCGAGGAGGCGGTGGACGGCTGGGTCTCCAGCGGCCTCTTCCGGCACGGCTACGACGACTGGCGCTGCACCGCCACGACGGTCAACCGCATGCCCGCAGCCGCGCTGTACCTCCGCACCCCGGGCGACTCGGAATACCGGCTGTTCACCATGGCGGTCCTGCACATCGTCGACGGGAGGATCGCCGAACTCACCGGATTCGACGCCGCCGACAAGCCGTGGCTGGGCCTGCCGGCGACGTTGTGACCGGGCGCCGGACCGGACGGCGTGACTGGATGCCGTGACTGGATGCCGTGACTGGATGCCGCGACTGGATGCCGCGACCGGACGCCGTGACAAGACGCCGCGACCGGACGCCGCGACCGGAGACGCCCCGCGCTCACCGCCTCGTCTCGTACCGGGTCAGCACCAGGCCGCCGGGAAAGGTCCGCGTCTCGATCAGCCTCAGGTTCACCCACCTGTCCAGCGCACTGAAGTACGGCGTGCCGCCGCCCACCAGGACCGGCGCGGTGACCAACATGTACTCGTCGATCAACCCGGCCCGCATGGCCGCACCCGCGAGCGTCGCGCCGCCGATGTCCATCGGGCCGCCGTCCTCGGCCTTGAGCCGGGTGATCTCGGCGACCGCGTCACCCGTGACCAGGCGGGTGTTCCAGTCGACCTTGTCGATCGTCGACGAGAACACCACCTTCGGCATGTCCCGCCAGAGGCGCCCGAACGCGATCTCCGCGGGGGTGGCGCCCGGCTGCCGGTCGGCGGTCGGCCAATGGGAGCTCATCGCCTCCCACAGCTTGCGCCCGTACAGCGACAGCTCGCTCGCCGCCATCTGCTCGTACCACCACTGGAAGAACTCGGCGCCCGGCGACGAGTCCGGTCCGTCTCCTCCGCTCCACCCGATGTCGTCGCCGATCGCGGCGGTGTAGCCGTCCAGGGTCACGTTCATGCCGTAGATCAGTTTCCGCATCGCGGCAGCCTCCTGTGAGTGGGTCCCACAGATACCGACGACCGCGGCGCGGAAACCTCATCGGTGTCCTGAACGTCTACTTCGGGCTCAGCCACACCGTTGCCAGCGGCGGCAGCGTGAGCATCGCCAACCCCGCGTCGTCCGTGCGGATGTCGCCCGTGTTGCGGACGTCGCTGCCGCCGTAGACCGAGGCGTCAGTGTTCAGCACCTCGTGCCACACACCGGGGACCGGCATGTGCACGCCGAAGTCCTGGCGTACCAGCGGCGAGAAGTTGCACACCGCGACCAGCAGCTCGCCGTTTGCGCCGTGCCGGATGTACGACAGGACGTTGTCCGCCGCGTTCCCGCCGTCGATCCACGTGAACCCGTCGGGGGTCGTGTCCCGCGCCCAAAGGGCGGGTGTGTCCCGGTAGATCGTGTTCAGGTCGCGCACCAGCCGCTGTACGCCCTGGTGTTCGGCGTGGTCGAGCAGCCACCAGTCCAGCCCGTGCGCCTCCGACCACTCGGCGTCCTGGGCGAACTCGGTGCCCATGTAGAGGAGTTGCTTGCCCGGGTGGGACCACATGAAGCCCAGGTAGGCGCGCGTGTTCGCCATCTGCTGCCAGCGGTCGCCCGGCATCTTGTGCAGCAGCGACTTCTTGCCGTGCACGACCTCGTCGTGGCTGATCGGCAGCACGTAGTTCTCGCTCCACGCGTACATCAGCGAGAAGGTGATGTCGTTGTGGTGGTACTGGCGGTGGATCGGCTCCTTCTGGATGTACACCAGCGAGTCGTGCATCCACCCCATGTTCCACTTCAGGCCGAATCCGAGGCCGCCGTGCGACGTCGCGCGCGTCACGCCGTCCCACGCGGTGGACTCCTCGGCGATCGTGACGATGCCCGGCGCCCGCCGGTACACCGTCGCGTTCATCTCCTGGAGGAACGCCACCGCGTCCCAGTTCTCGCGCCCGCCCTCGGAGTTGGGTGCCCAGTCGCCGCCCTCGCGCGAGTAGTCGAGGTACAGCATCGAGGCGACCGCGTCCACGCGCAGGCCGTCGATGTGGAACTCCTCGCACCAGTAGACCGCGTTCGCCACCAGGAAGTTGCGCACCTCGTGGCGGCCGTAGTCGAAGACGAGCGTGCCCCAGTCGGGGTGTTCGCCGCGCCGCGGGTCCGGGTGCTCGTACAGCGGCGTGCCGTCGAAGCGGGCGAGGGCCCAGTCGTCCTTCGGGAAGTGCGCCGGCACCCAGTCGACGATGACGCCGATCCCGGCCCGGTGCAGTGCGTCCACCAGGTGCCGGAAGTCGTCGGGCGAGCCGAACCGCGAGGTCGGGGCGTAGTAGGAGGTCACCTGGTAGCCCCACGAGCCGCCGAAGGGGTGCTCGGCCACCGGCAGGAACTCCACGTGCGTGAAGCCCATGTCCTTGGCGTACGCCGGGAGTTGCTCGGCGATCTCGCGGTACGTCAGGCCCGGCCGCCACGACCCGAGGTGGACCTCGTACACGCTCATCGGCAGCGCGTGGTGCTCGCGCCCGGCGCGCGCCGCCATCCACTCGCCGTCGCCCCACGCGTACCACGAGGTGCTCACCACGGACGCCGTCTGCGGCGGGACCTCGGTCGCGAACGCCATCGGGTCGGCCTTCTGCCGCAGGTGCCCGTCCCGGCCCATGATCTCGAACTTGTACTTGGCGCCGTCGCCCACGTCGGGCACGAACAGCTCCCACACGCCCGACGATCCCAGCGACCGCATCGGATGCGCGGTGCCGTCCCAGTAGTTGAAGTCCCCGACCAGGCGCACGCCCTGGGCGTTGGGTGCCCACACCGCGAAGGCCGTGCCGGTGACGGTCTCGCCCGCGTCGCCGGTCTCGTACGCGCGCACGTGCGCGCCGAGCACCGTCCACAGCTTCTCGTGCCGGCCCTCGCTGATCAGGTGCAGGTCGAGCTCGCCGAGCGTGGGCAGGAAGCGGTACGGGTCGTCGGTCACCAGCACGGTGCCCTCGTACGTCACCTCCAGCCGGTAGTCCGGCACCTTGTCGCCCGGCAGGACGCCGGAGAACAGGCCCTCGGCCTCGTGCGCGAGCTCGTACCGCCGTTCCTCCGCGACGACGACGACGCGCTCGGCCCACGGGCGCAGCACCCGCAGCACGATGCCGTCCGCCCCGCCGGCGCCCGGGTGGGGGCCGAGGACGGAGTGCGGGTCGTGGTGGGCGGCGTCCAGCACGCGCCGCAGCTCGGCCGGATCGACCGGCGGCGCGGCGGGCGCGGCGACGACGTCGGTGAGGACGGATTCCACGGGGTCCACCAGGTGAGTGGGCGTCACGTTGCTGACCTCCAGGGGTGGCGGGAACGACCCGCACGGCTCAGTGCGGTTGGGGTGCCCGGTCGGCGAGGCGGCGGATCGCGGACATCGGTACGGGGAGCCAGGTGGGGCGGTTCCCGGACTCGTACACGACCTCGTAGACCGCCTTGTCGGTCTCGAAGGCGCGCAGCAGGACCGGTTCGGCGCGCGGGTCGACCGCCCCGGCCTTGGCGTACCCGGCGCAGAAGGCGTCGCGGTTGCGCATCGCCCACTCCTCGGCCCGGCGCACCAGGTGCGGCGCGGGGCTCCCCGCCCCGCCCGCCCGGCGCTCGGCGAGCAGGTGGCGCGCCGCGTAGTCGAAGGAGCGCAGCATGGCCGCGACGTCGCGCAGCGGCGAGTGCAGCGCGCGCCGCTCGACCAGCGGCTGCGCGGGCTCGCCCTCGAAGTCGATGAGGACCCACCGGGTCGCGGTGCGCATGACCTGGCCGAGGTGGAAGTCGCCGTGGATGCGCTGCAACGGCACCGGGTGGTCCTCGCGGCCCAGGCGAGCCAGGTCGCGGTAGGCGTCGCGCAGCCGGTCCGCGAACGGCGCGAGGTCGGCGACCACCTCGGTGGCGGCGTCCAGGCGGCGGCTCATCTGCTCGGCCAGCGCGGCGAGCTGCGGTTCCCCGGCGGTCTCGGTGGGCAGCGTGCGGGCCAGGTCGGCGTGCACCTCGGCGGTGGCGACGCCGAGCCGGAAGGACTCCCCGGCGAAGTCGCCGCCCACCTCGTGGGCGCGCAGCGCGTCGGCCGAGCCGATGCCGTGCAGGTCCTGGTCGGCGTACAGGTCGCGGACCGAGGTCTTGGCCAGCTCCCAGCCGTCGGTGCCGGTGCGCAGGTACTCCTGGAGCAGGCCGAGCGTGGTGGTCTCGCCGCCGAACTCGGCCTCGAACCACGCCACCGGCTGCGGAATGCGCCGGGATCCGGCGTCCGCGAGGGCCAGGCAGAGCTCCAGGTCGGGGTTGACGCCGGGAGTGAGCCGGCGGAACAGCTTCATGATGACGTCGTCGCCGAAGACGATCGAGGTGTTGGACTGCTCGGCGCCCACCACCAGGCCCGCGAGTCCGGTGCGCGGCGGTTGTTCGGCGTACCGGTGGAACACCAGCGGGCCGGCCGCGGCGGATGTGCCGGCGCCCGCCTCGGCGAACCGTTCCAGCAGCCACCGCGACAACTCGCTGTCGTGCGCGGCGTCGTACAGCACCGTGCCGTCGTGCGTGCCGCCGCGCACCCGGCCGATGGTGGCGTAGTCGAGCCGGTCGATGCGCCACCGGCGTACGCCGAGCAGCAGTTGGTAGTGGTCGACGTCGGCGGGGTGCCCGGCGGCGGCCTCGTGCTCGACGGCGAGCACGAGGTGGAACATCGCCGGGTCGCCGCGCACCACCTCGACCGCGGAGACCACCCGGACCCCTCGGATCGTCCGGCCCTTGCCGGCGAACCATCTCTGCCGCGGCAGCCAGGGCAGGAGCTGTCCGCAGACGGCGTCCAGCGGAATACCGCGCAGGTCGTGGGGTCGGGTGGACTCTGTCACAGCGTTCGCGCTCCCCGGGTGAGTCGGAACCAGTAGAAACCGTGCCCGGCCAGCGTCAGAAGATACGGAAGTTCGCCGATCGCCGGGAAAGTCACCCCGCCGAGCAGTTCGACGGGCTGGTATGTCTCGAACTGGCGCAGGTCGAGCTCGGTCGGCTGGGCGAACCGGGAGAAGTTGTGGACGCACAGCACGATGTCGTCCTCGTACTCGCGCAGGAACGCGAGCACCGACGGGTTCGACGAGGACAGCTCGTTGTAGACGCCCAGCCCGAAGGCCGGGTTCTGCTTGCGGACCTCGATCATCCGGCGGGTCCAGTGCAGCAGCGACGACGCGCTGCTCATCTGGGCCTCGACGTTGGTGACCTGGTAGCCGTAGACCGGGTCCATGATGGTCGGCAGGTAGAGGCGGCCCGGATCGCACGCGGAGAACCCGGCGTTGCGGTCGGGCGTCCACTGCATGGGCGTGCGCACGCCGTCGCGGTCGCCGAGCCAGATGTTGTCGCCCATGCCGATCTCGTCGCCGTAGTACAGGACCGGCGAGCCGGGCAGCGACAGCAGTAAGGCGGTGAACAGCTCGATCTGGTTGCGGTCGTTGTCCAGGAGCGGCGCGAGGCGGCGGCGGATGCCGACGTTGGCGCGCATGCGCGGGTCCTTGGCGTACTCCGCGTACATGTAGTCGCGCTCTTCGTCGGTCACCATTTCGAGCGTGAGCTCGTCGTGGTTGCGCAGGAAGATGCCCCACTGGCAGTTGAGCGGGATCGACGGCGTGCCGGCCAGGATCTCCGAGACCGGGTAGCGCGACTCGCGGCGCACGGCCATGAAGATGCGCGGCATGACGGGGAAGTGGAACGCCATGTGGCACTCGTCGCCGTCGCCGAAGTAGTCGACGACGTCCTCGGGCCACTGGTTGGCCTCGGCGAGCAGCACCGTGTCGGGGTACTTGTCGTCGATCTCCTTGCGCACCCGCTTGAGGAACTCGTGGGTGGCGGGCAGGTTCTCGCAGTTCGTGCCCTCTTCGGCGAAGAGGTACGGGACCGCGTCCAGCCGGAAGCCGTCGATGCCGAGGTCGAGCCAGAAGCGCAGGCCGGCCAGCATCTCCTCCTGGACGCGCGGGTTCTCGTAGTTCAGGTCCGGCTGGTGGCTGAAGAAGCGGTGCCAGTAGTACTGCTTGCGGACCGGGTCGTACGTCCAGTTGGACGTCTCGGTGTCGACGAAGATGATGCGCGCGTCGCCGTACTGCTTGTCGTCGTCGGCCCAGACGTAGTAGTCGCCGTACGGGCCGTCCGGGTTGCTGCGCGACTCCTGGAACCACATGTGCTGATCGCTGGTGTGGTTCATGACGAAGTCGATGACGACCCGCATGCCGCGCTTGTGCGCGGCGTCCACGAACTCCACGAAGTCGGCGAGGTCGCCGAACTCCGGCAGCACCGCGGTGTAGTCGGCGACGTCGTAGCCCCCGTCGCGCAGCGGCGAGGCGAAGAACGGCGGCAGCCACAGGCAGTCGACGCCGAGCCATTGCAGGTAGTCCAGCTTGGCGGTCAGCCCCTTGAGGTCGCCGACGCCGTCGCCGTTGCTGTCCTGGAACGAGCGGACCAGGACCTCGTAGAAGACGGCGCGCTTGAACCACAGCGGGTCGCGGCGGCTGCGGGGTGTGTCGTCAAAAGTGTCGGAGATGGGTTCATTGACGATCACGGGTTGTTCCTCCGGACCGAGAAGAGATGCGCGGGTTCGAGTGCCGGGTCGAGGCGCACGTAGTTGTGCTGACCCCAGCGGTAACTCGCCCCGGTGAACTCGTCGTGCACCGGGAACGTGTCCTGCCAGTCCATGCCGAGCGACGGCATGTCCAGGGACACGGTGGCCTCGTGGACCGCGTGCGGGTCGAGGTTCACCACGACCACGACGAGATCGTCCGCATCACCCGTCCGGGTGCGCTTGGAGAAGGCCATCACCGCATCGTTGTCGGTGTGGTGGAATCTCAGGTTTCGCAGATGTTGCAAGGACGGATGGTGTCGGCGCGCGCGGTTGAGGACCGTCAGGTACGGCGCCAGCGACCGGCCCTCGCGCTCCGCCGCGGCCCAGTCCCGCGGGCGGTACTGGTACTTCTCGGAGTCCAGGTACTCCTCGCTGCCGGGCGCCGCCGCGACGTGCTCGAACAGCTCGAACCCGGCGTACACGCCCCACGTCGGGGACAGCGTGGCGGCCAGCGCGGCGCGGATCTTGAACGCCGCGGGCCCGCCGTACTGGAGTGACGCGTGCAGGATGTCCGGCGTGTTCACGAAGAAGTTGGGGCGCATGTACGCCGCCGCGTCGCCGGAAAGCTCGGTCAGGTACTCCTGCAACTCGGCCTTGCCGGTGCGCCAGGTGAAGTACGTGTAGGACTGCTGGAACCCGATCTTCGCCAGCGTGTGCATCATCGCCGGACGGGTGAACGCCTCGGCCAGGAAGATGACGTCGGGGTCGCGCCCGTTGACCTCCGCGATGACCTTCTCCCAGAAGACCACCGGCTTGGTGTGCGGGTTGTCGACCCGGAAGATCCGGACGCCGTGCTTCATCCAGAAGCGCAGGACCCGCAGCGTCTCCCGCACGATGCCGAGGAAGTCCTCGTCGAAGTTGACCGGGTAGATGTCCTGGTACTTCTTCGGCGGGTTCTCCGCGTAGGCGATCGATCCGTCCGCCCTTCGGGTGAACCACTCCGGGTGCTTCTGCACCCACGGGTGGTCCGGGGAGACCTGGAGCGCGAAGTCGAGGGCGACTTCCAGGCGCAGTTCGCGGGCGCGCGCCACGAACGCGTCGAAGTCCTCGATGGTGCCCAGGTCCGGGTGCACGGTGTCGTGGCCGCCCTCCGGCGAGCCGATCGCCCACGGCGAGCCGGGGTCGTGCGGCCCGGCCTCCAGCGTGTTGTTGGGTCCCTTGCGGAACGCTGTGCCGATCGGGTGAATCGGCGGCAGGTAGACGACGTCGAAGCCCATCGCGGCGATCGCCGGGAGCCGTTCCATCGCGGTGCGGAACGTCCCGGAGCGGGGCGGCAGGACGCCCGCGGGGTCGACCTCGGCGCCCTCGGAGCGCGGGAAGAACTCGTACCACGATCCGAAGAGCGCCCGGCGGCGCTCCACCTGGAGCGGGAACCGGGGGCTGGAGGTGACCAGTTCGCGCAGCGGGTGGGCGGCCAGCACGGCGGTCACCGCGGGGGACAGGGCCGCGGCCAGGCGTTCCTCGGCGGGGCGGTCCGCGTCCCGCAGCACGTCGACCGCCTCCAGGACGGGGGCCCGGCCGGCGCGCTTGGACACGCCCTCGGCGGCGCGCTCCAGGAGCCGGGCACCCTCCTCCAGCATGAGTTCGACGTCCATCCCGGCCGGCACCTTGATCTCCGCGGCGTGCCGCCAGGTGCCGACCGGGTCGCTCCACGCCTCGACGGCGTACGACCACATGCCCTCGGCGGGCGGGGCGACTTCGGCGTGCCATCGGTCGGTCCCGGGCGCGCCCTGCGTCATCGGCAGGTACGGGCCCTGGCGTCCGCGCGGGTCGCGGAGCACGAGGTTCACGCCGAGGGCGTCGTGTCCTTCGCGGAACACCGTGGCGGTGATCTCGAAGGACTCGCCCGCGACACAGCGCGCGGGGCGCGTGCCGCAGTCGACGAGGGGCTGGACGTCGAGGATGGGGATGCGACCGATCATCGGCTCCGGTCCTGCTGCGTGGGGAACGGCGGGTGCGTGGGCCGCGGCAGCGGTGGCGCCGGCCGCGCCCGACGTGCGGTCGGGTGCGGCCGCGGACTTCCGAGGGGATCGGACCGACGCACCCGGACGCTTCCTGGCCGCACTGCCCATGCCCACGCTCCTGCTCGACTGCCCGGTAACGGCGATTGCGACACGTGATCTCACCCGTGAAGAGGTGGGCGAGGGACGCGCTCATTCAACGATCACGACGGCAGGCGGGGCACGGTCCAAACGGCGCAATTAACGCACGGGTCGGGGGACGGACTCGGCCCACCGGGCCTGCGGTTGGTTCAGTTGTGAGGCATTCACTGCAAGATCTTGCCATCCCTGCAAACACAACGCATCCACTGTCGCAAGTCATGCCGGGTTCCGGCTAGGGTCTGGTGGCTGTGAGAGCAATCCGCCGATTCACCGTGCGCACGGTTCTGCCCGCTCCACTGGAGCCCCTAGGCCAGCTGGCGATGAACCTCCGCTGGTCCTGGCACGCGGAAACCCGTGACCTGTTCGCGTCCATCGATCCGGAGACCTGGGCCGCAGTCGGTCAGGACCCCGTCCGCCTGCTCGGCGCGGTGCCGACCGACAAGCTCGCCGCGCTCGCCGAGGACCGCAGATTCCTGGCCCGACTGACGGTCGCGGCGGGGGATCTGAACGACTATCTGACCGGTGCCCGCTGGTACCAGTCGCTGCCCGAGCCGGGCGGCACCCCGGACGGCGCACCCGCCGCGATCGCCTACTTCTCCCCGGAGTTCGGCATCACCGCGGCCCTGCCGCAGTACTCCGGCGGCCTCGGCATCCTGGCCGGCGACCACCTCAAGGCCGCCAGCGACCTCGGCGTCCCGGTCATCGGCGTCGGCCTGCTCTACCGGCACGGCTACTTCCGGCAGTCGCTCTCCCGCGACGGCTGGCAGCAGGAGCGCTACCCGCTGCTCGACCCCAACGAGCTCCCGCTGACGCTGGTGCGTCACCCGGACGGGACGCCCGCCCGCATCCTCATCGGCCTGCCCGGCGGCCGCGAACTGCACGCCCGCATCTGGAAGGCGCAGGTCGGCCGCGTCCCGCTGCTGCTGCTCGACTCCGACATCGAGGAGAACGAGGCGTTCGAGCGCGAGGTGACCGACCGGCTGTACGGCGGCACCAGCGAGCACCGCCTGCACCAGGAAATGCTGCTCGGCATCGGCGGCGTCCGCGCGGTCCGCGAGTTCTGCGCGCTCACCGGCCACCCGCAGCCCGAGGTCTTCCACACCAACGAGGGCCACGCGGGGTTCCTCGGCGTCGAGCGCATCCGCGAGTACCACGAGAGCAGCGGCCTGGACTTCGACGCGGCCCTCGAAGCGGTCCGCGCCGGAACGGTGTTCACCACCCACACCCCGGTGCCGGCCGGCATCGACCGGTTCGACCGCGAGCTGATCGCCCGGCACTTCGGCGGCGACAACGAGGCCCCCGGCGTCCCCGTCGACCGGGTGCTCGCGCTGGGCGCCGAGACCTTCCCGGGCGGCGAGCCGGGCGTGTTCAACATGGCCGTCATGGGCCTGCGGCTGGCCCAGCGCGCCAACGGCGTCAGCGAGCTGCACGGGCACGTCAGCCAGGGCATGTTCGCGGGCCTGTGGCCGGGATTCGACCCCGCCGAGGTGCCCATCGGGTCCATCACCAACGGCGTGCACGCGCCCACCTGGGTGGACCGCGACGTCCTGGAGGCGGCCTCCCGCGAGATCGGTCCGGAGCTGACCGAGGAGGCGCACGGCTGGACCGCGATCGAGCGGATCCCGGCCCAGGCGGTGTGGGACCTGCGGCGCACGCTGCGCGCGAAGCTGGTCGCGGAGGCGCGCGTACGGCTGCGCGAGTCGTGGCGGCTGCGCGGTGCCGGGGACGCCGAACTGGGCTGGACCGAGCAGGCCTTGGACCCGGACGTGCTGACCATCGGGTTCGCCCGGCGCGTGCCCTCGTACAAGCGCCTCACCCTGATGCTGCGCGACAAGGAGCGCCTGCGCGGCCTGCTGCTGCACCCCACGCGGCCGATCCAGATCGTGGTCGCGGGCAAGGCGCACCCCGCCGACGAGGGCGGCAAGCGGCTCGTCCAGGAGCTGGTGAAGTTCTCCGACCAGGAGGACGTGCGGCACCGCATCGTCTTCCTGCCGGACTACGACATCGCCATGGCGCAGCACCTGTACCCCGGCTGCGACGTGTGGCTCAACAACCCGCTGCGCCCGCTGGAGGCGTGCGGCACCTCGGGCATGAAGGCCGCGCTCAACGGCTGCCTCAACCTGTCGATCCTCGACGGGTGGTGGGACGAGTGGTACGACGGCTCGAACGGCTGGGCCATCCCCACCGCCGACGGCGTCGAGGACCCGGACCGGCGCGACGACCTGGAGGCCAACGCCCTCTACGACCTGGTCGAGCACAACGTCGCGGCCCGGTTCTACGACCGCGGCCCGGACGGACTGCCGTCCCGGTGGCTGGAGATGGTCCGCCACACCCTGGTGTCGCTGGGGCCGAAGGTCCTCGCGTCGCGCATGGTCAAGGACTACGTCAACGGCCTGTACGCGCCCGCGGCGCTGGCCGCCCGGTCGATGGCCGCCGACGGCCTGGCCGGGGCGAAGACGCTGGCCGCGTGGAAGGCCGAGGTGCGCGGCGCCTGGCCGCAGGTCCGCGTGGACCACGTCGAGTCCGGCGGGATAGGGGACGCCCCCGAGGTCGGGAACACGCTCGACCTGCGGGTGTTCGTGAGCCTGGGCGACCTGCGGCCCTCCGACGTGGAGGTGCAGGTGGTGCACGGCCGGGTCGACGGCGCCGACGCGATCGTGGACGGCGCGGTGGCCCCGCTGAAGCCGGTGCGCCGCGACGAGCACGGCCGCTGGTTCTACGAGGGCTCGCTCGCGTTGGACCGAACGGGTCCGTTCGGCTACACCGTTCGGGTGATGCCCGCGCACGCGCTGCTCGCCACCCCGGCCGAACTCGGCCTGATCGCCGTCCCGGCCGACGGCGAAGGCGTGGCCGACGGACTGCCGTTGCGCTGACCGGGTGAACCGTGGGG
>NZ_JBPKBH010000005.1:432951-436808 GCF_051388915.1 Yinghuangia sp. YIM S09857 | reverse complement strand
CCCCCCCCCCCCCCCCCCCCCCCCCCCCCCCCCCCCCCCCCCCCCCCCCCCCCCCCCCCCCCCCCCCCCCCCCCGCGGTGTCCGTGGTCTGATCTGTGGTGCTGAACAGTGGCGCTGATCAGGGGTGCTGATCAGTGGTGCGGTGTCGCTGGTGTGGGCCTGTGGTGCGGGGCCTGTGGCGCGGCGCGGTCAGCGGCGGCGCAGGCCGTAGTAGCCGACGCCGCCGAGCAGTGCGACGCCCAGCACGATGCCCACCGGCAGCGCGAGCCTGCCCGCGGTGGAGTCGTCCTCGGACGACGCGGACTGCCCGGGCAGGTCGACGGATTCGCCGCCCTTGCCGGTCTGGCCCTTGCCCGTCTGCCCGGTGTTCCCGGTGGCCTGGCCGCCGGTCGCGGCCTGGGCCGGGGTGCCGCCGTTCGCCGTGGCGGCCGCGGTCTCGGCGTCGAAGGCGAAGACCGGGTCGGTGCCGGGGCGCGGCGTGCCGCCGATCTCGACGGTCAGGTCGATGGGCAGGACCAGGCCCTTGGCCTCGTCCGGCGGCTCGGCGACCTGGAGCTGGATGTAGTAGGTGCCCGGCACCGCGTACCCGTTCGGGTCAAAGCTGCCGGCGTCCTCCGGACGGGCGATCTGCCAGGGGCCGCAAGTGCGTTCGAAGCGGCCCTTGTCGCGCTGGATCAGCTCGACGACGCTGGAGTCCTTGGCGTCGCACGTCGTCGGGTTGCGGGTGGCGTTGAAGATCTTGACGCTCCACCCGGCGGTGATGCTGTTCGGGAAGTCGTGCGGGATGTCCACCCCGGCCTTGACGGTGAGCTGCTGTCCGGCCTTGAGGTCGACGCGCCAGAACGGTGCCTCGCCGACCGCGATGCTCTGCTTGTAGGTGCCCGGGCCGATCGGGGTGGCGCTGTTGAACGAGAAGCCGCCCACCGCGTCCGGGCCGGTCTTGACCGGGACTTCCTTCGCGGTCTGCGGGCCGCCGGTGGTCTCGGCGATGCCGACGAGGAGTTCGACGGGCATCGGCATGTCGCCGGCGTCGGTGACGTCGTTCTCGATCATGATGCAGCCGACGTCGTTCGGAGGCGGGGTGCCTTCGGTGTCCGGCTTGCTGCGGGCACCCGCGGTGATGACGTTCGCCCAGCCCATGGACTGCTCGTACTGCCGCAGCCAGTCGTCCGGGTCGCCGCTGCCGACCGTGCCGGCCTGCACGGTCAGGCCCGCGCCGCGGCCGTAGCCCTCCTCGGCGACGGCCGTCGCGGAGACCTGGAGGAGCTGGTCGGGGCGCTTCTTGACCTGGTAGTAGAGGTCGCGTCCGCCGGTGAAGCCGTCCAGGTACTGGCCCGGCGTGATCATCGGCGCGTCGGCGCAGCCCTCGATGGAGCCCTTGATGGGAGTGCCGGTGGCCTGGTACGTCGTCCACGCCTTGCGGAACAGCGTGCTCAGGTTGGCGGTGAGCGCGTCGGCGTTGTCGGCGTCCGCGTACGATCCGCCGCTCACCTGGGCTATGCACTTGAGTTGGTCGCGGGCGGCGCCGGTGGTCTTGAAGCCGACCGCGTCGACGGCGAGGTCGATGCCCTGGGCCTTGAGTTCGCGGGCGACGTCGCAGGGCGGCGGGGGAGCGCAGGTGTCCTCGCCGTCAGACACGAGCACGATGCGGCGCTTGCCGTCGGTGCCGACGTCCTTGGCCGCCTCGCGCAGCGCGACGCCGATGGGGGTGAAGCCGACGGCGTCCATGGCGGCGACGCGCTGCTTGGCGTCGGCACGCGCGGCGGAGTCCATGGGCTTGATCGGGAAGAGCAGTTGGGTGTCGGCGCACCCGGGGCCCTTGTCCTGGCCGCCGTACGTCGCCCCGTACACCCGCAGGCCCAACTGCGCGCTCTCCGGCGCGGTGTCGATGATGCGGCCGACGGCCTGCTTGGCGGCGGCGAGGCGGGTCTGGCCGCCCGCGTCGTTCTCCTTCATCGACCCGGACAGGTCCAGCACGAGTTCCATCTTGGGCGGGGGTTCGCCTTCGGCGGCCGGTGCGGTCGGTGCCTGGGGGGCCGCCGCGGCGGTCGTGGCGGAGGGCAGGAGGCCGCCGAGCATGAGGGCGGGCAGGGCGAGTGCCGCGGCCCGGAGGCGTCGGTTTCCGATGGTCATGGCTCCATGTCCTTTGCTGCGCTCTCGGCGCTCGGTTCGCGGTCGCTTGCCGTGCCGGGGGTGAGGGGCGCCAGGGGGTCAGGGGGTCAGCGGCGGCGCAGGCCGTAGTAGCCGACGCCGCCGAGCAGGGCGAGGCCGAGGGCGATGCCGACCGGAAGCGCCAGCTTGCGCGCCGTCGAGTCGTCCGAGCCGCCGTCCGCGGACGCGGAGCTGCCCGGCAACTCCTCGGTGCCGTCCGCGCCTTCGGTGCCCTTGCCGCCCTGCGTGCCCGTCCCGCCCGACTGCTGCGCCTCCTTGCCGGGGGACGCGGACCCGCCGGTCGCGGTGCCGCCCGGCGCGGAGCCGGTGTCGCTCTCCGTCTGCACCGTGCCGGTGCCCGGTGTCTCCGGCGACTGTCCGCCGAAGTCGAAGACCGGGACGGGCTCGGCACGCGGCGTGCCGTCGACGGTCACCACCATGTCCACCGGGACGACGCGCCCGATCGCGGACTCGCCGGGCTCGGCGACGGCGAGCTGGATGTAGTACGTGCCGGGCGTGGCGTATTCGAGGTTGTTGCTCCGGATCTTCTCCGGGTCGGCGATCTCCCAGGGGCCGCACGACTTCTCGAAGCGACCCTTTCTGCGGTCGAACAGGACCACGCGCCCGGAGTAGTCGGTGGCGCAGATCGTCTCCTGCCGCAGTTCGTTGAAGGTCACCACGGTGAACGCCATCGCGGTGTCGTACGGGAAGTCGCCCGGCGTCTCGACTCCGCCCTTGATCGACAGGCGCTGCCCCGGGCGTACGTCCACCCGCCACATCGGGAACTGCCCGACCGTGAGGTTCTGCCGGTAGGTGCCCGGCCCGATCGGGGTCGCGTCGGCGAACGAGGTGCCGCCCTGCGCGTCCGACCCGGTGCGCACCTGCGGGGCGGGCGGCACGGCCTTCTTGGCGGGGTCGGCGTCGGCGAGGCCGACCAGCAGCTCGACGGGGAAGGCCGGGTCGTCCTTGTCGTCGCTCAGCCGGTTGTGGATCCGGATGCAGCCCATGTCGTCCGGGGGCAGCGGTCGCGGGTCCGACTTGTCGTCCGGGTCCACGGCCTCGCTGCGGGTCCCGGCGGACAGGACGTTCGCCCAGCCGACCACGGTGCCGAAGGCGTGCAGCCAGCCCTCGGGCTTGATGTCGGCCGGCATCGGCCCGGCGAAGACCTCGATGCTGGAGTTGCGGGTGAAGCGGTGGGCCAGCACGACCGTGGTGCTGACCTGGAGGAGCTGGTCGGGGCGCTTCTTGACGCGGTAGTAGAGGTCCTTCTCGGCGACCAGCGTGTCCACGTACTGCCCGGGGCCGACGATCGGCGCGGTTTTGCAGTCGGTCGTCGACCCCTTCACCGCGGTGCCGGAGGTCCTGTAGCTCTGCGCGCGGTCGTCCTCCGCGGGGGAGGCGGAGGCGGAGGCGGACAACGCGGGCAGGGTCCCGGCGAGCATGAGCGCGGATATCGCGAGCACGGCGGCGCGCGAGCGTCGTGTTCGGGTGGTCATGAGCTCCGGCTCCTTGTCGTGGCTGCCCGTGGTGGCGGCTGCTGGTCGCCGCCTGCCTGCTGGTCGCTGCCTGCTGGCTCCGCGCCGCAAAGTCCGCGGTGCCCCGATCGTAGAGATCACGCGGTGGCGCAGACAGGACGAGGGACCCTCGCGTCTCCCTCGGGGGCGGTGGCGCGGGCCGGGCACCGCTCGCTGCGGCGCCCGGCCCGG
>NZ_JBPKBH010000005.1:409656-432854 GCF_051388915.1 Yinghuangia sp. YIM S09857 | reverse complement strand
CGGGCCGGCGTCAGCGCCTCCGCAGGCCGTAGTAGCCGGCGCCGGCGAGGAGAAGCACCGCGGCCGCGATGCCCAGGGGCAGGGCCAGCTTCTCGGCGCCGGATTTGTCGTCCGCCTTCGACGCCGCCGATTGACCGGCGATGTCGGCGTCGTCCGCGCCGGGGGACCGGCCGGGGTGGGCACCGCTCGCCGCGGCGTCGCCCTTGCCGGTTCCGGCCGCGTCGGGCGTACCGTCGAAGTCGAAGACGAGCCGGGGTTCGTCGCGCGGTGTGCCGTCGATCGCCACGGTCAGGTCGACCGGGACCACCGTGCCCAGGGCGTCGGCGGGCAGCGAGCCGAGGCCGAGCGCGATGTAGTACGTGCCGGGCTCGGTGAACCCGGCGTTCTTGGTGCTCGTGTCGCCGGGTTTGGCGATCTCCCAGGTGTCGCACACCTTTTCGACCCGTCCGGTGCGCGATCCGATGAGTTCGATCGCACCGCGGTCGGCGGAGCAGCCGACGCTGTCGCGCTGGGGGTTGAACAGCAGGACGCCGAGCCCGGAGTTGGGCGAGTACGGCAGGTCCGCCGGGACCTGCGCGCCGCCCTTGACGGTCAGCCGCTGCCCGGCCTTGAGGTCGACGCGCCAGATGGGCCACTCGCCGACCGCGATGCTCTGCCGGTGCGTTCCGGCGCCGATCGGGGTGGCGCTGTTGAACGAGAAGCCGCCGGTCGCGTCGGCCCCGGTCCTCGGGGGCGGTGCCGCCGGGGACCGGCCCGCGCTCTTGGCGGGGTCCGCGTCCGCGAGGCCGATCTGGAGCTCGAACGGGAAGCGCTTCTCCTTTGGATCGGTGACGTGGTTCGCGATCATCACGCAGCCCTCGTCTCCGGGCACCGCGTCCGGTGTCGCGCCCGGGCGGGGCGCCTCGGTCCGGCCGCCCACGGACAGCACGTTCGCCCATCCGGTGCTCTGGCTGAAGGCGCGCATCCAGCCGCGCGGGTCGCCGGTCGGGGTCATGGGCCCCGCGACGACCTCGATGTTCGAGTGCTGGATCGACGGTGTGAGGGCGACGGTGGCGCTCACCTGGAGGATCTGGCCGGGCGTCTTCTTGACCCGGTAGTACTGCTTGCCGCCGGTGGTGACGGCGTCCAGGTACTGGCCCGGGCCGATCAGCGGTGCTTCCGCGCAGTTCGTCGTCGACGCCGTCACGGGGGTCCCGGTGGCGTTGTACGTGGTCCAGGCGCGGCGGAACAGCGTGCTCAGGTTGGCGGTGAGCGCGTCGGCGTCGGCGGCGTCCGCGTACTCGCCGCCGCTCACCTGGGCTATGCACTTGAGTTGGTCGCGGGCGGCGCCGGTGGTCTTGAAGCCGACGACGTCGACGGCGAGGTCGATGCCCTGGGCCTTGAGTTCGCGGGCGACGTCGCAGGGCGGCGGGGGAGCGCAGGTGTCCTCGCCGTCAGACACGAGCACGATGCGGCGCTTGCCGTCGGTGCCGACGTCCTTGGCAGCCTCCCGCAGGGACACCCCGATGGGCGTGAAGCCGACCGCGTCCATGCCGGCGACGCGCTGCTTGGCGGCCGTGCGGGCCGCGGCGTCCATGAGTGCGACAGGGAAGAGCTGCTGGGTGTCCGCGCAGCCGAGCGCCTTGTCCTCGCCTGGGTAGGTGGCCCCGTAGACGCGCAGTCCGAGGGCGGCGTCCGAGGGTGCCGTGTCGATGATGCGGCCGACCGCCTGCTTGGCGGCGGCGAGGCGGGTCTGGCCGCCCGCGTCGTTCTCCTTCATCGACCCGGACAGGTCCAGGACGAGTTCCATCTTCGGGGGCGGGCCGCCTTCCCCGGCTGCGGGTGCGGCGCGGGTCGTGGGTGCGGCGTGCGCGGTGGCGGCGGGCAGGAGGCTCCCGAGGACGAGGGCCGGGAGTACGAGCACCGCGGCGCGCGTGCGTCGGTTTCGGATGTTCAAGGGGATCCGCTTTCCTCGCGTGGTGGCGGATCTTGATCGTAGGAAGGATCGGCGCGTTTGAGGCGGGTCGGGGTCCCTCGCGAAACCCTCGACGGATCCCCGTCGTTCAACCGAGGAGGTCGCGGAAGTGCGTGCTCGGGCCGGCGTCGGGGGTACGCGTGCCGGTTGCGGCGGGTGGGGTGGCGGTGCTCCGGTTCGTCGGCGCCGCGGACGGTCGCGGTGCCCAGACAGGTGCGGCTGTCGGCACGTGCGGGACGAGCGACGGCAGCGTGAACGGCCCGTCGGGTTCGTCGCGTTCGGGGGTGCGGCGGCACGTGCTGGTGATCCAGACCGCGACGTGCGTCTGCGGGCGCACGGTGAAGACGGAGAACGCGAAACCGCCGCGGACGTCCGCGACCCCCTTCAGCTCCCACTGGCCGACCGCGTCCGGGCGCAGCGCACTCGTGTCGGGGTTGCGGTAGCTGCGGATGCGGAACCGGTTGCGCCGTACGAAGGCGTGCATGCCTGCGAACGCGCCGTGCTGGTCGTCGCCGAGGGCACGGAACCCGCCAAGGACGAGCAGGCGGTAGTAGCCCGCGGCGCGTTGCCGCGGGTCCATGTCGCCGCCGCACGGCCCCGGCAGGATGTCGAGGGTGCCGTCCGACTCCTCGGCTCCCGACGCCAGCACGAACATGCGCAGCAACTGGTAGCCGTCTTCGCGGGTGCGGGCGAGGGTGGCGGTCGGAACGCGGTCGGGGAGGGGCGCGCCCACTTACGGGATCCCGCCCATCATGATGTCGGCCTGACTCCGGATGCTCGTGTCGCCCTCGTACTCCGAGCGCATGTCCCAGTAGCTGAAGTGGCCGCCGTCGTTGGTGGGGAAGCGGTGTGCGCCGAAGTCGTCGTCACTGGGCAGGCGTCCGTGCAGGAAGCCGGCCGCGGGCGCCTCCCAGTCGTCCGGGGCGATGCCCACCCAGACGCGGTCGGGGTCGAAGCCGAGTTCGCTCGCGTGGTCCACGTGCACGCCGGGGCTTCCCACGAACACGAGTTCGTCGGCCTGGAGTCCGTCCCCTTCGCGGGCCGCGTACGCCACGACCGACGTGCCGTAGCTGTGCCCGCCGACGGTCAGGTGCTGGTGCGGGGGGCCGGTGGCCCGGGTGCCGTCGACGAAGCGGTCGAGTCGTCCGGCCCCGTCCTGGGCCCGGCCGGTGCCCGCGCCCGAGGCGAACGACCACGCGGTGAGCGAGAGTTCGGGGGCGTCGTAGTCGAGCCACACGACGACCGCGGCGTCGCCCGGCAGGCCCGGGGTGATGCGGTCGGCGACGCGTTGGAGGTTGGTGGCCCGTTCGACCTGCTCGCCGAGCTTGCCCGCGACCGTGGTGTTGGCGCCGGGCACGGTGATCGCGGTGTTCTTCGCGGTGTCCGGGTTGCCGACGGAGACCACGACCTCGCCGTCGCGGGTCCGGCTGCCGAACTTCAGGAGCATCAGCCGCTCTTCGGGGCGGCGCTCGGTGTTCCCGGCCATCACCTGGTCGATCTTCCTGAGGTTCTCCCACTCCTTGAGTTCCGCGGCGGTGGCCGTGCCGCCGGTGACGAGCGGACCGAGGTCGGCGAGCCGGGAGTTCAGCGCGGCCCGGTTCGCCAGGTCGCGTACGGTGGCCGGCACGCCGTCCATCGCGCCGACCTCGTGCGGGTGGTCGACGAGGAACGCCTGCCGCTCGGCATCGGTCAACTGCGCCCACCACGCGGCGGTCTGACGCGGCGTCATGCTGCCGAACACCGCCTCCAGGTCCCGCTCCGCGTGCCGCAGCGCGGCCTCGTCGCCGCGCGCGATGTCACCGGCGGACAGCTTGACGAGCAGCGCCGCGTGCAGCGCGTCGGCCGCGGCGGCGTCGTTGAGGATGGCCTGAACGCGTTGGGCGTAGCCGTCGAGCAGGGCTTGTACGGCGGACAGTTCGAGGTCGTCGCGCGCGGCGGTCGGGGGGCGGGCCTCGGAGACGGTGAAGCCGGTGCCGTTGCCGACCACGGCCACGCCGTCCGTCACCGCGGCGTGCAGCACGGCGAAGAGGCGGTACTGGCAGTCGCTCAACGCGTCGACGGCGAAGTCGAGTTCGGCGGCGACCGCGCGGGCTTCGAGGGCCGCGACGCGGATGCGCCGCAGGGCGTCCTCCAGTTCGGGGTTGGCGAGGCCCGAGGCGTCGCCCTTCCATCCGGCGTGTTCAGTTGCGCCGCAGACGCCCAGATTGAAGTCGCGTACCACGACGTCGAGTTGGTTCATGGTGCGGCCCCAGGTGTCGGCTTGCGACCGGAGCGAGTCGAACCGGGCGTCCTTGAGAGCGTCGTACGTGACCATCCGCGTATCCCCCCCGCGCGTCACCCCACCAAGTGCGTCAGCGCAGGTTCCCGGCGTTGCGTGCCTCGGCTTCCAAATATGCGTTCGTCGTGGCGCGGATCTTCGTGGCGCACTGCCGTGCGGCTTCGGAGACCAGGAACAGTTCACGGGACCACGAGTCGGCCAGGACCCCGGCCTGCGCGGCCGTTTGGAACCCCGCGAGGCCCGCGGGGGCGCCTTGCGCGAGCCCGGCACCCAGAGCGAGCAGACTGTCGGCGCACCCGTCGGCCCGCGAAGCCGCGGGCAGCAGCAGCGACGACTCGACCGTGTACTTTCCCGCCCTCGCGGGATCGATCCCCGGTAGGTACCGCGGGTCCGTCGGGTACGGATTCAGACCGGGACTGGGCGACGGCACGACCCCGGGCACCCCCGGCCGTCCCGGCACGGCACCCGTGGGCGCCACCCCGGTCGGCTCCGGCCCCGGCGTCCCGGGCTCGGGCAAGGAAGGCGGCTGATCGGCCATGACAAGTCCCCCGACTCATGTCCCCACTGGCGATACCGACCGTCACTTTACTGACGGATCGCCCCAGGTGACAGTGACGCCCCCGCGAACAACCCCTTCCGGACACCGACTCCCGATGCGCCCGGACAGGGCCGTGGCCCCTTCGCGAGGGGCGAAGGGGCCACGGTGCGGGTGCCGGGCGTGTCAGGAACCGACGTAGCCCGGGCGGTAGGTGGAGTCGACGCCGTCGGCGGCCGCGGCGCGGGCCTCGGGCGGGTTGCCGGGGTTGCCGGGGGAGGTGCCGTTGACCGCTCGGGTGCTGTTGGCGAACGTCCCCATGGCGTAGGCGATCACGTCGGAGTTGAGGTCGAGCGCCGTCGTGCTGATGTTGGCGGCGGTGTCGCACGCCGCGTGGTAGCACGGGTCGAACGCGGCCCCGGCCGTCCCGCCGTACTTCGCGGCCTGTTCCGGCGTCTTGACGCCCTCGGCGCCGGTGAAGGTGCCGCCGGACGGGATGCCCACCGCGATGAACGGGCCGTAGTCGGACCGGCCGTCGAAGTCCGTGCCCTCGTGGGCCGAACCCTTCTTGTCCAGGTAGCCGTTGATGAACGCCTCGATCTCGGCGGAGCCGGTCGGGCCCGCGGGCGCGCCCACGCCGTCCGAGTTGTCCCCGTCGTACACGAACTCGGCGTAGTTCGGCGAGCCGATCATGTCGAAGTTGAGGTAGAGCGCGAACTTGCGCTGCTCCTCCGGGGTCAACTGGGCCACGTAGTGCTCGGAGCCGAGCAGTCCGAACTCCTCGGCCGACCAGAACGCGAACCGCACCTTGTTGGCCGGGTGGTGCTCGTACCGGGCGAGCTGGATCGCGGTCTCCAGGAGCCCTGCGCTGCCGGAGCCGTTGTCGTTGATACCCGGCCCCTCGGACACGGAGTCGAGGTGCGCCCCGGCCATCACGACGTTGTCCGGGTCGCCCCGCCGCGAGTCGGCGATGACGTTGGTGGTGGTGCGCTGCTCGCGGAACTCCCGCAGTTCGAGGGTGACGGTGACCGGTCCGGCCGCCACCTGCGCGGCGAGCGCCTCGCCGTCCGCCTGCGTGACGCCGCCGGTCGGCACGAGGCCCGCGGCCGGGTCGCCGAGCGTGCCGTTGAGCGCCCCGGGGGTGTTGTTGTAGACGATCACGCCGACCGCTCCCGCGCCCGCCGCCTGCTGCTGCTTCTGCGCGAACGAGCAGCCGCCGCGCCGGACCAGCGCGACCTTGCCGGTGTAGGTGCCCGTCGCGTAGTCCTCCGGTTCGCAGCCCGGCGTCGCGTCCGCGCCGGTCGGGACCGCGGCGACCTGGGCGGTGATGCCGCCGACCGGGGTCGAGGGCGAGTACGACATCACCGTGATCGGCACGTCGGCGGGGGCGGGCGACACGACCTTGAGGCTTTCCGCGAGGGTCTCGGTGTACGTGAACTCGAACTCCTGTGCGGTGACCCGGTATCCGGCCCGCCGCAGCTTGTCGGCGACGTAGTCCGCCGACCTGGCGTGGCCGCTCGCCCCGGCGACACGCGTGCCGTCGTTGCGGTCCGCGATCTTCTGGAACGCTTCGAGGTGCTCGGCGACGTTGTCGGCCGTGACCTTCCTGGCGATCTTCTCGCCGAGTTTCGCGTCGTGGTGCGGGTGGGCCTCGGCCGGGGTGGCGGCGAGGCCCACGAGCGCGATGCCCGCCAGGCCGGCGGTGAGGGCCCGGCCGAGGTGACGCTGCGTCATACAGGTCCTTTCCAGGGCAAACCGGGCGCGACGGCGCACGTGTCTCCCCTGGGATGGCGGGGAGGTGGTGCGCGGCGCGCGGGACGTTCCGCGGAACGTACCGCCGGTAGCACCCGACAGACCAGACGCGACCGGCGGAATTTGCCAACATTCACGAGGACGGTCCTGCGCCGCGCGCCGCGGGCTACCTGAGGACGAAATCCCGGAAGTCGCCGGACACGGCCATGAGCACGGCGAAACCCAGCAGGGGGGTGAGGATCAGAGCGATCAGTATCCCTATGCCGTAGTCCGTCAGCCGCAAACGCCAACTGTCCCAGTTCTCGTCGGGAGGCGGCTCGGAGCCCGCCGCGCCGCTCGATCCCGCGCCGGATGATCCGGCGCCGGCTGATCCCGCGCCGCTCGATCCCGCGCCGGCCGGTCTCGCGCCCGCGTCGCCGTCGTGCCCGTCACCGGGCGAGCCCCCGTCCGCGCTCCGGCGCGCGTCGCCCGGCGCGCCGTCGCCGCCGTGCGCGCCCTTGCCGGAACCGTGCTGTCCCACCGCGTGCCCCACCCTTCCCCGTTCCGTCCCCCGTGGGTGGCGAGTCTACTTTTTGCCCACCCGGTCCCACCGCAGGATTCCGTCGGCGTACGCGCCGTCGAGCCCGGTCAGCGCGCCCTCGCGCTGCACCGCGTAGACCGAGATCTCCGCGTACAGCCACCAGGGCGGGTCCGCGGCGAGTTCGGCGAGCAGCGTGCGGTACGCGGCGGCCTTCGCCTCCGGCGTGCGCGCGCCGCGTATCGTCGTCCACGCGGTGTCGACGGTGTCGTTGCGGTACGCCAGGTAGTTCCCGCTGTACCCGCCGCGGGTGATCGCGAACAGCCACGTGTCCAGGTCCGAGCCGGACTCGTACCCCCACACCGCCTGGAACTGACGGCCGCTCAGAACCTCGCCGAAGCGCGCCGCGTCGGCCAGCTCGTACGTCATCGTCACGTTACGGAAGCCCGCGAGCTGCTTCTTGACCGCCTCCAGCGCCGCCTGCTCGCCCTGCCCCGCGGTGACCTTGAACACGACCGGCTTCCCGGCCGCCGCCAGTTCGTCGAAGAGCTCCTGCGCCTTCGCGGCGTCCGCCCGGTGCCGGGTCGCCACGTCGCTGAGCGGGGAGTCGGAGGGCACGATGCTCTCCGCCGCCTTCGCACCGGTGCCCGCCTCCTTCGCGATGGCCTCCGGGTCGAGGGCGAGCGACACCGCCTGGCGGGCCTTCGGGTTGTCGAACGGCGCGGTGGCCGAGTTGAAGCCCAGCATCACGCCGCCCGCGTTGACCGCGGGCACGAGTTCCAGACCGGCCGAACGCGCCTGCTGGAGATCGTGGTTGGCGCTCTGGAAGTTGACGTCGGCGCGCCCGTCGATGACCGGCGCGATCGGCTGCTGCGTGTCGACCTTGAACACCAGCGAGTCGAGCACCGGCCGGTCCGGCCCCTGCCAGTAGTCCGGGTTGCGCACGAAGACCTGCTTGTCGCCGGGCGTCCAGCTCTCCAGCATGAACGGCCCCGCGCCCACCGGCTTCTTGCCGAACCCCTCGGGGTCGGCGCGCATTGCGGCCGGGGAGCCGACGTAGGCGAGTTCGTCGGCGACGAGGTGGTCGTATGTCAAGTCCGGCACCGGCAGCGTGATGTCCAGCCGCGTCGGGCTCACCACGCGCATCGTCGCGCCGCGGATGGCGTTGGAGTGCATCGCGTTGGACGCCTGGGCGTGGCGCTCCCAGTTGAACTTGACCGCCTCGGCGTCCAGCGGTGTGCCGTCGGTGAACCTGACGTCCGGACGCAGCTCCAGGCTCCAGGTGAAGCCGTCGGGCGTGGAGGTCAGCGACTTCGCGAGGTGCGGCTCCACCTTGCCGGTGCTCTGCCGGAAGACCACGAGCGGGTCGTAGAGGGCGGACATGCGCTGGCCGTCCGCGTACGCCTCGTACGTCGTGCCCACCGGGTCGAGCGTGCGCGAGTCGGCGTTGATCGAGACGGTGGCCGTGCCGCCCTTGCGACCGCCGCCCTGCGGGTTCTGCGCGACCGAGGTCGGGTTGGACGGCGGGTCGGTGGTCTTGGCACTGGGGCTGCCGCCGCCGATGAGCTGCGCCGTGCCGATGCCGATCCCGGCGAGGACGGCCATCGTGGTGAGGACGACCACGGCCAGCCAGGTACGGCGGCCGCCGGGCATGCGGTCGAGGCGCGAGGTGCGCGGGGGCGTGCCGGGTTGGTGCGGGAAGGGCAAGGAGGAGGGGCCGTACGGCGTTTGCCAGGGGGTATGCGGGGGCGTGCTGCCGTGCGGGGTGTTCCCGTGGGGCGTGCTGCCGTGCGGCGGGGAGTGCGGGGACGGCGGCGGGGTTGAGGGGGGCGGTGGTGCGCCGAGGTGGGACGGGTGGGGGCTCGGCTGTGAGTGCGACAGCGGCTGGTGCGGCTGCGGGTACGCGCCGGGCGGGGTCGACGGCGTGGCGGGGGGAGGTGGGACGGGTGCGTCGTAGGTCGTCGGGACGGGGCCCGAGCCGTGGGTCGGTCCGATGCCGGATCCCATGCCGGACCCCAAGCCGGAACTGTGTCCCGGAGCCGTGCCCGAGCCGACGCCGGGGCCTGAACCGATGCCGGGGCCTGAGCCGATGCCCGAGCCGATGCCCGATCCGTGCCCCGGGCTTGGGGACACCGCGGAGTTGGAACCGGTGGTCGGGTCGTCGTTCGGGTCGCCCGACGGGCCGTGGCCCGTCCCCGGTCCCGAGCCGGACGGCGGCTTGGCCGCGCCCGGGTGGGCGGAACGTCCGGCGCTCACCGAGAACGAGGGCGCCCCGGGGCCGCCCGTTCCCGCCGCACCCGCTCCTGCCGCGCCCGCAGCTGCGGCGCCCGGTCCGGACGCGCCACCCGCCGCCGACTGACGGGCCAACTGCTGCGCGTGCTCACGGCGTTCCGAGATGGACGCGAGTACGCCGTCCGGCAGCCAGTCCTCGGTCGTGTCGCTCGTGAGCATGCGGACGAGGTCGGTCGGCTGCGGGCGCGAGGCGGGGTCCTTGGCGAGGCAGTCCGCCACGATGTCGCGCAGTTGCGCCGGCAGCCCGGTCAGGTCCGGCTCGGTGTGCACGACGCGGTACAGCATCGCCTGCGCCGAGCCGCCCCCGAAGGGCGCCAGCCCGGCGGCCGAGCACAGCACCGCACCGAGCGCGAAGACGTCCGCCGCCGGGGTGATGCGTTCCGACATCAGTTGCTCGGGCGAGAGGAAGCCCACCGAGCCGACCATGTAGCCGGTCTGCGTGACGGTCGCGCCCTCCAGGGCACGCGCGATGCCGAAGTCGATGACGCGCGGCCCGTCCTCGGCGATGAGGATGTTCGACGGCTTGAGGTCGCGGTGGATCAGACCGCAGGCGTGGATCGCCTCCAGGGCCTCGGCCAGCCCCGCGCCCAGGACCCGCAGGGCGTGTACGGGGAAGGCGCCGTGCCCGCGTACCGCCTCCTCCAGCGACGGACCGGGGATGTACTCGGTGACCATCCAGGCGGGAGTGGCGGCGGCGTCGGCGGCCACGACGGCCGCGGTGTGGAAGGCGCTCACGCGGCGGGAAGCGTCGACTTCGCGCCGGAAGCGCGCGCGGAAGTCGGAGTCCACCGACAGTTCCGCGCGTACCACCTTGATCGCGACGAGTCGGCCGCTCGCCGAGCGGCCGAGGAACACTTCGCCCATGCCGCCCGCACCGAGGCGGGCCACCACGCGGTAGCCGCCGACGTCCCCAGGGTCGCCCGGGCGCAATGCCTGGATCACGAGTCCGCCCCCTCCAAGCCCGGGAGTCGACGCTACCGCAGGTCGGGCGTGCAGGTGAGGGGGACTTCCCCGGGTTTGGCTCCGTGGGTGCTGAACGGCGCCGGGCGCACGGGGTGACCGGTGCCGATCGGTACCGCCGGGCGGCGATCGGTGTGGACCGGGGTTGGCCGGTGCCGGTGCCGGTCGGCGGCCGATGGTGCCGGACGATGCCGGTCGGTGCCGGGGAGCGAGCTGTCTGCATGCCGACTGTTTCGCCGACCGTTTTGTGTGGTCCGTCATTCTCCTACGTCGCCGTGCCTGCTTTGTCCCGCCTACTTCTCCTACTTGGCCGCGACCGTGATCGACGGGCCGCTGCCGTTGGTCGCTGCCGTACAGACGAGGCGGCCACCGGACCAGACCTGGTCCATACCGCCCCCGACGACCCCGCTCGGCGGCTGGGGGAGCACGGCGACTGTGGCCGCGCCGCCGTTCGACCTGTCCCAGCGGTGGACTTCCACCGGGTCCGTCTCGCCGAACCCGCCGGTGACGGCGTAGACGAAGTCCCGGTCGCCCCCGGCCAGGCTGACGTAGGCGAAGTCGAGCGTGTCCCTGGGCACGTCCACCTGCCACTTGAGCGTGCCGGTCGTCGCATCGATCGCGACGACGGATTCGCGGGAGTTCTGGCTGTCTTCCGTCGTGCCGTACAGCACGCCGTCGTCGACCGCCAGGGCGAACGTCGGTTCTCGGTCGGCCTCGCCCCACCCGCGTTCGTCGACGTCCAGCTCACCCCAGGGGCCGGTGGAGGGCAGGCGGTTGCTGATCTTGCCCGACAGGTCGACGGTGACGATTGCGTTGGATGCGTGGTAGGAATCGTCGAGGGATTCTGCCAAAAACACCTGGGGATTGACGGAGATCGGCCACAGGTTCGGTCGTGGGCCGATGGGAAGGTCGTTGGACCAGACCGCATCGCCGGTCGCGGCGTTGAACCGTGCTCCCGCGATGGTGCCGTTCAGGACGGCCCGCACGACAGCCAGGACGTCTGAGCCGTCGGCGAGGACGGCGCTCACCGTCGGTGCATATGCGCCGACCTTGGGCGAGGTCTTTGTCCACAGCTCCGCGCCGTCGGCTCTGGACCTGGCCGAGACGGACGAGAGCACGCCGAGGACGAGCGCGTTGTCGCTGAATGTCATGGGGACGTTGTTCAGACCGACCTCCGCGAAACTCTCCTTTTCCGTGTCGTATTGGGACGGGACGCTGAACGTGACGGTCCACCGGAGTTTTCCGGTGGCGAGGTCGACGAGGGCGAGTTTGTTGCAGTCCTTCTCGTTCTCGGACCACGCGACACCTCCGACGCCCTCGTCCGTCCCGGGTGTCATGCCGCAGACGAGCGCTCCGGGCGGGAGTTCCACGGGGCTGTCGGCGCCGGTGGCCAGGTCGTAGCGGATCAGGCCGGCCTTGTCGGTGCCCCGGTAGACGTGGGTGGCCGTGATCCAGCGTCCGAAGCTGGTGGGGGCAGCGCCGCGTTCCTTGGTGCTGGGCATGGACCATGCGACGGAGAGCGTCGACGGGGTGCCCGGCTGGTCGGCGCTACCGGATGGGACGGACGGCTCGTTCGCCGCCGGCGGGGCCTGGCCCGAGCCGCGGTCGGCGGGCTCCGAGGCGCCTGGGGGATTCTTGGCGTCGGGCCCCTTGCCGTCGTCCCCGCTGTCGATCACCAGGACCAGGACGGTGGTGACGATGGCGGCGAACGCGACGAGCACGCCGGTGATCGCCAGCAGGAGACGTCGGTTGCCGCGGGGTGCATCGGGAATTGGCGGCCCACCTGGCCTCGGCGGTCCCACCGGTGCCGCCCACAGCGTGCGGTCGGCGGGTGGGCCCGGCGCGGGCCCCTGCCCTGCTGCCTGCGGGATCGTGTGATGGTACGGCTGCCAGGGCCCCGTCGCCGGTGGCGGCCCCCCGCCGGGCGGCGGCTCGGCGGGGGGCGGTCCCAGGGGTGGCGGTCCCAGGGGTGGCGGTCCCGAGGGGGGATGCGCCGCTTGGTCGTTCGGTAGCGAATTCTCGGTCACTTCTGCCCCGTTCGGTGACTGCTGAGCCGCGGGCCCGGACCCGGACGGGGTCGGAGGCGACGCGAGCGGTCAGACTATTGAGGCGATAGCCGGAACTCGGAGAAGAATGCCGGAAATACCAGGGTTCATAGATTTATGCCCGTACGGATTCCGGACAATATCCCCTGCCCGGATGGGCGCAACCTGCATAGTGCGCGACTGCCCCTCACGGGGGCGCGGGGCCGCCACCTCGGCGGGTGCGGTGGCGGACGATAAGCGCGAGGACGGCAACTGCCGTGAGGGCACCCGCCGCCGTACCGACGACGCCCCAGACCGTGCCCGGGTCCCCTCCCTTGTTTGACGGCATCGCCTGCCGCTCCGGGGTGGGGGTTGTCGGGCTTGCTGTGGCGGTGGACGAAGTAGCTTTTGCAGAAGGGAAGTTGGCCGGTGAGTCCGGCACAGGCGCGGCTGTGGGCGGTGCGGGTGGCGGATCTCCCCGTACGCCGAGCAGTGGGTTCACATCGGCGGGGCCCGGCGGAGCGTTCGACTGAAGTGCGCGCCTGGGGCTGACGATCCCGAACCCGACGTCGTCATTGGGGATTTGCTCGTTCGGCGCGGTCGACGTGTTGGTGACCAGGCGTCGGATGACCTGGTTCGCCGTCCAGTCCGGGTGTGCGGACCACACGAGCGCGGCCACGCCCGAGACGAGTGCGGCGGCGCTGGACGAGCCGGTTCCCAGGCAGTACTTGGTGGCGGCCGTACACGCCGCGGGGATGTCGACGCCGGGTGCGCCCAGCGAGATCCAGTATCCGGTGTTGCCGTCGCGCCAACTGCGGCCGTCCGTGCCGACGGCGCTGACACCGAGCACTCCGGGCAGTGCGGCGGGGTAGACGACGCCGGGGCCGTTGTCCGCGACGTTGCCGCCGCTGGCCACGACGAGCTTGCCGCGGCCGAGGGCGTACGCGACGGCCTCCGTCTGCGCCGGGTTCCGCCCCACGCCACCGTTCGAGATGTTGACGATCCGCGCCCGGGAGTCGGCGGCCGCGCGGATGGCCGCGGCGGCCTTGTCCGTCTCGAACACCCCAGCGGCGGACATGTCGGGGATTCGGAAGGACAGCACCTTGGCGTCCGGTGCGACCCCATGCACGCCTTGCCCGCCGCCGGTCGCTCCGGTTCCCACGATGAGCGAGGCTATTTGCGTACCGTGGCCGCTCACATCGCCCAAGCCGAGCGGCGATTCGGCGATCTGCCCCGCCAAGTCGCTGTGGGACGCGTCCACTCCGCTGTCGACCACGGCGACGGTGACGCCCGCGCCGCGCGAGATTCGCCACGCCTCGTCGATCTTCCACGAGTCCAGGTACCACTGCGCGGCTCGTACCGAATCCGCGTGCGCGTGGGGTGATTCGGCCAGACCGAGACCCGCGTGCAACGACACGGCCGCGATCGCGCACACGAACAGCCGCCGCCCGGTGGGCGAGACGGGACCGGCCATGGGCATGCGGTCCTTTCGAGGGACGGTTCGCGAGCTGGACCTCAAACACCGCAAGTTCGTACGCGGCATGGCATCGCCGCGGAACCGGTCGCTCAGCCCACGACCGGCGGAACGGGCGGCTTGTCCGCCGCCGAACTCTCCTCGTCCTCATCGCCGTACTCGACCCGGCTGTCGCCCCGTCGCCGACGCTCGTCGGAAGGCACGGCCGCCGGACCGAAGCCGCGCGTCGGCCCACGGCCCGAGGGGCCGCCATCTGTCGCCGATACCTGCGTTCGCCCACCCGTCGCGCTGCGAATTCCGGAACCTCCCGGCGAGAAGGGCCTGTTGCCCACCGCGCGGGAGCCGGTTCCGGTCGCACCGACCGGTCCGCGCGGCCCCGTTGCCGGGTGCGCGGGTACACCTCCGTGCACGGGCCCGGTACGCGTCCCGCCGCGCGGCGCGGCCGAACCGGGGACAATCTGCCCGCCCGTGATCCCGGGCGCGCCGGGACGACCGTACGGCCGTGGGCTGGTGGTGCCGCCAACGGCCGTCGGGGTACCGGGTATTCGACCGGGCACACCATGCGATACCGGCTTGCCGCCGAACGTCCCCGTGGCGCCGGTGGTGGTCATCGGCCGAACCGCGGACGCGCCGGGCGGCCCGGAGTTGCGTCCAGCCGTTCCCGTCCCGGGGCGCGGACTGACGCCAGTGCCGGACGACGCCTTGCCGGGACTTCCGGACACCGGGCTTGGTACTCCGACAATCGGGGCCACGGGGGCCGTGCCGCTCGTACCACCGGTGCCCGCAGCCGTCACCGGGGGTGACGTGGGCGGCCCCGCCGTTGGGTGAGCCAACGTCGCCGCCCCGGCCAACGCGACGTCCGTCGTCGGCGGCGCGAAGCCGCCCGGAGCGGCACCGGGAACCTGCATGCCCGTGATCGGCGGTACGGGCGCCGTAACTTGACTTCCCGGAACGACGACCGCGCCATCCTTCCTGGGTGTGTCCCCGGACACCACACCGTCCATACCCCACGCCACCGGCGGCGCGGCATCATCGCCCGACCCCGAAGGTCCGTCGCCGGGACCGTCGATCGGATGCCACGTCACGTGCTCGACGCCGTACAGGTTCGGGGCCTGGGGGAACACCGGCGGGGCCAGCGCATCCATCCGTTCGGCCGCCGACTCGTACCCCATCGCCAACTTCCGCATCTGCGAGACCGCTTCGATGCGCTGGTACTCGATATTGGCCTTCGCGCGGTCGAGATCGGAGGCCAACGTGCCGGCCTCCGCCGGGCTGATGGTGGCGACGGCGGCGACCGCCCCCGGGTTCTTCGCGAAACCGTGGACGAGTTCGAGGTCTTCGGTGGGAACGGGTGGCAGCTTGGTCGATCCGATGCTCACCGCGACATCCAGCAGCGTCGCCCCGACGTCCCCTGAGTAGTTGGCCAAGTGGTGTGTGGTTACCACGAGTTGGTCAGCCCAGACGCGGAACCGTTCGGCCGCGTCGCCGTCCCAGTCGAGGTTGTGGATGCCGGACGCCAACTCCTCGGCGGCCTGCGTCAGCATGTGGCTCGCCGTACCGAGCTTGAGACTCGCCTCAAAAGCGTGCGTCGGCGACGCGGCGCCGAACATCTGGAGAAGTTGTTCGTGCGTGAATCCCATGAAGTTCGTCTGGCCGCTGGGTGCGTCGCTCACGATGCCCATGCCGGCCTCACCTGCCCCCGGTTTGTCCTGCCCTCTCGCACGTACCGTTCACTGCCTGTGCCGTACGCCCTGCTCAGTCGATGCCGCGCGCAGGCTGCCCACCACTCGATGCCGAACTGCTGTGCCCTGCCGGTGTCTGCTGCTGCCGACTCAACGCGAGCGCCCGGGCCATTTCTGCTCGATTGGAGACATCGGCCTCGGCCGTCTTGCTCCCCGCCATCCGCAGCGACAGCGCCATGACCTCGATCTGCGCACGCAACTGACCAGCCAGGACCTCAAGTTGGACGATGACGCGACCCATCGTGCGCTGCACAAAGTCGGATTCGGCAAACCCGGTGCCGTAGCCCCCGGGAGCCATCGGCTCACCGGCGGGCTTGCCCCCGACCGGACCCCGCATCAGCTGGTCGAGTACGCCCAGCACACGCTTCTCGAACGCGTCGAGTTGTTCGAGGCTGACCCGCATCTGCCCGGCGCTCAGGCCCGACAAGCCGTTGAACCCCGTACCGCCCACGTCGTCGTTGATCACCCGGAGCCAGCCTCCCCCCGTGGAAGCACGATCCCGATTCAGATGCGAGGAGTGTAGCCAGACACCGGTTCGCTGTGCGCCTGGAAACCGCTGAGAAAGTCCGCCCAGACCCCGCCCCCGAAGGACAGCCGGGGCCCGTCCGGCCGCTTCGAGTCCCGAGCAACCACCCCCAGCTCGGCAGCACATGCCACCTCAACACAAGCATTGTCGGCGTTGCCGGAGTAACTGGACTTGATCCACACCATCAAAGGCCCCTCGCTCGTGCCAACAGCAGTTTCGATGTTGCGCCGGGATCCAGAGCCACACTGCTGGCCTGGTCGAACAGCGCGGCGCACTGAGTCACTTCCCGATCGAATCGCGTCGCAAGCGTGCCCTTGATGGACTCGATGAACAACTGATCATGATCGCGTTCGCCCGGGAACTGCATGATCTGGAAGGCCGAAACGAGCACTCCGCGGCTCCCGGCCGCAAAAGGCACCACTTGCAGGGTCACGTTCGGCGCACCGGACACGCTCACCAGGTGCTGCAACTGGTCCCGCATGACGGCCCGTCCGCCGGTCTCGACGCAGAGGGCCCCTTCCCACAGGAGCACATGCAAGTTGAGCTTGGGGGTGTCGATGAGGCGTCGCTGGCGGCGCAGCCGCACCTCGACGGTGGCCTCCATCTGCTCGGCACTCAGATGCCGCACGCTGGCGGCATTCACCGCCCGCGCGTAGTCGCGAGTTTGAAGCAATCCGGGAATGGCCGTGAGTTCGTAGTCCAGGATCGAGCGCGCCGCGTTTTCCATCGCGAGGAACACGAACTGGCTTGGGGTGAGCACATCTTCGTAGCGCACCCACCACTCCCGAACCTGGTCCTCGCCCAGCAGCGCGCGCAGATCCTCGCACAGCTCCGGATCGATTCGGTACAGAGCCAGCAGCCGCTCCAGTTCTCCCGGCTTGATCCCCGCCTGGCCCGTCTCCTGGCGGCTTACCTTGGAACTCGCATAGCCCACCCGGTCCGCCACGTCGCGCAGGGTGAGCCCAGCGTCCTTGCGGTGTCGCTGTAACTCGGACCCGAGGCGCTTCAACCGGAAGCGAGCGGTCTTCGTCGTACGCACGAATCCTCCAGCAACTTCTCGACGACAGTTGCGTGTTGCGTCATTGCCGAGCATCGTCAACAGCAGACTGAAGGCACTCTCCGTGCGTCGTCAACCACTTTCCGTAACTGACGGAGAATCACATGATCCTCACCCAGGCACGGCGCCCCACGTTCCTGCACCGCGCCGAACTCAGCCCGGCCTCCGTTCCCGCACTCCGCAGGATCCTCCGCAGCCACCTCGAACTCTGGTCTCTCGCCGACCTGTCCGACGCCGCCGCGCTCTGCCTCACCGAACTCCTCGGCAACGTCCTGCGGCACTGCCCGCACGACCCATGGGCGACCGTACGCATTCACCCCACAGAACACGGCCTCCGCATCGAGGTGTTCGACTCCGATCCCCGTCTTCCCGCCCCGCGATCGGCCCCCGACCCCCTGTCCGAGTCCGGTCGCGGCCTCGCCCTCGTAGCCGCTCACGCCACCCGCCACGGCCACACGCGCACAGCTCACGGCAAATGCGCCTGGGTCGAACTCACCTCAACCGACTGACTGCGAATCAGCCTTTGGGGGAAACGGTGGTGGTCGGGGATGACTTTAGTGCGTCGGAGTCGCCGAATCTCATGTCGGATGGGGCCCACAGCAAGACCGCGAAGGCTGCGACGACGAGAGCGCCACCGAGTGAGAACGCCAGCCGTCGGTGGGCGGTTCGGCGGGTCTGGAACAGTACGGCGAAGGCGGACAGGGCCATGGCCACGACGCCGCTGGTGGCCAGAACCGCCGGCAGGCTGCCGCCCAGTGAGCCTCCGTCGCGGTTGCCGGCGAAGGCGGTGATGAGGGCGATCACCGCCGCCAGGAGGCCGAGGATCTGCACCGAGTCGCGCCGTGACGCCTCCAACGCCGTCGCCATCCGCGACTCGACCTCCGCCGCGTGCCGGTCGAGGCGCGTCTCCAACTTCTCCCGGATCTGGCCGACTTGCCGAAGCGACGCGATCAACAGGAGCTGTTGGTCGTAGCGGGCGAGCCGGGCGTGGAAGGCGGCGGTGTTCTCACCGTCCGCCTTCCGGTCGACGCGCTTGGCCTCGGTGGCGAGTTGCACTGCCTGGGCGTAGTTCGCGCACGTCGGGAGGCAGAGGAACTGGGCCTCGGCGCTCAGCGCCTCCGCACGCAACTGCGGTGTCATCCAACGTGAGTCGGCGTCGCGCTTCGCGAGGAAGTCCGCCCGTACGTCGTGCATGACACGGTCCGCCGCACCGTCGCCGCCGCCGTGCACCGAAATGTGGTTGAGCAGCGCGAGCCCGACGGTGCGGCGCAGGCGCGTGAAGCCGGTCAGGCGCGGGAAGCGCCGGGCCATGGCCGAGGCATCGACGTACGCGGTCTCAAGCTCCTCGAACGGCACGTGGACCTCGTTCGCCCGTAACAACGCCGCGAAGGCGCGCCGGGTGGTCTCACCACCGCACGCCTCCAACGGATGCGACACACCCGTCCGCTGCTCCACGGCATCGAGCAACGCGTACTGCTCGCCGACCAGACCATTGCGCCGGAAGACCTGCCACGCGACGTAGAACGCGACGATCCGCACTGTGGAGTCCGAGAGTTGGCCGTGCCCGGTAGGCACCGCGTCGATGACCACCCCCGAGTTGCGAAGCCCGGCGCAGAATCCGCTAGTTCGGGGTCGGCATCGCTATCGGGGCGGCGTGCCGTCTGCTCGACCGACACACGGGGGAACCACATGACCAGCGGACGACCACCGCAATGCCTGGCGGCGTACCGCCGCAGTCGCGCGCTGGAGGACGTCGCGCGCACGTTCGCCGCGCTGGCCCTCGACCTGACCCACATCAACGGGCAGACCATCGTCGTCGACGGTGGCCAGGATGGGCAACACCTTCCCCGACGCGTCATCGTCGTCGCCGGGTATCGCCCCACCCGCGACTCCGATGAGGTGCAGCAGCCGGTAGCGAGCCGCCGCGTCCGCGATGGCCCTGACGACGGCGACTTCATCGGTGACGTCCACCACGTACGGAACGACACCTTCAAAAAGCTCCGGGGTGGGGTCTGCCTTGTCGAGGCCGATAACCGCCCACCCACGGCGGACGAATTCCCGGGCCGTCGCAGATCCGATCATGCCTGCCCGTAACAACCACAGCACGCGGCTTTTGCTCCTCGGAGGCCTCCTCCACAAGGAAATCCCAAGGGTGAGCGTCCGGGCGTCAGCTGTGTCCGGAGGTGGGCGTGTCTACGTTCTGTCTTGACGAGGCGGCAACGGAGCCCTCGCTAGGAGGAGGCGACGTCGGTGTCAGCGTAGGGGCCGGGTACGGTATCGGGCCTGGCGCAGCTCACACGTGGACGATCACCCTCGTGCCGGGATGGCTGCCCTGGCACCGAGAGATGGTGCGTAGTTGTTCACCGAGTGTTCGGCGGACCAGCACACGCCGGCAGTCAAAGGAACCACGCATGATCCTCGCGGGTGAGCCGATATCGCCGGCCGACGCACCCTGGTATTTCATCCCTCTGATGTGGGTGGGCCTTGTGTGCTACCTGGTCATAATCCGCGCACTCACTGCCGATCGCGTGCGCTCCGGAGAAACGAGCAAGGACGACGGCGAGGTCATGCTGCGGGTGCAGTACGTCTTCATCGCAGTGTTCGCAGTGCTATTTCTGATGGTGACCATCGGTGCCATCGTCGGATGAACAATCATTCGGCATCAGTGAACGCGACGGCACGCAGTCTCCAGATCCTCCCTCATGCGCGCACGTTGCAGCGGCGCGGTCGCTCGTCCGGATGCGAATGATTACGACCGCTTCACGACCGATCCGCCGTGCCGAGGACGGTGACGGGCCGATCTCCATCGCGAACGCCTGTGGGTGAGGTGTCCGAGTGTCGGCGTTGTTCGGGGGCGGGGCGTGTCTACGTTTTTGGGATGGGGACCGATCCGTTTGAGCTGGTGTTGCCGTTGGGGTTGGGGCTGCCGGGGGAGGGGCCGTTGTGGTTGGCGGAGGTGGTGCGGCGGCAGGGCGGGGTTGCGACGGTTCGGCAGTTGCGGCGGGGTGGGGTGCGGGACGCGGAGCGGTTGCGGAGGGTTCGGTCGGGGGAGTGGCGCCGGGTGACGTCGGCTGTCGTGGTCCTGGGCGAGGGGGTGCCGAGTCGCGGGCAGGTGGCCATGGCCGCGGTTCTGCATACGGGGGGACGGGCGGTGGTGACGGGGCTGACGGCCTTGGAGTTGGCGGCCACGCCGAATGTCCGGTACTCGCCTGACGTGCACGTACTGGTGTCGCGGGAGTGCGGCGTACGGTCGGCGGGGCGCTTCCTGTACGAGCGGACCGGGCGGCTCCCCGAGGCGTTGCCGCTGCGGATTCCGCCGACGGCGCCGTACGCGCGGGCGGTTGTGGACGCGTGCAAGCGTCTCCCGGACGACGCACGCGCACGGGCCACCGCGCGGGCCACGGCGCTGGCCGCGGTGCAGCACCGGCTGTGCGGAGTAGGGGAGTTACGGCGCGAGGCGGCGTACCTGAGGGGACGCGCGGCGGCCCGCATGGGGGCGATCGTCGATGAAGTTGAGTCGGGCGTACGGTCGTTGCCCGAGGCGGACTTCCGTGTTCTGGTGCAGACCTCTGGGCTTCCCGAACCGCTTTGGAACGCGCGGGTGTTCCGCGCTGACGGACAATTCCTGTGCGCACCCGATGCGCTCTGGGAGGACGAAGGCGTCGTCGTGGAGGTGGACTCCGTCGCTTACCACGGCTCCGAGGCCCAGCGCATCGACACGTTCGAGCGCGCGGAGCGAATGCGCGCGGCAGGACTGACAGTTGTCTCGGTCCTGCCGCGCCAGGTTCGTGATGAAGGGGCGGCGGTGGTCCAGTTGGTGCGTAACCTGTTGTACGCGGTCCGGCAACGGCCGCTGGCGCACCTTGGCCTGTCGGTCCGAAAAGCCGTGTAGGCAGACGCAGTTGGCCTGAGCGCGCAAGTGCTCAGGCTTCTGTGTACGTGATGAGCTCGACCGCCGGAGCGCCGACCACCTGTACCAGGGGTGCACCGGGGACGCGTACATGGACGTAGCCGCCTTCGATGGCGAAATCTCCGTCGGCGGTGCCGGTTGCGGCCCCGTTTGAGTCGCGGAACGTGTAGCCGGGGCGGAGCCGGATCGTGCCCGTCCGCCACATCGGGCTCATGCCGCCACCTCCGGGAAGTCCAACTCGGGCTGTGCCAGGTGGTTGAAGTAGTTGGACAGCGTGTTGAGCGCGATGTGGGCGGTGATTTCCGCGAGTTCGGCGTCGGTGACCGCCGCGGAGCGGGCGGTGGCGAGCGTCTCGTCGGTCACACGGCCGCGCGTGCGCACGAGTTCGCGGGTGATACGCAGGATCGCGTCCGTGTGCGGATCGTCGTCCGCGGCTTCGCGCGTCTTGGCGAGTTGGGCGTCGGTGAGGCCCATCTTGCTGCCCCTCAGGGTGTGCGCGCTGACGCAGTACGTGCAGGTGTTCTCCTGCGCGATGAGCAGCGCAAGTTGCTCGCGGACGCGTGCCCGCAACACACCGCGGGTGAGGGCGTCGCGCAGGGCGAGGTAGCCCTCCAGGGCCGCGGGGCCGTTGGCGAGTGTGGCGTAGAGGTTGGGTACGCGGCCGAGTTGCCGCTGCGTCTTGTCGAGGAGGCCGTGGGGGTCGTCGTCGACGGTCGGGATGCGTGGCATGTCGATGCCTCCAGGTTGAGACGGCGAACGGATCGGACAGTAAACGGTACCGATCGGTTCCGTTCTGTCGTCAGCAGACGGTACTGATCGATACCGTTTTCGGTCAAGACCGATTAGCCTCGCTTCCATGCCGGTGAAAGCACGCGAACGACTGCTCGTGACCGCCGAGGACCTCTTCTACGCGGAGGGGATCCGGGCCGTCGGAGTGGAGCGCATCCTCAGCGAGTCCGGGGTCGGGCGGGCGTCCTTCTACCGCCACTTCCCGGGCAAGGACGACCTGGTCGTCGCCGTTCTGCAAGGCCGCGACCTGCGATGGCGGTCCTGGCTCGCGGAACGGGTCGCGGCGCACGGGGGCGGACCGCTCGCGGTGTTCGACGCGCTGGCGGAGCGGTTCGCCGCCGCCGATTTCCGCGGGTGCGCGTTCATCAACACGATGGTCGAGTCCGCCGACCCGGACAGCGCGGCCCATCGGGTGGCGGCCGAGCACAAGGCGGCGGTGACGGATTACGTACGCGAACTCCTGGCCGACGACGGCGCGGCCGACCCGGACGCGCTCGCCGGCAGCTTCGTGCTGCTCATGGACGGGGCGATCGTGACCGCCCTGCGTGAACGGACGATCGAGCCGGCGGCCCGGGCACGCGAGGTGGCGGAGGCGCTGCTCGGAGCACGATGACGGACGACGACCGGGTTCCGCCGGTCTGATGGCAACTCAGTAGCTGTGCCTCCCCCGAGGCACAGGCACAGGCACAGGTACGGGCCCGGGCCGAGGTACAAGCCCGGGCCGAGGTACAAGCCCGGGCCGAGGTACAAGCACAGTCCCAGGTACAGGCCCGGGCCGAGGTGCAGGCACAGGCCCAGGACCCAGGGCCCAGGCACCAGTACCAAGCTCCGCGAGCGCTCAGGACTCCAAGAGCCGCGTGCGCAGCGCTTCGATGTGCGTGGTGGACACGCCCATGCCCTCGCGCACGTAAGCCTCCACCGAGCCGTACTCACGCTCCGCCGCGCCGAAGGCCGTGTCGAGGTACTCGCGCCGGACCGCGAACATCGGCCGCAGGTGCTCCGGGTCGAAGCCGCGCTCGGCGATGCCCTTGAGGATCTCGGCGTTCTTGGCCCGCAGGTGGTTCGCGCTGTCCAGGTAGTCCTCGTAGATCGCCTCGCGCGGGACGCCCAGCAGGGTCAGCAGCACGGCCGACGTCCAGCCGGTGCGGTCCTTGCCCTGCGAGCAGTGGTAGACGACACCGCTCTCGACCTCCGCCATCCGGGTGAACACCTTGCGGTACGCCGTCCGGGCCAGGTCCGTCGTCACGAACCGCCGGTACACCTCGCTCATCAGCTCGACCCCGGCGTTGCCGCCCAGCACCTCGCCGGCCCGCTTCGGGTCCGCGAAGATGTCGCCGAACAGCTCGTTGTTGCCGTGGCCCATGACGTCCGCTATCAGCAGCTCGGTG
>NZ_JBPKBH010000005.1:403824-409545 GCF_051388915.1 Yinghuangia sp. YIM S09857 | reverse complement strand
CCCCCCCCCCCCCCCAGGTCCGGCTCGCGCTCGCGCTCGTGCTCGGAGCGCAGGTCGCACACCAGCCCGATGGCGAGGCCCACGAACGCCGCCGTGTCCGCCTCGTCCATGGCCGCCAGCCCGTCGGAGCGGAACACCAGGCCGGTGCGCATCTTGCGCCCGTCGGCGGTCGCGTGGCCACCGGCGTCCCGGAAGTTCGGGGCGGTGGTCAGGATCGGCGTGGGCGCGGTCATCGGCGTCGGGCTCCGTTCGTGGCGGGGCGCACACGTGGTTCGCGCACGTGTGCGGGTCGCGGTGGCCCTACCAGGGTGACATCCCCCTTCGACGCCTGCCTCACGGGCCCTACGGCGGCGTACGCCACGCCTCGCGCCGCGTGCGTGTCAGGTGGGCGCCCACACCGCGTGTTCGACGCGCAGCAGCATCGCCGAGCGGCCGGTCAGGGTGATCGCGGTGCCGCCCGGCACCGGTTCGTTGAACCGCGCCATCGGATCGGCGTCGAGGGCGGTGTCGAGGACGATTTCGTACGAGTGCGCCCAAGGCTCGCCCGGCAGCATGTACCGCATCGACTGGGACGCCGCGTGCAGGACGACCAGAAAACTGTCGTCGACGATTCTCTCGCCGCGCGGCCCGCGCTGGCGTATGTCGAGTCCGGACAGGTACATGCCCAGCGTCGCGGTCGGCGAGAACCAGTCCCGTTCGGTCATCTCGCGGCCGGTCGGGGTGAACCATGCGAGGTCGCGCAGGCCGTCGGGGAAGGACGGGCGTCCGGAGAAGAACGCCCGGCGGCACAGCACCGGGTGGGCGCGCCGCAGCCTGATCAGCCGCGACGTGAGGTCCAGCAGCGGGCGCCACTGCGGGTCGTCCCGTGCCGACCAGTCGAGCCAGCTCAGCTCGTTGTCCTGGCAGTAGGCGTTGTTGTTGCCGCGCTGCGTGCGGCCGAACTCGTCGCCCGCGACCAGCATCGGGACGCCGGTCGACAGCAGCAGCGTGGTCATCATGTTGCGGAGTTGGCGTCGCCGCAGCAGGTTGACGGCGGCGTCGGACGTCTCACCCTCGTAGCCGCAGTTCCACGACCGGTTGTCGTCGGTGCCGTCGCGGTTGTCCTCGCCGTTGGCCTCGTTGTGCTTCCGCTCGTACGAGACCAGGTCGCGCAGCGTGAAGCCGTCGTGCGCGGTGACGAAGTTGATCGAGGCGTACGGGTGCCGCCCGTCGTCCTGGTAGAGGTCGGACGATCCGGAAAGGCGGTACGCGAGGTCCCGCACGTCCGGCCTCGCCCCGCGCCAGAAGTCGCGCACGGTGTCCCGGTACTTGTCGTTCCACTCCGTCCACAGCGGCGGGAACTCACCGACCTGGTAGCCGCCTTCCCCTATGTCCCACGGCTCGGCGATGAGCTTGACGCGCGACAGGACCGGGTCCTGGCCGATGACCGTGAGGAACGACGACAGTTTGTCCACGTCGTGCATCGAGCGGGCGAGTGCGGCGGCGAGGTCGAAGCGGAAGCCGTCGACGCCCATCTCGGTCACCCAGTAGCGCAGCGAGTCGGTGATGAGCTGGAGAACCTGCGGCTGCTGCACGTTGAGCGTGTTCCCGCACCCGGTGTAGTCGGTGTAGCCGCGGCCGCCGTCGCGCAGGCGGTAGTAGCCCGCGTTGTCGATGCCGCGGAAGCACAGCGTGGGGCCGCCGGGCCCGCCCTCGCCGGTGTGGTTGTAGACGACGTCCAGGATCACCTCGATGCCGGCCTCGTGCAGCGCGTGCACCATGCGGCGGAACTCGTGGACCTGCCCGCCGCGGCCGCCCGCCGACGAGTAGGCGGCGTGCGGGGCGAAATAGCCGATCGAGTTGTAGCCCCAGTAGTTGCCGCCGCGGGAGCGCAGCAGGTGCTCCTCGGAGACGAACTGGTGGACGGGCAGCAGCTCGACGGCGGTGACGCCGAGGCGCACGAGGTGGTCGACGGCGGCGGGGTGCGCGAGTCCGGCGTACGTCCCGCGCAGGTTCTCGGGGATGCCCGGGTGCCGCGCGGTGAAGCCTTTGACGTGCACTTCGTAGATGACGGTCTCGGCCCAGGGGATCTTGGGGCGGCGGTCGTCGGACCAGTCGAAGTCGTCGTGGACGACCACGGACTTGGGGACAAAAGGGGCGGAGTCCCGCGCGTCGAGGACGTCGTCGGCGCCGCCGCGCACGTGGCCGTAGACGGCGTCGTCGAGCACGAACAGGCCGTCGATCGCGCGCGCGTACGGGTCGAGCAGCAGCTTGGCGGGGTTCCAGCGGGCGCCGCGCCAGGGCTCCCACGGGCCGTGGACGCGGAAGCCGTACCGCTGCCCGGGGCCGATGCCGGGCAGGTAGCCGTGCCAGACGTTGAGCGTCTGGTCGGTGAGCGGCAGGCGGGTCTCGCGCAGGGTCCCGTCCGGGTCCTCGTCGAACAGGCATAGGTCGACGGCCTCGGCGCCGCCGGCCCAGAGCGCGAAGTTGGTGCCCGCGCCGTCGTGGCGCGCGCCGAGGGGGAGCCTGCGTCCGGGCCAGGGCCGGTCACCCCGGCCGTTCGGATGGGCGGGTCCGTTCGGATGGGCGGGGACGTGTGGATGCGAGGGGACGTGTGGATGTGCGGGATCGTACGGATGCGTCGGGTCGTCGGCTGAGTTCGCGGCCCGCGGGCCCGCGACGGGGTAAGCGGGCTTGGGCCGGAACAACCCGAGCCGGCGCGTGGCGCCCTCCCCTTTGCGTGCCATGGCCTCGCCCTCCCCGCTGTCGTACCGTCCGCGGTCGCTACGCAGGGTGTTCCCCTTGGGAGCCCAGGCCAAAGGCTCCGCGGCGCACGGGAGTGAAGGCGAACCGCACCGACGACGCCCGAAACGGAGCGGACAGGCCGCCCGAACGCTCCGGCGCACAACGCGGCGCCCGCCGGCCACCGCGGACGAAGGGGTGGCCCGGTGGTGTCGTGGACGCCACCGGGCCGACGTGAGCAAAGCGCAGCGACTGCGCGGCGGGACGCGTTAGGCGATCAGGCCCTTCTCGGCGCCGGGCGACGGGCGGTCTAGAACCAGAACGGGAAGAACCCGCCCCAGGCCCCCTGCTGCGACTGGCCGTTGCTGTTGTTGCCCTGCTCGATGACGACGACGCCGCCGTTGTCCTTCACGCCGGCCGTGTTGTTCTGGTTGGTGGCGCCGGCGCCGTTGGCACTCTGCTGCGTCGCGTTGTAGTTGCCGTCCAGGCCGCCGCTGACGTTGCCGCTGCCCGTGTTGGACGTGGTCGACGTCGACGTGGTGGTCGCGGACGACGTGGACCCGTTGTTGGCGTCCGCGCCGTTGTCGGCCACGGCGGCGCCGGCACCGAAGATGAGCAGCCCGGCCGCGAGCGGGGCGACGGCGAGGGCGCCGAGGGTGCGCTTCATGAGAGTCCTCCGTGAGACAGCAGGGCCCCGCTATTGCGGGCAGGACCCGGGAGTTGGCTTCGTGTCGTCGGAAGGCCGGCCGGCCCGTCCGACGTGGCGACGTCGTGTGACCAACTTGTCGCACCGGGTGACGGAAAATCCAACGGTCATGGCGGTGTTCGCTCATGCGAGTGATCTGGAAGCCCTAGCCCCCAACGAGTGCTCCCCGCCCGCGGACACGCTTCCGCCCCGATTTGGCCGGCGATTCGCCCGTTCTGCGGCATCTGGTGACTTTGTAGACAAGTCATGAGCGCCTTCCACGGTTGGCGGAGCGCGCAACCGTGCCTCAACTCGATTCGTGCGGCGCGCGATCGGGGCAGGGGGCGCGCGACGGAGTACGCGCTGCGATACGTACCAAACCTTCACGATTGCGCCCGGCGGGTACCGTTGCCACATGCCCGTCGTCGTGATCGGAGCCGACCGTCCACTGGGCCGGGCGCTCGTCCTCGCGCTGGTCGACCTCGGTGTACCCGAACTGCGGGCGGTCGTACGCGACCGCTCGTCCGCTCCCGCGCTCCGGGCCGCGGGCGTGCGCGTCTCGGTGGGCGACCTGTCCGACCCGCTGCGCCTCGGCGCGGTGCTCGAAGGCGCGCACACCGCGGTGCACCTCGACGCCGGTCCGGACGGTTCGGGCGAACCGCTCGACACCTGGGACTGGTTGCTGGAGGCGGCGGAAGACACCGGATTGCAGAGAATTGTCACGGTTGTTGGAGATAACCGGGTATCACCGGATACCGCAGGATATGACGTCGTCTGTCTGCCGGGCCGCGTCACCCGAAGTAGTGGCGACGCCACGGACGCCGTCGACCCGGTGCTGGTCAGCGCGTTGATCGAGGCGGACCGCCGTCGGTGATCGCGTTCCGATTCGGTTACGTATACCCCCCGGAGGCAACCGAAGGTGTGTTCGTGACGTCTAAACGACGAATGGCTTGACACGCGGAAGCGCGACGAGCCGTTTCTCCCCCCGGATTTACCCGTACGTGAAGGGAACCCAGTACATGTCCCGAGCACCGAAGCCGCCCCCCGGTCGACCAAGTTGGCGCCACCTCGTGGCGCTGCTCCTCGGTGCCATGCTGGCCCTGACCGCGTGCAGTGACGGCGGCGGCAAGAAGTCGGACGGGAGCGGTGGTTCGTCCGGCGGTGCCGCCGGCGGATCGTCCGGCAACGGCGGCACCACCGGCGGCACCAACGCCCCGGCGAAGGCCGACCCCGCACGCGTCACCGTCACCCCGGCCGACCAGGCCACCGGTGTCGAGGTCGGCAGCGTCGTGCTGGTCGAGGTCGGGCCCGAGGACAAGCTCGACAGCGTCAAGGTGATCAACTCCCGCAACGAGCAGGTCGACGGCGCCCTGGACGCGGACGGCAAGACCTGGAAGCCCAAGGTCCCGTTCACCTTCGGCTCGAAGTACACGGTGACCGCGGTCGCGAAGAACAAAGAGGCCCAGCCGACCACGTCGACGACCTCGTTCACGACGCTGAGCAACGACAACAAGATCACCGCGAACTTCTTCCCGGACGACAACACCACCGTCGGGGTCGGGCAGCCGATATCGATCAAGTTCACCAAGCCGGTCGTCAACCGCGCGGCGGTCGAGGCGGCGCTGAAGGTCACCGCGTCCCCGGCCGTCGAGGGCTCGTGGCACTGGTTCGGCAACCAGCGCGTCGACTACCGCCCGAAGGAGTACTGGGCGACCGGCACGTCGGTGAAGGTCGACCTGAACCTGCGCGGAATAGACGCCGGGAACGGCGCCAAGTTCGAGCAGTTCAAGAGCTTCGGCTTCAAGATCAGCGACAGCAAGACGGTGAGCGTCGTCGACGTCAACACCAAGACCATGAAGGTCTACAAGAACGACGCGCTGGTCAAGACCATCCCCGTCACCACCGGTGAGATCCCCAAGTACGCCACGTGGGGCGGCAAGATGGTGGTCATGGAGAAGTACGTCGAGACCCGGATGAACTCCCAGACCGTCGGCCTCGGCTCCGAGTACGACATCAACGACGTGCCGTTCGCGGTGCGGACCACGACCTCCGGGACTTTCGTCCACGGCAACTACTGGTCGGCACCGTCGACCTTCGGCTCGGAGAACGTCAGCCACGGCTGCATCAGCATGACCCCCGACAACGCGAAGTGGTTCTACGACAACGCGGCCATGCCGGGCGACATCGTCGAGGTCGTGAACGCGAAGGAGCGGGTCGTCTCCGCCGACAACGGCTACGGCGACTGGAACCTGACCTGGGAGGCCTGGGTCCAGGGCTCCGCGCTCTGAGCGCACCGCCGCCCTGACACCGTGGGG
>NZ_JBPKBH010000005.1:397703-403711 GCF_051388915.1 Yinghuangia sp. YIM S09857 | reverse complement strand
CCCCCCCCCCCCCCCCCCCCCCACGCCGTTCCGCGGCACTTCACCCGCGCGTTCCCAACCCGCGCGTCCCGGACCCACACCTTGCCGACCCGCGCGTTATGAACCTGCGCCTTCCGACCCGCCCGTTGCGAACCCCCGTCTGCTTCGCCCGTCCCCCTCCTCACCTGCGCCTTCCGTCCTGCCCGTTGCGAACCCCCGTCTGCTCCGCCCGTCCCCTCCCCTCCTGGTGTCCCCCTTCGCACCCTTCCGCGCGCGTGGCCGTATTGTCGGCTGCGGGCAGGCAACAAACGCTGGCCGCAACCGTGCTGAGCAGTGCTGAGCCGCGCAGAGAAGGAGTAAACGTGGGCGAGTTCGTGAACCTTGAAGTGGCCGCCGGAATCGGGACGATCCGGCTGGCCAGGCCTCCGATGAACGCGCTGAACGTCCAGCTCCAGGAGGAGTTGCGGGCCGTCGCCCAGGAGGCGTCCGAACGGTCCGACGTGCGCGTCGTCGTGGTGTACGGCGGCGAGAAGGTCTTCGCTGCCGGAGCGGACATCAAGGAGATGGAGGCCATGGCGTACACCGACATGGTCGACCGCGGCGCCGCCCTCCAGTCCGCCTTCACCGCCGTCGCGCGCATCCCCAAGCCCGTCATCGCCGCGATCACCGGGTACGCCCTCGGCGGCGGCTGCGAACTCGCGCTCTGCGCCGATTTCCGCGTCTGCGCCGACAACGCGAAGCTCGGCCAGCCGGAGATCCTGCTCGGCATCATCCCGGGCGCCGGCGGCTCGCAGCGCCTCCCGCGCCTGATCGGCCCCGCGAAGGCCAAGGACCTGATCTACTCCGGCCGCTTCGTGGACGCCCAGGAGGCGCTGGACATCGGCCTCGTCGACCGCGTCGTCGCCCCCGCCGAGGTCTACGAGGCCGCGCTGGCCTGGGCCGCCCAGTTCGCCAACGGCCCCGCGTACGCGCTCCGCGCCGCCAAGGAGGCCATCGACCGCGGCCTCGAAACCGACCTCGACTCCGGCCTCGAAATCGAACGCATGCAGTTCACCGGCCTGTTCGCCACCGAGGACCGCGCCATCGGCATGAAGAGCTTCGTCGAAAGCGGCCCCGGCAAGGCCAAGTTCCTCGGCCGCTGACCGCCCCACGGCGCGAACCGGCCTTGGCCACCGTCATGTGCGCGGTGGTCAGGGCCGGTCGCGTTCACGCCCCGTCGCCGTAGAGTGCCCGGAGCCGTACGCCGATCTCGGCGGTGTCCGCGAGCGCTCCCGTGGTCACGGCCACGACGAACTCCTCCGCCCGATCCACGTCGACGGGCATCGCGGGTACGCCGTTGAGCGCGAGAAACACCCGCGCGGCAACCCAGGCGGTCCGCTTGTTGCCGTCCACGAGTGCGTGGTCACGCGCGACGGAATGGAGCAGCGAAGCGGCCTTCTCCCATAGTCCGGGGTACGCGTCCGCGCCGAACACCGAGGTGGCGGGCCGCGCACTGGCGCCTTCCACGAGTCCGCGGTCGCGCACCTGCGGCACGTCGCCGAACGCCTCATGGGCCACAAGCAGCAGTTCGTCGGCGGAGAGGAAATCGGTGGTGGTCATCGTGACTCCGAAAAGGCGGTGGGCACCGACGCACTAGGCGAGCCGGTCGAGGAGCTCCCGGTCTTGCGCGGAGATCTCGGCCGCAAGCCGACGCACGAGCTCCGCCCGCGCGACCTCCTCGGCGCCGGGTTCCTCCGCGACCCGATCACCCCGCAACCACACATCCCGCCCCGGCCGCCTCGTCTCCCCGTCCCGTTCCATGGTGGGAACGGTAACGCGCCCGACTCCGCCACCCCCACAACTTTTCCGCCGCCCGAGTCGATCGCCGCACCAACGGCCGATGGGCCCCTCGCCGGGGCGAGGGGCCCATCGAGAGGCGTGGCTCAGAGGTTGGGGTAGAGGGGGTGCTTCGCCGCGAGGGCGGCGGTCCGGGCGCGGAGCGCGTCGCGCTTGGTGGGGGTGAAGTCCGGCTTGAGGGCTTCGACGATGACGTCGGCCACCTCGCGGAAGTCGTCGTCGGTGAAGCCGCGGGTGGCGAGGGCCGGGGTGCCGATGCGGAGGCCGGAGGTCTTCATCGGGGGCAGCGGGTCGTTGGGGACCGCGTTGCGGTTGACGGTGATGCCGACCTCGTGGAGGCGGTCCTCGGCCTCGCGGCCGTTGAGGTGGTTGTCGACGAGGTCGACCAGGACGAGGTGCACGTCGGTGCCGCCGGAGAGGACCTTGATGCCGGCGTCGGCCGCGTCCTGGGCGAGGAGGCGTTCCGCGAGGAGCTTCGCGCCGGCGAGCGTACGGGCCTGGCGGTCCTTGAACTCGTCGCCGGCCGCGACCTTGAAGGCCACCGCCTTCGCCGCGATGACGTGTTCGAGGGGGCCGCCCTGGAGACCCGGGAAGACCGCCGAGTTGATCTTCTTGATCAGCTCCTCGGTGGCGAGGATCGCCCCGCCGCGCGGCCCGCCGAGGGTCTTGTGCGTCGTCGTGGTGACGATGTGCGCGTGCGGCACCGGGTTCGGGTGCAGGCCCGCCGCCACGAGGCCGGCGAAGTGCGCCATGTCGACCCAGAGGTACGCGCCGACCTCGTCCGCGATCCGCCGGAACGCGGCGAAGTCGAGCTGCCGCGGGTACGCCGACCAGCCCGCGACGATCATCTTCGGGCGGTGCTCCTTGGCCAGCCGCTCGACCTCGTTCATGTCGACCAGCCCGGCCGCGTCGACCTTGTAGGACACGACGTTGTACTGCTTGCCGGAGAAGTTGAGCTTCATGCCGTGCGTCAGGTGGCCGCCGTTGGCGAGGTCCAGGCCCAGCACGGTGTCGCCGGTCTGGAGCAGGCCGAAGTAGACGGCGGCGTTCGCCTGCGCGCCCGAGTGCGGCTGGACGTTCGCAGCCTCCGCGCCGAACAGCGCCTTGACGCGCTCGATGGCGAGGTTCTCGACCACGTCGACGTACTCGCAGCCGCCGTAGTAGCGGCGGCCCGGGTAGCCCTCGGCGTACTTGTTGGTCAGCACCGAGCCCTGGGCCTCCAGAACCGCGACCGGCGCGAAGTTCTCGGAGGCGATCATCTCCAGGGTCGACTGCTGGCGGTGCAGCTCGTCGGCGACGGCGGCGGCGACCTCAGGGTCCACCTCGGCCAGCGGACGGTCCAGGATCGTCACGGTGGGTCAGCTCCTCGATCGGGGCTCAGGCGCCGGTGAAGGCGTTGTACTCGGCTTCGGACATCAGGCCGCCGACCTCGGCGGCCGGGGTGTCGAGTTGCACCATGACGAGCCAGCCCTCGCCGTACGGGTCGGAGTTGACCAGGCTCGGGTCGTCCACGACCTCCGTGTTGACCTCGACGACCTCGCCGTCGGCGGGGGCGAAGATGTCGCTCACGGACTTCGTCGACTCGAGCTCGCCGCAGGGCTCGCCCGCGGTGACCCGCGTGCCGACGTCGGGGAGCTGGACGAAGACGACGTCACCGAGGGCGTCGGCGGCGTGCTTCGTGATGCCGACCACGGCCGGAATGCGGTCCGTCGTCAGCCACTCGTGGTCCTTGCTGTAGAGCAGGTTCTGGGGTGCGCTCACGGGTCCATTCTCCATTCATCGGAAGGGTCGCTGATCCGCAGGGGTTTTTGTCGGTCTTTGATGGTGTTTTGCACCGCGGGCAGCGCGGCGCCCGAGGCGTCTACCCCCGCTTGTAGAACGGCAGTGCCACGACGTCGACCGGTTCGGCCGTCCCGCGGATGTCCACCGCGAGCCGCGTGCCCGGCTCCGCGTGCCCGGGCGGGACGTACGCCATCGCGATCGGCGCGCCGAGCGTCGGCGACGGCGCGCCGGAGGTGATCTCGCCGATCGGCTCGTTCGTGGCCGGGTCGAGTACGGCGTACCCGGCGCGCGGCACGCGCCGCCCCGGCGACCGCAGGCCGACGAGCGTCGCCCGCGGCCCCTCCTTCTCGCGCGCCGCGAGCGCGTCGCGTCCGACGAAGTCCTCCGGCTTGTCGAGTCGCACGACGCGGCCGAGGTTCGCCTCGTACGGGGTCACCGCCGTCGTCAGCTCGTGCCCGTACAGCGGCATGCCCGCCTCCAGGCGCAGCGTGTCGCGGCAGGACAGGCCCGCCGGAATCATGCCGTGCGCGGTGCCGGCCTCGGCCAGCGACGTCCACAAGCGCTGCGCGTCGCCGGGCGCGCAGAACAGTTCGAAGCCGTCCTCACCCGTGTATCCGGTGCGGGCCACCAGGACGTCGACGCCGGCCACCACCGCGCGGTCCGCCGCGTAGTACTTGACCTGAGCGAGGTCGAGCCCGGCGAGCGGGGCCAGGATCGCGACGGCGTTCGGGCCCTGGACGGCGAGCAGCGCGTACTCCTCCGACCGGTCCGTCACGATCGCGTCGAACCCGGCGGCGCGCGCGAGGAGTTCGGCCGCCACGAGGGGCGCATTGGAGGCGTTCGCGACGACGAGGTACTCGGTCTCGCCGGTGCGGTACACGATGAGGTCGTCGAGGATGCCGCCTTCCGCGTCGCAGATCATCGTGTAGCGGGCGCGGTCGACGCCGATCTTCGAGATGAAGCCGACCAGCGCGTGGTCGAGCGCGCGGGCGGCTTCGGGCCCGGTCACCGCGATCTCTCCCATGTGGGTGAGGTCGAACAGCCCGGCGGCCTCGCGGACCGCGCGGTGTTCGGCGGTCTCGCTCCCGTAGCGCAGCGGCATGCGCCAGCCCGCGAAGTCGGTCATCGTCGCGCCGAGCGCGTCGTGGACGGCGTCGAGGGGAGTGCGCCGCTCCTGCGGACGGTCTTCGTGGGCGGCCTGGTTGGACGTCATCGGCTGGACTCCTCGCGGGTGTGGTGGTCCCGGGCGCCATGATTTCGTACCGGTTCGTCCGAAGTCGTGCGTACGCGCGGGCGCGGAGCGGACGGCTGCGGACAGCGGGGACACCGGCGGACGGCGTGGACGGCATGGACGGCGTGCACCGAGTGGGCGGCAGCGCGGTGCCGGTTCCCGCGCGCACACGCAACGGCGGCGTCGGGTGCGCGGCGGCGCACAAGTTGGAGCGGATGGTCCACGGGGGCTCCCTCGGCGGTGTGCGGCGCGCAACGTGTACGCCGCACCAGCGGGTGGGTCGCCTCCCCCTCTGTCATGGACCTGAGAGCTTCACGCGCGGTCGCGCCCCGCGGCGGCGGATGCGGACGACGGCGGCTTGCACCGTGGGTGAGCCCCGCCGAACGGCACGGGACTGCTTTCCAGAGTCGCCTCACCCGCGCGGTACGTGGGCCTGAGAGTTTCCGGGGAGGAATTGCTCCTTCGGCGCCCCGCCGCCCGGACGCCGCGGGGGCGTGGACGAAGGGGGCTCTCCCGCGTGGGGTCGAGGGCCGGTGTGAAGTTGTGCGCGCATGCTATCGGTACGGGGCGCCGGCGCGGGCCGGGCGTGTCGGAGGTTTGTCCAATGCGTCCGGGGACGTGTGCGTTGCTAGCGTGGGCGGCGTCCAACCACCGCACGTACAGGGAGGTTCGCCCATGGCGACCACGCGCACGGCCACGACCCACTGGAAGGGCGCGCTGATCGGCGGCGCCGGGACGGTGTCGCTCGACTCGTCCGGTGTCGGGACGTACGACGTCTCGTGGCCCTCGCGCGCGGAGGCGGCCAACGGCAAGACCAGCCCCGAGGAACTGATCGCCGCGGCGCACTCCTCCTGCTACTCGATGGCGCTGTCGCACGGGCTCGCGGGCGCCGGGACGCCGCCGGAGTCGGTCGACACCCAGGCGAACGTCACGTTCCAGCCGGGAGAGGGCATCACCGGGATCGCGCTCAAGGTGCAGGCGCGCGTGCCGGGCCTCTCGGAGGAGGACTTCCAGGCGGCCGCGCAGAACGCCAAGGAGAACTGCCCGGTCAGCAAGGCGCTCGCGGGTGCGCCGATCACGCTTGAGGCCGTACTGCTGCCGTAGCCGGCTTGTGGAGGCGCCGAGTTGCGGGTGCCGCACGGCGGCCGCGACCGGCGCCCGGGCCTGGGGGGGGGGGGGG
>NZ_JBPKBH010000005.1:374421-397619 GCF_051388915.1 Yinghuangia sp. YIM S09857 | reverse complement strand
GGGCCTCGGGCGGGACCCCCGCAATCGTGCGGGGGTCCCGCCCTTTTCGCGTCCGGACACCGCCTAGGCTGGCGGGTGATCCGACCGACCGCATCCAGGAGGTGGCCGTGGCGTTCCCGGCGAACCACGTCGAACGCTGCCTCGTGGCCGCGATGCAGGACCCGTCGCGCACCGGTGAGCTGATCGACGCGCTGGCGGAGGCCGAGGTGTGGGTGCCGCTGCCCGCCGGAGGCGGCCCGCAGGACGTCGAACTCACGCTGCCCACCACGGAGATAGGCGGCGCTCCGTTCGTCCCGGTGTTCAGTTCCGAGGAGCAGTTCCGCCGCGTCGCCGGGCCGATGCCGTTCACCGTCGCGCCGGTACGGGAGTTCGCACGCGGACTGCCGCCGCACGTCGGCATGGCCGTGAACCCCGGCGGTGAGGTCGGCCTCCCGATCCCGCCGGACGGCGTCCTGGAGCTCGCGCGCGTTCCCGGCGCGGGTGCGATGGGCGCGCGCGTCACGCTGGTCGAACCGGCGGCGGAGGAGGAGCCGTACGTCCTGCTCGCCGCCGCGGCCGAGGAGTTCGCCGCGACGCAGGTCGTCCTCACCGCCCGCCGCGCGCTCGGCTTCGTCGAGAGCGACGCGCCCTCCCTCTTCATCGGGGTCGAGCTGGACCGCTGGCAGGAGGAGGACCGCCGCGTGGCGATCGGCGCGCTGGAGCGCGCGGTCGGCCGCGCCGGTTCGCCGTGGCCGGTCAACATGGTGCTGATAGACCTCGCCCAGGACCCGATCGGGGACTGGATGCTGGAGTCCGTACGCCCCTTCTACGAACGCGCGTTCTAGTACGCCCGGTACGCGAACGACCGTCATCCACCCGTCCGGGGTGCGCTCGGCACTGGGCGCGCGGGCCCCGGCCTACCATGAGCACGTCGTCACGCAGCGCAAGGGGAGGGCACCGTGACGTTTACCGGCAACCCCGGCAACGAGGTCGAGCACGCTCTGCGGCAGGTCGCGCCGCAGGACTACGAGGCGTACGAGCGGCTGTTGGAATGCCTCGCGCGCGGCCACGTGTGGATGCTGCTGTGGCAGGGCGAACCGGGCAGCCCCGACGCGCAGTACGGGAACATGGAGGTGCACGGCTCACGCTACGCCCCGGCGTTCACCTCCGAGGGCCAGTTGCGCGAGAGCCGCTGGGACCGGGGCTGGGAGGTCCACGCGGTCCGCGAGATCGCCGCGACGTTGTACCCCGACCAGTGGGGGCTGTGGCTCAACCCGCACATGCAGGGCGGCGGGGTCGGGGTGCCCTACCTCGACCTGCGCCGCATCGTCGGCGGGCTCGACAAGCTCATGCCCGGTCCGGTGCGGGTGGGTGAACCGGCGCTCGACGACGCGGCGTTCTGGTCGGTGCTCACCGCCGAGCTGGGCGCCTCGGGGGTGGTACGCGCGGCCCACCGCGCCTACGTGGAACCGGCGCTCGGCGCCCCGCGCCTGGTCATAGGCACCCGTCTCGCGGACAACGACCCCGCGACCGTCGACCGCATGAAGCAGGCGATGTCCCGGGCCGCGGGCATGCTGCACGGCATGGACGTCTCGTCGGTCGCGCTCGACGATCCGTACGATCCGGTCGCAAAGTGGATGAGGGAGCAGACCCGGTCTTTCCTGTGAGGTAACGGTTCTGAAAAGGTTCGGGCATGCATGAGATACGGATGGTCCTGGGCCTGAGGCAGCGCTTCGCGTGGCTCGTACTGGGAATCGTCTTCGCCGTACTCGGCGTCTACATGCTGATCATCGAGGAGCGCCCGCTGTTCCTGGCGCTCGCCGTCCTCCAGTTCGTGTTCTTCTTCCTGAGCGCGCGGTTCGCCACCGTGCTGCGGCCGCAGGGGCTCACCGCGGTCGGCCTGCGGACCCGGCACATCGCGTGGCAGGAGATCGTCGGCGTCGAGGCGAAGTCGCTGCTCGGCGCGCGCGGCGTGCGCCTCACGCTGGACGGGGGCAAGCGGGTGCGGCTGCGCGTCCCGATGACGGGCGGCGGGCACCGCGACCCGGAGTTCGACGTCAAGCTCGCCACGATCTGGCAGTGGTGGGCGGTGGCGACCGGGCGCATCGCGCCGGAACAGCAGCAGGCGGGCGTCCCGCAGTACGCGGGGCCGCAGCCCGGAGCCGGCCGGCCCGGCCCCGGGTGACGGAGCGTCAGCCCCCACACAAGGACTGAGCCTCAGCCTGTGGCCAAGGACAGCGCCTCGGACAGCACCTCGCCCCGGAGGTGATCGACGGAGCGTCAGCCCCGTTCGACCGCCGTGCCGATCAGCCCCAGCGGCGGACTCCCCAGATCGAGCAGCGCCGTGTGGAAGCGCTCCAGGGTGAACCCGGCGCCCCACGTCGCGCGCGCGTTCTCCCGCAGGTCGCGCAGTGCCAGCTTGCCCCACGTGTAGCAGCCGTAGTTCGGGTCGAACGTCCCGCGCCGTGCCTCGCTCGCGGCCCCCGCGCGCGCGACGTAGGCGTCGGCCATGAAGCGCCGCGTGGCCTCCTCGACGTCCATCGCGCCCGTGTGCAGCCCGATCGCGGCCGCCAGGCGCGTCACCCGCAGCAGCGCCTCCAGGCACATCCCGATCGCGTAGCGCGGGTCGTCCGCCCGGAAGCCCTCTTCCAGGCACACTTCCTCGATGTAGTGCGCCCAGCCCTCGGCGAACGACGACGAGTGCAGCACCCGGCGTACGTCCGACGGCGCACGCCGGAGCGCACGCCCGTGCGCGAAGTGCCCGGGCGCCACCTCGTGCACCGTGATGGCCGGGAGCGTGGTGCGGCTGAAGATCGTCAGCCACTCCTCGATCTCCTCCGCGGGCCACGACGGGTCCGGCGGGGTCACGAAGTACCAGGACGGGGCCTCGGCCTCGCCCGGCGCGTTCCACGACATCATCGCCATCGCCCAGCGCATCGACTCCGGTGCGGGGCCCACCTCGCACACGCCGTCGAGGTACGGCGCGAGCTTCTTGGCCTTGCTGAACGCGATGACCTCCGCCGTCTGCGCCCGCGCCTCGGCGAGGATCCCCTCGGCGTCCGGGTGGTCCGCAAGCAGCTCCGGGACCAGTTCCGCGGGCGTACGCGAGGGGTCGTACGACTTGCACGCCTCGGCCAGCACGGCGCGCAACCGGTCGCGCTCCGCGTCCGCGCGTTCCGCGAGCCGCCCCAGATCGACCGTCAGCGCCTCACCCGAGCCCATCAGCCGTGCGAGCGCGGCACTGCCGAGGGCCGGGTCGGGGTCGCCGTGCTCGGCGGCGTGTTCGAGGTGGGCGACCAGGCGTTCGAGGGCTTCGAGGGCGCGCGTGCCGCTCTCGCCGTCCTCGGGGCGGACCGCGGCGGCCTGCCCGCGCGCGGCGCCGAGCGTCGCCTTCGCAACCGGCGCCGACACGCGGTCGAGCGACGCGAGGGCCATGTCCACCGCGTCCGGCCACTGGGCAAGGTGCCGGGCACGGGCCTCGGCGCGTTCCGCCTCGGGGGCGTACTCCTTGTCGTAGAAGGCCAGTTCGAGGTTTTCGAGGTGCGGGACGGGGTTGCGGCGGTGCGTTTCGAGGTCGCCGTACGCCACCCGGGCGTGGTCCTCGAACGCCGCCAGATGCGCTTCGTCGTGCGGGTCCTCGCGGGGCACGCCGTCGGCGCCGCCGCCCAGGGCCGCGAGCCCGGCGCGTACACCCTCGGGGGACAGGTCCTGGATTCTGCCGTCGTACTCGTGCAGGCCGGCGCCCTCGCGGGCAGTCGTCATGGACAGGTCGCACAGCGCGCGAAGTCGGGCATCCATGAGCGTGAGGCTACCTGGGCCGTGTCCTTCGGGTCGTGGTCTCAAGGCCCGAAGGACACGACCCGGGTTCAAGTGGGGACAAGGCACAATTTCCGCCATGCCGCCTCAGGAGATCCAGGAGATCTACAACCACGACGTCCAGCAGGTCCTCGATCTCACCGGCATCTTCGTCTTCGCCGTCGCGGGCGCGCTGATGGCGGTGCGCAAGAACTTCGACGTGATCGGGATCGTGCTGCTCGCCGAGGTCACCGCGCTGGGCGGCGGTGTCATAAGGGACCTGATGATCGGGGACGTGCCCCCGGCCGCTTTCGACGACCTGGGGTACTTCGTCACGCCGCTGTTCGCCGCGTGCCTGGTCTTCTTCCTGCACCCGCAGGTCGAGCGGATCAGCCGGACGATCGACATCTTCGACGCGGCGGGCCTGGGGCTGTTCTGCGTGACGGGCACGGCGAAGGCGTTCGCGTACGGGCTGGGACCGGTGCAGGCGACCGCGCTCGGCGTCACGACGGCGGTCGGCGGCGGCGCGATCCGTGACGTACTGGCTCGCGAAGTGCCGGTGCTGCTGCGCTGGGACCGCGAGATCTACACCGTTCCGGCGCTCGTGGGCGCGGCCTTGGTGGCGGTGCTGGTGGAGACCGGGAACCTGAACGCGTACACGGCGACGGCGGCGGCGGTCTTCGCCTTCGCCTTCCGGGTGCTGGCGCTGCACAAGGGGTGGCGGGCGCCCCGGGCCTGGCGGCGCAATTCGGAGGTACGGGGGGACTTCGACTGAGCCCGGGGCGCTCGTCCGTGGTGTCCGTCGCGCCGACGCGTACCCCAAATGCCCAAACCGGCGTTGCACCCGGTGTGTGGGAGATCCAGCAACCCCTGAGCTACGACCGCGGCGGGCCGCCGCCCCCGTCCGAAGGCTTCCTCGTACCGCGGTGGCGGTCGCTGCGCGCGGCGGTCACCGGGGCCCTCAGCAGGACCGTCGACCGGGTGCTGACCGGCGGCCCCCGGTACGGCACGCCGTGCCGGGCGCCAACCTGCCGGGCGCCCCGCGGACCGCGCGGTGCCCGCGACTAGACTTCGTTCTGCGATGGCCTACTTCGATCATGCGGCGACGACTCCGATGCGCCCCGAAGCGGTCCGGGCCATGACCGGACAGCTCACCGTCCTCGGCAACCCGTCGTCCCTGCACGCCTCCGGCCGCCGCGCGCGGCGCGTCGTCGAGGAGTCCCGGGAGATCCTGGCGGAGGCGCTCGGCGCCCGGCCCAGCGAGATCGTCTACACCGCGGGCGGCACCGAGGCCGACAACCTCGCGGTCAAGGGCGTGTACTGGTCGCGCCTCGCGGCGTCCCCCGCCCGCCGCCGCATCCTGGCCTCGCCCGTGGAGCACCACGCCGTGGTCGACCCGATCGTCTGGCTCACCGAGCACGAGGGCGCCGAGGTCGAGTGGCTGGACGTCGACGCGGACGGCCGGGTGCGTCCCGAGGTGCTGCGTGCCGCACTGGCCCGCGACCCGGACTCCGTCGCGCTGGTCAGCGTCATGTGGGCGAACAACGAGGTCGGCACGGTGCAGCCGGTCGCCGAGCTGGTCGAGGTCGCACACGAGTTCGGCGTGCCGATGCACGCGGACGCGGTCCAGGCGGTCGGGCAGGTCCCCGTCGACTTCACCGCGTCGGGGCTGGACGCCATGACGGTGTCCGGGCACAAGCTGGGCGGCCCGCTGGGCTGCGGGGCGCTGGTGCTCGGGCGGCACATGTCGCCGGTGCCGCTGCTGCACGGCGGCGGGCAGGAGCGGGACGTACGCTCCGGCACGCTCGACACCCCGTCGATCGCCGCCTTCGCCGCCGCCGCGGAGATCGCGGTGCGCGAGCAGCCGGAGTACGCGGGGCGGGTCGGGGCGCTGCGCGACGACCTCGTGCGCCGCGTCCTCGCGGAGATCCCGGACGCCGAACTCAACGGCGACGCGCGTCTGGAGCCCGCGTACCGCCTGCCCGGCAACGCGCACTTCTCCTTCCCCGGCTGCGAGGGCGACTCCCTCCTGCTGCTGCTGGACGCCCGCGGCATCGAGTGCTCGACCGGCTCGGCGTGCTCGGCGGGCGTCGCGCAGCCCAGCCACGTCCTGCTCGCTATGGGCGCGGACGCGGCCCGGGCTCGCGGTTCGCTGCGGTTCAGTCTCGGCCACACGTCGACGGCGGGGGAGGTCGACGAACTGGTGGACGCCATCGCCCCGGTCGTGGCAAGGGCCCGCAAGGCGGGGCTGACGATGCAGCGGCGCTGAATCGTGTCGACTGCCCGTCTGCGCGCTCTCCGTTCGCCGCATGCGCGCTCTCCGTCCGCCTGGTCGCTCGCCGTCCGCCGTCTGCGCGCTCTCCGTTCGCCGCATGCGCGCTCGCCGTTCGCCGTCCGGCGTACCGAATGCGCGAAAACCGGGGCGAGGGCGGAGGCCGGCACCCCGTACCCTGGTTGGGCCATGACTGATCACGTCTCTCTCCAGAACGCCGCCGCCTGCGAGATCCTGCCGGAGCTCCCCGAGCCGGGCGAGTCGGCCGTGTTCGCGCGCGCGCCCGAGGCCGGGCGTCCGCTGCGGGTGCTCGCCGCGATGTCCGGCGGCGTGGACTCGGCCGTCGCCGCGGCGCGGGCGCACGAGGCGGGGCACGACGTGACCGGCGTACACCTGGCGCTGTCCGAGAACCCGAAGTCCTTCCGCACCGGCGCGCGCGGCTGCTGCACGCTGGAGGACGCCCGCGACGCGCGCCGCGCGGCCGACGTCATCGGCATCCCCTTCTATGTGTGGGACCTGGCCGAGCGCTTCCGCGAGGACGTCATCGAGGACTTCTTCGCCGAGTACGAGGCCGGGCGTACCCCCAACCCGTGCCTGCGCTGCAACGAGAAGATCAAGTTCGCGGCGCTGCTCGACCGCGCGCTGGCCCTCGGCTTCGACGCCGTCTGCACCGGCCACTACGCGGTGATCGTCGACGGGCCGGACGGCCGCGAGCTGCACCGGTCTGCCGACCACGGCAAAGACCAGTCGTACGTGCTCGGCGTCCTGGACGAGGAGCAGCTTGCGCACGCCCTCTTCCCCCTCGGCGCGGACACCAAGGACGCGGTACGGGCCGAGGCCGAGCGGCGCGGGCTCGCCGTCGCGCGCAAGCCCGACAGCCACGACATCTGCTTCATCGCGGACGGCGACACGCAGGCCTTCCTCGCCACCCGCCTCGGCCGCACCCCCGGCGACATCGTCGACGCCGACGGAACGAAGCTGGGCGAGCACGAGGGGGCGTACGCCTACACCGTCGGCCAGCGCAAGGGCCTCCGCATCGGCACCCCCGCGGCGGACGGCAAGCCCCGCTACGTCCTCGACATCTCCCCGGTGAACAACACCGTGACGGTCGGCCCCGCCGAGGCCCTGAACGTCGACGGCCTCACCGGCATCCGCCCCCGCTGGTGCGGCCCGGCGCCCACCGGCACGCTCGACTGCACCGCCCAGGTGCGAGCACACGGCGACGAGCACCCGGCAATCGCCGAAATCGACGGCGACACCGTGCGAGTACGCCTCCTCAACCCCATGCGAGGCGTAGCCCGAGGCCAAGCTGTGGTCCTCTACACCGGCACCCGAGTCGTAGGCTCCGCCACCATCAACGCCACAACCCGCACGACCTGAGGCATCGCCTGCCCGCCACCCGTAGGCACAGGTCGGCAGGGTGGCGAACAGGGGCGCCTGACCGCCTCGCCCGCTCACCACCCGTAGGCGCGGGTGGTCAGGGCGGCGGGCAGAAACGAGTGGGTGGCGTGGGCGTGGGGCGCAGGGTGTCGGACGGCAGCGTCGGCGCACGTCGCCAACCAGCGCCCCACCCCCCCGTCCACGTCGAGTGGCAGCGTTGACCAGGCGCGTTGCTGCGCGTCGCGTGCCAGCGCTCCACCACCCACCCCCTGACCACCTCGCCCATCCCGCCCGCTCACGACCAGTAGGCGCGGGTCGTTAGGGTGGCGGGCGGGGCGAGTGGGTGGCGTGGGCGTGGGGCGCAGGGTGTCAGACGGCAGCGTCGGCGCACGTCGCCAACCAGCGCCCCACCCCCCGACCACGTCGAGCGTCAGCGTTGACCAGGCGCGTTGCTGCGCGTCGCGTGCCAGCGCTCCACCACCCACACCCCCTGACCACCTCGCCCGTCCCGCCCGCTCACCACCCGTAGGCGCGGGTTGGCAGGGCGGCGGGCAGGGGCGAGTGGGTGGCGTGGGCGTGAGGCGCACGGTGGCAGGCTGGGTGTCGGGCGGCAGCTCGGCGCACGTCGCCAACCAGCGCCCCACCACCCGACCACGTCGGGCGGCAGGGTTGACCTGGCGCGTTGGTGTACCTCGCCAGCCGGCACGCCACGACCCCCGCCCAGCTCACCGGTCCCGGGCCTGCCGTCGGAGCCTCCGGCTCGGCGGCGCCACCTCGTATCGGATGCGCGTTCGGTGTCCGGCCTGCTCTCCTTCTCCACCGGTTCGTGGAACGGCTGCAATCTCTCGTTACCGAGAAGGCAACTTCGGTGACTGGCTGGGTAAGAGTAGGTAGCGAAACGACTTTCCGGCCCGCGGTCCCCGCGCAGACCGGGGCATTTCGCTACGAGCACTCTTCGGGACCCGGGGGCTTGGGAGGGGAGCGATGGCCGCAATCGTGCTGGTGCACGGGATCGCACAGGAGTTCAGGTCAGCCCGCAGCCTGGAGGACGAGTGGCTGCCCCGGCTGGCCCGCGGCGTCAAAGCCGCCGGCTACCCGGAGACCGCGGACCGGCTGTGGAAGTACCGCCACACCCGCCGCGGCATCGACGCCCGCATGGCGTTCTACGGCGACGTCATGCGCCGCCACCCGTCGCAGCCCGACGCCGCCGACGTCGACGACCTGCGGCACGAGATGGCCGACCGGATAGGCCGCGAGTGGCTCGACCGAGCCGCCGCCCGCAGCTCCGCCCCGCCCGAGCGGCAGCGGGCTGCCCGCGAGATAGCCCGGCTCGAAGGCGGGCCCGACCAGACCGGCCGTACCGTCGTCCTGTCCCCGACCTGCGGCCTCTCCGGCCTCAAGTGGTTCGCCGCGGACGGCCCCGGATCCGCCGGCGGCTTCGTCACCAAGGCGCTGGCGCAGCTCACCCGCTACCTCACCGACGACAGCACCCGCTCCCGCGTCCTCGACCGCGTCGCCGCCGACATCGGCTTCGACACCCGCGTGGTGATCGGCCACTCCCTCGGCGCGGTCGTCGCCTACGAGGTCGCCCACCGCCTCCGCCGGCCCCTCCCGCTCCTGATCACCCTCGGCTCCCCGCTCGGCCCCGACACCGTCATCGACGACTGGGTGCGCCCGCAGCCCGCGCAGCCCCCCGCCTACGTCGAACGCTGGATCAACCTCGCCGACCGCGACGACCTCATCGCCGCCGAACCGGTCCTGGCCCGCCTCTTCCCGACCCGCCAGAACGAAGCCGGCCCCGAACTCCGCAGCGGCTTCACCCTCGAACACGGCGCCGCCCCGCACAACCCCGACTTCTACCTCATGCGCCGAGAAATCGGCCGCAGCATAGGCCAAGCCTTCGCCGCCTGATTCCACCCATTTGGCACCGGCTCAGCGCCCACGCCGCAACCGCCCCACTCCCAGGGCCCGTACCCGTCCGGTACGGGCCCTCTGCGCAACTCGGCGCCGCACCATGACGTTTCGCGTGGTGAACCGACACGCCACGTGGATATCCACGTACAGTTCGCGCTTATGGGGGACAACCAAGCGGTAGACGGAAGTTCGCACGACTCCGACCGGCGTGTACTCGTCACGGGCGGAGCGGGGTTCCTCGGCCTCGCGGTCGTGCGACGCCTGCGCTCAACCGGATTCCCGGTCGTCGTCGTCGACGACGGAAGCGGCGGCACGCTCGGCAGACTCGACGGCCTTGCGGATGATCCCGGAGTCCGTGTTGTGCGGACCGACATCTGTTCGCGGGCGGAGATGGCGGAGCTGCACGGACGTGAACGCCCCTGGGGCGTAGTCCACTTAGCGGCGCGACACTTCCTGCCGACCTGCGACGACGACCCGCGCGGAACGGTCCGCGCCAACCTGCTCGGCACCCGTTCGTTGATTCGGGCGTGGCAGCGGCACGTCCCCGAGCGGTTCGTCCTGGCGTCAACCGCCGACGTGTACGCGCATTCGGTGCGTCGGGCCTGCGAGACAGCCCCCGTCGTTCCCGAAAGCGTCTACGGGCGCTCCAAGTTGGCGGCCGAGGAACTCGTGCGCGGGGCTGCCGTGCAGTACGGGTGCAGGCTGACCGTCGTCCGGCCGTTCAACATCTACGGCCCGAATCCCACCACCCCGCACCTGATCCCGGCCGTGTGCGAGCAACTTGACGGTGAGGAACCGGTGTTCCTCGGAGATCTCAGCACCGTGCGCGACTACGTATACGTCGAATGCGCCGCGGCGGCCGTCGCCGGCCTGCTGCTTTCCGATGATGGTTCCGGAACCTACAACATCGGCACCGGAGTTCCCACATCAGGACACGAACTCATCGATGTCATAGGCCGGGCGAGGGGAAGACAGATCGACGTCCGCCTCGATCCGGCGCGGCTGCGCCGCGTCGAGCGGCAGGCAATCTTCGCGGATCCGAGCCGGCTTCACGAGACCCTTCCCGACTGGCGTCCGATCCCCCTCGCGCAAGGCATCGTGAGGGTGCTCGACGCCCGCCCCGCCTTCGCCTGAGCGACGCACCGCGCACGGCGCACGATGCACGGCGCACAGCAGGCACCAGGCACCAGGCACCGCATCCGACCTAGGGGGCACGACATGAGCAAGGTCGTCATCGACGTACGCGCCAATCACCGAACGGGAGTTGCCCGCTACGGGGTGGGGTTGCTGACCGGCCTGGCACAGCGTCCGGTCGACCACCAGGACCTGGACCTCCTGGTTGTCGCGGATGCGGATCAGGAGGCTGACGTTCGCGCGGCGCTCGGCGATGCCGCGCCGAAAGTGGAGATCGCTCCGGAGCGCGAAGGATTCGTGCGCAACTCGCCTTGGCTGCGCCGCGTGTTGGAGTCCTGCGAAGCGGACCTCTACTACTCCGTGCACTACACCGTGGACCGCGCATGTCCGGTCCCGTTCGTCTGCACCGTGCACGATCTCACCCGACTTCGCTTCCCGGAGACGGCCTATACCGCCGCGGCGTTCGCCGAGGAGTTCGGTGTTCCGGAATGGGAGGCCCTGCGCAGCGAACTCGACGCACTCAGCGGCTTCGACACCGGTGAGGGCTCCGAGTTCGAAAGGTACTTTCGAGCGCTCAACTTGTGGCAGGCGGCCCACGCACGGGCCTTCACGACGGTGTCCGAGGCGACGCGCGGGGACATGGTTCGGCTGCTGGGCGTACCGGCGGAGCACGTCGACGTAGTTCCGTGCGGCGTTGACACCGCACTCTTCCGCCCGCGTGGCGCGCGTTCGCAGGCCGTGCCGTACTGCATGTTCGTCGGACTCGCAGGCCCCACCAAGAGGTTCGGGTGGCTGCTGGAGACATGGTTGACCGGCGCCGGTGCGCGTGGCGGAGCCGAGTTGGTGGTGGTCGGCGGGTTCGCCGAACAGCGGCCTGAGGTGCTCGCGTTGCTGGCGAAACACCCTCGTGCGGCGACGAGCGTACGGTTCGTCGGACGCGTGCCGGACGACGAGCTGGCTCGGCTCTATTCCGGCGCCTCGGCGCTGCTCGTGGCGTCGGTCAACGAGGGCAATCATCTGGGGCCGCTGGAGGCGCTGGCCTGCGGGTGCGAGGTGATCTGTACCGACATTCCGCCGTTGCGCGAGACCGTCGACGGGTTCGCGCACTTCTATCCGGTCGCGGACCGTACGGCTTTGGACGGGTTGGTCGGCCGTGCATTGACGGGAGAACTCCCTTCCAAGGCAAGTACTTTCCAACCGCAGCAATGGTCGGACTCGGCAGCGCTGCTCCTGGACGTGCTGCGCCGGGCCGCCGCTCGGCCTCACCAGGCAGAAGGCGACCGCACCCGACGGGCCGACCACCCAGGTCTTGTCATCGGGGATCCAGTCGGGATCCGCGGGACGGCCACTCCACTGCCAGAATCGTGATCCGTGGACATCGACCGGTACTTCCAGATGGGTCCCGCGAGTCCCGTGGAGGCCCACGACATATTCGTCAACCGGGACTTGCAGATTCGTGCGGTGCGAGAACGCCTGACCCGGCACTCCGCCCGGGCATGGCCCATGGGGCAGCTCCTCGACTTCCAGCGGCCGACCCACAACCTCGTGACCTTCGCCGGGGACGGCGGCGTCGGGAAGTCGGCACTTGCCCGGCACAGCGTACGTCTCGCGGTCGCAGGGGAGTTCGACGGTGCACCGACGAACCGCGCCGGTGCCGTCGTCGACTTCGCCGACCCGTCGAACCATGATTTCGCGTCGGTTCTCCTGCGGTTACGTGCCATGTGGTCCGAACTGGGCGCCGACTGGCCCGCATTCGACATTGCCTTTGCCGTCTACTGGGAGCGCAAACACCCCGGGCGCCCACTCGCCGCCATTCTCGACGACTCGGCTTCCGGTGCCCGCGGGTTGGGCCAGGAGATCGGACAGATGGCAGACGGGCTGCTGGGCGGCTCCGGCCTCCTGGGGCTGGTCTACCGCACCGCTGAGACGCTTGGGCGCAACGCGACACAGTCGTTGCGGCTCAGGCGCCTGCGGCAGTCGATCCCTGTACTGGACGTCATCCTCCGCGAGGAGGATCCCGACAAGATGCTCGGCTACATGCCGGTGTTGTTGGCCGCGGACCTTGAGCGCCTGAGGGGCCGGACCCCGTCGCTGGCGCTGTGCCTGCTGGACACGTTCGAGGTGGTCCAAGCGCTGCCGCCGAAGCGCGGCGGTCTGGAAGACCTGGTGTCACGCCTCGTGTACCTCACCCCCAACGTCCTCTACATCGGATCGGGACGCCGCCCGTTCCGATGGCATGACCCGGTACGTGCCGTCGGACTCACCTACGGAGGTGAGCGGCGGTGGCCTGGTCTCGCCGGCGGCGACCAGATCGGGCTCTTCGGCTTCGACGGCACCTCCGCCGAGCTGTTCCTCACCGCAAGACTGACCGTCGAAGGCCGCCCGGCGATCCCGGCGGAGATCCGTCGGCGCATCATCAACGCCTCGGCGGGATCGCCGCTCTATCTCGAACTCGCCTCCAGCCTGTACGAAGAACAGGTCGCGCGCGGTGAGCAGCCCGCGGCGGACGCCTTCGGCCAGCCGTTCCCCGAATTGGTGCTGCGGCTGGTGCGAGACATGTCGGCCGAGGAGCGGGACCTGCTCCGCACCGCCGCACTTGTCGGCGCCTACGACGCCGATCTCATCCACGCCGTACTTCCGGGATCGCGCGGACGCACCGTGGAAGCGTTCCTGCAAAGGCCGTTCCACCGTGTCGATCCGTCTGTATGGCCTGCCTACCGCCTGCACGAAAGCCTGCGCCAAGCCGTCAACGAATGCGACGAATTCACTTCGGACGGCTGGACGTCGGCTGAACGGGGCCGGTACGCACGGGTGGCCGTCGCGCACCTTGCGGACCAGACGCGCGGCCTCTGGCGGGCCGCCGCGGACGGTCCCCCGAGCGGTGGCCGGCTGAGCAGTCGAGCCGTGCCGGCGTTCCTGCTCGCGCTCGATGCCGCCGCCACCCATGGCCTTGCACCGCCCGAACTGGGCGAAATGGTCTACACGTTGCGTCAGCTCGGTTACCTGCGTGTCCTGGGGGCCACCACGGGCCGGGGGAACGCCGGGCAGGCCGAGCTCGACCGATTGGTGGAGGTCATCCACGTGGGGAGCCGCGAGCAGGGCACACAGCAAGAGGTCTACGAGGAGATGCTGCGAGCCGCCGACGACTTCCGGAGCAGCCCGTACGCCGATTACATCCACTTCGAACTCGGCCTGAGATCCCAGAATTTCAATGCATTGGACGCGTCGGACCGGCATTTTGCCGCGGTCGGCGACGCTTCGGAGGTCATCGCGCGCGGATCGGCGGTGCGCCGGGCGGCGAACGCGGTCCGCCGCAGCGTGTTTCCGGATGCGATGGCCGCACTCCGCCGCATCGACGCGCAGGGGCCGGATCGCGCGCAGGTGGCCCTGCTCGTCGGCGACTGCCTGCTGCTGAACGGCTCCTTCGAGGCCGCCGGTCGACAGTTCGAGGTCGCGCTGCGGCAGGCCGAAAGCGACGACGCACCCCGGCAGGCCGGCATTGCCATGCGCATGCTCGCGCGGGCCGCGGCGTGGCACGACCCGGGCCGGTCTCTGCGCTGGATCGCCCGTACCCGCGACCTCACCGAATCCATCGGTGACCGGGAAGGCCTGGCCCGCCTGGACGCGTCCGCCGCGGTTGCCCACACCCTGGCCGGCGACTGGGACGCGGCGGCGGGCATGCTGGAACGCGCTCGCGACCGGTTCGTCGAGCTGGGTCTCTTCGGGCGGGTGGCGACCGTTGAGCATTTCGAGGTGTTCCTGCATGCCGCGTGCGGCCGCCTCGACGAAGCAAGGCACACGGCGGCGCGCCTCGCAGGCGGCGAGGTGGCCTGCATGCCGGTGTGGGCGGCGGTGTGCGCGCTGTGGACCGGACAACCGCACATTGTGGATTTCTCGGCGATCGCGTGGCTCGACTCCGTGGCGGAGACGAAGGACCGCTGGCTTGAGCCGCTGACGCGCGCTCGGAGATGAGCGGCCGAACTGGGTGAAGCGGGCCGCGGCCGGAACGCGGCGGAGCACGACGCGGGTGATCAGTACCCTCGCCTTGTGAGCAGCAGTGAGAAGACTTATCCCTGGGGTCCCGGCAGTGCCACCGGTGTGGGGTCGTTGCCGGGGGAGGACGTGCGGGAGGCCGTGCGGTTGGTGGTGGGGGAGCTGGGTGGGTTTCCGCATCTGCCGGAGTTGCCGGGGCGGGGGGTGGGGGCGGATCTGACCGGGCGGGGGGCCGGGTTGCTGGTGGATCTGTTCGCGGAGGTGCAGCCGTCGGGGTGGCGGTTCACGGACCGGCCCGGGCGGGACCACCGGCGGGCCGTGGCGTGGCTGCGGGAGGACCTGGATGCGCTGGAGGAGTTCACGCAGGGGTACGCCGGGCCGCTGAAGGTGCAGGTCGCCGGGCCGTGGACGCTGGCCGCGACGATCGAACTGGTGCACGGTGACAAGGCGTTGGCGGACCCGGGCGCGTGCCGGGATCTCGCGGAGTCGCTGGCCGAGGGGGTGCGCGGGCACGTGGCCGAACTGCGCCGCCGGATTCCGGGCGCGGGGCTGGTGGTGCAGTTCGACGAGCCGGCGTTGCCCGGGGTGCTGGCCGGGTCGGTGCCGACCGCCAGTGGGTTCGGGAAGCTGCGGGCGGTGGACAAGGCGGTGGTGCGGGAGGGGCTGCGTACCGTCGTGGCGGCCGCCGGGGTGCCCGTGGTGGTGCACAGTTGCGCGCCGGGGGTGCCGATCGGGTTGTTGCGGGAGTCCGGGGTCGCGGGGGTGTCGCTGGATTTCTCGACTCTGCGCGACCGCGACGAGGAGGAGATCGGCGAGGCCGTCGAGGCGGGGGTGGGGTTCCTGTTCGGGGTGGTGCCGTCGACACCGCCGCCGACGCCCTCCAACCGGGTGGCCAACCGCGCCACGACCAGGGGAAACACCGGCGCGGGAGCTCGTCCGCTGTCGGACCCGGCCGGTACCGTCAGGGGGGTCAAGATGTTGTGGGGCCGACTCGGCTTCCGCCCGGACCGCCTGGGCGCCGCCGCGGTCGTCACTCCGACCTGCGGCCTCGCCGGAGCCGATCCGGCGTGGGTGCGCAGGGTGCTCAAGCACAGCGTCGAGGCCGCCCAGGTGCTGTACGAGGCGCCCGAGGGATGAGGTAGAACGTAGCGGACATTTCTCGCGGACATGCCTATGGCACGTCTCGGATATTTCCGCACTGGACCCCGCCGAACGGACACCGGGCCTTGGCCCCGGTACTTGACCCGGTACTTGACCCGGTACTTCTGGAGGCTGACGACGTGGCTGATCTGACCGGCGCCGAAAGTGTCCCCGCCGAGGTGCGCGAGCGGGCTGTCGCCCTGGCCAAGGAGCTTGAGGAGCACCGGTTCCGGTACTACGTCAAGGACGCGCCGACCGTCAGCGACGCCGAGTTCGACACCCTCATGCGCGAGCTGGAGGGCATCGAGGAGGAGTACCCGGTCCTGCGTACGCCCGACTCGCCGACGCAGACCGTCGGCGGAGCGGTGGCGAGCGGGTTCCAGTCGGTCGACCACCTGGAGCGCATGCTCAGCCTCGACAACGCGATGGACGAGGACGAGCTGGACGAGTGGTTCGACCGCCTCCAGCGCGACCTCGCCGGTGCGGAGTGCCACTTCCTGTGCGAGCTGAAGGTCGACGGCCTCGCGGTCAACCTGCTGTACGAGAACGGCGAACTGGTCCGCGCGCTCACCCGCGGCGACGGCCGTACCGGCGAGGACATCACCGTCAACGTGCGCACCATCGGCGAGATCCCGACCCGCCTGCGCGACGACGGCGGCCACGACGTGCCCGAGCTGGTGGAGATCCGCGGCGAGGTGTTCTTCCCGATCGAGAAGTTCGACGAGCTGAACGCGCGCCGCGTCGAGGAGGGCGACAGGCCCTTCGCCAACCCGCGCAACGCTGCCGCCGGGTCGCTTCGCATGAAGGACCCGCGCATGGTGGCGCAGATGCCGCTGCACATGGTGGTGCACGGCATCGGCGCGCGGCGCGGCTTCGACATCGACTGCCAGTCGCACGCGTACGACAAGCTCCGCGCGTGGGGCCTGCCGACGGCCAAGCACAACAAGGTCGTCGACACGATCGACGAGGTCAAGGAGTTCATCCGCTACTTCGGCGAGCACCGCAACTCCGTCGAGCACGAGATCGACGGAGTGGTGGTCAAGGTCGACGAGATCCCGTTGCAGGGGCGGCTGGGCGCGACGTCCAAGGCGCCGCGTTGGGCGATCGCGTTCAAGTACCCGCCGCAGGAGGTCAACACCAAGCTCCTGGACATCAAGGTGAACGTCGGGCGCACCGGCCGCGTGACGCCGTACGCGGTCATGGAGCCCGTCGTGGTGGCCGGCTCGACCGTGGCGTACGCGACGCTGCACAACCAGGAGGTCGTCAAGGCCAAGGGCGTGCTGATCGGCGACACCGTCGTGCTGCGCAAGGCCGGGGACGTCATCCCGGAGATCCTGAGCGCGGTCGCCGACCTCCGGGACGGCACCGAGCGCGAGTTCTCGATGCCGACGCACTGCCCCGAGTGCGGCACGGAGCTGCGGCCGATGAAGGAGGGCGACGTCGACGTACGCTGCCCGAACGCCCGTTCCTGTCCCGCCCAGTTGCGCGAGCGCGTCTTCCACCTCGCCGGGCGCAAGGCGCTCGACATCGACGGGCTCGGGTACGTCGCGGCGACCGCGCTGACTCAGCCGCTGGAGCCGTCCGAGCCGCCGCTGCGCGACGAAGGAGACCTCTTCAACCTCACCGTCGAGCAACTGCTCCCGATCAAGGTGGTGGTGCGCGACCAGAAGACCGGCATGCCGAAGATCGACGAGAAGGCCGGCGAGCACAAGATCATGTCGTTCTTCGCGAACCAGCAGGGCGAGGCGAAGAAGACCGTCGAGGTGCTGTTCGCGGGGCTGGAGGCGGCCAAGAAGCAGCCGTTGTGGCGCGTGCTGACGGCGCTGTCGATCCGACACGTGAGCGACACGACGGCCCGTGCGATCACCGCGGAGTTCCGCGACCTGGACCGGCTGATGAACGCGAGTGTCGAGGAGATCGCGGCGGCCGAGGGCGTCGGGCCGATCATCGCGGAGTCGATCGTCGAGTGGTTCGCGGAGGACTGGCACCGCGAGATCGTCGAGAAGTGGCGGGCCGCGGGCGTGCGCTTCGTCGAGGAGGGCGGGGGCGAGAAGGCCACCGGCATGCTCACCGGGCTGACGACGGTCGTGACCGGCACCCTGAGCGGCTACACGCGCGACGGGTCGAAGGAGGCGCTGGAAGCCGAGGGCGCGAAGGTGACCGGATCGGTGTCCAAGAAGACCGACTTCGTGATCGTCGGCGAGAATCCGGGGTCGAAGTACGACAAGGCCGTGTCGCTCGGCGTCCCGATCCTGGACGACGAGGGCTTCGCGGTCCTGCTGGCCGACGGCCCGGACGCCGCCCGCGCGTGGCTCGCCGCACAGGCGGGGGAGTCGGGGGACTCCGGGGAAGGCGCGGCGCCGGAGGACGGCGCCGAGCAAGCCGCCGGGTAACCCCGAGCGGTGCCCGGCGCGCCCCCGAGCGCGGCCCCAGGGCGTGACCCCCGAGGCGGCATCCAGGGCAACGAGGGTGACATCCAGGGCAACAAAGGCGACATCCAAGGCGGCCCCGAGGGCCGAATGCCCGGAGTGCCCCCCGCTGCCCGACCGCCGCGCACAAGCCTCCGCGCCCCCGACGTACGGCGCCTGACGCACAGTCAGGCGCCGTACGCGGCAGGCCGACCGGAAGAGAAGCTTCCGATTCGACCTTGGCGATAAAGCTCCCCAGCCAACGCAACGCGTCCTACCCTGATCGGGAACCCGGTTCGCGCCGGGCTTGCCGCCCGGTCGCGGAACGTCATGCGTACCCCTTGCCGCGGCCGGGCAGTCCGGCTCGCCGGACGGGGAACCGCCCGGAAGAGCCGCAGGGGAGCATGTGCATGCGTCGGATCGGACGAACAGATCTGTCGCGAGTCGCGCGCCCGGGCCAGTTCGTCGCCAACACCGTCCTGGTCGGCGGTGTCGGGAACCTCGTGCTGTTGATCTCGGTCGCCCGCGTGCTCGAAGGCGGCGACTCGCTCTTCCCGCCGAGCGAGGCCGGGATCTGGATCATGCTCGCCCTGGTCGTCCTCGACGGCGTGCACACCGGCATCACGCGCCGCGGCCTGTACGTGCCGGGCGCCATGGCGTCGGTGGCCGTCTCGTACGGCCTGCTCATCGTGCACGGCTGGGTCCTCGCCTCGCTCGTGCAGGCGGTTCCCGTGTTGATCTCGTGCCTGGCGCGCCGCGATTCGACGTGGCGCGTCGCGTACATCATCGGCCACTACGTCCTGGCGTTCCTGGCCGCCGACATCGTCCTGCAACTGTGCGGCGTACGCCCCGAGCGCGCCCAGACGCGCGAACTCGCCGCCGCCGAACTGCCGGCCGTCCTGGCCGGGGGCATCGCCATGGTGTGCGTCTCGCAGTGCATCGGCTGGCTGCTGCGCGCGAGTTGGCGCGGCGTCAGCCCGCGCTCGCTGGCGGGGGAGGAGATCCGCTCGCGCTGCGTCGCCCACGGCGCGCTCATCGTCCTCGCGCCGCTCATCGCGATCGTCGCGCACGCCAACCCGTGGGCGCTGCCGCTGTTCGCGGTGCCGCTCTACTGCCTCCACCAGACCACGCGCGTCACCTTCGACCGCGAACAGGAGGTACGCCACGACGCGTTGACCGGCCTGCCCAACCGGCGCCTCCTCCTCGAACACGGCGACCGCGCGCTGCGCAGGAGCGGCGGAACCGGCCGCGTCGCGCTATTCCTGCTCGACCTGCACCGCTTCCACGAGGTCAACGACACGCTCGGCCACCTCGCCGGTGACCGCCTGCTGCACCAGGTCGGCCAGCGGCTGCTGCGGGTGGTCGGCGGGGACGACACCGTGGCGCGGCTCGGCGGCGACGAGTTCGCCGTCCTCATACCGGACCTCGGCGACCTAGGCGACCCCGGCGACGGCCCGCTCGCGGCCGCGGCCGCCGCCGAGAAGGTCGCGCTGTCGCTCGCCCGGCAGGTCGTCGAGGTGCTGGGCGAACCCTTCGAACTCGACGACCTCTCCCTCGACATCGAAGTCAGCGTCGGCGTCGCGGTGTTCCCGGACCACGCCGCGGACATGGCCGGGCTGCTGCAATATGCCGACGTCGCCATGTATCTCGCCAAGCGCATGCGCAGCGGCGTGGAGCTGTACGACCCTGCCCGCGACGTCAACACGCGCGAAAAGCTTCTGCTGCTGGGCGACTTGCGGCGCGCGCTGGACGTCCAGCAGGTTGAGCTGCACTACCAGCCGAAGGTGTCGTTCACGACCGGGCGCGTGGACGGCTGCGAGGCGCTGGTGCGCTGGTGCCACCCCGACCGCGGGTACATATCGCCCGAGGAGTTCGTGCACCTGGCCGAGGAGACCGGCCTGATGCCTCGTCTGACGCGCTATGTCGTCGACGAGGCATTGTCGCAAGTGGCCCGCTGGCACCAGCAGGGGATCGACGTGCCGGTCGCGGTCAACGTGTCGGCGCGCGACATCCACGCACCCGCGTTCGCGGACACGGTGGCGGCGGGGCTGCGGCGGTACGGAGTACCTGCGGGAGCCCTGCACTTGGAGATCACCGAGCGCGTGCTGCTCGAAGAGCCGCAGCGGGCCGCGGACAGCCTCGACGCGCTGCGGAAGCTCGGCGTCCGGCTGTCGCTGGACGACTTCGGCACCGGCTACTCGTCGTTCGTCCACCTGCGGCACATCCCGGTCAGCGAGATCAAGATCGACCGCTCCTTCGTCGCCCGGCTCACCGTCGACGAGGAGGACGCCGCCATCGTGCGTTCCACCGTCGACCTGGCCCACTCCCTCGGCCTGCGCGTGGTCGCCGAGGGGGTGGAGGACGACGCCACCTGGGACCGCCTCCGCGACCTCGGCTGCGACAGCGCCCAGGGCTGGCTGATCGCCCGCGCCCTCCCCCGCGACGAGGCCACCGCCTGGCTGATACGCCACGGCGTGGGTGCCCGCATGGCCCCCTCCCGCCGAGTCCCCGACCTACCCGCGCCGCCCTCACCCCAGCCCGCCGCGACCGGCATAACCACCGTCCCCCACCCCACCCCCGCACCCCCCACCATCCCCCGCCCCGACCGAGCCCGCCCCCCGCACCGCCCCACAAGAGTCACCGGCTAGCCGCCGGCCCGGGTCCCTCCCCGGCGCAACCACACGCACCCCCGTACCAAGCCGCAACCTTGGCAACGCACAACCGTCGCGCCACACCCGCCCTTTCCGCCCCCCGACCGCCGCGCGTCGACTGGGCGCCTCCGCCCCGTCGGCCGCACCCGGCGCCACCGCCCGGCGTAGGCGTGCGTGTCGTGCGACTCGGCTGTGCGTTACACAGCCGTGGGCACCGGTGCCGTGAGGCAGTTGTCGGCACCGGCGTTGGTGCGCACACGCGTCGTGCCGCGGGTGGCGCGGTTCGTACCGCCGTGTATATGGGAGCCGCCGGTCGACTGGCGGCAACTAGGATGGCGTCGAACGTACCCATCCCCAGCCACCTCTAGAAGGAATCGCTGCATGCCTGGCATCACGCGCGAGGAGGTCGCCCACCTCGCCCGGCTGTCGCGGCTGGAGCTCGGGGCCGAGGAGCTCGACCACCTCGCCACCCAGCTCGACGACATCATCGGCGCGGTCGCCCGCGTCGGCGAGGTCGCCGCCGACGACATCCCGCCGACGTCGCACCCGCTGCCGCTGACCAACGTCATGCGGCCCGACGAGATCCGCCCGGGCCTCAGCCCCGAGCAGGCTCTCTCCGGTGCGCCGGCCGCCGAGGACCAGCGTTTCCGCGTCCCGCGGATCCTCGGGGAGGAGCAGTAGAGATGGCCGACCTGACCAGGCTCACCGCCGCCGAGACCGCCGCGCGGATCGCCGCGGGCGAGGTGTCCGCCGTCGAGGTCGCGCAGGCGCACCTCGACCGCATCACCGAGGTCGACGGCAAGGTGCACGCCTTCCTGCACGTCGATGCCGACGGCGCGCTCAACGCCGCCAAGGCCGTGGACGAGCGCCGCGCCAAGGGCGACAAGCTGGGTCCGCTCGCGGGCGTACCCCTCGCACTCAAGGACGTCTTCACCACCGAGGGCGTGCCGACGACCTGCGGTTCGAAGATCCTCGAAGGCTGGCTGCCGCCGTACGACGCCACTGTGACGCGCCGCCTCAAGGAGGCCGGCGTCGTCATCCTCGGCAAGACCAATATGGACGAGTTCGCCATGGGCTCGTCGACGGAGAACTCGGCGTACGGCCCCACCGGCAACCCGTGGGACCTCGCCCGCATCCCCGGTGGCTCCGGCGGCGGCAGCGCGGCCGCGCTGGCCGCCTTCGAGGCCCCGCTCGCCATCGGCACCGACACCGGCGGCTCGATCCGCCAGCCGGCCTCCGTCACCGGCACGGTCGGCGTCAAGCCGACGTACGGCGGCGTCTCGCGCTACGGCCTCGTCGCCTTCTCCTCCTCCCTCGACCAGGGCGGCCCGTGCGCCCGCACGGTGCTCGACGCCGCGCTCCTGCACGAGGCCATCGCGGGCCACGACCCGCGCGACTCGACGTCCATCGACGCCCCGGTGCCGGACGTCGTGGCCGCCGCCCGCAACGCCGACGTGCGCGGCATGCGCGTCGGCGTGGTCAAGGAGTTCGCCGGACCGCAGTACCAGGCGGGCGTGTCGCAGCGCTTCGACGAGGCCGTCGAACTGCTGCGCGAACTGGGCGCCGAGGTCGTCGAGATCTCCTGCCCCAACTTCGACTACGCGATGCCGGCGTACTACCTGATCGCGCCCTCCGAGGCGTCGTCCAACCTGGCCCGCTTCGACGCGATGCGGTATGGCCTGCGGGTGGGCGACAACGGCGAGCGGTCGGCCGAGGAGGTCATGTCGCTGACCCGCGAGGCCGGCTTCGGGCCGGAGGTCAAGCGCCGGATCATGCTCGGCACGTACGCCCTGTCGTCCGGTTACTACGACGCGTACTACGGGCAGGCGCAGAAAGTGCGCACCCTCATCGCCCGCGACTTCGACGCCGCGTTCGCCCAGGTCGACGTGCTGGTCTCGCCGACCACGCCGACCACCGCCTTCCCGATCGGCGAGCGCGCCGACGACCCGATGGCGATGTACCTGGCCGACCTCTGCACGATCCCGTCCAACATGGCCGGGAACGCCGCGATGTCGCTGCCGTGCGGGCTGGCGCCGGAGGACGGCCTGCCGGTCGGCCTCCAGATCATCGCGCCCACGATGGCCGACGACCGGCTCTACCGGGTCGGCGCGGCGGTCGAGGCGGCGTACCTGGACCGCTGGGGCGCCCCGCTGCTCGACCGGGCCCCGGTCCTGTAACCGACCGCACGGCCGCCCCGCGACCGAGCCCCACCGACGTTCCGACGGTTTCCGAGGAGACATCACATGGCCAAGAAGAAGGCCCCGAAGAGCAAGGCCGGGAAGATCATCGGCCTGGGCATGCAGGTGTTCGGCGCGATCGGCGTCATGAAGCAGATCAAGGAGGCCAAGGGCAAGCACGACAAGCTGGAGATGACCGACGCGATCATCTCGGCCGCCGCCGTCATCACCGGCTTCGCCCTCCTGATCCGCTCCCTCCGCGAGGAGCAGGAAGAGTCCCTGGAGATCGAGGGCCTGTGACCCGGCTTCGGCGGGGTCCGCGGGCCGCCCGGCCCGTCGGCCCCGCCGGGTCCCC